>JAYRKT010000092.1:0-3908 GCA_041905595.1 Rhodobacter sp.
CGCGGAGGTGGCGGTCGAGGTCAACCCGTTCGGTTCCGAAAGCTATGGCGCCGCGCTGGTGACGATCGACATCGCCGAGGGTCGGGACAGGATGATCTGCATCTTCGACAAGGGCACCGGAAAGGCTGAACTGACCGCGGCGTTCACGGAAGCCGAATGACCGGTGTCTTCCAGCAAGGACGCCGGATGCTTGTGACTGCGGGGAGCCTGGACGAGCCGGGACGCGGCAAGGCGCCTTCGGCCCCTCGACACCCTTGGTCGCGGCCTGCGCTGATCGCTGGGCAGGCTTTCCGCCCCTTGAACCGGACTGCTGCATTGGCGATAAGTCGCTCCAGTTCCGCCCCGAAAGGTAGCCCTCATGCGCGTTCGCATCTATCAACCCTCTCGCAATGCCATGCAGTCCGGCAGCGCGCGGACCAAGGCGTGGGTTCTGGAATTTCCGCCCGCCGATCCGCGCGAGGTTGATCCGCTGATGGGTTGGACCAGCACCAAGGACACGCAAAGCCAGGTCCGACTGCGGTTCGATACCCAGAAGCAGGCCGAGGACTACGCGCGCGAGCATGGGCTGGACTACATCGTCCAGCCGCCCCACGGCCGAGCCGCCAATGTCCGGCCCCGTGGCTATGGCGAGAACTTTGCCACCGACCGCAGGGCACCCTGGACCCACTGACCCTGTGTTTCCCGGCGAACTTGCCGTCGGCGGCGGCGCGTTCGTCCGGGTTGAGGGAAAAGCCGGGTCCGACTGTCGATGTCTCTGGCGACTTCCTCGCCCTTGGTAAGGGGACACCTTTGCAGGTCGGCGGCTGACGTCGGTTCGTCACGTCCCCTTTTGGCCCCGACGCTCGGTGCGTCGCAGGGACTGCCTTCCCGAAGGCGCGCTACGCTGCGACCTAGGCCAAGGTGCGCCGGCCGGCTAGAACCACTGGCCCGGTTCCATCAACCCCATGTCCAGGAACTGCTGGGCGCGCCATTGGAAGGGTTCCGAGCTTCTCCAGCGGAAATTGGAGATGGCCTCGCGTGACCCGGGGTTGGTTGCCAGTGCCTTGGCGGCCCGGAACGACGCGATCGTGGCCGTGAGATTGTGGTGCCAAGGGCAGGAGTAGGTATTGTATTCCTGAATGTTGAAGCGATGTTCCGTGTCGATCCTCAGGCCGGGCGCGGCGCGGAAAAGGGCGATGCGGTCGATCTTGCGGCGGGCGACGGGAAAATGCTCCTCGAAGCGCCAGCGCAGTCCGCCGTGAAGGTTCAGCTGACGTTCAAGCGCGTTGCCCTGCCCATCATTGCGGCTGAGCGCGAAATAGCCTGACCTGTCGAACATCGCGTCCGAGAGGTTGACGGCGTCCGGGTCGCGATCGAGGTCAGGCGAATAAAGGTCGATGACATAGGACAGCATCGCATCGCGCCGTTCCTCGGTGTGGAAGGCCAGAAGCTCGCCAACCGTGCGGGTTTCCGAGAAGGGGAAGAACAAGAACTCGGCATTGTAGCAGTAATACAGCCAGGTTCCGGAGGGCACGGCCTGGATGACGGCATTGACCGCGCCCTGGTGGGCGTGCGGATCATGCATGTTCCACCGAAGGTTCGTGACGCGCGGCGAAAGCTGCTCGGGCAGCCGGATCGGCCTGGACGACAGCGCAAGGATGTGGCGGAAGCCGAGGTGGAGGTGGTGTTGCAGGGTTTCCGCCACGACCGCGTCATCCTCGATCAGGATGATGGCGATGGGGCCGCGCTTCAGCGCCAAGGGGCGCGATCGCAGGAATTCGCGCAGCGAGCCGAAGGCCGTCACGGCATGACGGCCTTGACCTGATCCAGCGCCTGGCGAAGCAGGTCGGGATTGCTGCCCGCCGTCTCGATCAGGCGCCTCAGCGTTGCCTTTTGCGTGTCGCTGATGGCGGCGCCGTCGATGATCCGGTCGACCTGCGCGGCATCGAAGCCCTCCGGCGTCAGGACCGTCTGGATCTGGGTGGCGGCAGCGGCGGCGCTGGCAGCCTGGTCGGTCGCTTGGGCCGCATCGCTGGCCGCCTCCGCCGCGTCCTCGGCGGCTTGGGCGGGCGCCTCGGGCGATACTGCTGCCTCGGCGGCGCGATCCGCGGCGGCAAGGGCTGCCTCGGCGGCGGCTTCTGCCTCGGCGGCGGCATCGCTGACCGGGGAAACGTCGGCCTCCTCGGATGCCTGCGCGGCCTCGGCGGCGACATCGGCGGCAATCGCCGCGGCATCGGCGGCCGCGTCGGCCGCAGCCTCGGTCGCCTGCTCGACAGGCGCCTCGACGACGACGGCATCCGGCTGGCGGTCCTGCCAGACCCACCATGCCCCGAAACCGACGGCCAGAATCACGATCAGGGCAAGAAGAAGGCGCATGGGGGCGGTTCCTTGAAAGATTGCCCTGACGATATGACACAGGCGAAAGTTCTGGAAAAGGCGCCCAAGGCCACAGATGCGCGGCAAAATCGGTTGAATCCGGCCGCTTTGACGCTTATTTTCCGTCCATTCCGATTTGGCCATCCAAGGAGCATCGCCATAGCCCGTCGACCGCATAACGCACCGCCCACCCGCGACACCGGACCCCGCGTCAACGAACGCATCCGCGTGTCGGAAATTCGCCTGATCGGCCCTGACGGAGAGAATGTCGGCGTCGTGCCGCCGTCGGTCGGGTTGCAGATGGCGCAGGACGCCGGGCTGGATCTGGTCGAAATCTCGCCGAACGCGACCCCGCCGGTCTGCAAGGTCATGGACCTCGGCAAGTTCAAGTACGAACAGCAGAAGCGCGAGGCCGAGGCCCGCAAGAAGCAGAAGATCATCGAGATCAAGGAAATCAAGTTCCGTCCGGGAACCGACACCCATGACTATGATGTGAAGATGCGTTCGGTCATGAAGTTCCTGGGGGAAGGCGACAAGGTCAAGGTGACGCTGCGCTTCCGGGGCCGCGAGATGGCGCACCAGGATCTGGGGCTGGAACTGCTGAACCGCGTCAAGGACGACGTGGGCGAGGCGGGCAAGATCGAATCCATGCCCAAGCTGGAAGGCCGGCAGATGGTCATGATGATCGCGCCCCGATAGGACGATCTCTCCGCATGAGAAGGGCCGCGCCGGCAAATGCCGCGCGGCCTTTCTCATGTCGGCCGCTTGAAAGGACACCGGACGCTGGGCGCCTGGGCCGCGCGCCGGGTATCAAGGATCGCTTTCGCCTGAAACTTCTGATGCCCAGGGTTGTTGTCGCAGGAGCATCTGACACGGAGTGCGCAATGGTCCAGGAACCCAAACCCAGTCGCGGTATGCCTCGTTCGCTTCTTTATGCCCTCATCCCCGCCGGATTCCTTATCCTGGTGGCGTTCATGGTGCTGTCGGGGCGCGACACATCCGAGACGGCGACCGAGGCCGCTGTCGAGGCCGACAACACCGTGCCCCAGCCTGTCGAGGGGGCGGCAGGGACACAGGCTCCGGCGGAACCGGCCAACTGACCGGCTTGCCCGCCGCCCCGGCGATCCGCCCGGGCAGTGCGTGGAAAACCGTCGCCGCTTGACGCGCTGCCCCGCATCGGCCATGCCGCCACCATGCTGCGTATCGACGACATCTCGTATTCCATCCAGGGCCGTCCCTTATTCGAGGGGGCCTCTGCCACCATTCCCGAAGGTCACAAGGTCGGCCTTGTCGGCCCGAACGGTGCGGGCAAGACCACGCTGTTCCGCCTGATCCGGGGCGAACTGTCGCTGGATGGCGGAGAGATCGGCCTGCCATCCCGCGCCCGCATCGGTGGCGTCGCGCAAGAATCGGCTGCGACCGATATCTCGGTGCTGGACACCGTGCTTGCCGCCGACGTGGAGCGCGCGGCCCTGCTGGCGGAAAGCCACACCGCCACCGACGCGCATCGCATCGCGGAAATCCAGACCCGCCTGGCCGATATCGACGCCTGG
>JAYRKT010000002.1:0-57644 GCA_041905595.1 Rhodobacter sp.
ATCATCCAGGCCATCTTCAACCATATCGGCATCAAGGCGACCACGTTCCTGACCGACATCTCCGGCTACATCATCTTCGCCACAACCGCGGTATTGGTGCTGGCCTGCCTGTTCTTCGCACCGTCGCTCGATGTCTCGCGTCTGTGGACCTTCCACAACTACTCGGGCGCCGCGGGGGGCAACGTGTTCCCGGAATCGACCAGCATGTTCAACCTGTTCCTGCTGTGCCTGTTGCTTCCGGTCTACACGATCACCGGCTACGACGCTTCGGCGCATACCTCGGAAGAAACGGTGAAAGCCGCCCATTCCGTGCCGCGCGGCATCGTCACGGCGGTGTTCTGGTCCTCGCTGATCGGCTGGATCATGGTGTGCGCAATCATGCTGGCCATCCCCGACTTGGATGCCGGCGCAGCGCAGGGCTGGATGGTGTTCTTCAACACGATGGACACGATCCTGCCGAACGGACTGAAGCTGCTGATTTACTTCGGCATCCTCATCACCCAGCTGCTCTGCGGTCTTGCCACCGTGACTTCGGCCAGCCGGATGCTCTTCGCCTTCTCGCGCGATGACGGCATGCCGGTCGGCTCAAAGGCGCTGGCAACCGTTTCGCCGCGGTTCCGCACCCCGGTCAACTCGATCTGGACGGCCACTGTGCTCGCGATCATCTATGTGGTCCTGGCGCAGTTCATCTCGATCGGCGGAACCAACATCTACACCATTGTCGTGAACTCGACGCTGATCTTCCTCTTCGCCTCGTTCACCATTCCGATCGTCGCGGGCCTGATCGCCTACGGCAACCCGAAATGGCCGCATCCGGGGCCGTGGTCGATGTCGGGCGGCCTGTTCAAGCTGATGTGCGTCCTGTCGATCATCGGCATGGCGATCATCTTCTGGATCGCCATCCAGCCGCCGAACGACAAGGTTCTGTCGATCGTGATCGCGTTCTTCGTGCTGGCCGTCGTGATCTGGTTCGCCGTCGAGAAGCGCCGCTTCAAGGGCCCGCCGATCGGCGAGGAGATCAAGAAGCGCGCCGCGATCATCGCCGCCGCCGAAAAGGCCGTGGGCGAGACGGGCTGATCCGGTAGAAAGTCTGACAGGGGCGGCTGGTCACCCGGCCGCCCCTGCCCATTTGGGAGCCCCGCCCATGCGCCCCTCCGACTGGTTCCGCTTCACCGAAACCGCCCCCGGCGTCTGGCGGATCGACGAACCCTTCGTCTCCGAGTTCATGCAGGCCAATGCCTGGCTGATCCGGGGGAGCGACCGCTGGCTGCTGATCGACACGCTAAACGGGATCGAACGACTGTCAGACGCGCTGCCACTCGACGCGCGCGACCACCTGACGGTCGTCCTGACCCACGGCCATGCGGACCATGCCGGATCTGCCCATGAGTTCGCTCACGTCCTCGCCTCAGCCGTCGAAGCCCCAGGCATTGCCGCCGCCGACCCGATGGTGACGCTCGCCGGCTACGGCTACGGCATCTCCAGTCTTGCCGGCCTGATCGTCGGCCCGCCGCGCCTATCGGGTCCGTTGGTGACGGAAGGGCCGCCGTCTGGCGCACCAGGATTCACTGGCCCCCGGCCCGTCTCGCTCGCGCACACTTTGGCGGAGGGCGACAGGATCGACATTGGCGACCGGATCTTCACCGTAGTCGAACTTCCCGGCCATTCCCCCGGCAGCATCGGCCTGTGGGACGCCGAGAGCGGTATCCTGATCGCCGGGGACGCGATCTATGATGGCGGCCTCGTGGACGACCTTCACCATTCCGACCGCGCGGCCTATTGCCGGACAATGGAACGCTTGCTGACGCTGCCCGTCGATCAGGTCTGGCCCGGTCACGGCGCCGAATTCGGACCTGATCGCTTGCGCGAGATCGCGCAACGCTACCTTGACGCCGCAGGTGCCTGACAAGGTCTGAATCGGCTTGCGCCCGGTCCGACCTTGACTATAACGCCGGACAATTTGCGCGCAGATGGGGGCCATGATGCCGAAAAGAACCGACATCCGTTCGATCATGATCATCGGAGCCGGACCCATCGTCATCGGGCAGGCCTGTGAGTTCGACTACTCCGGCGCCCAGGCCTGCAAGGCGCTGCGCGAGGAAGGTTACCGCGTCATCCTGGTGAACTCGAACCCGGCAACGATCATGACCGATCCGGGCCTTGCCGACGCGACCTATATCGAACCGATCACCCCCGAGGTCGTCGCCAAGATCATCGACAAGGAACGCCCCGACGCCCTGCTGCCCACGATGGGTGGGCAGACCGGCCTGAACACCTCGCTGGCGCTCGCCGACATGGGCGTGTTGGAAAAGTTCAACGTGGAGTTGATCGGAGCAAATCGCCGTGCCATCGAAATGGCAGAAGATCGCAAGCTCTTCCGCGAGGCGATGGACCGGATCGGGCTGGAAAACCCCCGCGCCACGATCATCGCCGCCCCGAAACTGCCGAACGGCAAGTACGACATCTCGGCCGGCGTGCGGCAGGCAATGGCCGCGCTAGAGGAGATCGGCCTGCCCGCGATCATCCGACCCGCCTTCACCCTCGGCGGCACCGGCGGCGGCGTCGCCTATAACCGCGATGACTACGAGGCCATCGTGCGCTCGGGCCTTGACGCCTCGCCGGTCGCGCAGGTGCTCGTGGACGAGTCGCTGCTCGGCTGGAAGGAATACGAGATGGAGGTTGTGCGCGACCGCGCCGACAACGCCATCATCGTCTGCTCGATCGAGAACGTCGATCCGATGGGCGTGCACACCGGCGACTCCGTGACCGTCGCCCCGGCGCTGACGTTGACCGACAAGGAATACCAGATCATGCGCAACGGCTCGATCGCCGTCCTGCGCGAGATCGGGGTGGAAACCGGCGGCTCGAACGTCCAGTGGGCGATCAACCCGGCCGACGGCCGCATGGTGGTGATCGAGATGAACCCGCGCGTCTCGCGCTCCTCGGCGCTCGCCTCCAAGGCTACCGGTGTCCCGATCGCCAAGATCGCCGCGAAACTCGCCGTCGGCTACACGCTCGACGAACTCGACAACGACATCACCAAGGTCACGCCCGCCTCCTTCGAGCCGACCATCGACTATGTCGTGACCAAGATCCCGCGCTTCGCCTTCGAGAAATTCCCCGGCGCCAAGGCGGAACTGACCACCGCAATGAAATCGGTGGGCGAGGCGATGGCCATCGGCCGCACCATCCATGAATCGCTGCAAAAGGCACTCGCGAGCCTCGAAACCGGCCTGACCGGCTTTGACGAGATCGCCATCCCCGGCGCCCCGGACAAGGCCGCGATCATCAGGGCCCTCGCCCCGCAGACTCCCGACCGCCTGCGCCTGATCGCCCAGGCCATGCGCCACGGGCTGAGCGATGACGAGATCCAGGCCGCCACCGCCTTCGACCCGTGGTTCCTCGCCCGCATCCGCGAGATCGTCGAGGCCGAAGCCGAGGTGCGCGCCAAGGGCCTGCCGCTGACCGCCGAGGGCATCCGCAAGCTCAAGATGATGGGCTTTACCGATGCCCGCCTCGCCAAGCTCACCGGCCGGGACGAGGCTCAGGTCCGCCGCGCCCGCCGCAACCTTGGCGTCCAGGCGGTGTTCAAGCGCATCGACACCTGCGGCGCCGAGTTCGAGGCGCAGACCCCCTACATGTATTCCACCTACGAACACCCGGTGATGGGCGATGTGGAATGCGAGGCGCGCCCCTCGAAGGCGAAAAAGGTCGTCATCCTCGGCGGTGGCCCGAACCGCATCGGTCAGGGCATCGAGTTCGACTATTGCTGCTGCCATGCCTGCTACGCGCTGACCGCGGCCGGCTATGAAACCATCATGATCAACTGCAACCCCGAGACGGTCTCGACCGACTACGACACCTCGGACCGCCTGTATTTCGAGCCGCTGACGCTGGAGCATGTCCTCGAAATCCTGCGGGTGGAGCAGGAGAACGGCACCCTTCACGGCGTGATCGTCCAGTTCGGCGGCCAGACGCCCCTCAAACTCGCCAATGCGCTGCATGACGAGGGCATCCCGATCCTCGGCACCACGCCCGACGCCATTGACCTGGCCGAGGACCGCGAGCGCTTCCAGCAGCTTCTGCACAAGCTCGACCTCAAGCAGCCGGTCAACGGCATCGCCGCCAGCCGCGACGAGGCCTTCGCCATCGCCGCCCGCGTCGGCTACCCGCTGGTCATCCGCCCGTCCTACGTCCTCGGTGGCCGCGCGATGGAGATCGTCCGCGACGACGCCCAGCTCGAGCGCTACATCACCACCGCCGTGCAAGTCTCGGGCAAGAACCCGGTCCTGCTCGACAGCTACCTGTCGGGCGCGATCGAGGTCGATGTGGACGCGCTCTGCGACGGCGAGAATGTCCATGTCGCCGGCATCATGGAGCATATCGAAGAGGCCGGCGTGCATTCGGGCGATAGCGCCTGCTGCCTGCCGCCGCATTCGCTCGCCCCCGAGACCGTCGCGGAACTCAAGCGCCAGACCGAAGTCATGGCCCGCGCCCTCCATGTCGTCGGCCTGATGAACGTCCAGTTCGCGATCAAGGACGGCACGATCTACGTGCTCGAGGTCAACCCCCGCGCCAGCCGCACCGTGCCCTTCGTCGCCAAGGCCACCGACAGTGCCATCGCCTCGATCGCCGCGCGGCTGATGGCGGGCGAGAAACTCTCGGCCTTCCCGATGCGCCCGCCCTACCCGACCGGTGTCGGCCCCGACAGCCCCCTGCCGCTTGCCGATCCGCTGACGCTGGCCGATCCGAAGACCCCGTGGTTCTCGGTGAAAGAGGCGGTCATGCCCTTCGCCCGCTTCCCCGGCGTCGACACGCTGCTCGGCCCGGAAATGCGCTCGACGGGCGAGGTCATGGGCTGGGACCGCACCTTCCCGCTCGCCTTCCTCAAATCGCAGATGGGCGCGGGCGTGACGCTCCCGACCTCGGGCCGGGTCTTCATCTCGATCAAGGACGCCGACAAGACGGCCCCGATGGCCGCCGCCGCCCGCGACCTGACCGGCCTTGGCTTCGAGATCGTGGCCACCCGCGGCACCGCCACCTGGCTGACCGCCGAGGGCATTGCCGCGACGCCGGTGAACAAGGTCTACGAGGGCCGCCCAAACATCGTCGACCGGCTGAAGAACGGCGACATCGCGCTCGTCATGAACACCACCGAGGGCAGCCAGGCCGTCAGCGACAGCCGCGACATCCGCGCCGTCGCCCTCTACGACAAGATCCCCTACTACACCACCGCCGCCGGCGCCGTGTCAGCCGTCGAGGCGATGAAGGCCGAAGGTGAGGGCTATGGGGTGAGGACGCTGCAGGGGTAGTTGACTTTTTTCAACCTCAGATAGCACCATGAGGTCGTTCATTCCCGGGGATCTGCGCGAGTGCATCTGTTCTTTATTGATGAAAGTGGGACCCCTCCGAAGCTCGGGAAGACTGATCCGACCTACTTCGTTATTGGTGGCCTCATAGTACCAGAGGAGGTATGGCACTCTATTCAGAGCCGCCTCGTGGGCCTAAAGGCTGCAGAAAAATATCACGGTGAGATTAAGTGGCGATTCTTTGTGCCATCCAACAATGATCCTGACAATCCAATGATTTCTTGGAGCGCCGAACAACGCGACAAATTCAGGAAGAATATATTCAAGATCATTACCGATCATCGCTCGGTTAAGCTAATGGCTTGTATTTGCAACTGCACGGAAGCTTACAAGAGAGCCCACATTAATACACAAAACGATCTTTACTATCAGACCTACAAGCCATTGACTGAGCGATTTCAGTATTTCTTGCAAGACATTTCAAGGGAAACCGGCCGCAAGAATTTCGGAATGATTGTTGCCGACCAGCGCAATCACAAGGAAGATAACAAAATGCGAGTATTGCATGAGCGGTTGGTTACCGAAGATTCGAAACTGACAACAACGTATTCAAATCTCATTGAGGGATTATTCTTTTCACCCTCACATCTGAGTGTCGGCATACAATTTGCGGACATGGTTGCCGGAGCAGTTTGGCGAAAGGTTGAACGCGGCGACGCACAATACTATAATTCCATTGAGACGTCATTCAGATCAAGATCTGACGGAACGATAGAAGGCTACGGAGTGATTAGCTTTCCAGTAAAGCGTGACAAGTAGCACTTCATGAAGACGCCGGGTGAAGCCGTAGCTTCAACGTGCAATTTCGACGCACTCCCGGCTTCTGAAAGATAGCTCGAACTGAACATGGATTCAAGGCAAGCTTCTTCAGCCAACATAATGCTGCGCATTCATTGCGCGCTCACCCCTCTCCTCACGGGCACTTCCCCATCACCCCCCGTCTGACACGCCTCCTGCATCGAGGGATCGGCCTTGATGTCCTGCGCATAGTTGGCCGCGGTATTCGTCCCCGCCGGCGGGGCGGAGAGGCTGGCGGCACCCGGCGGCGGCAGGGCGCCGCCCGCGTCCGGCGCGAGGGGCTGCGAACAGCCCGCCATGAGCAACAGCCCCAGACCGGCCACCGCCCCGACAGATGCCCGCATCGTCTCCCCCTGTGTCCTTGCGTTCCTCCCAGCCTACCACTCCCACCCGAGCGATCCAGCGCGCCGGTGCCGCAGCTTGACCCCGCGCGCCAATGGGTGCGCGGGGCTTGACCAAAGCCGGCCCATCCGGGTCAGAAGGGTCGTTTCAGTTCCCGAAGGCCCCGATGGCCTCCGCCCCCGGATAGGGGAGGTCCGTGACCGGGACCGACATCGCCTTGCCCGAGGCAAAGACCTTGTCGAGGTCGATGGTCAGGAAGCTCGTCCGGTGCGCGTAGTCCGAGATCAGCAGACGGTTGTGCGTCAGGTCCTTGATCGACACCCATTGGGTGTAGTCCGACACCACCTGGTCGCCATCCTTGCTCTGCGCGATGCCGAGCGGGATATCGACGGTGTTCAGGATATGGTCGATCGCCTGGATCGCGTCGTCGCCGGTCGCGGGCGGGGTGATGTTGTGGCGCAGGAAGGCCGCGCGGATGAAGCGCGACGGCGGCGTGTAGTCGCCCGGCAGGCCCATCATCCCGCCGCCCTGCCCGAGGGCGGTCACGTTGACGCTGCCAATGTTGACCGACTGCACGCCGACCGTCGACAAGTTCAGGTAGTTCCGCGCGTTCAGGAGGTGCCAGTCATAGGTCGGTGCGTTGGTCAGCACATGGGCGACGTTGTCGTGGATCTGCAGCTCGCCGCCCACATATTCGACGACCATCCCGTCGCCCGAGCGATCGGTGAAGATCATGTGGATCGTGGGCGGCGTCGGCCCGCTCGGCAGCGAGGGATCGGCCCAGACCTTGATCCTGGGCAACGCCGCCCGAAGTTCGGCGACCGTCGCATGATTGCCAAGTGCCCAGGAGCCGAAGCCCAGGATCGAGACATAGTCGGTGTCGTCCTTCGTCACCGTCTGGTACTCGGTAAAGCCGGGGAGGAAGTTCGCGCTCATCCCCAGCCCTTCGGAGTTCTGCCCTTCCAGCAGCGCGCCGCCCGGGATGATCCCGGCGCTGACGCCGACCACCGCGTATTTCGTCGCCTCGGTCTTGGCCGGCAAGCCGGTCGAAGGCGGCGCGGTCAGGCTCAGTTCGGTGCCCTTGGGCTGGCTGACCAGCGCCCATTTCATGTCAAAGGCCCATTCCATCGTCCGCCCGGCGATGACGGTCTTGTCTCCGGCAACGATATCGACCGCGGTACAGGCGAGACCCGCGTTGACGGTGGCGATCAGGGAAACGGCGGACAGCAGGGATTTCAGCATCGGTGGTATCCTTCTGTTTCGGCCGACTGGCCCGGCCTGGCGCTATGCCGCCCTTCCCTCCCGAAGGTGTGGCGGCGGGACATCGTCCTACAACCAGAGCTTGAAGGCTTTCTTGTGTCCAGCCATTGGAAAAAAGCAGGCCGCGGATGACGCACCTTGTCGCAGGGGCGCGCCCCCTTTCGCTGCGGGTTCGCATCGAATGCTTGACTTATCGGGTGTGAGGCCTCATCTCCCCTTCATCCAGCGCCCGCTGCCGCGTGAGCAGCCGCCGTTTTCTGCCGCATCCATCGGATGCCGAAGGGGCCAGGGCCGGAGACATCGCAAGGTTCCCACCATCACGCAGGGGCGCCACGGTCGAATGGATTTCGACCGGCCCTCCCGCCTGCCGCGCTCGAAGCGGCCCGAACCCCATTCGGCGGACAAAGTCCGCCTGTCCGAAAGAAAAGACATGACCACCTTCACTGACCTCGGCCTTTCGCCCAAGCTGCTGAAAGCGCTCGAGACGACCGGCTTTGCAAAGCCGACCCCGATCCAGATCGCCGCGATCCCCCACGTGATGAAGGGCCGCGACCTGATGGGTCTTGCCCAGACCGGCACCGGCAAGACGGCGGCCTTCGGCCTGCCGCTTCTCCATCGCATCCTCGACATCGGCCACCCGCCGCAGCCGCGCACGGTTCGGGCGCTGATCCTTGCGCCGACGCGCGAGCTTGTCCTGCAGATCGCTCACAACCTTGAGCTTTTCACTAAGGGCACCGCCGTCAAGGTGACCACCGTCGTCGGCGGCGCCTCGATCAACCGCCAGGCCGAGCGCCTCGCCCGCGGCTCCGACATCCTTGTGGCCACGCCCGGCCGGCTGATCGACCTGCTCGAACAGAACGCGCTGACACTGGTCAACACCGGCTACCTCGTCCTCGACGAGGCCGACCACATGCTCGACATGGGCTTCATCCATTCGCTGCGCCGGATCGCCAAGCACCTGCCGCACAAGCGTCAGACGCTCCTCTTCTCGGCCACCATGCCGAAGCTGATCGAGGAAGTGGCCGACACCTACCTGCGCGACCCGGTCCGGGTCGAGGTCGCTCCGCCCGGCAAGCCGGTCGAGAAGATCGTCCAGGGTGTCCACTTCACCCCGCAGGGTGACAAGGCGAAGCTTCTGGAATCCTACCTTCTGAAGCATCCGGGCGAACAGGCGCTGGTCTTTGGCCGCACCAAGCACGGCTCGGAGAAACTGATGAAACTGCTGGTGAGCTGGGGCTTCAAGGCCGGCTCCATCCACGGCAACAAGAGCCAGAACCACCGTGAGCGCACGCTCAAGGAATTCCGCGACGGGCAGCTTGACGTGCTGGTGGCCACGGATGTCGCAGCGCGCGGCATCGACATTCCGACGGTCCGCCATGTGTACAACTATGACATGCCGAACGTGCCCGAGAACTACGTCCACCGCATCGGCCGCACCGCCCGCGCCGGCGCACAGGGCACGGCCGTCGCCTTCTGCGCGCCGGCCGAGATGGAGGAACTCCGCGCCATCGAAAAGACCATGAAGGCGGCCATTCCGGTGATCGGCGGCGCCCCCTGGGCAGAAGGTGCGGCAGCGCCGAAGCCGGTGAAGGTCATGGGGAAATCGGCACAGAAGATCGCCCGCGCCACTGGCGGCGGACGGCCGCAGCACGGCCAGAAGCCGGGAGGCCCAAAGCCGGCAGGGCAGCCCTCTGTCCAGGCCGCAGGCGGACAGAAGCCCTTCGGGCAAAAGCCGGCAGGGCAGAAACCCGGCGGTCACAAGCCCGCCCGCCCGTCCCAACCCGGCGGCTCCGGTGCGCCGCGCCGGTTCCAGGGCAACCGAAAGGCAGGCTCGACCGGCACCCGCTGAGGCACACTTGATGGCCATGCCGCCCTCGGCTAGAGGACGGCATGGCCAAGCTCTATTTCCACTATTCGACGATGAATGCAGGGAAATCGACCCTCCTGCTCCAGGCCTCCTACAACTACCGCGAACGCGGGATGGAGACCTACCTCATCACCGCGGAACTCGACCACCGGGCCGGTGAAGGACGCATTGCCAGCCGGATTGGTATCGGCGACGTGGCCGACACCTTTGCCCCCGGCGAGGACCTGTTTGCCAAGATCGCCCGTCGCCTCGACAAGGGTCCGGTCGCGTGCATCTTCCTCGACGAGGCGCAGTTCTTGTCGCAGGACCAGGTCTGGCAACTCGCACGGGTGGTCGATGACCTGAACGTGCCGGTCATGTGCTACGGCTTGCGTGTGGATTTCCGCGGCGAGCTGTTCCCCGGCTCTGCCGCGCTGCTCGCCCTGTCCGACGAGATGCGCGAAGTGCGGACGATCTGCCATTGCGGCAAGAAGGCCACGATGGTGGTGCGCAAGGGGCCGGACGGCCGGGCGCAAAGGGACGGGGCGCAGGTGCAGATCGGCGGAAACGAGACCTATGAAAGCCTCTGCCGCCGTCACTGGCGCGAGGCGGTTGGCGACTGATCGCCAACTGGCTGCACCGCGCGCAGGGCGATCAGCAGCCCGGCCGCGACGATGAGCGCCATGCCGGTCAGCGCCCGGGGCGAAAGGATCTCGCTCCACAAAAGCCAGCTCCAAAGAGCCGAGCAAGGCAGGATGACGTATTCGAACACGCTGACCCGGCTCGCCTCGGCGATCTGGTAGGCGCGGATCATCAACCCTACTGCGATCAGCGACCCGGCGGCCTGCACGAAAGTCCAGAACAGGAAGCGGCCTGTCGGCATCGCCCAGCCGCGCAGGACAAAGGCAGCCGGCCCTTCGGCCTCGACCGGGTCCAGAAGGGCGAACACCGCCAAGCCCACCAGGCCCAGCAGGCCGAGCGCCACGAAGAAACCGGCCAAAAGCACCTCGGGCCGTTCCCCCTCGCACCATTCGCGGGTCGCGATGTTGCCGATTGCATATAGCAGCCCTGCTGCGATCGGCATCAGAGCAGCGACCGACGCCCCGCCGACAGCGGCCGGACCCAGCACCAGGATTACCCCCAGAAAGCCAAGCGCCACTGCCAGGATGCGCCACGGACCAATCCGGTGGCCATAGGCGAAGCGCGAGATGAGCAAGACGAAGATCGGGGCGGTGAACAGTCCCGCAGCGACCACCGCCACTGGAAAGAAGGCCAGACTACCGAAATAGACCAGCATCGCAAAGCCATGGACCGCGCTTCGCGCCGCAACGGCGCCCGGTCGCACTGGCCGAAGATTCAGCTTCAGCACTGGCGCCGCGATTGCTAGCAACCCCATCGCCATCACCGAGCGCGTCAGGTGGAACTGCCACAGCCCGCCATCCGCCGCAATGACGCGCACGAAATTGTCGGTGAAGCCGATCAACAGGGCATAGATCAGGATCAGGCCGGCTGCGGCCAGGGTGCGGTCAGCCTGAGGCATGGTGTTCGTTCTCCTCCACCGGGCGATCCTGCCCCGCCCCAAGGACGAAATCGCAGCCGATTCCGACCTGCCGCGCCCCGAGAGCCGACATCTTCTACGGGTCAGGAGGCGGCGTTGACCGACACAATCTGTTGTAGGACACGGGGGCCTCGGCTACTCTCGGCCGTGGATTGCCAGCACGAAAGCGCATTCGCCGCCCATGACGGCCCTCAAGAAATACGAGAAGCTCGAATGCACCGGCCTCTGGCGGGACAGCCCGGATGCGCAAAGACGCGAAGTGGTGGTGAATTTCGGTGACGCCTCGTTGGTCCTGAGCGACCCAAAGACGGGGTCGGCCCTGACCCATTGGTCCTTGCCAGCTCTCGTGCGGCTCAATTCCGGGTCCATGCCTGCGCTCTATGCCGCCGATTCCGAGGCGGCGGAGACGCTCGAGATCGATGACGGGTTGATGGTCGGTGCGATCGAGACTGTGCGCGGCGCCATCGAAAAGGCCCGCGCCCGTCCGGGGCGGCTGCGAGCCACCCTGCTGGGCGGGGGCATAGCGCTTGGGCTGCTGCTTGCAGTCTTCTGGCTGCCTTCGGCGCTGATCTCGCGGACGGCGGCGATGGTGCCGGCAGCAACCCGGGCCGAGATCGGGCGGATGGCACTGGCCGATCTGACCCGATTGACCGGAGTGCCTTGTGCCAATCCAACCGGGCTCAGGGCCGCGATGACGCTGTCCGAGCGTGTGCTTGGCCAAGGCGGCGGACAGATCCTGATCCTGCGCGACGGGCTCAATCCGGCAACCCACTTGCCCGGAGGGCTGGTCCTGTTGTCGAGCAAGCTCGTCGAACCGCTCGATGGGCCCGAGGTGGCCGCAGGCTATGCCATCGCGGAAAAGACTCGTGCCGGACTGTCCGACCCGCTGATACCGGTGCTGCAACAGGCGGGGCTGCTGGCGACGGTGCGCCTTCTGACCTCTGGTCGGCTGCCGGCCGGGGCGTTGGCAGGATACGCGGAAACCCTGCTCATCCGTCCGCAAGCCCCGGTGGACGACGAGGCACTTCTGGCTGCCTTCCGCGACGCGAGCGTGCCCTCGACCCCATATGCCTATGCGGTCGACCCGAGCGGAGAAACAACCCTGCCGCTGATCGAGGCCGACCCGTTGCGAGGCGCCTCTGCGGTACCGATCCTGCCCGATGCCGTCTGGGTGCAACTGCAGTCCATCTGTCAGGAACAGAAAGGCTGACCCCGAAATTGTCGGGCGCCCCTCCACCAAAGTGAAGGAGCGCCCTTGGCCCTGCTCGACCGGTTATTGCTTGAGAATGGCGTCGGGAAAGCCTGCGTGACGCAGGGAGGCAAGCGCATTGCGCGCCTGTGAGGGATCATCGAAGGGGCCTGCGAGAACGACCTGAAGCGCTTTTCCGCCGCTGGTGACGCGGCTGCCGGCAACCGGCATGCCGAGCGCCGAAATCTTCAGCCGGGCCGCATCGGCGTTCGAGGGCAGGCCAAAGCTGCCGACCTGGACAAAGCTGCGGCCGGGTGTTGCCGCTTTGGCACCGGGCGATTTCGTCGAAACGACAAGGGTCGGGACCGAAGACCGCGTGGCCCGGACTGGCGGCGAAGCCGACGCGACCTGCACAGGCTCAGCTGGCCTCCACTCGACAAGCTCGGCAGGAACGGTGCGCGTCCAGATCCGGTCCTGCGCCTGTTGGCCGGCCATGGTGCCCTTGCCGCGATACGGGTTCAGACGTCCATCGCTCCAGGCGAGCTTGTAGCCCGGCGGAATGATCGGATTGACCAGACGCGGATCGGGGGTCGGGGGCGGAATGTCGATTGCCAGGGCGCGAGCCGGGGCTGCGGCCGCCTTCGCCTGCGGCAACGCCAGGCCGGCCGTGCGGCCGTCGCCAGTCGTGCAAAGCAGGGCCGAGCCGCCTTCCTTTTGTGGCACCCTCTGCGCAACAGGGGCGGTTGAAGGACAGGCGAGAACAGTATTTCCACCGGCCGAGGGGGTGTCGAGGCTTCCTAGCACCACAGCTTTTTCGTCAAGCAGGCCCGGGCGCGAGAGGCAGAGAAGGATCGTACCGCCGCCGCGGAGCGGCAGACGCTCGGCATAGGGCGCGCGGGCAGGACAGGCGATCTGGCCCGGTGTACCCGTAGCGCGTGGCGTGTCCACATAACCGGAGGTGTCTGCGGGCGCGGCAGCCGTGGTCTCGGCCACCGTGACAGGGGCAGGAGCGGCTTTGGCTGCCGGCGCGGGCGTGGATACGGCGGGCGCAGGCACAGCCACATCAGCAACTGGCGCCACGGGCGCCGGGGCCTCGGCCATCTTGCCGAAGGTCGGAGGATAGCCGCACAGCACCTTGCGGTCGCCGCCGACGCGCGGCACCCAGGCCGTCTGCCCGTCAATTCCGGCGCGGATATAGACGCAGCCCCGGCCGTCGACGAATTGCTGTCCCTTGAAGCTTGCAGGAGGCGTCTCGAGAGGGGTTGCGAATTCGCGAACACCCTGCGCCTGGGCCGCGGACAAAGCTCCGCACAGGGCCGCGAGGACCGCGGCCGGAACAAGTCTGGACAGCATGGAATTCACCCCTGTGGTTAGGGCGAATCATGCCGAATCGGTGATTCGGTGTAAAGAGTGAAACGCTTTATTTCGTACCGAACATGCGATCACCCGCATCCCCTAGCCCAGGAACAATATATCCATGGTCGTTGAGGTGGCTATCCACAGCTGCTGTGACGATCGGCACGTCGGGATGGGCTTCCTTCATGCGTTTGATCCCTTCCGGGGCCGCAAGAAGGCAGAGGAAGCGGATTTCCTTCGCGCCCGCCTTCTTCAGCAGGTCCACCGCCGCTGCCGAGGAATTGCCCGTCGCCAGCATGGGATCGACCACGATCGACACCCGCTCTTCCAGATGGTCGGGAAGCTTGCAGTAGTACTGCACCGGCTGCAGCGTTTCGGGATCGCGGTAAAGCCCGATGAAGCCCACCCGTGCCGCAGGGATCAGCTCAAGGATTCCATCCAGAAGTCCGTTCCCTGCCCGGAGGATCGAGATCAACGCAAGCTTCTTGCCCTCGATTGACGGCGCATCCATCGCCTCTAGCGGGGTTTCAATCCGTTGCGTGGTCATCGGCAGCTCGCGCGTCACCTCGTAGGCCAGCAGCAGGCTGATCTCGCGCAGGAGCCGTCGGAACGATGCTGTCGAGGTGTCCTTGTCGCGCATGATGCTGAGCTTGTGCTGTACCAGCGGGTGGGTGACGACAGTCAGGTGATCAAGCATTCTCGGGCTCCAGTCTCTTGGCTATGCGGGCGCGCGTCGCCTCGTCGCAGAAGGCGGCGTCGAGCGAGGTTCGGGCAATCTGGCGGAACACACCCTCGTCCCAGTCAAAGGCCTCTGCCAATCGGTCATATTCGCGCATCATGGTGGTGTGGAAGAAAGGCGGATCGTCAGTCGAGATCGTGACCTTCACGCCCCGGTCGAACATCGTGCCGATCGGATGCTTGCGCCATGTAGGAAACAGGCCAAGCGCCATGTTGGATCCGGGGCAAACCTCAAGGACCGTGCCGCGTTCGGCAAGTTCCTCGACCAGCGCCATGTCCTCGATGGCACGCACGCCGTGGCCGATGCGTTCCGGATTCAGGTCCTTCAACGCGTCGCGGACCGACTGCGGCCCGCCCCATTCGCCGGCATGGGCGGTGATCCGCAACCCGGCCTCCCGCGCGCAGTCGAAGGACCAGAGGAAATCCTTGGGCTTGCCGACTTTCTCGTCGCCGGCGATGCCGAAGCCGACGATCCAGTCGCCGGCCGTCTCGGCGGCGCATATGGCGGTCTGCTTGGCCTTCTCGGGCCCGAAATGGCGGATGCAGGTGATGACCCCGCGTAGGGTGATGCCGGCATCACGCTCGGCCTCGTCCGCGGCCTCGCGGATGGCGTGCAGGTATTCACGCCATGCCCCGACATCGCGCCCGCCGCAAAAGTCGGGCGACAGGAAAGTCTCGGAATAGACCACACCGTTCGCGGCGCTTTCCTCAAGTACCGCTTTTGTCAGTCGCTTGTAGTCCTCGGGCGTCTGCAGGGTCGAGGTGGCAGCTTCGTAGACTTTCAGGAAGTCCCAGAAATCGGTGAAGCGGTAACTCCCGTCCTCGGTGAACAGGCCCGACAGGTCCATGTGCTTTTCGCGGGCCAGCCCCCGGATGAAGGCCGGCGGCGCGGCGCCTTCCAGATGCAGGTGCAACTCGACTTTCGGCAGGTCGCGGGTCACAGGAAGCTCCGTCCCGGCCCCTCAGCCGGGATGCCGAGATGCGCGGCGATGCTTGCCGCGACGTCGGTGAAGGCGACGAGACCGATCTCTCCAGTCCCGACACCCGCACAGATCACCGGTACGCGTTCGCGCGTATGATCGGTGCCAGTCCAGGTCGGATCGTTGCCATGATCGGCCGTGAAGATCGCTAGGTCGCCGGAACCAAGGCGGGCGAGAAAGCCCCCTGTCCGCCCGTCGAACCATTCCAGCGCCCTTGCATAACCTGACACGTCCCGACGGTGACCATAGAGGCTGTCAAACTCGACGAAGTTCGCAAAGGTCAAGGAACCGGGCTCGGCCGTCTCAGCGAGGCGATCGAGATGATCGAAAAGGTCGGCATCCGACTTGCCCTTGTGCAGCGCACCGATCCCCCGCATTGAGAAGATGTCGCCGATCTTGCCGATCGCATGGGTTGCCCGCCCCGCCCCCGCCGCCCAGTCGAGCAGCGTCGGAGCGGGGGGCGCGATGGCGTAGTCATGGCGGTTCGCGGTGCGCTGGAAGCTGCCCGGCTTGCCGATGAAGGGACGCGCGATCACCCGGCCGACCTTCATCGCATGGAGAGTCGGCGCAAGGTCGGCGCAGAGTTTCAGCAGGCGGTCGAGGCCGAACGTCTCTTCATGCGCCGCGATCTGGAACACCGAATCCGCCGAAGTGTAGCAGATCGGCCAGCCTGTCTGGATGTGCTCTTCGCCCAGTTCCTCGATGATCGGAACGCCCGAAGCGTGGCAATTGCCAAGGATGCCGGCCGTCCCCGCCCTGGCGCAAACTTCTGCGACAAGGGTGCCGGGAAAAGCGGGGCGGGTCTCCGGGAAGTAGGTCCAGTCCCATGGAACCGGAACGCCAGACAGTTCCCAGTGTCCCGACGGCGTATCCTTGCCCTTCGACACCTCGGTCGCAGCCCCCCACCGGCCTTTCGGCAGGACCCCAAGGCCCGGCGTGTCCAGACCCGAGGCAAGGCGGATCGCAGCGCCAAGACCCAGACCATCAAGAACAGGCATCCTCAGCGGCCCGGTGCGCCCCTCTTCGGCCAACCCGGCCGCGCAAGCCTGGGCGATGTGGCCAAGCGTGTTCGCACCCGCGTCGCCAAAGGCGGCGGCATCCGGCGCCCCGCCGCAGCCAACCGAGTCCATGACGATGAGGAAGGCGCGGCCCATCAGGCAATCCTCTTGTGGATAAGCGGCGGCTCCTTCGGCGCGCTTTCGGCCATCCGGTATGCTGCAAGTACGCTGCGGACGGCAAGATCGGCGTCCGCCTCGCTCGCCGCATGGACGATGGCAAGCGGCAGGCCCTCGCCGACTTCCTCGCCAAGACCCGCCATGTCTGACAGGCCCACGGACGGGTTGACCTTGTCGCCCTCGCGCAACCTACCGCCGCCGAGATGGACCACTGCCTGCCCCAACGCCTGGCCATCCACTGCCCCAACGAAGCCGTCGCGCGGACAGGGCACCTCGTGTTGCACCGGGGCCGAGGGCAGCCGGTCGGGCCAGCGGTCAACAAAATCAGCGGGCCCGCCTTGCGCCGCAACCATCCGGCCGAAGTAATCCGCCGCCTGCCCGCTTTCGAGCGCCTGCGCGATGCGGCCTGCGCCATCCTCGGGATCAGCCGCCAGACCACCAAGCGCCAAGGCCTCGCCGCCGAGCGCCGCCGTCAGATCCCAGAGCGCGGCATTGACCGAGGTGCCGGTCAGCGTCTCCATCACCTCGATCACCTCGAGCGCATTGCCCGCCGCCGTTGCAAGCGGCTGGTTCATGTCGGTGATGAGCGCGGTGGTCATGCAGCCGGCGCCCTGCGCGGTGGAGACCAGCGCCCGCGCCAGCACCTCGGCCTCGTCCAGCGTCTTCATGAAGGCGCCGGAGCCGGCCTTGACGTCCAGCACCAACCCTTCCAGCCCCGCCGCGAGTTTCTTCGAAAGGATCGAAGCGGTGATGAGGTCGACGCTTTCCACCGTACCGGTCACGTCACGGATCAGATAAAGCCGCCGGTCCGCGGGCGCGATCTCGGTCGAGGCCGAGACGATGGCGCAACGCACACCGTAGATCTGACGGCGGAGTTGCTCCTCGCTCATTGCGGTGCGAAAACCCGGGATCGCCTCGAGTTTGTCGAGCGTGCCGCCGGTATGACCCAGACCACGGCCGGAGATCATCGGAACATAGGCGCCGCAGGCGGCCAGTGCCGGCGCGAGCAGCAGCGAGACGCAATCGCCGATCCCGCCGGTCGAATGCTTGTCCAGCACCGGGCCGGGCAAGTCCCATTCCATGACCTTGCCAGAATCCCGCATGGCGCGGGTCAGGGACACCCGTCCTGCCTCGCCCAGACCTTTCAGGCAGACGGCCATGGCGAAGGCGCCGGCCTGTGCATCCGTCACATCGCCCGAGGCAAGGCCGCGCGCAAACCACGCCAACTCCTCGGCCGAGGGGGTTTCTCCCTCGCGGAGCTTCATGTTGATCGCGCGCGCATCCATGTCAGGTCCGGTCCATATGGGCGGCGGTGAACAGGCCTGGCAACAGGTCGCGCACCGTCATGTCGCGCGACTTTCCATCGGTCGTGCACAGGGTGACGACCACGTCCTGTCCGGCGAATTCCGCGATCTTCTGCCTGCAGCCGCCGCAGGGCGGAACCGGTTCGGGGCTGTCGGCGATCACCAGCACCTCGGCAATGACCGTCTCGCCGGCGGCGATCATCGCCGCGATGGCCCCGGCTTCGGCGCAGGTGCCTTCGGGATAGGCGACATTCTCGACATTGCACCCCGAATAGACCTGCCCCGAGGCCGCGCGGATCGCCGCGCCGACCTTGAAGCGGGAATAGGGGGCATAGGCGTTCTCGCGAACGGCGGTGGCGGTCTCGAGCAGCGACATGCGGGCACCTTCGGATTATTGACCAACTGTGAGGCGCGGCGGAAGCGGATGCAAGCCATGCCTGCCGACGGCTCGGGCGGTCAGGGGTAGACGGGGGTTTTGCACCCCCGGCCCCGGATTGCATCGGGGGCCCCCCGCAGGATATTTTTGAACAGAAGAAGATTCAGAGTCGCTTCGTCTCGAATGTGCCGGGCAAGGACACTTCCAGCAGTTCGAGATCATCTGTTGGATCGGCGTAGCGTGTCGCCATCCCAGGCGGAATGACAAAGGCGTCACCGGCCGACAGGCGATAGGGATCCTTCCCCTCACCTTCCAGCGTCATGCCGCCGTTCATGACGAAGGTGAAGAGGATATCGCCGTCGTGGCTGGTCCAGCGCGTCTCGCCGCCATCCGGACGCGCGACCATGACCGAGGCGACGCCCCTGGTATTGGCGTTGATCGTAGTGTCGCGGGCAACGAAGCCGGGCAGACGGAAGGGTTGGAAGGTGCCTTGCTTGCCGATGTCGTGAACAAAGCGTTGGCCGTCCCATTCACGATCCGGGCGCAGATGCGGGGTCGGCAGGGTCATGTCGTGGTCGATCTCGGTGACGTGTTCGGCGGGTACTCCGATCTCGATCACCTCGATCCCGTCACCCGATTCCACCACGCGGTGGCGGATCTGAGGCGGCTGGATGAAACAGTCGCCCGCATGGATGCGCCGCAGGCCGCCCTGATCCTCGTACAGCACATCGACCCAACCCTTGATGCAGAAGATCAGTTGGAAACCGACCTTGTGGAAATGCACCATGTCGGGAACTTTGCCGTCAGGCACGCGAATATGGCTGGCGATGACCGCGCCACCAAGTCGCGTGGGAACGAGATCGCGATACTCCATCCCGGCCCGCCCGATGATCCATGGAGCCTGATCGGCCAGGCGGCGCACGACAAAAGCATGCTGGGTCGGGGGCAGGACAAGCGGCGGGTTCAACTCGTCGATCTCGATCCGCGTGCCATTCGGGGCCGTGAGCTCGCGCTTGCCTTCGGCGATGCTGTCGGGATCTTCAGCCAGGATCCGCAGCGTGCCGGGGGCTTCCGGCGCGCCCTTCTGGATGCGGATACGCAACCCATGGCCGGAAAGGACCGCCACCTCGGGGTTGTCGGCGGGGTAGATCATGTCCAGCCGCATGCCGAGCGTCTTCATATAGAACGGCAGGTCATTGCGCAGCTCTTGCGTCGGCAGACGGATCTCGGCCCGGATTTCGGTCATGACACCCCCCATTTTGGTCGCAGCCGACAGTGGTGCGGCATTCGGGGATTTGCAAGGCGCGCCGAAAGCTGTATCCGGAAAGAGAGAGATTGCAGAGCGATGGAGATAGTTTAACACTAAACCATCGTACAGGGAGGATGTCATGGACGAGGCCCATACCAGCGCCCGGCAGGCTGCGCTTGACTATCACGAACTGCCCAAGCCCGGCAAACTGGAGATCCGCGCCACCAAGCCACTCGCCAACGGACGCGACCTAAGCCGTGCCTACTCGCCGGGCGTGGCCGAGGCCTGTCTCGAGATCAAGGCTGATGCCGCCACCGCGAGCCGCTATACGGCCCGCGGCAACCTCGTGGCCGTGGTTTCGAACGGGACAGCAGTGCTTGGACTTGGCAATATCGGTCCTTTGGCCTCGAAGCCCGTGATGGAAGGCAAGGCGGTCCTCTTCAAGAAATTCGCCAATATCGACTGCTTCGATCTCGAACTGAACGAGCCTGACCCGCACCGGCTGGCCGACATCGTCTGCTCGTTGGAGCCGACCTTTGGCGCGATCAACCTCGAGGACATCAAGGCGCCCGACTGTTTCATCGTCGAAAAGCTCTGCCGCGAGCGGATGAACATCCCCGTTTTCCATGACGACCAGCACGGCACCGCGATCGTTGTCGGCGCTGCCGCGACCAATGCGCTGCATGTCGCCGGGAAAAGCTTCGACCAGATCAAGGTCGTCTCGACCGGCGGCGGCGCGGCGGGGATCGCCTGCCTCAACATGTTGCTGAAGCTTGGCGTCAAGCGCGAGAATGTCTGGCTCTGCGATCTGGCCGGGCTGGTCTACAAGGGCCGCGAGGCCGAGATGACACCGCAAAAGGCGGAATATGCGCAAGGGTCAGAGCCGAAGACGTTGGCCGAGGTGATCGAGGGCGCCGACCTGTTCCTTGGCCTTTCCGGTCCGGGCGTCCTGAAGCCCGAGATGGTTGCGAAGATGGCGTCGAAGCCGATCGTCTTTGCCCTCGCCAACCCGACGCCGGAAATCCTGCCGGACGAGGTGCGGACGGTCGCGCCAGAGGCGATCATCGCGACAGGTCGGTCGGACTATCCGAACCAGGTCAATAACGTCCTGTGCTTTCCCTTCATCTTCCGTGGTGCGCTGGACGTCGGCGCGACCCAGATCAACGACGCGATGCAGCTCGCCTGCATCGACGGCATCGCGCAGCTCGCCCGCGCCACCACCAGTGCCGAGGCGGCCGCGGCCTATCAGGGCGAGCGGCTGAATTTCGGGCCGGACTACCTGATCCCCAAGCCATTCGACCCGCGCCTGATCGGGGTTGTCGCCCATGCCGTGGCGAAGGCCGCGATGGAAACCGGCGTCGCCTCGCGCCCCATCGCGGACCTCGATGCCTATCGGGAGAAGCTTGACGGCTCGGTCTTCCGCTCGGCGCTTATCATGCGGCCGGTTTTCGAGGCGTCGCGCAACGCCCATCGCAAGATCGTCTTCGCCGAGGGCGAGGATGACCGGGTTCTGCGCGCCGCTTTGGCGATGATCGAGGAAACCGACGACAGCCCGATCCTGATCGGCCGTCCGGACGTGGTCTCGGCTCGCTGCGAACGGCTCGGCCTGCCGATCCGCCCCGAGCGCGACTTTCTCCTGGTCAACCCCGAGAATGACCCGCGCTATCGCGACTACTGGGGGACCTATCACGAATTGATGGCCCGCCGCGGCGTGACCCCCGACATCGCCCGGGCAGTCATGCGCACCAATACCACCGCAATCGCAGCGATCATGGTCCATCGCGGCGAGGCAGACAGCCTGATCTGCGGGACCTTCGGCCAGTACCTGTGGCACCTGAACTATGTCCGCCAGATCCTGGCCCGCGGCGGCCTGTCGCCCATCGGCGCGCTCAGCCTGATGATCCTGGAAGACGGTCCCCTTTTCATCGCCGACACCCATGTTCACCCCGAACCGACCCCGGCCGAGATCATGCAGACCGTGATCGGTGCCGCCCGGCACGTGAAACGCTTCGGCCTCGTTCCCAAGATCGCGCTGTGCTCGCACTCGCAGTTCGGCAACCTCGACTGCGACACCGGCCGGCGGATGCGCGAGGCAATGGAGATGCTGGACGCGCGCGAGCCCGACTTCGCCTACGAGGGCGAGATGCATACCGACTCGGCGCTTGACCCGGCGATCCGCGCGCGTATCTTCCCGCAGTCGCGCTTTGAAGGGCCGGCCAACGTCCTGGTCTTCGCCAATGCCGATGCGGCTTCGGGCGTGCGGAACATCCTCAAGATGAAAGCCAATGCGCTTGAAGTCGGTCCCATCCTGATGGGCATGGGCAACAAGGCGCATATCTGCACGCCCTCGGTTACGGCACGGGGCCTGCTCAACATGTCCGCCCTCGCCGGGACGCCCGTTACCCACTACTCCTAAGGTCCCATCCTTGTTAGCGCAAAACGTGACGCAGGGTCGCAGCCGCGGCCTTGCGAAATTCTTGCGCCGAAGGCTCACTGGAGCATAACAAAGGCATTCCGGAGGAGGGTATACCATGGCATACGCTGAGATCTACGCGCGCTCGAAATCCGATCCCGAGGGATTCTGGATGGACGCCGCCGGTGCGATCGACTGGATCCGCAAGCCGACCCACGCTTTGTTCTCCGAACGGGCGCCCATTTACGAATGGTTTGCCGACGGCATGGTCAACACCTGCTGGAACGCGGTCGACCGGCATGTGCTCGCGGGCCGCGGCGACCAGCCGGCAATCATCCACGACAGCCCTGTCACCCATTCCAAGCGCGTCATCACCTATGCCGAACTACAGTCCCGCGTGGCGAGCCTTGCCGGCGCGCTGAAGGCCAAGGGCGTTACCAAGGGCGACCGGGTCATCATCTACATGCCGATGGTGCCCGAGGCGCTGGAGGCGATGCTGGCCTGCGCGCGGCTGGGGGCGATCCACTCGGTTGTCTTCGGCGGCTTCGCTGCAGCAGAACTTGCCGTGCGGATCGACGATTGCACGCCCAAGGCGATCATCGCCGCCTCCTGCGGAATTGAGCCGGGCCGCGTCGTTCACTACAAGCCGCTGCTTGACGGCGCCATCGACATGGCAAGCCACAAGCCCGATTTCTGCGTGATCCTCCAGCGTGAACAGGAAGTGGCGCTGCTGGTCGAAGGCCGCGATGTGGCCTGGCACAGCTTCCAGTACGGGGTCGAGCCGGCCGATTGCGTGCCGGTCGAGGGCAACCACCCGGCCTACATCCTTTACACCTCGGGCACGACCGGCGCACCGAAAGGCGTCGTGCGCCCGACAGCAGGCCATCTGGTGGCGCTGTCCTGGACGATGCGCGCGATCTACAACGTCGGCGTCGGCGACGTGTTCTGGGCGGCCTCTGATGTCGGCTGGGTCGTCGGTCACAGCTACATCTGCTATGCACCGCTGATCGCCGGCTGCACGACCATCGTGTTCGAGGGCAAGCCGGTCGGCACCCCCGACCCCGGCACCTTCTGGCGAGTGATCGGCGAATACGGCGTGAAAAGCTTCTTCACCGCGCCGACAGCGCTGCGCGCCATCAAGCGCGACGATCCCGAGGGCAAGTTCGTCGAAAAATACGACACCTCCTCGCTTCAGGCGCTGTATCTGGCTGGCGAGCGCGCCGACCCCGATACGATCCTCTGGGCGCAGCGTCACCTGAATGTGCCGGTCATCGACCACTGGTGGCAGACCGAGACCGGCTGGGCCATCGCCGGCAACCCGCTCGGGATCGAGCCGCTGCCGGTCAAGATCGGATCGCCTTCGGTCCCGATGCCAGGCTACGATGTGCAAGTACTGGACGAAGGCGGCCATCCGGTTCCCGCTGGCACGCTTGGCGCGATCACGATCAAGCTGCCACTGCCTCCCGGAACCTTGCCGACCCTTTGGAACGCCGAGGCGCGGTTCCGGAAGAGCTATCTCGACCACTTCCCCGGCTATTACGAGACGGGCGATGCCGGTTACATCGATGAGGATGGCTACCTCTACATCATGGCGCGCACCGATGACGTCATCAACGTCGCCGGCCATCGCCTCTCGACCGGCGCGATGGAAGAGGTGCTCGCCAGCCATCCCGACGTTGCCGAATGCGCCGTGATCGGTGTGTCCGACACGCTGAAAGGCCAGTCGCCGCTCGGCTTCCTGTGCCTCAACCGCGGCTCGACCCGCCATCATCCTGACGTTGTCAATGAATGCGTGAAGCTGATGCGGGAAAAAATCGGCCCGGTTGCCGACTTCAAGAAAGCGGTCGTCGTCGAACGCCTGCCCAAGACCCGGTCAGGCAAGATCCTGCGCGGCACCATGGTCAAGATTGCCGATGGCACCGAATGGAAGATGCCGGCGACGATTGACGATCCAGCTATCCTTGACGAGATCACCCAGGCGCTGATGACACTCGGCTACGCCAAGGCGAACTGATCCCGCGCGCCCGCGGAACGATGTGACGACTGGCCGATTGCTGGAATCGGCCAGTCGTGTTTTCATGGGACTACGTTTTTTCGTCCCGACCGACTTTTTTCCCAACGCACTTTTCAGCTCACCCCCAGGCGCAGCGCGCGCCTGTATCGGAGGCAATGAATTGGAAAAGGATCTCCTTTCGACCGGACTTCTCCGCAATGACCGCTTCCCGCTGAGCGGCGCCGACCTCGCCGCGGCGACTGCGATTGGCCAAGCCAACCAGGACCAGGCAAGAGCCCGCATCGCCGCCCTGACCGATGACCGGCGACACCGGATCCGGCGGTCCCTGGCAGCGACACGACGCGAGGCGTTCGCCGCCGCGATACCCGATCTCGACCGGCGCTCCACGGCCGAGACCGATCGACTGAAATCCCAGATCGGCGCGCTCAAGGCCGACGGGGCCTTCAGCCCGATCCATGCAGACCACGGAGTCATCATCACCGCCCCGGTCCCCGAGACCGGGGGCCTGCATGACCTTCTGCCCTTTCCTACTGCGCTCGACCGGGCTCTGCGCAAGCATGCACTCGACGCCTGGCCTCCACGTTTGTTCCTCGACCCGCCCTTTGCCGGCGAATTCTGGTGGGGCGAGACGCAGTGGAGCTGGACCAACAACAGCCTGACGGTGGACGGCAACAATACCCCATGGCTGTTCTTCGGCCACCTCGCCTATGACGCCGATCCGACCCTGGGCGGCAATCTCGGCTGCACCGGCCTCTATTTCCTGACCCCGGATCGCTTCTATGCCCATGGCTCCGGCCATTTCGAGATCCGGCCGCGATTCCGGATCCAGGGTATCGCCTCGGGCTGGACCGGGTTCTACGACTGGCTCTGGGCAGCAGATGACAAATGGAGCAAGTGCTGGCAAATCACCACCGTGACAGCCTCGCTCAGCAGCGGCGAAACCCTCGCCAGCGATAGCCTGACGCTTCCGTTGTTCGATCTGGATGACGTGTCGCCGGTCGGACAGGCCAATGCGAGCGTCTTCATGGGCTGGGAGCCGATCCTGCGCTTCGATGCCGACCTGCGGGATCTGCGGCAGCGGGGCGTCTCGATCATCCTCGCGATGTCGATCCGCTACGACTTCCTGCTGGAAGGCGAATCCGACCTGTGGTTGTGGCGAGATCCCGGACCTGTCGCACCCGGCCCCGGCAATGCAATCCGGGTTTTTCCCAGCCCCGGCAGCCTGCTGCAGGTCTGAGAAGGGGGCGGCCGGTTGAAATCGCAGTTGGAGGACAGGCGACGGTCGCGTAACTTCGCGGCCAGAATGCAATCAAAGCGCGATCTCCGGCCCCCTTCGGGCAACCTCGGCACGGGCTCCGGCGCGTCGGCGCTGACCCTGCTGGTGGTGGAAAGCGGCTCGGCGCTGCGGGCGGTCTACCAGTCCGTCCTGACACGCGCCGGGCATTCCGTGACGGCTGTCGCCACGGGACACGAGGCGCTGGCAGCGCTTTCTGCCCGGCATCCGGACGTCATCCTCCTCGACCTCAAATTGGCGAACGAGGACGGGCTGGAAGTGGTCGCCGCCATCCACGCGCGCCTTCCGGGCGCGCGCGTGATCGTCATGGCGTCGGACGGATCGGTGAGTCTTGCCGTCGAGGCGATGCGGGCAGGGGCGCATGACTTCCTGGTCAAGCCCTTCGATGAATCGCGCCTTCTTGCCGCCATCGAGAACGCGGCCAGCCCTGGCAACCGCTCTGGCCTGCCGACGGCGCAAGGCGAGCCTATCAATCCGGGGGATCTGTTCCTCGGGTCCTCCGCGACGATGGCACGGGTGTTCGAGCGTATTCGCTCGGTCGCCCCGTCAATCGCCTCGGTGTTCATCACCGGCGAAAGTGGTACAGGAAAGGAGCTTTGCGCCCAGGCGATCCATGACAATTCCGCCCGTGCCGCCGGACCATTCGTGCCGCTGAACTGCGGAGCCATTCCGCCGGACCTGCTGGAATCCGAGGTCTTCGGCCATGTGAAAGGCAGCTTCACCGGGGCCATCGCCGACAAGGCAGGCGCAGCCGTGGCGGCGGATGGCGGAACATTGTTCCTTGACGAGATCTGCGAGATGGAGATCGGGCTTCAGACCAAGATCCTGCGCTTTCTCCAGACCTCGACGGTGCAGCCCGTGGGCGCCACGAAGCCCCGCAAGGTCAATGTCCGCATCGTCTGCGCGACCAACCGCGACCCGATGGAAGAGGTTCGGCGCGGCCGCTTCCGCGAGGATCTCTATTACCGCCTCTTTGTCGTGCCGATCCACATGCCGCCGTTGCGCGACCGTGGCAACGACGTGATCGAGATCGCCGAAGCCGCGCTTGCCCGTTTCGCCGCTGAGGAAGGCCGCCAGTTTGACGGCCTCGACGACGAGGTGCGCGCCCTGTTTCGCCGCCTGCCCTGGCCCGGCAACGTACGCCAGCTGCTGAACGTGATCCGCAACGTGGTGGTGCTGAACCCCGGCGGGCAGGTCAGCCTCGGGATGCTGCCGTTCGAGATGGTCCACGACATCGAAACGCTGCCGGTCGAAACGACGGCCTCCGATCCGACGCGCTTCGCCCCCGGCCCCGACGACCTGATCGGCCGTCCCTTGGCCGAGATCGAGCGCCTGGTGATCGAGGCGACGATTGCGCGCTTCGGCGGATCGGTTCCCAAGGCCGCGCGGGTGCTCGACGTGTCGCCCTCGACCCTCTACCGCAAGCTGGAAAGCTGGGCTGGCCGGAAAGGCTGACCTCAGCCGATGATCTCGAACCGGTCCACGTCGACCATGCCGTGGTCGGTAATCTTCAGATGCGGGATCACCGGCAGGGCAAGGAAGGCAAGCTGCAGGAATGGCTCGTCCAGTGTCACCTCCAGCGACCGTGCGGCGGCGCGCAGGGCAACGAGCTTGTCGCGGACCGTTTCGAACGGCTCGATGCTCATCAGCCCCGCCACTGGCAGCGGCAGTTCGGCCAGCACGCGGCCCCCCTCGACCACGACGAAACCGCCCTCGATCTCGACCAGCCGGTTCGCGGCCAGCGCCATGTCGGCATAGTCGGCCCCCACCACGGCGATGTTGTGATGGTCATGACAGATGGTCGAGCCGATCGCCCCGCGCTTCAGCCCGAAGCCCTTGACGAAGCCGGTCGCGCGGTTGCCGTTTACCCCATGCCGCTCGATCACGGCGATCTTCACAAGGTCGCGGGACAAATCGGGACGCTTGTCGCCATTCTCGGGCGGGATGGGATAGGTCAGATGCTCGGTAATGATCTTGCCCGGCAGAATGCCGATCACCGGGGTCTCGACCCGGTTGCCGCCCGTCCGGAAATCCTCGGCCTTCAAGGGGGCGGACTTGACCGACCCGCGGGCGACCGGCGGCACGATCCGGCGCTTCGCAAAGGCCGCTTCGCCCGCGATCACGCCGCCCGCGAGAACCAGTTCGGCATGGCAACCCTCAAGGCTGTCGATCACCGCGATGTCGGCACGCTTGCCCGGTGCGATCAGGCCACGATCCATCAGATCGAAGGCTTCGGCCGCCGACAGGCTCGCGGCGCGATAGACGGCGAGGGGCGGACATCCAAGTGCGATTGCGGTGCGGATCATGTGGTCCAGATGCCCATGCTCCGCAATGTCGAGCGGGTTGCGGTCATCGGTGCACAGGCACAGGTAGGGCGAGTGCCGCTCGGTCAGGATCGGATAAAGCGCGTGCAGGTCCTTGCTGACCGAGCCTTCGCGGATCAGCACCCGCATGCCCTTTCGCAGCTTCTCCAGAGCCTCCTCTGCCGAGGTCGCCTCATGCTCGGTGCGGATACCGGCGGCGAGGTAGCCGTTCAGGTCCTTGCCGGACAAGAGCGGCGCATGTCCGTCGATATGGCGACCACGGAAGGCGTCCAGCTTGGCCAGGCAACCTGCATCCTTCATCAGGACGCCGGGATAGTTCATGAACTCCGCCAGACCAAGCGTTCTGGGGTGATCCATCAGCGGGATCAAGTCCGCCGCCTCCAGCCGGGCACCGGCGGTTTCCATATGGGTCGACGGCACGCAGGAGGACAGCTGCACCCGCAGGTCAAGTACGGTTTCTGCGGCCGATTCAAGAAAATAGCGGATGCCAGTCAACCCGCAGACATTGGCGATCTCGTGCGGGTCGCAGATCGCGGTGGTGACACCGCGCGGTGTGACGCATCGGTCGAACTCGAAAGGCGTGACCAGAGAGCTTTCGATATGCAGGTGGGTGTCGATGAAGCCGGGGACCAGCACCTTTCCTCGGCAGTCGATCTCGCGCTTGCCGTCATAGCTGCCGAAAGTGCCAACGACGGTGTCGCCGCAGATCGCGACATCGGTCTCGACCAGCTCACCCGTGACCAGATCGAACATCCGGCCGCCCTTGAGCACCAGATCGGCGGGGGCCAGACCCCTGCCCTGATCGATAACGTCGGAAAGGGCAGGTCGGGTCATCGTGGGTCTCCTTTCGGGCCAGTGAAGCGCAAGGCAGCCGGGTCGTAAAGCGCATTCGGGGTTGCAGCCTGGGCCTGACGGGCTATCACCGCATCATCCGCCTCAGGAGACTGCGATGCGCCCGCTGCGCGGCATCTCGTTCAAGATCGCCTCCGTTCTCGTCTTCATAACCATGTCGGCGATCATCAAGGCCACCGCCGACCATGTCCCTCCCGGTCAGGCGGTGTTCTTCCGGTCATTCTTCGCGATTCCGGTCATCGTCGGCTGGCTGCTCTGGCGGCGCGAGCTTCCCAAGGGGCTGAAGACGGCGCAACCGATGGGCCATTTCTGGCGCGGCGCGATGGGTACGATGGCAATGGGCCTCGGTTTTGCCGGCCTCGCCTTCCTGCCGCTGCCCGAGGTCACGGCGATCGGCTATGCCGCGCCGCTCCTGACCGTCATCTTCGCCGCGATGTTCCTGGGCGAGGATGTGCGCATCTTCCGGCTTTCGGCGGTCGGGCTGGGGCTTGTCGGCGTCATGATCGTGCTGTCGCCGCGCATGACCAGCCTTCAGGACGGCAGTGTCGGCATCGCCGAGGCCCTTGGCGCGACCCTTGTCCTTGGGGGCGCCCTGTTCGCGGCTCTGGCGCAGGTTTTCGTTCGCAAGCTCGTCGATACCGAGCCCACTGCTACGATTGTCTTCTGGTTCTCGGTCACCGCCACCACACTGTCCTTACTGACGCTGCCCTTCGGCTGGGTCCGGCCAACCGTGGGCGAGGCCGGTCTGCTGATCTGCGCCGGGCTTCTTGGGGGCATCGGGCAGATCCTGCTGACCTCGAGCTACCGCGAGGCCGATGCCTCACTCGTCGCGCCATTTGACTATGTCTCCATGATCTTCTCGCTTCTGATCGGCTATTTCATCTTCGACGAATTGCCGACCTGGACCATGCTGGGCGGTGCCGCGCTGGTGGTGACGGCAGGCATCCTCATCATCTGGCGCGAGCGGAAACTGGGGCTCGAACGGGCCCGGCAGCGCAAGTCGATGACACCGCAGGGCTGAGGCCGCGCCTGAGCGAACGCGCCCAAGGGATTGACCCGGCTTGCCCTTCTGGCCGAAAAGGGGGCAAGACACGCCCCGCCTGCGGCCCCGCCTTCGCGGAGCCCGACCCCAAAAGAACGGATCGCTTCGGACATGTCCCCTGCCCTGATTGCGGCGCTTCCCTTCCTTGGCGCGCTCTTGCCCGGACTGATGATCCGGGCCGGCCGCGACGCCTGCGCGCTTTCGGCGGCCTTCTTCACCGGGCTGGCGCTGCTGATGCTTGGGCTCGACGCTCCGGCTGTCCTGCGGGGCGAGGTGATCGAGACCAGGATCGACTGGCTGCCGCAGATCGGGCTGAACGCGAACTTCCGGCTGGACGGGCTGGGTCTGCTGTTCGCCGGGCTGATCCTTGGCATCGGGCTGCTCATCATCCTCTATGCCCGGTTCTACCTGTCCAAGTCCGACCCGATAGGGCAGTTCTTCACCTATCTCATGCTCTTCCAGGGCGCGATGGTGGGGATCGTACTGTCCGACAACATCCTGCTTCTGCTAGTTTTCTGGGAGCTGACCTCGCTGTCGTCCTTCCTGCTGATCGGCTACTGGAAGCATTTGCCCGAGGGGCGGCAGGGCGCGCGGATGGCGTTGACCGTCACTGGCCTGGGCGGGCTGTCGATGATCGCCGGAATGCTGATCCTCGGCCAGATCGCCGGCAGCTATGACATCAGCGTGATCCTCACGCAGAAGGCGGCGATCCAGGCCTCGCCCCTCTACATTCCGGCGCTGCTGCTGATCCTTCTGGGCTGCTTCACTAAGTCCGCGCAGTTTCCGTTCCATTTCTGGCTGCCGCGCGCCATGGCAGCGCCGACGCCGGTTTCGGCCTATCTGCATTCGGCCACGATGGTGAAGGCAGGCATCTTCCTGATGGCGCGGCTCTGGCCCGTTCTGGCGGGGACGGAGGCGTGGTTCTACATCGTCGCCACGACCGGCCTAGTGACCCTTCTCGTCGGCGCCAAGATCGCGCTTTTCAAGGACGACCTGAAGGCGCTGCTCGCCTATTCGACGGTCAGCCACCTCGGCCTCATCACCATGCTTCTGGGCTTTGGCACGGCCGAGGCGGCTACGGTCGCGGTGTTCCACATCCTGAACCATGCAAGCTTCAAGGCGGCCTTGTTCATGACCGCCGGGATCATCGACCACGAGGCGCATACCCGCAACATCCGCCGCCTTGGCGGCCTGCGCCACCTGATGCCGATCACTTTCGTCATCGGCACGATCGGCGCGCTGGCGATGGCGGGCATCCCACCGTTGAACGGCTTCCTGTCAAAGGAAATGATGCTGGAGGAGACGACGCACGCCGTCTGGGCCGGTCAGGCCTGGCTGGTCCCCTTGCTTGCCACCATCGGCGCCCTCCTGTCCGCCGCCTATTCTTACCGCTTCATCGCGCATGTTTTCCTTGGCCCGGTGCGCGATGACTACCCGCACAAGCCGCATGATCCCGGTTTTGGTTTCTGGGCAGCCCCGGCGCTGCTTTGCACCCTTGCCGTGGTCGGCGGGCTTGCCCCGATGGCGCTGTTCGGCTGGATCGTCGATGCAGGCGCCTCGGCCGTCACCGGCGAGGCTATCCATGCCCATCTGAAGCTCTGGCACGGGGTGACGCCCGCCCTGTGGATGTCGGTCATCGCGTTGGCGGGCGGCCTTCTAGTGCTGGCGGGTTTCGCGCCGCTCGACCGGCTCTGGCTCGCCTCGCCCAAACCGGACGCCAAGCGCCTGTTCGACACCGTTGTCGGAGGCGCGCGGTCTGGCGCGGCGCGGCTGACGGACGGGCTGCATGACGGCGCGCTGACCCGTGCCTTCGCGATCGGCATCGTGGCGATGCTTACCGCCGGGATCTGGGCTTTCACCGGGGGCGGTCACGCTCCTGGCAGCCGTAGCCTGACGGCGGCGGGACCGGTGCCGGCGATGGGCTGGCTGCTTTTGGTTTCGGCCACGCTGGCCCTGTTGGTCCTGCACCGCAACCGGCTGCTGGCGCTTCTGCTTCTTGGCATCGTCGGACTGATCGTCGCGGTCTCCTTCGCCTACCTGTCGGCCCCCGACCTCGCGCTGACCCAGATCTCGGTCGAGGTGGTGACCATCGTCCTGCTTCTTCTGGCGCTGAACTTCCTGCCGAAGGAAACCCCGCGCGAAAGCAGCCCGGCGCGGCGCGGGCGCGACGCGGTGCTTGCCGGGGCCGTCGGACTGGCGGTCGGCGTGCTGGCCTATGCGCTGATGACCCGCGATTTTGCCTTCCCCTCGATCGCCGCCTTCCACATCGACAACGCCAAGCCGGGCGGGGGCGGGACCAACATCGTCAATGTCATCCTCGTGGATTTCCGCGGCTACGACACCTACGGCGAACTGACGGTGCTCGGCATTGCAGCCCTGGTGATCCATGCCCTCGCCGAGGCGCTTCTCAAGGGCGGCGCTGCCAATGACCGGCTACTGTCCTGGAAACCGGAAACGCCCGAGGCCGGCGACCGTCACCCGATGATGCTGGTCGTCGTCACCCGGGTCCTGCTGCCTCTGATCCTGATGGTTGGCGTCTTCATCTTCCTGCGCGGCCACAATCAGCCTGGTGGTGGGTTCGTGGCCGGACTCGTCATCGCCATCGGCCTTGTCATGCAGTACATGGCTTCGGGCTTTGGCTGGGCAGCAGCGCGGATGAAGGTCGATTTCCACGTGCTGATCGCGCTTGGCATCCTGATCGCCACCGCGACCGGCATCGGCGCCTGGTTCAACGGACTACCTTACCTGACCTCGGCCTACGGCTATGTCCACCTGCCACCGCTGGAAGAATTCGAACTGGCCACCGCCGCCTTGTTCGACCTTGGCGTGTTCCTTGCCGTTCTGGGCGCGGTCATGCTTGCGCTCGCATCGATCTCACGTCTTGCGGTACGGGCTGGCGAGACGACGAATGCCCGCCCCTTCGACATTGATCCTTCGGGCGGGAGGGGGTGAGATGGAGCTGCTCGTCGCCTCTTCCATCGGCCTTCTGACCGCGGGCGGTGTCTATCTGATCCTGCGGCTGCGGACCTTTCCGGTGATCGTCGGGCTATCGCTGCTGTCCTATGCCGTCAACCTCTTCATCTTCGCCTCGGGCCGCCTTGCCATCGGCCTGCCGCCGATCTGGTCGAAGACGGCCGAGGGCTATTCCGACCCGCTGGTGCAAGCCCTTGTGCTGACCGCGATCGTGATCTCCTTCGGGATGACGGCGGTCATCGTCATGCTGGGGCTTGGCGCCTATCTCGAGGCGGGGGACGACCGGATCGACATGGAGCCTTCCGACCCTGAAGAAGACAGCGGGGAGGATCGGGCATGAGCCACTGGATCATCGCCCCCGTCGTGATTCCTGCCGTCCTTGGCGCATTGGCCGTGCTTGTCGCGCGCTTCGACATCGTGTTGCAACGTGTCATCGGTCTGGTGGGTGTGCTGGCCTTGACGGCGGTATCGATCCTGCTGGTCCGGGCGGCGACCGTCACCGGACCCGAGGCCTATTTCCTGGGCGATTGGCCCGCCCCCTTCGGCATCGTCCTGGTCCTCGACCGGCTTTCGGCGCTGATGCTGTTGCTGACTGCCGCACTAGCCCTGCCCGTTCTTCTGTATGTCATGGGGACCGGCTGGGACCGGCGCGGACAGCATTTCCACGCGCTGTTCCTGTTTCAGTTGATGGGCCTGAACGGCGCGTTTCTGACCGGCGACGCTTTCAACCTCTTCGTGTTCTTCGAGGTGCTGCTGATCGCCTCCTACGGCCTCATGATCCACGGCGGCGGTCGGGACCGGTTGAAAGCCGGCGTGCAATACGTTGCCTTCAACCTTGTCGGCTCGACCCTGTTCCTCTTTGCGCTGGCGACGATCTATTCGGTGACCGGGACGCTGAACCTCGCCGATCTTGCGCAGAAGGTGGCGATCCTGCCGGAAGGCGACGCGGCGCTGATCCGGGTCGGCGCGGTGATGCTGCTCTTGGTCTTCGCCATCAAGGGGGCGCTTGTTCCGGTACAGTTCTGGCTGCCGGGAACCTATGCCAACGCGCCGGGGCCGGTTGCCGCGCTGTTCGCGGTGATGACCAAGGTCGGGGCCTATGCCGTCCTTCGGGTCTACACGCTGGTCTTCCCGCCAGTGACCCCGGCAACCGGGTCGATGTTCGGCGACCTGATCCTGCCGGCGGGTCTCATCACGCTGATCCTCGGTGCGATCGGGGTTCTGGGTGCCCGGAAGCTTGGCCGCACGGTGGCCTTTTCCGCCATTGCATCGATGGGCACGCTGTTCATCGCCGTTTCGGCCTTTTCGCCGGCGGGTAGTACAGCGGCGCTCTACTATCTCTTGCATTCGACCCTTGCGACCGCTGCCATGTTCCTGATCACCGATCTGGTGCTAAGCCGCCGCGGGACCGGCACCCTGTCCGAGGCGCGACCGCCAATTGCGCAGTCTGGCCTGATCGCCGCGCTGTTCTTCGTGGGCGCCATCGCAATGGCGGGAATGCCGCCGCTTTCGGGGTTCCTGGGCAAGCTGCTGATCCTTGACGCGACGCGGGAAGAGATGGGCCTGGTCTGGCCGGTCATCCTTGGCACGTCCCTTCTGATGGTGGTCGGATTTGCCCAGGCGGGGAGCCTTCTTTTCTGGAAGGCGACCGCGCTTTCGTCCGACCTGCACCAAATAGAAGTCCGGCTGAACGCCCTGCCCTTCGTCGCGATCGGTCTGCTGTTCACGCTGCTCATCGGGCTGACCCTGTTCGCAGGGCCGGTCACCGGCTGGCTGGCGACGACGGCGGCAGAGCTTTACGCGCCCGCGCCCTACATCGCCGCAAACGCATTGCCGGTCGGGGGATGACGGCCATGTTGCGCAAGCTCTTCCCCCATCCCTGGCTGTCGGCCGCCCTGGTCGTCACCTGGTTCCTGCTGGTCAACCACGTGATGCTGGGCAGCCTGGTCATGGCGGTGATCTTGGCCATTGCCATTCCGCTTATGATCTCGGCCTTCTGGCCCGGGAACGTGCCGATCCGCAATCTGCCCGCGATCCTTGAATTCGGGGCGGTCGTGCTTTGGGACATCGTGGTGGCGAATTTCGTCGTGGCCCGACTGGTCCTGTTCGTTCCGAATGACCGGATGAAGTCCGCGTGGGTCACGGTACCGCTGGACCTGACCGTGCCCGAGGCGATCACAGTCCTTGCCGCGACGATCACCCTGACCCCCGGCACCGTTACGGCCGAGATGTCGGCGGACGGTCACGCGCTTCTCGTCCATGCACTTCATGCCCCCGACCCGGACGCGGTCCGCGACGAGATCAAGACCCGCTACGAGGCCCGCCTGAAGAGGATCTTCGGATGATGACCTATGCGCTTCTCTTCGCGATCGGCTGTTTCGGGCTTGGCCTGTTGATGAACCTCTGGGTTGTCTTGCGCGCGCCCGGGCTGCCGGACAAGGTTCTGGCCGCCGACACGATGGTCATCAACATCATCGCGCTGATCGTGCTCCACGGTCTGCTCACCGGCAACGGGGTGAATTTCGAGGCGGCGATGCTCTTTGCCATGACCGGCTTCGTGTCCACCGTCGCGTTCAGCAAGTTCATGCTGCGCGGCAATATCATCGAATGAGCGGGGCAGCAGCCATGATCACGGAAATCGTCATCTCGGCCCTCCTGGTCCTGGGCGGCCTCTTCGGGCTGGTCGGCAGCTACGGCCTGTTGAAGCTGAACGATCCGATGAAGCGGCTCCATGCCCCGACAAAGGCGACGACGCTTGGCGTGGGCGCGGTGCTGGTAGCCTCGGTGATCTACTTCAAGGCCGTGCGAGGCATTGTCACCTGGCAGGAACTGCTGATCGTGGTCTTCCTGTTCATCACCTCACCCGTGACCGCCCTGTTTCTGTCCAAGGTGCATCTGCATCGGAACATGACGGCCACCGACGTGCCCCCGACCGGCACGGAACGGGGATGGGCGACATTCGACGGCGATCCCGCCGACCGCGACGCGCGCCATCTCTGACGGCATCAGAACAGGTGCGCGTTTATCGCAAGATGCGCCATGATCGCGGCCACGTAGCCCAGTGCCACGGCCCAGGTCCATTTCAGGTGGCTTGAAAAGGTATAGCCCTTTCCCGCCAGCCCCATCAGCGCCACGCCAGCGGCCGATCCGATGGACAGGAGCGATCCGCCCGTGCCTGCCGTCAGCGTGATGAGCAGCCACTGGCCATCGGACATCGACGGGTCCATGGTCAGAACCGCGAACATCAGCGGGATATTGTCGATGATCGCGGACAGGGCACCGATGATGATGTTGGCCGGGGTCGGGCCAAGCCCGGCGTAAAGGACATCCGACAAGAGCGCGAGATAGCCCAGTACGCCCAGGCCGCCGACCGCGAAGATGATGCCGAAGAAGAACAGGAGCGTGTCCCATTCGACCCGCTGCACCTGGCTGAAGCTGTCCAGCACCATGTCCTCGTCGCTCAGCCGGTTGCCCTTGCGCTGCAGGAGGAATGACCAGAGCTGCAAATAGCCGAGGCCCAGCATCATCCCGAGCGCGGGCGGCAGGTCCAGGAAGTTCTTGAAGGCAACCGCCGTGACGATGGTCAGGCCGAACAGGACCGCGACGCCGGTCATTCCCGGCTTGGCGCGGACGCGTTCGGTCACCGGTTCAGGTCGCGCCTGCGGAACCGCGAAATACATGAAGGCCGCGGGCACAATCCAGTTCAGCGCCGAAGGAATGAAGAGCTTGAAGAACTCGAAGAATTCGAGCTTGCCCTGTTGCCAGACCATCAGCGTGGTGATGTCGCCGAACGGGCAGAAGGCACCGCCCGCATTGGCCGCAACCACGACCGAGACGCAGGCAATGGCGACAAAACGCGGACTGTGCGACCCGAGCGCGATCACCACCGCACCCATGACCAGCGCGGTGGTCATGTTGTCGAGCACCGAGGACAGGAAGAACGACAGCACCCCCGTCAGCAGGAATAACTGGCGGTAGCTCAATCCCGCCTGCACCAGCCTTGCGCGCAGCACCTCGAAGGCACGGCGTTCCTCCAGCGTGTTGACGTAGGTGATGGCGACCAGAAGAAACAGGAAAAGCTCGCCATATTCCTCGATGATCTCGGTCGCCTGGGCGTGGGCTTCTGCGCTCATCCCGGCCGAGGAATAGGCAATCCCGATCAGTAGCCAGATCAGGCCGGCCGCCAGCATCACCGGCTTTGATTTCCGCAAATGCGTTTTTTCCTCGAGCGTGACGAGGACATAGGCGACGACGAAGATGACAAGGGAAAGGTAGCCGGCCCAATGGGAGGTCAGGTCAAGCATTGCGGCGGCTCCGATCGGTTCAATTCGGGCGCAGTCCGCACGAAGGCCGGCCCGGGGTCAAGGCCCCGACCGGCCATCGCGAACCGGATTAATTGACCAATTGGTAAAAAATCAATGGCGGTCGCTGCCTCTCGCCTTGCCACGGCATCCCCGACCGTGCGAACCTTCCCGGGCAAGGAGCACCCGGAGGCCCCCCGTGCAGACCCATCCCACGCCCACCGTCGCGGCGACGGACCTGTTGCCGCAGGTCGCCCATGTCCGCAATCCCGGGATGCCGCTCGACCTCGATTGGGTCGCCGGCGTGCAGGCCAACACCTCGGCCATCGAGCGGCGCTGCGCCACGCTGCCGGGGAGGCGGAGCGTCAAGAAGGAATTCCAGGCGGCGTGGCTTTTGAAGGCGATCACGCTGATCGACCTGACCACTTTGTCGGGCGACGACACGCCTGGTCGGGTTCAGCGCCTCTGCGCCAAGGCGCGCCAGCCGGTGCGGGCCGACCTGCTCGAGGCGCTCGGCATGTCCGGCATCACCACTGGCGCGGTCTGCGTCTATCACGAGATGGTCGAAACCGCCGTGCGCGCACTGGAAGGCACGAGCATCCCGGTTGCCGCCGTATCCACCGGCTTCCCCGCCGGCCTGTCGCCCTACCGCCTGCGCATCGCCGAGATCGGCGAAAGCGTGAAGGCCGGCGCGCGCGAAATCGACATCGTCATCTCCCGCCGTCATGTGCTGACTGGGAACTGGCAGGCGCTCTACGACGAGATGGCCGAGATGCGCGAGGCCTGTGGCGAGGCGCACGTGAAGGCGATCCTTGCGACCGGCGAACTCGGGACGCTGCGGAATGTCGAACGGGCGAGCCTCGTCTGCATGATGGCGGGGGCGGATTTCATCAAGACCTCGACCGGCAAGGAGTCGGTCAACGCCACCCTGCCCGTCAGCCTGACGATGATCCGCGCCATCCGCGACTACCAGGACCGCACCGGCATCAAGGTCGGCTACAAGCCGGCGGGCGGCATTTCCAAGGCCAAGGACGCGCTCGTCTACCTGTCGCTGATGAAGGACGAACTGGGCCTGCCGTGGCTCCAGCCCGACCTCTTCCGCTTCGGCGCCTCGTCGCTGCTGGGCGATATCGAGCGCCAGCTTGAGCACTTCGTCACTGGCCGCTACTCGGCCGCCAACCGCCATCCGATGGGGTAAGCCATGACCATCCGCGATATCTTCCAGACGATGGACTACGGCCCTGCTCCCGAAGGCTCGGCCGAGGCGATGGATTGGCTGAAGGCTCACGACAACCGCTTTGGCCACTGGATCGACGGCGGCTGGACCAAGCCGCACCAGACCTTCGCCACGAAGAACCCGGCCACCGGCAGGGAACTGGCGCAGGTCACGCAAGGCACCGAGGCCGATGTGGCCGCCGCCGTGAAGGCCGCGACGCGGGCGCAAGCGAAATGGGGACGGACGCCAGGGCATGAGCGGGCGCGCATTCTCTACGCCCTTGCCCGGCTGGTGCAGAAGCACTCCCGCCTGTTCGCGGTGCTTGAGACGCTCGACAACGGCAAGCCGATCCGCGAAAGCCGCGACATCGACATTCCGCTGGTCACCCGGCATTTCTACTACCACGCGGGTCTTGCCCAGCTGATGGACAGCGAACTGCCGGGGATGGTGCCTGTCGGCGTCTGCGGCGCGGTGATCCCGTGGAACTTCCCGCTCCTGATGCTGGCATGGAAGGTGGCCCCGGCGCTGGCGGCGGGGAACACCGTCGTGCTGAAGCCCGCCGAATACACGCCCCTGACCGCGCTTCTCTTCGCCGAAATCAGCCGCGAGGCCGGGCTGCCGAAGGGCGTCTTGAACGTCGTGACCGGAGACGGAGCGACCGGGGCCGCACTGGTTGCGGCAGATGTTGCGAAGGTGGCCTTCACCGGCTCGACCGAAGTCGGCCGACGCATCCGCGAGGCGACCGCCGGGTCGGGCAAGGCGCTGACCTTGGAGCTGGGGGGCAAGTCGCCCTACATCGTCTTCGACGACGCCGACCTCGACTCTGCCATCGAGGGGCTGGTGGATGCGATCTGGTTCAACCAGGGCCAGGTCTGCTGTGCCGGGTCCCGCCTTTTGGTGCAGGAAGGCGTGGCCGAGCGGTTCCACCAGAAGCTGAAGCGGCGGATGGACGGCCTGCGCATTGGCGATCCGCTGGACAAGTGCATCGACGTGGGCGCGGTGGTGGACCCGGTCCAGCTGGCCACGATCACCGCGATGGTCGATGGCAACGCGGAAGGCGAGACCTACCGCGCCGCAACGCCCCTGCCCGCCGGCTGCTTCTACCCGCCGACGCTGATCACCGGCCTCTCCGCCTCATCCCGCCTGATGCAGGAGGAAATCTTCGGCCCGGTGCTTGTCTCAATGACCTTCCGCACGCCGGAAGAGGCGGTGGCGCTGGCCAACAACACCCGCTACGGCCTTGCCGCCAGCGTCTGGACCGAGAACGTCAACCTCGCGCTCGACATTGCCCCGAAGATCAAGGCGGGCGTCGTCTGGGTGAATGCGACGAACCTGTTCGACGCCGCCGCTGGCTTTGGCGGGGTGCGCGAGTCGGGCTTCGGCCGCGAAGGTGGATGGGAGGGGCTCATGGCCTATCTCAAGCCCGCCGGAACATCGAAACCCCTGAAACCGGTCGCCGCCGTGCCCGCTCCGAACGAAGCCATCGTGGAAGGCATCGACCGCACCGCCAAGCTTTATGTCGGCGGCAAGCAGGCGCGGCCCGATGGCGGCTATTCCAAGGCGATCTGGTCCGCCCGGGGCAAGCTCCTGGGCCATGTCGGGATCGGCAACCGCAAGGACATCCGCAACGCGGTCGAGGCCGCCCATGCGGCGAAAGGCTGGGGCAAGGCCACCGGGCACAACCGGGCGCAGGTCATCTACTACATCGCCGAGAACCTCGCCGCCCGCTCGGCCGAATTCGCGGCGCGCCTGCGCGACATGACCGGACGTTCGGGCGAGGCGGAGGTAGCTGCGTCGATCCAGCGGCTCTTCACCTATGCCGCCTGGGCCGACAAATACGATGGCGTGGTTAAGTCGGTGCCGATCCGCGGCGTGGCCTTGGCCATGAACGAGCCGGTCGGCGTGATCGGCGCGCTGTGCCCGGATGAGGCGCCGCTTCTGGGTCTTGTCAGCCTGATGGCCCCGGCGATCGCCATGGGCAACGCAGTGATCCTCGTGCCGTCCGAAGCTTTCCCGCTTGCAGCAACCGACCTCTACCAGGTGCTCGACACCTCCGACGTGCCGGGTGGCGTGGTCAATATCGTCACCGGAGGCCATGCGGAGCTGGCCAAGACTCTGGCGGGCCATATGGATGTCGATGCCGTCTGGTCCTTCTCGGCCGCCGACGTCTCGGGGCTGGTGGAGAAGGAAGCGGCCAGCAATCTGAAGCGCACTTGGGTCAACTACGGCCGCGCCCGCGACTGGTCGTCAGAGGGTGAAGGCCGCGCCTTCCTGCGCGCAGCGACCGAGGTCAAGACGATCTGGGTGCCCTACGGGGAGTGACTTAGGCACGGCCTGCGGCAGAGGACAGCGTCAACGGGTCAATGCCCATCGCGCGCAGGGCCTTGGTCCATTTGCCGCCGTCGTCGGCCGAAAAGACCAGATCGGCAGGGGCATCTGCTGTCAGCCAGTCATTGCGCCCAATCTCGGCCTCCAGCTGACCCGGTCCCCAGCCGGAATATCCAAGCGCCAGCAGCGCCGATTCAGGGCCGTCACCCCTGGCGATGGCGGCCAACACGTCCAGCGTGGCGGTCATGCCGAATCCGCCTGGCACATCCATCGTGGCCTTGTCAGCCCACCAATCCGGCGAATGCAGCACAAATCCGCGCCCCCGCTCGACCGGTCCGCCCAGATGGACACGGATGTCGCGCCCTTCAGGCACACGGGGAATATTGAGCTGGTCGAGCAGACTGCCAAAGCTTAACTCCGGAACGGGTTTGTTCACCACCAAACCCATCGCGCCCTCGTCCGAATGGGCGCAAATCAGGATGACACTGCGTTCAAAACGCGGATCACCCATGCCAGGCATGGCGACCAGAAGCTTTCCTGCCAGATCGAGACTCATGTTACCAAGATGGGCACCCGTCCAACACGGCTCAAGGACAATGTTGCAACACCTCACCACTTGTCGCCCGAATGTGATTTCATCCCGGATGCGGCAGGCCCCATATCAGGACACATGCTGCTAAGAACCCTCATCGCCCTTGGCCTGACCGCCCTGCCCGCCGCCGCGCAAACCGCATCGGAGGTCTTGCAGGCCCGCCTTCTGCCCGGCTGGCAAATGGCCGACGGCCGGCGCATGGCGGCGCTGGCGCTGGATCTCGCGCCGAACTGGAAGACCTACTGGCGCAGCCCCGGCGATGCCGGCATCCCACCGCAATTTGACTGGTCGGGTTCGGAAAACCTCGCAGGCGTCCGGTTGCACTGGCCGCGGCCTCAGGTCTTCGACCTGAACGGAATGCAGTCCATCGGCTACAAGAAGCATCTTGTCCTCCCGCTGGAACTGACGCCCGACGACCCCTCAAAGCCGATCCGGCTGAACGCGACGATCGACCTGGGAGTCTGCAACGACATCTGCATGCCGGCCAGCGTCAGTGTCGAGACGGTGCTTTCGGGCACAGGCCAGCCCGATCCGCTGATCAAGGCTGCGCTCGCGGATCAGCCGATCCCGGCGGATGAGGCCGGCGCAAACGGCATTTCCTGCGAAGTCGCGCCGTCCGGTGACGGCCTGACCATCACCGCGCATATGTCGCTGCCGCCGCTTGGCGGCAAGGAAACCGTCGTGTTCGAACCCGGCCCGGTGCCGGTCTGGGTGTCGGATGCGGCGGTGACCCGCAAGGGCGGAACGCTCGTCGCTTCGGCCGACATGGTTTCGGATTCGGGCGCGCCGATCGCGCTGGATCGACGCAACCTGACCGTTACGGTGCTTGGCCCGGACCGCGCAGTCGAGATCCGCGGTTGCCCCGCCGACTGACCGCTACTTGCGCCGCCTGTGTTCTTCCAGCCGCGGCATGATCTCGACGAAGTTGCAGGGCCGGTGGCGGATGTCGAGTTGCCATTTCAGGATCTCGTCCCACGCGTCGCGGCAGGCCCCGGGGCTGCCCGGCAGCGCAAAGAGGTAGGTGCCCTGCGCCACGCCCCCGGTCGCCCTCGACTGAACCGCCGAAGTGCCGATCTTCTGCATGGAGACGATGGTGAAGACGGTGCCGAAAGCTTCGATCTCTTTCTCGTAGACGTCGCGATGCGCCTCGACGGTCACGTCGCGCCCGGTCAGGCCGGTGCCGCCCGTTGTGAGGATCACGTCCACCTGCGGATCGCTGCACCAGCGGCGCAGATGCGCGACGATAGCGGCGCGGTCGTCCTTTTCGATGGCACGGTCGGCCAGCACATGTCCCGCACCGATCAGCCGCTCGACCAGCGTATCGCCCGAGCGATCCTCGGCCAGCGTGCGGGTATCGGACACGGTCAGAACCGCGATCCGAACCGGAACGAAGGCCATGCTTTCGTCGATGCGGCTCATGCAGTGATCCTCAGTTTCGCCTGCAGTTCCAGCAGGTCTGCCCAGGCTTCGCGTTTCATGTGCGGCTGGCGCAGCAGGAAGGCCGGGTGGAACATCGGCAGGACCGGCTTGCCAAGCGCCTGCGTCCACTTGCCGCGAAGGCGGGTGATCCCCCGCTGCGCCAGCAGCGCCGCGCACGGGGTGTTGCCCATCACGACGACCACGTCAGGATCGACCAGTGCGATGTGCCGTTCGACGAAAGGCAGCATCATCGCGATCTCCTCAGGCGTCGGATCGCGGTTCTGCGGCGGTCGCCAAACCATGACATTGGTGATGTAGAGCGATTTCTCGGCATCGGGCGCGGTCCGGCTGAGGCCGATCGCCGCAAACATCCGGTCAAGGAGCTGCCCGGCCCGCCCGACGAAGGGCTTGCCCTGCATGTCCTCATCGCGACCCGGCGCCTCGCCCAGGACCAGGACGCGCGCCTTGGGATTGCCATCCGAAAACACGAGCGTCCGCGCGCCCTTCTTCAACTCGCAATGCTCATAGGCCGCGAGCGCCTCGCGCAAGGCATCGAGATCGCGCGCGCCGGCGGCGGCATGACGGGCCTCGGCCACGGCATCGACCACAGGCGCTTGGGGCGGCGGCTCGACAGCGCGCTGGGCCGCAGCAGGGGCGAAAGGCGCGGTGGTCTGCGGTTGAGAGGCCACAGGCTCTGGCGCGGCAACGGCATCGTAGCGGTTCACCGGGACCTCGCCGATCGCCTCGTCGGCGCCGAGGTCGATCTGCCAGGCCAGCGCCGCCAGTGCGGCATGAAACTCGCTGTCATGTTCCATGCCGGAAACCTATGCCCGTGCCCCGCCGGGAACAACCCGGCTTGTCCGCGCGGGGCGCGCTTTCTATAACCGGACCGACCCGATCCAGCCTCAGGAGGCCCCATGCCGTTCCGTGCCCGTCACCTGCTGGGGATCGAGCATCTCGCCCCCGATGAGATCACCACCGTCCTCGACCTCGCGGAACGCTACGTCGATCTGAACCGCCGCACGATCAAGCGGACCGACGTTCTGGCGGGGATGACCCAGATCAACATGTTCTTCGAGAACTCGACGCGCACGCAGGCGAGTTTCGAGCTCGCCGGCAAGCGCCTTGGCGCCGATGTGATGACAATGTCCGTCGCCCAGTCGAGCGTGAAGAAGGGCGAGACGCTGATCGATACGGCGATGACGCTGAACGCGATGCAGCCCGATCTGCTGGTGGTCCGTCATTCCTCGTCAGGCGCGGTCAACCTGCTGGCCTCGAAGGTGAATTGCGCCGTGCTGAACGCAGGCGACGGCCGGCACGAGCATCCCACGCAGGCCCTGCTCGACGCGCTGACCATCCGCCGCGCCAAGGGGCGGCTCCAGCGCCTGACGGTGGCGATCTGCGGCGACATCGCCCATAGCCGGGTGGCGCGGTCGAACCTGATCCTGCTCGGCAAGATGGAAAACCGCATTCGCCTGATCGCGCCCTCCACGCTGATGCCGTCGGGCGTGAAGGAGTTCGGCTGCGAGGTCTATGACGACATGGCCGAGGGCCTGAAGGACGCCGACGTGGTGATGATGCTGCGGCTCCAGAAGGAGCGGATGGATGGCGGCTTCATCCCGTCCGAGCGCGAATACTACCATCGCTACGGGCTCGATGCCGAGAAACTGGCCTATGCCAAGCCGGATGCGATCGTCATGCATCCCGGTCCGATGAACCGGGGGGTCGAGATTGACGGCACGCTCGCCGACGACATCAACCGCTCCGTCATCCAGGATCAGGTCGAGATGGGCGTCGCCGTGCGGATGGCCTGCATGGAACTTCTCGCGCGCAATCTGAAGGCGGAACGCGGAAGGGTGGCGGCCGAAGCTGGAGCTTGACTGTCACAGTGCGGGCTCAACTGACCGAGTTGGCGTGCATTGCATGATCGGCGCCGCGTGCCAAGGGTATACTATCTGTGAGTCGGCCTGACCGTCAGGCGTAGTGTTCCGGAGGGTGATTGGATGAAGAAACTCGTGGTTTCCCTGTTTGTCCTTCTTGGGATGGCCGGGGTCGCGCAGGCCCAGTCGGCTGACGAGCTTGCCAAGAAGCTCTCGAACCCGGTCGCCAACCTCATCAGTGTGCCGTTCCAGTACAACTACAATGACGGCTTCCTCAACGGCACCGCGAACCAGAGCTACATCAACATCCAGCCGGTGATCCCGATCTCGATCAGCCCGGACTGGAACGTGATCTCGCGCACGATCCTTCCGGTGGTGCATCAGGATGGGTTCCTGCCTGGCGGCGAGTCGCAGACGGGTCTCGGCAACATCACGCAGAGCTTCTTCTTCTCGCCGAAGAATCCGACGAAGAACGGCCTCATCTGGGGCGTCGGCCCGGTCCTGCAGATCCCCACCGCGACCGACGGCATCGCCAACAACCAGTGGGGCGCGGGCATCACTGGGGTTGCCCTGAAGCAGTCGAATGGCTGGACCTACGGGATTCTCGCCAACAACGTCTGGTCGATCTCGGGCGGCGACAAGTTCGGCAACACCAACGCGGCCTTCCTGCAGCCCTTCCTCAGCTACACGACCAAGAAGGCGACGACGTTCGGAATCAACACCGAGTCGACCTATGACTGGGAAAACGAGGAATGGTCGGTTCCGATCAACTTCACCGTCGGCCAGATCATCAAGATTGGCGGCAAACCCGTGCAGATCACCGGCGGTGTCCGCTACTGGGCCGATACGCCCGAGGGGGGCCCGGATGGCTGGGGCGCGCGCCTGGTCGTGACCTACCTTTTTCCCAAGAAGTGACGACCCTTTGCCCAGACTGAGGGGCCAACAGGTTCCGCTGGCACGACAAGGGAGGAATTCTGTAGGAGGAGAGAAGCTCGTCTCTGTCCTCGGGTTCATCCCGCACCAACCACGGAATCGCCGATGACCGATCTATCCGAAGCCGTCCCGCCCCCCGGCTGGGAAGAATTCCTGGCGCCGGGCGAACATATCCTTTGGCAGGGTCAGCCCGATGCATTGGTCGTCTGGAGCGATCTCGCCGCCCCCGAAACGATCGCTGGCCTGGTCGCGGCTGGCTCCGGCATGGCGGTGATCCTGAAAGCCGGGCATGCATCTCTGATTGCGGCCGTCATCGGGGTGGTCTTTGTCGGTTTCGGGCTCTGGCTCACCATCGGTCGCCTCTTCTGGGATGCGTCGCTGAGGCGCAGCACCCATTACACCCTCACGAACCGGACTGCCTTTGTCGCGACCCTGCCCCGTGGTCAGCGTAAACTGGAGCGCTACGCAATTGGCCCCGACACGAAAGCGCTGCTGCAAGACGGCAATCCAGGCTCCGTCTGGTTTGCGACGGACGTGCGCCATACCGCCGGCCAGTGGCGCGGGTCGCATTCCGAAGGCATGTATGTCCCGGGCCAGACCATCCGCCGCCGTGTCGGTTTCCGCCGCATCGCCGAGGCGCGGAAGGTCTATGGCCTGATCGCCGGGATCAGCGGGCAGGAACTTGCCGGGACGGCCCCGCCGCGCTAGGCAGGCAGCGGCCGCAGCAAGGGGGCAGAGATGCGCATCACCGTCTTTCAGAACGTCCGCCTGATCGACCCCGAGACCGGCGAGATCGACGATGGCAGCCTGGCGGTCGAAGACGGCGTGATCACAGCGCGCGGAACAGACGCTCCGAAAGGTGCGGCCCTCGTCGATGGTCGCGGCGCCTGCCTTGCCCCGGGCATCGTCGACTGGGGCGTCAAGATCGGTGAGCCGGGCGAGCGCCACCGCGAAAGCTTCCGCTCGGCAGGGCTCGCGGCAGCGGCGGGCGGCGTCACCACCATCATCGCCCGCCCCGACACCCACCCCGCCATCGACACACCCGAGACCCTGGAATTCGTGACCCGCCGCGCAGCCGAGGCGAGCCCCGTCCGCATCCGCCACATGGCAGCGCTGACCAAGGGGCGTCAGGGCCGCGAGATGACCGAGATCGGTTTTCTGCTCGACGCCGGCGCGCTGGCCTTTACCGATGCCGACCACGTTGTCGCCGACAGCAAGGTCCTCGGCCGGGCGTTGACCTATGCGCGCAGCCTTGGCGCGCTGGTTGTGGGCCATCCGCAGGACCCGGCCCTGTCGGCGGGCGGCGCAGCAACCTCGGGCAAGTTCGCCTCGCTTTACGGTCTGCCGGGTGTGCATCCCCTGGCCGAACGCATGGGGCTGGAGCGAGACCTCGCGCTGGTCGAAATGACCGGCGCCCGCTACCACGCCGACCAGATCACCTGCGCCTCGACCCTGCCCGCCCTGCGCCGCGCGCGGGAGCAGGGGCTCGATGTGACCGCCGGTGTTTCGATCCATCACCTGACGCTGAACGAATTCGACGTGGGCGACTACCGAACCTTCTTCAAGATGACCCCCCCCTTGCGGTCCGAGGATGACCGCCTGGCCATGGTCGAGGCGGTGGCGGCGGGCGAAATCGACGTCATCGCCTCGTTCCACACCCCGGCCGACGAGGAAAGCAAGCGCCTGCCTTTCGAAGAAGCCACGGCGGGGGCCGTCGCGCTGGAAACCTTCCTGCCCGCGGCAATGCGACTTTACCAGTCCGGCGGGATCACGCTACCGCAGCTGTTCCGGGCCATGTCATTGAACCCGGCGCGGCGTCTTGGTCTGCCGCAGGGGCGGCTTGCGATCGGCGCGCCGGCCGATCTGCTGCTCTTCGATCCTGACGCGCCCTTCCTCCTGGACCGCTTCACCCTCCGCTCGAAATCCAAGAACACGCCCTTTGACGGGCAGCGCATGGAAGGTAAGATTCTGGGCACCTGGGTCGCGGGGATGCAGGTGTTCGGGGGAGCCGATGCCTGATTTCACAAGCGCCCCATTCGCCCTCATCCTGACCGCCGGCTTGAGCTATTTGCTCGGGTCGATCCCGTTTGGCGTCATCATCACGCGGATCATGGGACTTGGCGACCTGCGCCAGATCGGATCCGGCAATATCGGCGCGACCAACGTGCTGCGCACCGGAAACAAGGGCGCGGCCTTGGCGACATTGCTACTCGATGCGGCCAAGGGGGCGGTGGCTGTTCTGATCGCGCGCGCGACCGTGAGCGAAGATGCGGCGCAGGTCGCGGCACTGTTCTCTTTCCTCGGTCACCTCTATCCGGTCTGGCTCGGCTTCCGGGGCGGCAAGGGGGTTGCGACGTTCCTTGGCACGCTTCTGGCGCTGGCCTGGCCGGTGGGTCTGGCCGCTTGTGCGACATGGGCAGTCGCGGCCGCCATCGGGCGCATTTCGTCCCTCTCGGCATTGATCGCGGCGGCGCTTTCCCCGGTCTGGCTGCTGGTTTTCGGTCGGGGTCAGATGCTGGCACTGGTGGTCATTCTGGCGGTGCTGGTCTTCTGGAGGCACAAGGCCAATATTGCCCGCATCCTGGCGGGAACCGAACCGAAGATCGGCCAGAAGAAGGGCTGACCTTGCCCGTGGGAAGCCGTGCGGTCGCGGCAACAGACGGCTCGACTTCTTGGCCCACGTGGCCAAAGCATTTGCAACCCTGACGTTTCGGGCGCAACCTCGGGCCGAATTGAGCCAAAAGGGGATTACGAGATGGGTTTCGGTGAGGCCGTCAGAAGCTGCTTCGACAAGTTCCTGACCTTCTCCGGCCGCGCCAGGCGGGCGGAATACTGGTGGTTCGTGCTGTTCAACATCCTCGGCAACATCGTTGCCAACATGATCGATCGGGCACTGTTCGGCAGCATCGTGGTCGAGACCGCCGACAGCATCGAGATCATCCAGAAAAGCGTCGTCGGAGGCATCTTCTCGCTGGTTGTACTGCTCCCGGGGCTTTCGGTGATGATCCGCCGGCTGCACGACACCGGCCGGTCGGGCTGGTGGTTCTGGATCAACCTGATCCCGTTCGTGGGCTGGCTGATCTTCCTGTGGTTCCTGCTGAAACCGGGCGACCGCGGTGCCAACGCCTATGGTCCGGACCCGATCACGGATTAGCCGGTCTATCTGCGCGCCTGAGACGCGCGGCCCCTCAGCACAGGCTGGTGTCGGGATAGACCGGCGCCAGCGCGTGGTGCCACGGACCTTCCCAGGCCGCAAGCAAGTCGTCAGCCTGCACCCGGCCGCGTGCGAGATTGTCAAGCAATACGTCGAGATAGCCGGTTTCGTCCGCCTTGCCGCTGCCGGCACGCGCCCGCGCGGCTAGACCTCCGCGCGATATGTCGACCGCGGCGCGCGCCAGGTCGATCAGCTTCACCCCCCCCGCCTCGCCCTCAAGGGCGGAAACCGAGGCGGCGACGCGCAGGCCCTGCCGGGTTTCGGCGTCAAGCCCCTTGACCAGATCCCAGGCGGCATCGAGCGCGGCGTTGTCATACATCAACCCGACCCAGAAGGCGGGAAGCGCGTTCAGATGCGCCTCGTTCCCGGCATCGGCACCACGCATCTCGATGAACTTCTTGGCCCGCGCCTCGGGGAAGACGGTGGTCATGTGGTCGGCCCAATCGGAAAGCGTCGGCTTTTCGCCCGGCAGAGCCGGCAGTTCACCCTTCAGGAAATCGCGGAAGGACTGGCCAAGCGCGTTGATGTACCTGCCGTCGCGATAGACGAAATACATCGGCACATCGAGCACCCAGTCGACATACCGCTGGAACCCCATGCCATCCTCGAACACGAAGGGCAGCATCCCCGTCCGGCTGTCGTCAAGGCTACGCCAGATGCGGCTGCGCCAGCTCTTGTGGCCGTTGGGCTTGCCCTCGAAGAACGGCGACGAGGCGAAAAGCGCCGTCGCGACCGGCTGCAGCGCAAGAGCCACGCGCAGCTTCTTCACCATGTCGGCTTCCGAACCGTAGTCGAGGTTCACCTGCACGGTGCAGGTCCGGTACATCATCTGCGTTCCATGCGTGCCGACGCGGCCCATGTAATCGGTCATCAGCCGGTAGCGGCCCTTCGGCATGACCGGCATCTGCTCGTGCGTCCATTCCGGCGCGGCGCCGATCCCCATGAAGTTCACCCCCATCGGCCCGGCCAGTTCGCCCACTTCTGCAAGATGGTTGCGCAACTCGGCGGCGGTCTGGTGCAGGTCCTCGACAGGGGCGCCCGAAAGCTCGAACTGGCCGCCGGGTTCGAGGCTGACATTGGCGCCGTTCCGGGTCAGGCCGATGATGTTCTCGCCCTCGCGCAGGGGCGACCAGCCAAAGCGGCGGATCAGCCCCTCGAACAAGGCGCTGATTGAACGGTCGCCCGCATAGGGAAGCGGCAGTCGGCTATCCGTCAGCCAACCGAACTTCTCGTGCTCGGTGCCGATGCGCCAATCGGAAGCAGGTTTGCAGCCGGCTTCCATGTATTCTGCCAGCTGCTCGAAGCGCTCAATCGGCCCGCCGCCGGATTGGGGAATGGACATCTGGGGCGCTCCGAATGAACTGCTCGTATCGGCAGCAACTGGTGATCGGTCGCGCAGGCCAAGTCAAGGGCGGCCGCTTGGCAGGGCGAGCGCCACGGTCGGGCGAGAGCTGCGCCTCCACACCAGACCCTCTCTGCCGCCATCCTCGACCGCCTCGACCAGTGCCTGCGTGTCCATGCCCGGCAGAGCCGAAAATGCGTCGAAGAGCCGCTCGGCGCCGGTCGCCCGCATGGGGATGAGCAGCGCCTGCCCGTCGGCCTGCTTCAACCGCCAGAGCCGCTGTCCGTGGATGACGATCACCTTGACCTCGACCAGTTCCGGTAGCGACAGGTAGCCGCCGAAGACCGGGCCGAGATAGCCGACCTGACCTTCGTCCACCTCGACGACGCCGGGCGCCGCGACGGAGCGGGCAAAGCGCGCCCGCCGCAAAGCCTGCAGCGCCCAGAGTGCTGCCAGCGCGAGGACGATCAGCCCGAGGGGGAACAGCACATAGCCGCCCAGCCACAGCAGCCACGCTCCGAACAGGCCCGCACCACCGGCCAGGATCACTTCGGCAAAGCGTCGCAGGCTGGCTTGCGCCTCGGGCCGGATAAAGCCGTTCACGCCCAGTCCCCCAGATGTGCCTGCCACAACGTGATCGCCGCCACGGCCGCGGTGTCGGCACGCAGGATGCGCGGGCCGAGGCTGATCGGCGTGACCTCGGCGCGCGCAAGAAGCCGCGCGCGTTCGGCCTGCGAAAAGCCGCCCTCGGGGCCGATCAGGATAGCCCAGGACCCGCGGCCCACCCGCGCCGCCTCGGTCAGGAGGGCCGGCGCACCGACCCGAGATTCATCGGCCCAGAGAATGCGGCGATCGGCCGGCCAGGTCGACAGGAGCCGGTCGAGCGACACCAGATCGGCGACTTCGGGTACGACAGTCGCACCGCATTGCTCGGCCGCCTCGACAGCATGGGCGCGAAGGCGGTCCGGGCGGATGCGTTCGGAATTGGTATGGGCCGTCTGCACAGGCTGGATGCGGGCGACCCCCAGTTCGACCGCCTTCTCGACGATGAAATCGGTCCGCGCCTTCTTCACCGGGGCGAACAGCAGCCACAGGTCGGGCGGCGGTTGCAGCGGACGTGTTTGCTCGGTGCAGGCAAGAATCCCGCCACGTTTTCCCGCATCGGCGACCGTGGCACGCCATTCCCCATCACGACCGTTGAAAAGCAGCACCGCATCGCCGGGCTGGAGGCGCATGACGTTGAACAGGTAATGCGCCTGCTCCCGCTCCAGGGTCACGGGTTGCCCCTGACCGAGCGGCTGTTCTACATAGAGCCTGACTTTCGCTTCCTGCATGAGCCTGAACCTATGATCGACGCACCAGGAACGCCAGATGCGACCGTGGCCGATGCCGTGCCTGGCAACTGGGTCGACCACTATGCCCCGGCCGCCCTGCGCCCCTATCTGCGCCTGTCGCGGGCCGACCGGCCGGTCGGAACCTGGCTTCTGTGGATTCCCTGCCTTTGGGCCATCACGCTCGCAGCGGCCGCCTCCAGCGACGGCGCAACGCTCATGGACCTGTGGCTGACCCTGTCGAGCGGCCTCGGCGCGTTCCTGATGCGCGGGGCGGGCTGTGCCTGGAACGACATCACCGACCGCGACTTCGACGCGGCCGTGGCCCGGACCCGATCCCGCCCGTTGCCCTCGGGTCAGGTGACCGTCCGGCAAGCGCTGGTCTGGATGGTCCTGCAGGCCGTGATCGCGGCGGGCATCCTCTTCAGCTACAACTGGTCGGCCGTGGCTCTTGGCGTCGCCTCGCTGGCGTTGGTGGCGGTCTATCCCTTTGCCAAGCGCTTCACCTGGTGGCCGCAGGTCTTCCTTGGCCTCGCCTTCAACTGGGGTGCGTTGCTCCTGTGGGCGGCACGGGAAGGCGCGCTCGGCTGGCCGGCAGTGGCCCTGTATCTGGCGGGCATCGCCTGGACGCTGTTCTACGACACGATCTATGCCCACCAGGACAAGGACGACGACGCACTGATAGGGGTCAAATCGACCGCTCGCCTGTTCGGCACCGCCACGCGCGGATGGCTGCGCGGGTTCATGGCGGCCACGCTGACCTTGATGGCGCTCGCGGTGATCCTTGCGCTTCTGCCGGGCGGGAACGTCCTGAAACTTGTGCTCGGCATTGCTGGGGTCTGGGGCCTGGGTTGGCACCTGGCCTGGCAACTGCGCCAGCTCGACACCGAGGACCCGGCGCTGTGCCTGCGGCTCTTTCGCTCGAACCGCGATGCCGGGCTGATCCCTGCGCTGTTTCTTGCCATTGCCGCGCTCCTGTGATTGATCCCGGCGGCCCGACCGCCTAGGAAGCTCGGGTTGCGCAAGCCCCCGAGTCTCTCGTCCGGATCACCCCGACTTCCATGCGTTTTCCTCCTCGCCTCATAGCTCCGGCCGCCTTTCTTGGCGCCCTGCTGATCTCGATCCTTGCCGCGAGCTGGGCGGCAAGCTGGATCGAGAAGCGCACGGGGGAAGATGTGCGCGGCCTTTATCTGCGCGAGGGGCTGGACTGGGTCGAGGTCCAGACCGACGGGCTGCAGGTGCGCCTGCACGGAACCGCGCCGGACGAGGCGAAGCGCTTTCGCGCGGTCAACCTGGCCAGCACGCTGGTCGATTCCGGTCGCATCCGAGACCTGATGCAGGTCACGCCGGCACAGGCGATCGAACCACCGCACTTCTCGGTCGAATTGCTGCGCAATGATGACGGCATCTCGATCATCGGGCTTGTCCCCGGGCAGGAACAGGCGGATGTCCTGAACGACGAGGTGACCGCAGCAGCCAAGGGCGCACCGGTCGCGAACATGCTGGAACAGGCGGATTTCCCGGCCCCGCAAGGCTGGGATGCCGCCGTGGGCTTCGGCGTCAGGGCGCTTGGCCTGCTCGATCGGGCTAAGATTTCGATTTCCGCCGACAAGGTCGCCATCACTGCCATCTCGAGTTCGGACAGCGAAAGGCGGTCACTCGAAAGCCAGCTTGCGCGCGCCAAGCCCGAGGGGCTGCAGATTGCGATGGATATCTCAGCGCCTCGGCCGGTGCTGACGCCGTTCACACTGCGCTTCCTGATCGACGCACAGGGGGCGCGGTTCGATGCCTGCTCGGCCGATACCGAAGCGGCGCGCGACCGCATCATCGCCGCAGCAGTTGCCTCTGGGCTGACCGGCAAGGCCGATTGCGTGGTCGGCCTTGGTGTGCCCTCGCCCAGCTGGGCGGATGCGACAACGCTCGGGATCAAGGCGGTGGCCGCGATGGGCGGCGGCAGCATCACCTTCTCGGATGCCGACGTGTCGCTCCTGGCGACCCAGTCAACCCCGCAGGATACCTTCGACCGCGTGGTAGGCGAGTTGCAGGCGGCGCTGCCCGACGTCTTCTCGCTGAAGGCCACCCTGCCCGAGAAGCCGAAGACCGCCGCGCCCGAAGGCCCACCCGAATTCACTGCCACTCTGTCCGCCGAAGGCGCGGTCCAGCTGCGAGGCCGCCTGGCCGACGAGATGAGCCGCAACGCCGTGTCAAGCTTTGCCAAGGCACGGTTCGGGGCGTCGAATGTCTACACCGCGACGCGGCTTGACCCCAACCTGCCCGACGGATGGCCGGTGCGCGTTCTGGCAGGACTCCAGGCGATGTCGAACCTTGCCGAGGGCAGCATCGTCGTGCGGGCAGACACCGTCGAAGTTACGGGCATTACCGTTTCGCCCCGCGCCCAGGCGGAAATCACACGGACGTTGTCGGCGCAACTTGGTCAGGGCCAGGCTTTCACAGTCAACGTGCAATATGACAAGTCGCGCGATCCCGAAGCCGACCTGCCGACGCCCCAGGAATGCGTGGCGCAGCTCAATGCCGTGCTTGCGAAACACAAGATCGTCTTCTCGCCCGGCTCGGCCGAGATCGAGTCCGATGCGCGCGACACCATGGCGGCTCTGGCTGACATTCTGCGTAAATGCCCCGATGTCGCGATGGAGATCGGGGGCCATACGGATGCACAGGGCAGCGAAACCGGCAACCAGGCTCTGAGCCAGGCCCGCGCCGAGGCCGTTCTGCTTGGGTTGCAGGGGCGCCGTGTGCTGGTGGGTTCCCTGACCGCGAAGGGCTACGGCGAGTCGCAGCCCATCGCTGACAACGGCACCGAGGAAGGGCGCGAAAAGAACCGCCGGATCGAATTCAAGCTCTTGTCCAATGGGACTGCCACCGACGCTGCGTCGGGCGGAACTTCCCCGGACGCGGCCGCGACGATGGAACGGGGTGCCGCGACAGATGCCGGACCCGACGCGGCGCAAGTGGATGGAACCGGGGATGCGACCGACCAGCCGATCGCCGGCGAGCCGATGGATGGCCCCGACGCCCCAGACGGGACCGAACCGGACAATCCCGCCGACGACGGCACCGCCCAGCCTGATTCGGCGGCCCCCGCAACCGACCAGATCGCGGGCGGTGCCACGGTGGATGCCCCGAAGGGCGACGCCGCATCCACCGGAAGCGATGCCGCTGCCGCACCGGAAGAGCCATATGACTCTGCCGCGCCAGAGAAGATCGACGTGAAACCCAAGAAACGCCCGAAATCCAACTGAGCGCCGAAGCCAGGAAGCCGCACCATGAACCATCTCGAATTCGTCGCTGCGACCTCGATCGTCCTGTTCATCGCCTTTGCACTTGGCTGGTTCGCTTATTGGCTGCTCCATCGCTTCACCCGCATCGCGGGCGCAGACATGGGAGAGGTCGACCGCCTGGCCCAGTCGCTGCATGAGGCGGAAGAGGCGCGCGATCAGGCGCTGATCTATCTGGAACAGCGCGAGTCCGAACTGGCCAACCACATCTCGCAGGCCGAGGCCGAATTGCGGGCGGCGATGGAAGGGCTGCGCGATGCGCGGCAGGAGGCCGAGGAAATGCGCGCCTATATCGAGCGCATGAACGCCTCCTGAGGCGGCCCGGAGAAAAGGGGGCCTTCTGCCCCCTCTGCCCCTGCGGGGCATTCACCCCCGAGGATATTTCCGAACAGAAGAAGCCCGTCAGGTCTGGTCCGTCAGAAACCGGACAAGGTTACTGTCGGGATCGGTCAGGTCCTCGATCACATCGAAATGATGCCGCCCCGGCGCGACATGCCAAGAGCAGGACCACGCTTCGGAAAGCGTCCTCGCCTGCCAGAGGAACGACGGGCGTTCCTGCCCGCCAACCCAGACGAGCACCTCGCACCCCTCGCGGCGCGGCAGCAGGGCCGGACTTTCCGCCTGCACCTCGCCTTCGTCGAGGCTAAGCGTGTCGTTCATCGAGGTCAGGCGCAGCGGATCAAGATCTGCGAGGGGCGATATGGGCGCAGACCGCACGAGCCGCCTGGCGGCCTCCGGCGAAAGCGGGAGATCGCGGCATGCGAGGCGCGCGGCCAGATGCCCGCCCGCGGAGTGTCCGGTGACACAGAGGGGACCGGGCAGATCCGCGGCAATCCGTTCAGCGGCGGCAGCCACTTCGCGCGTCATCTCAGCGATGTGCGCCTCGGGCGCGAGCGTATAGGAGGGCATGGCGACCGCCCATCGCCGCGCGAGCAGCCCCGCGGCCAGATGCGACCACGAGCCTTTGTCGAAGGCCATCCAGTAGCCGCCGTGGATGAAGATTGCCGTGCCCTGCGGCGATGTCTCGGGCAGGAACAGATCGTAGCGGTGCCGCTCCCCCGGCCCGTATGGCAGGTCCAGCCGGGCGCGGGGGCCAAGTCGCGCGCGGAAGGCGGTGGCCTCCGCAGCCCATCGGTCTGGGTAGCTATCCCCCCCGGGGATGAAGGCGCTGTTGGCGTAGGCGAGGTTCATGTCCACCAGACACCCCGTAATTTGATCAAAATTTTCGGAATTCTGCCCCAGAGAACTGGACATCCCCCCGTCGCCCATGATTTGCATGCGCATCCACGAAAAGGGAGACCCCGTCATGCTTGATTCCGTAACCGATCTGCGGTCGCTGCTGAAAGACCCGTCGCTTCTGGTCGAGAAGGCCTTTGTCGGGGGACAATGGGTGGACGCGGATGACGCGTCGACCTTCCCGGTCACCAACCCCGCCCGCGGCGACGTCATCGCCCGCCTGCCGAACCTGAGCCGGGTCGAAACCGCCCGCGCCATCGCCACCGCCAAGGAGGCGCAGAAGGACTGGGCCGCCCGCACCGGCAAGGAGCGTGCGCAGGTGTTGCGCAAGTGGTTCGACCTGATGATGGCGAACCAGGACGATCTGGCGCGCATTCTGACCGCTGAAATGGGCAAGCCCTTTGCCGAGGCCAAGGGCGAGGTCGCCTATGGCGCCTCCTACATCGAATGGTTCGGCGAGGAGGCCAAGCGCGTCTATGGCGAGACCATCCCCGGCCACATGCGCGACAAGCGCCTGACGGTCATCAAGCAGCCGGTCGGCGTCGTCGCCTCGATCACGCCGTGGAACTTCCCCAACGCGATGATTGCGCGCAAGGTCGCCCCGGCGCTGGCCGTTGGCTGCGCCTTCATCGCCCGCCCCGCCGCCGAGACGCCGCTTTCGGCGCTGGCGATGGCGGTGCTGGCCGAACGTGCCGGGGTTCCGGCGGGCGTCCTGTCCGTCATCACCTCGGCCCGCGCCTCGGATATCGGCAAAGAGTTCTGCGAGAACCCGACCGTGCGCAAGCTGACCTTCACCGGCTCGACCGAGGTGGGCCGCATCCTGTTGAAGCAGGCCGCCGATCAGGTGATGAAATGCTCGATGGAACTCGGCGGGAACGCGCCCTTCATCGTGTTCGATGACGCCGACCTGGATCAGGCGGTGATCGGCGCGATGGCGTCGAAGTTCCGCAACAACGGCCAGACCTGCGTCTGCGCCAACCGGATCTATGTGCAGGCCGGTGTCTATGACGCCTTTGCCGAAAAGCTGGCAGCGGCCCTGGCCAAGACCAAGGTCGGCGACGGTCTGGTTGATCCGGTTGATTTCGGGCCGCTGATCAACGCCGATGCGGTGGTGAAGGTCGAGGAGCATATCGCCGACGTCATCGCCAAGGGCGGCAAGGTGATGGCGGGGGGCCATCGCCACGAACTTGGCGGCACCTTCTTCCAGCCGACCATCGTCACCGGCGTCACGCAGGAGATGAAGGTCAGCCAAGAAGAAACTTTCGGCCCGGTCGCGCCGCTGTTCAAGTTCGAGACCGAGGAAGAAGTGATCGAAAAGGCAAATGCCACGATCTTCGGCCTCGCCTCCTACTTCTACGCCCGCGACATCGGCCGCATCACCCGCGTGCAGGAAAAGCTGGAATACGGCATGGTCGGCGTGAACACCGGCCTGATCTCGACCGAGGTCGCGCCTTTCGGTGGCATCAAGCAATCCGGCCTCGGCCGCGAAGGCAGCCATCACGGGATCGAGGACTACCTCGAAATGAAATACATCTGCCTTTCGGTCTGAGGCGGCAGGATGCGTTTGAAACGGGGTCCTTCGGGGCCCCGTTTCACTTTGGGCGATGGCTGAAACGGGCCGGAATAGGTCGCGCGATGGACGGACGAGGACGGCGACCGTCTGGCAGGGTAGCGCGGCAACCAGCTTAGAGGACCCCATGCAAAGCATCACCCGACTGCCGCCCACCGACGGCATTGAACCCTCGACCGCCGATCTGGACGGCTGGATCAAGACCGAGGGCAACCCCTCGATGAAGACCTGGGTTCTGCACACCTCGAAGGATGGCGCGATGGTGTCGGGGATCTGGGAATGCAGCCCCGGCAGCTATCACGCGACCTACACCGCCTACGAGTATGTCGTCCTCATCACCGGACGCATTGTTATCACACCGGATGGTGGCACGCCGGTGACGGTGAAAGCAGGCGATGCCTTCGTGGTCGAGAAGGATTTCAAGGGCACCTGGAAGATCGAAGAATATGTGCGCAAGCACTTCGACTTCGTCGTGAACCAGGACTGATCCATCCGGCAGGGCGGCCTGTCCGGCCGCCCGATTCGGCGAAGACC
>JAYRKT010000002.1:57654-193708 GCA_041905595.1 Rhodobacter sp.
GTCTTCCAGTCCTTCGCCATGTCCACCACGACCCAGCCCTTCGCCGGCGCATCGGTCAGCGCCTTGTCGAGCCGCCCCACCTTGCTGTCGCGGTCATACGCCCATTCCCGCGCCGCGTCGGTATGGTGAACGATCAGCCCGAAGCGCGGACCGTCGGCAGAGGTCGTCCAGTCGAGCATCTGGTAATCGCCATCGGAGTTCCCTGCGGCAAAGACCGGACGCTGGCCGATGGCACGGGCGATACCGATCGGCTTGCCTTCCTTGTCGTCGATGAAGGCAATGCCCGGGTCCTTCATCACCTGCGGTTTGCCGTCGACCATTTGGTAGGTAGCCTTCCCGAGCGAGCCGACGACATTCGGCGGCGCCACTCCATAGGCCTCGTCGGTGAAGCCGCGCATGAAATCGACGCCACCGCCCGAGACGATGTAGACCGAGTAGCCATTTTCCCGCAGGTAGGCCATCAACTCGATCATCGGCTGGTAGGTCATGTCGATATAGGTCCGTTCCTTGGTCGGATGCTTCGCCGTCCGAACCCATTCCCCGGCCTCACGCGTGAAATCCTCGACCGTCATGCCGGAATGGGTTGCGGCCATCACTTCGACCAAGGCCGCCTCACCCCCCTCGAGAAGGGCCTTCACATCCCCGGTCGCCGCGGCCTTCAAGGCAGGCGTCTTCGCCCATTGCGGATCGGCACCGGCAAGCGCCTTGGCCCGGTCAAGCGCGAAAAGGAACTGGAAGTAGACTGGCTGTTCGGCCCAGAGAGTTCCGTCATTGTCGAACACAGCGACCCGGTCTTGGGGCTGAACGAAGGTCGCAGCCTTCGGATCGGTCGTCTCGTCGATGAAATCGAGTATCGCAGCGCGGGTGGCCGTATCGTTCCACGATGGCAGCGCAGAAGATTGCGCCCAAAGCGGGCCGGCAGCGAGAACAAGCAAGGCAATCAGCCGAAACATCAGGATCTCCTTTCCCAGTCAAAAGGTCAGGGATGGACCGTAATGGTGCGACGCCCCGGGAAGAACCCGGGGCGTCATGTCAGGACCGGAAGCGCGAGGGACTACGCCCCGCATCCCGTTCATTTCAGCCTATCTTGCCTTTGAGGCAACTGCGGCCGGTTACTGGTTGCCCGGGCTGCCTGCGGTCACGGCCTCCATCACCCGGCTCAGGTTGAAGCTGCCCGGTTTCTGCCGCGGCGGGAAGTCCTTGAAGCTTTGCAGCCACTGTCCGACATAGGCTCCTGCCGGGGCGATGAGGAACATCCGCTCCATGTACCAGCGCTGGTAACCCATGGCATCTTCGGAACGGGCCCGCTCGAACGGGTCCATGCGCAGGTTGGTGATGACAGGGGCACGGAGTTCCACAAAGGGCTCCTGCCAGACTTTCAGACCCTCGGCCTGCTGTTCCAGGAAGCTGATCTTCCACGGGCCATAGCGCAGGGCGGCCACCGAGCCGTCATCCGTCCAATAGATGAACTCCTTGCGCGGCCATTCCCCAGCCCCCTTCAGCGCCGGGCCCAAATCGTAGCCGTCAAGATGCACCTTGTAGTCGCGGCCGTTGATGGTTTCGCCCTTGAGCAGCTCTTCCTTGACGTTGGGATCGCCCGCTGCGGCCAGAAGCGTGGGCAACATGTCCTCGTGGGCACCGATGTCGTTGATGACCGTGCCCGGTTTGATGACACCCGGCCAGCGGATCATCGCGGGAACCCGGTAGCCACCTTCCCAAGGCGTGTTCTTTTCCCCCCGGAACATGGTCGTTCCGCCGTCGGGCCAGGTGAAGGTCTCGGCGCCGTTGTCGGTCGAGTACATCACGATGGTGTTGTCCTCGATGCCAAGTTCCTTGATCTTGGCGAGGATCTGACCGACCATCCCGTCCGTTTCGACCATGCCATCGGCATAGATGCCAAAGCCTGTCACGCCCTGAGATTCAGGCTTGAGATGGGTGAAGATGTGCATCCGGGTCGTGTTATACCACACGAACATCGGTTTGCCGTCCTTGTGGGCCTTGTCCATGAAGGCAAGCGTCTTGTCGGTCACCTCCTGGTCAATCGTCTCCATCCGCGCGCGGGTCAAGGGACCGGTATCCTCGATCTTCTGGGTACCGTCAGGCAGCGCCCAGGAATGGATCACGCCGCGCGGACCAAACATCTTCTTGAATTCCGCACTTTGGGGATAGTCGACGTTTTCGGGTTCTTCCTCGGCGTTCAGGTGGTAGAGGTTCCCGAAGAATTCATCGAAGCCGTTATTGGTGGGCAGCATCTCGTCGCGGTCGCCGAGGTGGTTCTTGCCGAACTGACCCGTGACATAGCCGAGCGGCTTGAGAAGACCGGCAATCGTCGGGTCCTCGATCTTCATCCCCTCGGGCGCGCCGGGCAGACCAACCTTGGTCAGGCCGGTGCGGATCGGCGATTGGCCGGTGATGAACGCCGCACGGCCCGCGGTACAGCTTTGCTGGCCGTACCAGTCGGTGAACAGCGCGCCCTCCTCGGCGATGCTGTCGATGTTGGGCGTACGGTAGCCCATCATGCCATTGTTGTAAGCGCTGATGTTGAACTGGCCGATGTCGTCGCCCCAAATGACAACGATGTTCGGCCTATCCTGTGCCGTGGCGAGCATCGGCAGGCCCAATAGCGCCACGCCGGCGATCGCGCCTAAGGTCAAGGCTCTTCTCCCTGATCGCATTATGTCGTCTCCCCAATGATACAGACCTGAGCCATGTCGCGCAGAATTGCCGAAGGCCGGATGGGACTTCGGCATTGCACGACTGCCAAGTCGGTTGTTACCCTACCGGAAACCAGAGGACTGGCGGCTTTGAACCAATTTGCTCCATCTTCTTCCGCAGTCCTCGGGGTCTTGGCCGAGCGCGGTTGGCTTGCAGAGCAGTCGGACGTCCTGCGGGACTGGATCGCCCGAAACGGACGATGGAAGACATACGAGCGGGGACAGACAATCTATTCCTTCGGCGACCCGGCCGACGCCCTCTATGGCCTTGGCGAAGGCGCGCTTGAAGTCACCCTGCCGCTTGTCGGCGAGGAAGAGGTCACCATACATCGCGCCGAACTTGGGTTCTGGATCGGCGAGGCCGCCGTGCTGGCACGCGCGCCGCGGGTCATCTCGCTGCACGCCGCGACAACTGCCCGGCTGTTCCGCATTCCTGGGGCGGCACTGCGGGGTCTGCTTGACCGCCAGCCGGATCTCTGGCCGGGCTTCTGCGCGCTCAGCCTGCACAATACCGCAACCGCCGCGCTGCTTTTGGCCGAGGCACTTTCGCTGTCGTCCCGCGCACGTCTGTCCCGCGTCCTTCTGCGCCTGTCCCAGGCCGACGAACGTGTCGAGGCAAGCCAGGCCGAACTTGCGCGCCTGATCGGCATGAACCGCTCGTCGCTCCGTCGGGCGCTGTTCAGTCTCGAGGACTGTGGCGCAGTCGAGCAGAATTACGGATCGATCATCGTGCGCAACCGGCCGGCGCTGGAGGCGTTCTGCAACGAGCCCTAGGCCCACCGGTCGGTTTGACGTTGAACTCGTTGCGGGTTTCCGTAGGGTTCTAGACTTCTCCGCAGCTTTCGAGTGTCCCGCGTGATCACTGAAATCCTGATCGTACTGGCGCTGATCGTGATGAACGGCGCGCTTGCGATGTCCGAACTGGCCGTCGTTTCGTCCCGTCCCGCGCGCCTGAAGCCGTTGGCAGAGGCCGGAAGCGCGGGCGCGAAGACGGCCCTCCTTCTGGGCGAGGATCCGGGGCGCTTCCTGTCCGCAGTTCAGATCGGCATCACGCTGGTCGGCGTGCTGTCGGGCGCCTTTTCCGGTGCCACGCTTGGGGCGCGGCTGTCGCTCTGGCTCGCGGCTCAGGGCGTCCCGGCGATCTGGGCCGACCGTCTGGGTGTCGGCGGCGTGGTGCTGATCCTGACCTACCTGTCGCTCATCGTGGGCGAACTCGTGCCAAAGCAGATCGCCTTGCGCAATCCCGAGGCGGTGGCCGTTCGGGTTGCCCCCGCAATGGTCTGGATTTCGCGCATCGCCGCCCCTCTTGTCTGGCTTCTCGACATTTCAGGCCGACTGGTGCTGCGGCTTCTCGGCCAGGGCGGCGTCGAGAAATCCCGGGTGACCGAGGAAGAGGTTCGCACGATCCTGGCCGAGGCCCATGTCGAGGGCGTCATCGAGACCGAGGAGCAGGAAATGCTTTCGGGCGTCATGCGACTGGCCGACCGCTCGGCCCGCGCCCTCATGACCCCCCGGCGCGAGGTCGAGACCATCGACATCGACGCCCCCGCCGCCGAGGTTCTGTCGGAGATCCGCCGCATCGGCCGCCCTCGCATCCCCGTCCGGCGCGGCGCCGACGAGGTGGTTGGCGTGCTTTACCTGACAGATGCCTTCGCGGCGCTGTCGCAGGGCCGGCCCCTGAATGTTGCAGAGATGATGCGCGATGTCCCGGTCGTGTCCGACCGCGCCGACGCGCTGGACGTGATCGAGATCCTGCGCGCCTCGCCCAATCACCTGGCGCTTGTCTATGACGAGTACGGCAGCTTCGAGGGCATCATCACGACGGGCGATATCCTCGAAGCGATCACGGGCACCTTCCGCGAGGCGGTGGCCGAAGAACCCGCGCTGGTCCAGCGCGACGACGGGTCGTTCCTCGTCTCGGGCTGGATGCCCGCCGACGAATTCTGCGACCGCTTCTCGATCCCGCGCGAGGAGGCGGGGGATTACGAAACCGTCGCGGGCCTTGTGATCCACCACCTGCTGCGGATGCCGGTGCTCGGCGACAAGGTTTCGCTGCAGGGGTGGCGGATCGAGGTCATCGACCTTGACGACCGGCGGATCGACAAGCTTCTTGTCGACCGGGAATAGGCGCAGTCAAAGCGAAAAGGCGCGCCCGAACGGACGCGCCTTGTGGTTCAATATTCGAAGTTTCAGACCGTTTCGGCCTCGACGGCCTTCGTTTCCACGTCGGCCCGCTGCGATATCTCGATGCGGCGCGGCTTCAGCGCCTCGGGGGTCTCGCGAACGAGGTCGATATGCAGCATCCCGTGCTCATGGCTCGCGCCGGTGACGCGGACATGATCGGCCAGCGCAAAGCGGCGCTCGAAGGCGCGGGTCGCGATGCCGCGATGCAGGAAGGTCCGCTCGGTTTCATCGGCGGACTTGCGGGCCGAGACGATCAGCGCGCCTTCCTTGACCTCGACGTTCAACTCGTCGGCCGAGAACCCGGCGACGGCGATCGAGATGCGATAGGCGTTCTCGTCGATCTTTTCGATGTTGTAGGGGGGATAGGCCGGCTGGGCCACGTCGCTTGCCAGCACGCGATCCATCAGGTCGGCGATACGGTCGAAGCCGACGGTGGCGCGGTAGAGCGGTGCAAGATCAAATGTACGCATCTTCATCCTCATTGAGCGATGTTCAGAAACCCTCCCTTGCGGGACGGGCATTGGATTATTCCGGACCCGTCATGGCATCCGGATACCAACGATCTGGGATGTGCGAAGGGCGGTTTCAAGGGCCGCCGCCACCCGTCAGGGCTTGATGAACCGGGCTCCGGTCGTGCCGGGATCCGTGGCCACGCCGATCCGCCGGATGGTCGGGGTCGGCGCGGTTGCCGCCGATGTCGAGGAAGACAGAACGCCCCTGCCGCTTCGCAGATCGGCCTTCAATTCGGCAATTCCGTCCGGCAGCACGGTGCCGAAGGCCACGACGCCGTCGGCATCGCGATGGCCGGCCGAGATGATCGAGACGATCCGCGGTCTGCTGCCGCTGCGATCGAATACGGGGGCGCCAGAAGATCCGAAATCGACATCGCAGTTGAAACCGATCAGCCCGTCCCGTTGGCCGATGACCCCGCAAGAGCGTTGCCAGGACAACGACTGCTCCCGCCCGATGGCATATGAAACGACGCTGACCTCGCCCACACCCGAGGCGTCCGAAACGGCGAAGGGCGCAGCGACGGCGGCCGGAATGGCCTGCGAAAGCTGCAGGAGTGCCAGATCATGACGGATGTTCTTTTCGTCCGTCGGGCCGGCAGGCTCGTAGCCGGGCAGGGCCACGGCCCGGGCAACGCTGGACTCGGCCACCACGTCATCGCCGCTCAGCCCGGCGCGAAACCGGATGGAACCGACGTCGACAGGCTGCCCCGTTTCCCGATGGAACAGGCAATGCGCGGCGGTCAGGACAAGGTCGGTGGCGATCAGAGTGCCGGTGCAGAACCCTTCATTGCCGATCTCGACCCGCCCGACCGCTTCCCAGCCCAGCACCTCTTCCCGGCGGTTGAGCTGGTCGAGTCCCGAATTCGCCACCGCCGATGCCGGATGGGCAAGGCAGGCAAGCGCAAGCAGAACCCGCAACCGCCTCATGGCGATGCCGAGATGAACTTGGCGCCGCCCGCCGTGCCCCCCGACAGCGAAATGACCTTGGCCCCCGAACGCGGCAAGGCTGGCGCAGTGCCTTCAAGCGCCGCCATGACCACGCCGAGCGGCTGTTCCAGCGACACGCCGAGCGCGACCTTGCGCCCGTCGAGTTCAGCCTTGGCCGAGATGACCGAAACGATCTGCTCGACCCCGTCCTTCATCGCAAAAACCGGCGCACCGGATGACCCGAAATCAACATCGCAGGTCAGCACCAGAACGCCGGGCTGTTCGCCCAGGACATGGCACAACTGCTGCAGCGACGGCGCCTCGGACCGGTCCTGCGCATAAGACACGACGCCGACCGCATCGCCATCCAGCGGTTGCGGGCCCGTGGCAAAGGGCGTGATCGACGGCAGGCGGATCGGCTGGTCCAGTTCCAGAAGCGCAAGATCGGTTCCGACTCGATCCAGTCGATTGACCGAATCGAAGGTGTATTCGGGATGCACGACCATGCGGCGCACGCCCCGATAAGCTTCGGCGCGGCCGTTGCGCCAGCCGGCAAGGAACTGGATCTCGTCCGCGGTGAACGCGCGGCCGCTTTCCTTGTCGAACATGCAGTGCGCCGCGGTCAGCACCAGTTGCGGGGCGATCAGCGTGCCGGTGCAAAAGCCGCGATCCCCAAGATTGAGCCGCCCGACCGCGTTCCAGCCCCGGCTGTCGTCGCCGGTCTGGAGCCGCCGCAGCGGGCTTTCATCCGCAAGGGTAACGACCGGCAGGAACAGGGCCAGCAGGACAGTCAGGAAGGCAAGGCGCATGGGGGACTCCGCTCGTCCCGAACAGGAGTAGCCGGATCTTGGGGCAGATTTAAGGCCGCGCGTTCACAAGCGCGCGCGGCTGTGGCCCTCCGGTCGCCCAGTCCAGAAGCTCGACCGTATGCACGACGGGAATTCGGGTGCCTGACCCGATCTGCATCATGCAGCCGATGTTTCCGGCGGCGATCACCTCGGGCTTCCGCGCCTCGAGCGTGGCGACCTTCCGTGCCTTCAATTCCGCCGAGATATCCGGCTGGAGCAGGTTGTAGGTCCCCGCCGAACCGCAGCACAGGTGGCTGTCCGCCGGTTCGACCACCTCGAAACCCACCTGCTTGAGCAGGTCCTTTGGTGCGGTCTTCACCTTCTGACCATGCTGCAGCGAGCAGGCGGCGTGATAGGCGACCCACAGGCCCCTGGGTGCTCCCGCAGGCAGACCGATCTTTACCAGAAGCTCCGAGACATCCAGCGCCCGCGCCGAAACCTCGGCCGCCTCCCGCGCCAGCGGATCGTTGCGGAACATATGCCCGTAATCCTTCATCGTCGTGCCGCAGCCCGAAGTGTTGATGACGATGGCGTCCAGCCCTTCGCCCCGGATTTCGGCGTCGTAGGCCCGGATCGTCCGGGCGGCAGTCACATGGGCCTCATGTTCGCGGCCCATGTGATGGGTCAGCGCGCCGCAGCAGCCCTGCCCCTTTGCGATCACCACCTCGCAGCCGAGCCGCCGCAGAAGCCGGATCGTCGCGTCGTTGATGTCGGTGTTCAGCGCCTTCTGGGCGCACCCTGTCATCAGCGCGACGCGCATCTTGCGGGGACCTTCCGCGGCAAAGACCTGCGGATCGTCGTTGCGGCTGACCGGGGGAAGGTGCGGCGGCGCCATGGCCAACATTGCCCGAAGCCGCCGGTCGGGAATCAACCCTGCAAAGGGGCGGCCCAGCCGCGCGCCCAGCAAGGCAAGGCGGAACCGGGTCGGGTGCGGAATGACCTTCGCCAGCGTCCAGCGCAAGAGGCGGTCTGACAGGGGGCGGCGATAAGTCTTTTCGATATGTGCCCGGGCGTGATCGACCAGATGCATGTAATGCACCCCCGACGGGCAGGTCGTCATGCAGGCGAGACAGGACAGGCAGCGGTCAATGTGCTTGACCGTCTTTTCATCGGCCGGCCGCCCTTGCTCCAGCATGTCCTTGATAAGGTAGATGCGCCCGCGCGGGCTGTCGAGTTCGTCGCCAAGCACCTGATAGGTCGGGCAAGTTGCGGTGCAGAAACCGCAATGCACGCAGGTTCTCAGGATCTCGTTCGCGCGCGCGATGCCCGGATCGGCCAGTTGTTCAGGGGTGAAATTGGTCTGCATCGCGCTCAGTCCATCAGGCCGGGGTTCAGGAGGCCGCGCGGGTCGAACTTCGCCCTGAGGCCACGTGTCAATGCCGCAATCGGAGCGGCTTCGGGCGGAAAGGCCGGGACCAGCGCGCGGATGGTCTCGGACGCCCGAACAAGCATGGTGTGACCGGCAGTGGGGCCGAGCTGTGCCCGCAGGTCTGTTCCTTCGGCCACCAGCGCCCAGATCAGACCGCCGCCCCAGTCAAGCTGAACGGCTTCTGCGCCCAGCCGGTCCACGATCTCCGGCGCGGTCGAGGGAGCAACCGACAGGCGCCAGACATCCCCTTCCCGCCCATGAAAAGCCTTCACATCGCGGATCGCCTTCCAGCGATCGGCCGAAGTGGCGCCCTCTTCCACCTGCGCCGCGCCCCAGCGCCGCAGCAAGTCCGCCAGCCGCCCAACCCGGTAGCGCACCGACATCTCCAGCCCTTCCACCCGGAAGGCGGTCGTCCCATCGACCAGTCGCGCCGCGCCGGTCACCTCGAACGGAGAGCCGAGCGCCGCCGACATCGCCTCGACCGCCCGGACGGGATCGAGACCGGAAAGCAGCAATGTTGCCTCGGCCTCTGGTGCGGGCAGCACCTTGAAGCTGACCTCGGTCAGCACGCCAAGCGTGCCGTAGCTGCCGGCCATCAGCTTCACCAGATCATAGCCGGTCACGTTCTTCATCACGCGCCCGCCATTCTTCACGACGGTCCCGCTCCCATCGACGAAGCGCACTCCGATCAGGCTGTCGCGGCACGCCCCTGCCTGCACCCTGCGCGGTCCCGAAGCGTTGGCCGCCACAACGCCGCCAATCGTGGATTGCCCGTGCGCCCCCAGCAACCCGCGCAGATCGGGCGGCTCGAACGGCAATCGCTGCCCCTCGCCGGCAAGGGCGGCATCGATCTCGGCCAAGGGTGTCCCCGCCCCCGCCACCAGCGTCAGCGCGCCCGGCTCGTAGAGACTGATGCCGGTCAAGCCGGAGGTCTCAAGCCGCTCGCCCTGCACCGCCCGTCCGATCGTGCGCGTTCCGCCGCCCCGGATGGCAAGGGGAGCGTTTGCGGACCGGATCATTTCGGCCAGTTCGGTCTCGGTCGCCGGGCGCATCAGGTCCCCATTTTCTGCTCACAAGTATCCCACGGGGGTGCGGGGGTGTGAAACCCCCGCTTCCACCCTTTCAACCGGCGCGCCGCCCGGCTGTCAGCTCCAGCGGAAAGACCTTGGCCGGGTTCATCAGCCAGGCCGGGTCGAAGACATCCTTGACGCGCATCTGCGCCTCCATGTCGGCGTCCGAGAATTGCACCCCCATCAGGTCGCGCTTTTCGATCCCGACCCCGTGCTCACCGGTCAGGCAGCCTCCGACCTCGACACAGAGCTTCAGGATCGCCGCGCCGAACGCCTCGCAGCGTTCCAGATCTCCGGGCTTGTTGGCGTCGAACAGGATCAGCGGATGCATGTTGCCATCGCCAGCGTGGAAAACGTTCGCCACGTCCAGCCCGAATTCACCGCTCATCTCGCCGATCCGGCGCAGCACCAGCGGCAGGGCCGAGACGGGAATCGTGCCGTCGAGGCACATGTAATCGTTGATCTGCCCCATCGCCCCGAAGGCCGACTTCCGCCCCAGCCAGATGCGCTTGCTTTCCTCTTCGCTGCGGCTTTCGCGCAGCTCGACCGGGTCGTGGCGCCGGGCGATCTCCATGATCCGCCCGAGCTGGTCGGCGATCTCGGCTTCCGATCCCTCGACCTCGACGATCAGAAGCGCCTCGCAATCCGGGTAGCCCGCATAGGCGAAATCCTCGCAGGCGCGGATGCAGGGGCGGTCCATGAACTCGATGGCGACGGGCAGGATGCCCGCCTTGATGATGTCGCTGACGCAGGCGCCCGCCACCTCGTTCGAGGCGAACCCCATCAGCACCGGGCGCGCGCCCTCCGGCTTGGGCAGGATGCGCAAGGTCGCCTCGGTCACGACCCCAAGCTGCCCCTCCGAACCGCAGACAACGCCCAGCAAGTCGAGCCCCCCCGCATCCATCCACGGCCCACCGAGGTCCACCACTGTGCCGTCCATCTGAACCAGCGTCACACCGAGCAGGTTGTTGGTGGTGACACCGTATTTCAGGCAATGCGCCCCGCCCGAATTCATCGCGATGTTGCCGGCGATGGCGCAGGCAAGCTGGCTGGAGGGATCGGGCGCATAGAAGAAGCCGTCCGTCTCGACCGCACCGGTCACCGACAGGTTGGTCCGACCGCTCTGCACGCGGATGTAGCGGTCGGCATAGTTCGTCTCGATCACCGCGTTCAGTCGCGCGACGCCCAGAATGACGCTGTCGGCTGTGGGCAGCGCCCCACCGGCCAGCGACGTGCCCGATCCGCGCGGCACGACCGGAACCCCCTCCTCGTGGCAGACGCGCAGCACCGCTGAAACCTCGTCCGTGCTGCGCGGCAGGACGACAGCGAGCGGCGGGCAGCGATACGCGGTCAGCCCGTCGCATTCATAGGCGCGGGTTTCCGCCGGGGCATCGATCACAGCATCCCCGGGCAGCACCGCACGCAAACGCGCGACGATTGCCGACTTGCGATCGAGTAGGCCGGCATCGGGTACAGGCATCTGCATCGTCGCTATCCCCAAGATCAATCGGTAAGAAAATATTACCAATCCTGACGACTGGCAAGGCGGCTCCGTCGGTTGTAGTCTCACTCTATGTCCATCCCGCCGTTTTTTGCCAGCCTCAGTTCCCTCGACATCGCTGCGGTCGCGCTTCTGATCGTTGCCTGGCTCGTGACCGGCCAGTTAACCGAGCATCCTCCTGCAAGCCGTCCGTCGGTGACGGTGCTGATGGCGGACTACCGCCGCGACTGGATGCGGCAGTTTGTGACGCGGCAACCGCGCATCTTCGACGCAACGGTGATCGACAGCCTGCGGCAGGGCACGGCCTTTCTCGCCTCGGCCTGCATGATTGCGCTAGGCGGGGGCGTGGCGCTGCTCGGCAATTCCGACCGGCTGGAAGGCGTGGCACGCGACATTACGCCCGGCATGATCGCCGATGCGCTGGAGATCCGGGTGATCCTGCCGCTTCTGTTCCTGGCAAACGCGCTGTTGAAATTCATCTGGTCCAACCGGCTGTTCGGCTACTGCGCCATCCTCATGGCCTCGGTCCCGAACGACCCAAGCGACCCCTTGGCCTATCACCGCGCCGGTCAGGCAGCCGAGGTTAACATCACAGCGGCCGCCGCCTTCAATTCCGGGCTGCGGTCCATCTTCTTCGCGCTTGGGGCGCTGGCGTGGCTGTTCGGGGCAATCCCGCTGATCGTCGCTACGGTTGTCGCGACGGGCGTCCTGATCCGCCGCGAATTCGCCTCGCACTCGCGCGAGATCATCCTGAAACGCGACCTCTAGACCGGGCGGGTCGGCGGCGAGCGGCGCCCCTCCCACATCCAGGCGGCGACCGCGAGCATCGCCGCAAGCAGCAAGGCCACCCACGCGGGCAGCAGAGGCTGCACATGCACGTCTTGCGTGACATAGGCGCCGCGGGGGGTGATGCCGATCCAGCCGCGCCCCGCGGCCGAGCGGTTGGCCGAGACCTCGCGAATGTCCGGAACGCCGTTCTCGATCCGCAGGATCCCGCCGCGCCCGGGGTCAACGACAGGCTGCAGGAGGCCGCCATCCGCGATCGTGCGCTCGAATTCACGGGGGGCCGAGGGGCCGACCGCGATCACCGTCTTCAGATCACCCTGTTCCAGCCGGTAAAGGCCAAGACCCGGCGCCTGCCAGTCGGCCTGATAGGCGCCCGGGGCCGTTTCACTCAGCGTCACATCGACCGTCTTGCCATCCGGACCGGTCACGATGACCGGCCCCGGCGGGTCACCGATCGTGTGGCGGGTGATGGTAATTGTCTGGCCCTTGGCGGTGGCCGAAAGCAGCTCTTCCTCCAGTTCGGGCTCCTTGAGCATCCAGTGCGCCAGCCGCCGCAGCAGTTCCAGTTGCGGACCGCCGCCCTCGTATCCCCGCCCCCAGAGCCAGGCATGGTCCGAGGCGAGGACCGCGACCCGCCCTTTGCCGACCCGGTCCAGAACCAGAAGCGGCCGCCCCTCGGCCCCTTCCATGACCACCTGCCCGCCAGTTGCCTTGACATCGACCTGACGAAACCAGCGGCCCCATTGCGGGTCTTTGCCCGTCGTCGCAGACTGGTCCGGAGCTTGAGCGCCTGCGCCCTGTCCGCCTTCGTCGGGCTTATAGTCATCCAGGCCCTGCGTGACCGGGTGACGCCGACCAAGGTCCGTCAGCTTGGGCTTGAAGCCTTCCTCGATCACCCGGCCCGAAGGCACGACCGGCAGGATCTCGGCCAGGGGAGAGCGATACAGGCTGTCGGCCGTGCCGAATTCCGGACCCGCCGCCATCAGAACGGTACCGCCGTTACGCACATAGTCGCGGACGTTCTCGATATAGGAATTCGGCAGGATCCCACGCTGGCGATAACGGTCGAAGATGATGAGGTCGAATTCGTCGATCTTCTCGATGAACAACTCGCGGGTCGGAAAGGCGATCAGCGACAGTTCCGTCACCGGGACCCCGTCCTGTTTTTCTGGTGGCCGCAGGATGGTGAAATGCACAAGATCGACGCTGGCATCCGATTTCAGCAGGTTGCGCCAGACCCGTTCACCGGCATGGGGCTCGCCCGAAACGAGCAACACCCTGAGCCGGTCGCGCACACCGTTGATCTGCACGACGGCGGCATTGTTGCGGTCGGTCAGTTCGCCGGCTTCGGCCGGGATGCTGAACTGCAGCACGTTCATGCCTCCATGCGGCAGCTTGACCGGAAGCTCCATGTCCTGGCCCACAGGGATCGGAAAGACCTGAGGCGTCTCGCCATCGACCGAGATCGACAGGGCGGCCAGAGGCTCGGTCCCGTCGGGAACCGCGCCGTCATCGTCCACCCTCAGCTTCAGGAACACCTCTTCGCCCATAATGCCGAAGGCGGGGGCGTTGCGGATGGTCAGCCGCCGGTCCCAGTCGCCCTTGTGCCCGGTCAGCAGCACATGAACCGGCGCCGGCATCTGCGGCGCGGCCGACATGTCGTGAACTTGCCCGTCGGTGATGAGGATCGCCCCCGCCACCCGCGCCCGCGGTTCCTCCGCCAGCGCCTGGGCAAGGCCGTTCATCAGGAGCGTACCCTTGTCACCCTCGCCATCGGCAACCCGGACGACCCGGGTCTCGACATTGGCAAGCGAGGCCAGTTCGCGCTCGACACCGGCCAGCGCCGCTGCGGTCTGCGCCGGGCGGTCGCCGATCTGCTGGCTGGCGCTGTCATCGACGACGATCAGGACGATGTCCGAAAGGGGCGCCCGATCCTCGCGCTGAAGCGACGGGTTGGCGAGCGCGGCAAGAAGGACCAGCGCCGTCAGCGCCCTGAGCCACCAGCCTGACAGGCCCCGCCACAGCGCCACAGCGATGGCAGCCGCTGCGAGGGCCGCGATGCCCAGGATCGCGGCCCAGGGCAACAGCGGGTCGAAGATGATGCTGCCGGTCAGGAAGGTCCCGTTCACTGGCCAAGCCTTTCCAGAAGCGCCGGCACATGGACCTGGTCGGATTTGTAGTTGCCCGTAAGGACATGCATGATGAGGTTGATACCGAAGCGGTACGAGATCTCGCGCTGGCGTTCGCCGGACAGGCCGTTCCCGACGGGATAGAGCGGCAAGCCGGTGTCATCCGTGGCCCAGGCTGCCGCCCAATCGTTCCCGCCGATCACGACCGGGGTCACCCCGTCATTCAGATTGCGGAACGGCATCCCTTCGGCCTGCTCGGCGTCAGGGGGCGCCGCCTCGACCCAGATCGAACCGGCATACCGTCCGGGGAAGTCCTGCAGAAGGTAAAAAGTGCGGGTCAGCACATGGTCCGAGGGAATCGGCTCCAGCGGCGGCACGTCAAGCTGCGCCGCGATCTGCTGCAGTCTCTGACCCTCTGGCGTAGTGCCGCCGGTTCCCGCAACATCGGCATCGCGGGTGTCAAACAGGATCATGCCGCCCGTGCGCAGGTAACGATTGAGCGCGGCATAGGCGCCGGCCGAGGGGATCGGCTGATCGGCAGTCACCGGCCAGTAGAGAAAGGGAAAGAAGGCCAGTTCATCCGTCTCTATGTTCACGCCAAGCGGCGGGTCGGGCTCGATCGACGTGCGCTCGGCCAGCTTTTGGCTCAGCCCAAGAAGCCCGGCCTGCGCCATGTCGTCCACCCGGGGATCCCCGGTCAGCACATGGGCCAGAACCACGCCGGTCGTGGCGCGCAGGGCAAGCGGGTCGTCTTTCTCGCTTGCCTTCGCAGTCCCCGGCCCGATCAGAAGCGCCGCCAGCAACACCGAGGCCACGGCCGCCCCCCTCATCCGCCCCGTCAGCCAGAGCGACGCCAGAAGGTCGGTCAGAAGCAGGCAAAGCGCCGCAGCAAGGAATGCCCCCTTCAGCGATTGCTCACGCGCGGCGGCCAGACCTTCCACAGGTACATCGGCGGGCCAGACGGCGGGGGACAGGACGCTCTGCGGTCCGATCACGTTCAGCGCCACCCGGCGATCGTCGCCGGTGTAAAGCCCGGGGGGCAGCCCCTCGTGCGGGCCGGCTTTCAGCGCCTTCGCCAGATCATCGCCAGCGACCCCCGCCACCTTTCCGGCATCGGCGGCCGTGCCGAAGGCATCAAGGACTGTGTCGGGCACCCAGGTCCGCCCCGTCAGGTCGCTTTCCTCCGGCATGGAGGGCCGTGTCGAGATCGCCAGCCGTTCAAGCATCTGCACGAACAAGCCCGACAGTGGCAAGGTCGACCATTCGGCATTGGCGGTGATGTGGAACAGCACGACCTGCCCCTGCCCCACTGCCTTGCGCGTGACCAGCGGCGTGCCGTCGGCCAATGCCGCGATGGTGCGCTCGGACAGGTCGGGGTCCGGCTGGGCCAGAACCTGCTCGCTGACCGTCACATCCGCCGGGATGTCAAGACCGTGGAAGGGCGAGCTTTCCGGGAAGGGCGCCAGCGATTTCGGCTCTCCCCAGCTCATCGCGCCGCCGACTGTCCGCCCGCCTTCGCGCAAGCGCACGGGCATCAGCGGGTCTTCCTCGATCCGGCTGATATCGCTGGCGGCAAGCTTCGGCCCGGCGAAGCGCACCAAAAGGCCGCCCTTGTCCACCCAGTCGCTCAGCCCGTCGGTTTCGGACTGCGACAGCTTCACGACATCGGCCAGCACGATCACGTCGGGCGAGGCCAGCAGGACATCGGCCATCGTGCCGTCGATCAGGTCGGCCACCGGCGCCAGCGCCTGCCGCAGATAGTGGGTCGGCGACAGCAGTTGCAGCCCTTCGCGGCTTTCTGTTCCGGCAATCAGCGCCACCTTTCGACGCTTGAGGCTGTCATCGGTCAGGCTGACCGCTCCAGCCGACCGGAAACCCGCCACTTCAAAGCGCTGCAGGCGGTTGCGCAGTTCCGGCGGCAGCGACAATTGCGCCTCGGCCTGAAGCGACCCGGCGGGAAAGACCAGCGGCACGCGCGCCAGTTCGCGCTCGACACCGCCCGGATCGGTACCGCGGGCCGACAGCTCCAGATCCGTCTGCCCACCTGCGACCGGCCGGATGGCCTGCAGCTTTACCACGCCATCCGCAAAGACCGCGGGGCGCAGGCCCACGACCGGACGTGCGCTTTCGAATGCCCTCACGGGCCCGCGCGCCTTCAGGGCGGCCAGAAGCTCGGCTTTTCCGGGGCGGTCAAGGCCATCGGACAGCCAGAAGGTCTCGAATGCCCCGTCTGGCAGCGCCTTGACCCAGCCGGCCAGATCGCCCGCGTCCCATGGCTGCGGCTGCAACGCGCCGAGGCGGCCTTGCCAGGTCTCGGCGGTCTGGAAGGCGGGCGCCTCCGGCCGGTCGGTCAGCCGGGCGACGGCGACGGTGCGGCCGTTGCGCTGCGCCTCCTCAAGCAACGCCGTGGCGCGGTCGATGCGGCGGGGCCAGTCACGGGCATCGGCCCAGCCGCCGTCGAACAGGATCAGAAGTGGCCCAGAACCGGCAACGCGCTGCTCGGGGTTCAGAACAGGGCCGGCAAAGGCGACGATCGCCGCCGCCACCGCCGCCATCCGCAGAAGCAGCAGCCACCAGGGCGTCTTGTCGGTTTCGGCTTCGTCGTCCTTCAGCCCGAGAAGCAGCGCCACGCCCGGAAAACGTCGCCGGATCGGCGCGGGCGGCACAGCGCGAAGCAGCAGCCAAAGAATCGGTAACGCCAAAAGGCCCAGAAGAATCCAGGGCGTCGTGAAACCAAGGGAACCGACCGTCCACATCACCGTGCCGGCTCCAGCGCCCGGTAAAGCCAAAGCAGGGCGGATTGCGCGCCCTCTGCCGTGTGGTGACAAAGGTAGTGCCAGCCCGAAGCCTCGGCCAGCCGCAGCAGCCTGTCCTTGCGTTCCGCCAGCCGCGCAAGATAGCGCGAACGAAGGTCGCCCGCGCGCAGGGTCTCGTGCCGCAGGCTGCCGCCCATGGATTCAAAGATCGTGCGACCGTCGAAGGGAAACTCTTCTTCCGCAGGATCGAGCACCTGCACTAGCGCCCCGCGCACCCCGCGATCCGATGCGCGCGCGAGCGCTTCTTCCACAGGGGCAAGATCGCCCAGAAAATCCGACAGGAAGACTGCCCGGCCATGAGCGACAAGTCCGCCAACATCCGGCTTGCCATAATCCTCGCCGCTTGCTCGCCGCAGGGCAAAGGCAAGGCGCTCAACCTGTGCGCGTCCCGACCTTGGCGTCACATCGGTGCCTGCGAGACCGACCCTCTCTCCTGCACGGATCAGCAGGATCGCGAGTGACAATGCCAGAAGGCGCGCCCGGTCGCCTTTCGGAGGCCGGCTGCGGTCGCCGGCAAAATCCATCGACCGCGAGGCATCGACCCACAGGACGACTGACTGCGCCGCCTGCCATTCCCGCTCGCGCACGAAATGTGCATCCGACCGGCCAGAGCGGCGCCAGTCGATCATCCGCGCGGAATCGCCGGGATGCGCGGCGCGGTACTGCCAGAATTCGTCGCCCATGCCCGACCGGCGCCGGCCGTGTTCCCCGAGGATGACCGTCGCTGCAAGATGATCCGCCGCCGCCAGCAGGGCCGGCAGCGACTGGCCGAGTGCCTCGGCCCTTACGCGAAGGTCGTCGTCCAGCGTCACGCGGCCGCCTCAAGCCCGGTCGTGCGGGCGACGACGCCATCAATAACCGAAGCAAGGCTTTCTCCCCGCGCCCGCGCGGCAAAGCTCAGCGCCATCCGGTGGATCAGTACCGGCCGCGCCAGGGCGCGCACATCGTCCACATCCGGCACCAGCCGCCCCTGCAGCAGCGCCCGCGCCCGGACGGTCAACATCAGCGCCTGCGCGGCACGGGGCCCCGGCCCCCAGCTCAGCACATCGGCCAGCGCGCGACCCTCGGGTTCGCCCGGACGGCAGGCGCGCACGAGATCGAGGATCATCTCGACCACGGCGTCGCCCACGGGCATCCGGCGCAGGACGGACTGGGCCGCGATCAGTTCGTCGGCGGTGAAGACCTGATGGACCTCGGCCTCTTCGGCACCGGTGGTGGCGATCAGGATGTCCCGCTCGGTCGCCCGGTCGGGATAGTCCACGTCGACCTGCACGAGGAACCGGTCCAGCTGCGCCTCGGGGAGGGGATAGGTACCTTCCTGTTCGATCGGGTTCTGGGTCGCGAGCACGTGAAACGGCCGGCCAAGCGGGCGGTGTTCGCCCGCGATCGTCACCTCGCGTTCCTGCATCGCCTGCAGCAGCGCCGACTGGGTGCGGGGGCTGGCGCGGTTGATCTCGTCCGCCATAAGAAGCTGGCAGAAAATCGGCCCTTCGATGAAGCGGAACGCCCGACCGCCATCAGGGCGCGTATCGAGCACTTCGGAGCCCAGGATGTCGGCGGGCATCAGATCCGGCGTGAACTGGATGCGGTTGCCCTTGAGCCCCATGACGGTCGAAAGCGTATCCACAAGCCGGGTCTTGCCAAGGCCGGGGAGACCGACCAGCAGCGCATGGCCGCCGCAGAGCATGGCCGCCAGCACGAGGTCGACAACCGCCTCTTGCCCGATGAAGCGGCGGTTGATGCTGGATTTCGCCTGCGCCAGCCGCTGACCCAGAGCTTCGATTTCGCCTACCAATGCTTGCGGCTCGGCCATGACAATCTTCCTCGTGCGATTATATGCTGCATCTGACCAGACTATGCCGCCGGCTACAAATGACAAAAAGGGAGGAGGCACAAATGATCGTGAAACCCTCTGCGGACAGTGTGATGGCCGGAGCACAGGAGGCCGTGAAGAAAGGCCCACCCCCTGTCCATCTGTGGAACCCGCCCTTCTGCGGCGACCTCGACATGCGCATCGCCCGCGACGGAACGTGGTTCTATCTCGGCACCCCCATCGGCAGGCCAAGCCTCGTGAAGCTGTTCTCGTCGATCCTGAAGCGCGAAGATGGCAAGTATTTCCTGGTCACGCCGGTCGAGAAGGTCGGCATCCAGGTGGATGATGCCCCCTTCGTGGCGGTGGACTTCGAGCGCGACGGCGAGGGGCGCGACCAGACGCTGACCTTCATCACCCAGGTCGGCGACCGGACCACAGCCGGACCAGACCGCCCGATCCGCGTCATCCGCGATCCGCATACGGGCGAACCCTCGCCCTATGTGCTCGTACGCGCTGATCTCGAGGCGCTGATCGACCGCAAGTCGTTCTACCGGCTGGTCGAGCTTGGCGTCCACGAACCCCTTGATGGCCAGAACTGGTTCGGCCTGTGGTCGGGCGGGCGCTTTTTCCCGCTGATGCCCTCGGCCGAACTGGCCGCATGAAGCTGGCCGCCAACCTGACGCTGCTTTTCACCGAAGCGCCGGCGCTTGCGCGGCCCGCCTTGGCCGCAGAAGCGGGCTTTGACGGGGTCGAAGTGCTTTTTCCCTATGACCACGAGATTGCCGACTGGCAGAGCGCGCTAGGCGATATGCCAGTCGCTCTTATCAACACGCCGGCAGGTAACTGGGCGGCGGGCGAGCGCGGCTGGGCCGCCGTCCCGGGGGCCGAGGCGCTGTTTCGCGACGGCTTCCGGCGTGCGCTCGATCATGCGCTCGGCCTGCGGGTCGGGCTGATCCATGTCATGTCCGGCATTGCCGCGGGCCCCGAGGCCGAGACGACCCTTCTGCACAATCTCGACTGGGCCGCGCAGCAGGCTGGACCGGTCGGGCTGGTCATCGAACCGCTGAACCCGATCGACATGCCCGGGTATTTCCTGAACGACTTCGCCCAGGCCGCCCGCATTCTGGCCCGGCTGGATGTGTCGACCGTCGGTCTGCAAGCCGATCTCTGGCATGTCTGGCGACTGGGACTGCGGTTTGCCGACGTCTGGGAACAGTGCGCCCCCCGGATCCGGCACATCCAGATTGCCGGGAAAGCCGGCCGACATGAGCCCGACGCGGACACCGCCTCGGACTTGGCGATTCTGAGGGATTATTCCGGCTGGATCGCCGCCGAGTATATTCCCGCCGGACCGACAGCGGAAAACCTCGGCTGGATGGACACACTTCGCGGGTCTTGACACCTGGCCGGCCTTGCCGCCGCAGGCGGGATCGGTATCATGTCGGGCCATTGAAAGCCCGCCTGCCAAGGAACCACGACCCATGCCGATCGAAGCGCCCGAGACCCAAGTGGTGAAGACCTGGAAAGTGGCTTGCGACGGCGGCGAGGGCGCTCTTGGCCATCCGCGCGTCTGGCTGACCATCCCCGAGGATCGCGGCTGGGTCGAATGCGGCTACTGTGACAAGCGTTTCGTCCACGAAAGCGTCAAGGATCCTGCCGTTCAGGGCTGACGGCTGCGCGTTGCTCTTGCAACGATCGCACCGATGATTGCGCCGATCAGAGCTGCCGTGGGCGTTATGAAAAACACGATTCCCATCGCCGCCGCGCCTTCGCGGGTGGAGACCCACCCCTGATCCATGGCAAGAATGCCGATCGCGAGCGCGATCGCGCCTGCGATCAGCCCGCCAAGCAGAAATCCAAGAAACGTCCGCATTCCGCCCCTCCAGACTCGGCGCGATGATGCCCGCGGGCGGGGACGGGTGGCAAGCGCCCTCTGATCGTGCCAATACTTTCCCGCGAACGGAACGGCGGGAGGCACATGATGGACGGCACATTCGGCAAGGGCAGCCATCTGCATCTGATTGATGGCTCGGCCTATATCTTCCGCGCCTATCACGCCCTGCCGCCGCTGACGCGCAAGTCGGACGGCCTGCCGATCGGCGCCGTCGCCGGCTTCTGCAACATGCTGTTCCGCTATGTCGAGAATAACAAGAAGGGCGATCAGGCGACCCATGTCGCGGTGATCTTCGACCATTCCTCGAAGACGTTCCGCAACGACATCTACCCGCTCTACAAGGCCAACCGCCCCGAACTGCCCGAGGAGTTGCGCCCGCAGTTCCCCCTGACCCGCGAAGCGACACGGGCCTTCAACCTCGCCTGCATCGAGACCGAGGGCTTCGAGGCCGACGACATCATCGCCACACTGGCCTGCCGTGCGCGCGAGGCGGGCGGGCGGGTGACCATCGTCTCGTCCGACAAGGACCTGATGCAGCTCGTCGGCAACGGGGTCGAGATGCTCGACCCGATGAAGAACAAGATCATCGGCATTCCCGAGGTCGAGGAAAAGTTCGGCGTCCGCCCCGACCGCGTGGTGGATGTGCAGGCGCTCGCCGGCGACAGCGTCGATAACGTCCCCGGCGCGCCGGGGATCGGCATCAAAACGGCGGCGCTTCTGATCCAGGAATATGGCGATCTCGAAACGCTGCTGGAGCGCGCGGGCGAGATCAAGCAGGAGAAGCGGCGCCAGACGCTGATCGACAATGCCGAACAGATCCGCGTCTCGAAGCGGCTGGTTGAACTCGACTGCGACACACCGCTCGATTTCTCGCTTGAAAGCCTTGAGGTGAAGGAGCCCGAGGCGGACAAGCTGATGGGCTTCCTGAATGCGATGGAGTTCCGGACCCTGACCAAGCGTGTCGCCGACAGCCTTAAGGTGCCGGTCCCCGAGCCGACCGCTGCGCCCACCGGAGCGCCCCTTGCGACCGAAACCGAGGCCCCGGTCGAGCATGTGGCTCCCCTGCCCTTCGACCATGACGCCTACGAGGCCATCCGCGACCGCGCCGCGCTCGACCGCTGGATCGCCGAGATCCGCGAGGTGGGCCATGTCGCCGTCGATACCGAGACCACGAGCCTTGACGAGATGCGGGCCGAGTTGGTCGGCATCTCGCTTTGCGTCCATGCGGGGCGCGCCTGCTACATCCCGCTCGGCCACCGGCAAGGCGGCGGCGATCTGTTCGGTTCGTCGGCGCTGGCCGAGGGGCAACTGCCGGCAGACGAGGTTCTGGCCGCGCTGAAACCGGTGCTTGAAGACGACGCGATCCTCAAGATCGGCCAGAACATGAAATACGACGCCAAGATCTTCGCCCGGCACGGCGTTCATGTCGCACCGATCGAGGACACGATGCTGATGTCCTATGCCATGCATGCGGGTCTCCATGGGCATGGCATGGATGCACTGTCGGAAACCTACCTTCACCACGTCCCGATCCCCATCAAGTCGCTGCTCGGCTCGGGAAAAAGCCAGGTCACCTTCGACCGTGTGCCGATCGCCGATGCGGTGAAGTACGCTGCCGAGGATGCCGACGTGACCCTGCGCCTCTGGCAGCAGTTCCGCCCGCAACTGCACCGCGCCCATGTGACGACGGTTTACGAGACGCTCGAGCGTCCGCTGGTGCCGGTGCTGGCCGAAATGGAGATGGCGGGCGTCCAGATCGATCGGGACACGCTCAGCCGCATGTCGAACGCCTTTGCCCAGAAGATGGCCGCGCTCGAGGATGAGATCCAGACGCTCGCCGGGGAGAAATTCAACGTCGGGTCGCCAAAACAGCTGGGCGAGATCCTGTTCGACAAGATGTCCCTCCCCGGAGGGGAAAAGGGCAAGACGGGTGCCTATGCAACCGGGGCCGACGTCCTCGAGGACCTTGCCGCTGAAGGGCACGACCTGCCGGCGCGGGTGCTTGACTGGCGTCAGCTGTCCAAGCTGAAATCGACCTATACCGATGCGCTTCAGGACCACATCAACCCTGAGACGGGTCGCGTCCACACGTCCTACTCGATCACCGGCGCAGTGACGGGCCGCCTCGCCTCGACCGACCCGAACCTGCAGAACATCCCCGTCCGCACCGAAGAGGGCCGCCGCATCCGCGAGGCCTTCGTCGCGCCAAAGGGGCGGCTGATGGTCAGCCTTGACTACAGCCAGATCGAACTGCGCATTCTCGCCCATGTGGCCGATATCCCGGCGCTGAAGCAGGCCTTCAAGGACGGGATCGACATCCATTCGATGACGGCCTCCGAGATGTTCAACGTCCCCCTCGACCAAATGACCCCCGAGATCCGGCGGCAGGCCAAGGCCATCAACTTTGGCGTCATCTACGGAATTTCGGGGTTCGGCCTGGCGCGGAACCTGCGGATCCCGCGCGCCGACGCGCAGGGCTTCATCGACCGCTACTTCGAACGCTTCCCCGGCATCAAGGAATACATGGACCGCACCGTCGCTTTCGCGAAGGAGCAGGGCTTCGTCCAGACGCTGTTCGGGCGCAAGATCCACACGCCCGAAATCAACTCGAAGGGGCCGACCGCCGGCTTCGCCCGCCGCGCCGCGATCAACGCGCCGATTCAGGGGACAGCCGCCGACGTCATCCGCCGCGCGATGATCCGGATGCCTGCCGCCATCGACGGGCTGCCAGGCAAAATGCTGTTGCAGGTCCATGACGAACTGCTCTTCGAGGTGGACAAGGATGCGGCAGACACACTTGCCGGGCGCGCCAAGGCGGTGATGGAAGGGGCGGCCGATCCGGCCGTGCATCTGACCGTCCCCTTGACGGTCGAATCCGGGAAAGGCGCGACATGGGCGGCCGCGCACTGACAGCGCCGATTGTCGATTGGGCAGGGCTGAAGGCGCTGGCGCTGTCGTTGAACCTGCCGGAAGTGGCAGTCGCGTATCCATTTGGCCACGAGGTGCTCAAGGCCCATGGCAAGATGTGGTGCTATTGGGGGGCGCGTGCCGACGGCGCCGTGTTCAAGACCGACAAGGTCGAGCGAGAGATCCTGCTGGAGACCGACCCCGAGACCTTTTTCCTGCATCCGCACTATGCCCCGCATGACCTGATCCTTGTCCGTCCGGGCAGGATCGACCCTGACTGGGCCCGCGTCCGGCTGATCCGCCATTGGCGCGAGCTGGCGCCAAGACGCTGGCTCAAGGCCTGGGATGTGTCACGGGACAACGCCTGATGGCCGTGGCGGACGATGCCCGGATCTTGACCGTCCGCACGCGCGCGGAGCTGCGTGACTGGCTTGCGGCGCATCACCACGAAAAAGGCCCCGTCTGGCTTGCCTGTTATCGGCGGCATCACGCGGACTACCTCTCGCCCGAAGAAAGCACCGAGGAACTGCTCTGCTGGGGCTGGATCAACAGCATCCCGCGGGCGCTGGATGCCGACCGGTCGATGATCCTCATCGCGCCGCGCAAGGCGGCGTCGGCCTGGTCCGCCGTCAACAAGGAGCTGGTCGAGAAGGCCCGCGCCAGCGGCGCCATGACCCCCGCCGGAGAGGCGAAGATTGCCGTTGCCATGGCAAACGGCCAGTGGAGCTTCCTCGACGATGTGGAGCGGCTGGAGGTGCCGCCCGATCTTGCCGATGCGCTCGGCCCTCTAATGGCGGGCTGGGATGCCTTTCCCCGCTCGATCAAGCGCGCCGCGCTGGAATGGATCAAGACCGCCCGCACCGCCGAAACGCGCGCCAAGCGCGTCGAGGACGTGCGCGCCAGCCTTGCCGAGGGCAAGCGGCCCACCCCGTTCCGGCGGTAACGCGCCCGATTTCTCTACGAAAAATCTGTGTTTTCGCGAGACAAGATCGGGGGCCTCAAGCGCGGACGATCCTCAGCTGGTAGCAGTTGTTGCGCGCCGAACGGACATGGCAGTAGGCCACGGCGGGATCGGCAAACCGCGCCTCAGCCTCGGCTTCGATCCGGGCGGTCGGCACCACCGCGCCCGTGCCATAGACGATCCGGTGATCCGCCGAGTAGCCCCGGATGATATAGTCGGGCGAGGTGAGGACCTGCGGCATTGCCCCCAGGTCCGCGGGGGCCTCGCAAGCCTCGGCGCAGAGGAAGATTGGACCGATCTCGGCATAGGGCTGAGGCGCCGGAAATGGCCGGTGCGCGAGGATCAGCATTGGAGCGCCTTCAGGGATAAGCCCGAGGCAATGCCGGCAAGGATTCGCTCCGGCGGTGGCAATCACCCGTTCGGGCGCCTGACCGTTCGCGTCAGCGCCGCCCGCCTGGTAGTGGCGGGCGATCTCGGTCGGGATGGGTTGGAAGTGGATGCTCATGGGGAAACTCCTTTCCCCGTCATCCTGCAGAACGCGGCCGCGCTGAGCGACCCGAACCTTGCGCATTTCCCTCAATGCGGCAGCAGCGCCCCGAGGTTGCGGCCACCGAGGATGTGCAGATGGTAATGCGGCACTTCCTGGTTGCTGTCCGGTCCGGAATTGGCGATCGCCCGATAGCCGGCCCCACCCTTGCCCGGCGACACGCCGAGCAACGCACAGACCGCCGCCGCGGTGCGATGGAAATCGACGATCTCCTCCGCGCTCGCCTCGGCAGAGAAGTGGTCGTAGTTCACGTAAGGGCCCTTGGGGATCACCAGCACATGCTGCGGGGCATGGGGACGGATGTCATGGAAGGCGAGCGTATGTTCGGTCTCCAGCACCGTCTTGTTCGGGATCTCGCCGCGCAGGATGCGGGCGAAGATGTTCTGGTCGTCGTAGCTGTAGGTCATCGGATCAGTCCACGAAGAGGTAATCGGTCGCCGCAATCTGTTGCGCCTTGTCGGCGGGAATATCAAGGAAGGCTGCCAGCGCCGCGGCATTTTCTTCGACCGGGGCGGATTGCCGCAAGCGGAAGAACCCTTCGAACCCGGCGTCGCGCAGCCGGTCGCTTTCGAACCGCAGATCGAAGCGGATGGTCGGCAGAAGCAGCTCGATCGTGCCATCCGGCGTGTTGTCGCTGGCCAGCCCCACCCGCCGGGCATGGCCGATCAGGTAATCGTCGGTAAAATCGCAATCGATCTCGAGCACGCGGAGTGGCGAACGGTCAGCGGCGAAATCCTGAATCAGATCAAGATTCGCCGGGTCGATGCACAGAACCATCCGGTCGGAGCCAAAATTGTCGAACAGCATCCGGACCAGTGCCCGCCGGTGCCGAGTCCGCTTCTCGACCGTTTTCTGGATGCCCCCCAGATCGGGCAGCGCCGTCGCATCTTCGTTGAACAGGTAGTCGACCGCTGGAACGTCCGCGACTTGACGGATCCGTTCTGCCAGGCGCTTGGCGACGTGCCATTTCTTCGACACCACGATCAGGACCGTCCGGTTGCGCCCCACACTGCCCTCCGCCTCCCAGAACCGCGGGGCGAAGCGGCGTCCGATCCGTCCTCGCCCGGTCAGGAAGCGGTAGAGTTGCCGCCCCTCGTTCGAGATGCGGAAGGACGCGCCAACGGCGGCATAGAGATTACCGAGCTTCGCCTTCAGCTCTGCCGCATCGCCCGAGATCTTGCGGGCGAAGAGGTAATCCTGGCTGACGAGCAGGTCGTAGTGGTCGTTGTAGAACGTCACCGGCATGCCGTAGTCGGAAAACATCAGAAAGGTCAGCGTGCGGCTGTCGATCTCGGCCTCTGGCACGAGATGGCGAACCAGCGTCTGGAAAAAGGTCTCGTCCGGGATCCAGCTGTAGCGGAAGAACCGCATCACGTCGGGCCGCTTGCGGCAGAACTGCAGGATCGCCTCGATGGTCCGCCGTCGCAGACACCACCACTGGCTTCCGATCATCACCTGCAGGTCAGCGGGCACCTTCCGCTCCAGGCCGAGCGATTTCTGCCAGTCCATGGAACGGTAGAACAGCGCCTTGCGCTCGCGTTCGTTGAACAGGTGCCAGTAGATCAGCCGTTCTTCCTTGATGCCTGTCTTGATCCAGTCCGACGCATAAAAATCGAAGCTCTCTATGTAGTCGCGATCCGCCCCATCAAGGAAGTCATGCGCATATTCGGCCGACTTGATCGGCATGCAGTCGCCCGAGAGCAGGTAGAAATGCGTCGCCTCCGGAAAGGCATCGACCGCGGCCTCGGTCGCCAGCAGTGTCGCCCCGACTAGGCTCCACTCGCCCCAGCCGCAACGGATCCGCTTTCGCGCGAAGGCGACCGATGGGTTGTCCGCCAGCGCGCTGCGGATCCGTTCGAAATCCGCACGGCTGGCCCGCGCATCGAAATGTATGGCAATGAAGTCGCCGACGGCGGTTAGCCGTTCTGCCTGGGCGATGATCCCGTCGGGATCCTTGTGACAGAGAAGGACATAGGCAATCCGCGCCATGACCGAAATTCTTGCCCCTTTTCTGCCCCCATTGTTTCCTTATTCCGGATTATCCACCATTGGAAAGCCGATGTTGTCTTGATTCCCGCGCATTCAGGTTGTCCACCGTCTGCAGGGTGAACGGAGAAGTGTTTCCATGGGGTTTCCCGGCACGTGGATGACGGAAAGCGAAAGCATGGTCTATCGCGTCGTCCCGAAATGCGCCTGCTCGACCATCGGGCAGATCATGTTCTTTTCCGACCATGGCCGCTTCTTCGACGGTGACATCCACGATGCCACCTCGGGCATGCACAAATGGGCGCTGGACGCCAGCCAGCCGCTGATCGAGAAGACGGTGAAGAAGCACCGCGCCTATACCTTCACCTGCGTCCGCAACCCCTACACTCGCATCCTGTCTTCCTTCTTCGACAAGATCTGCGGCATCCAGCGAAACGGCCGGCGCTATCGCGGCAACCTGGTGCCGCTCATCATCCAGAAATACGGGATCGAAGTCGGAGGAGAGGATGGCAAGGGCGAGTTCGACCAGATTGCCAGCTTCCGCCGCTTCCTGCTCTTTGCCCGCGACACCATCCGCTGGAAGAAGCCGATGGAACCCGACATCCACTGGTCGGCCATGGCGGGACATGTCTCGACCTTTATCGTCAATGGCGGCCGTTATGACCGCATCTTCTTTACCGAGGCCTTCGACGAGGGGATGCAGGACGTGCTGAACCATGTCGAGACGAAGCATCCGATCGACCTCAAGACGATCCCTCGCTTCAACGAAAGCGAAGGCCATGGGCCCAAGCGCGCCCATCCGGTCGAGGCCTATTTCGACGATCTTTCGATGCACCTGATGTGGGAAATCTACCGGAAGGATTTCCAGATCTTTCGCTATGACTTCGAAAACCCCGCCAACAAGATGCCTCTGGGAGAGGTCGATCTGGCCGAAGTCCACGCCAAGCTCGGGGAATGACCCCGGCCGCCGGGGGCTTCGCGCCCCCCGGACCCCCGCGGGATGTTTTCACAGGAAAGACGACAAAACCGCTTTCTCCAAGTCTCTCTTGAGAATATCCCACGGGGGTCCGGGGGTGTGAAGCCCCCGGCGTTCGGACCCGGAAACCGGGGCGGGATCGGTCCGCGGCAGCGGCGCCGGGCGATGGCTCCAGCGGAGCCTGAGGCCGGCGCCTCACCGGCTCAGATCAGTCCTTCCTTGCGGAACAGCTCCTTCAGGTCCGTTTCGGGTCGCGCGCCGTAATGGCTGATGACCTCGGCCGCCGCGACGCAGCCCATGCGTCCGGCCGTGGCAAGGCTCTGGCCAGTCGCAAGACCATAAAGGAAGCCGGCGGCGAACTGGTCTCCGGCCCCCGTTGCATCGACCGGCACCACGCGGCGGACAGGGACAATGGCCTGATCCTCGCCCATCTGCAGGATCACGTCATGACCCGACCGGGTGCAGACCACGCAGCCCGAATCCGCAGCCGCATTTTCCAGAGCCGCCGACAGGTCGGTCTGGTAAAGCGAGCACCATTCATGCTCGTTGCCGATGACGTAGTCGAGATCGCGCACCAGCCGGCGGAAGTCGTCGCGGTGGCGGTCGACGCAGAATGGGTCCGACAGCGCGATGCCCGCCTTGCCGCCGTTGTCACGACACAGCTTCGCCGCGCGCTCGAAGGCCTGCTTGCCCTTCGGCTTGTCGTAGAGATAGCCCTCGAGGAACAAGATTTCGGCCCGCCCCGCAACATGGTCGGACACGTCCTCCGGCCCCAGTTCCGAGGAAATCCCCAGATAGGTGTTCATCGACCGCTCACCGTCCGGCGAGACGAAGATCATCGACCGTGAGGTCGGCAACTCCCCTCCGGGCACCGGAGCATTGACGAAATCCGTTCCATTCTCGGCCATGGTCTGCGCGTAGAACTTTCCAAGCGCATCATCGTGGACACGCCCGATGAAGGCAGTCGTCAACCCCAGATTGCCGAGCCCCGCCAGCGTGTTGGCGACCGAACCGCCCGGCGCCTGCACCCGGTTGCGCATCGCGGCGTAAAGCAGCTCGCCGCGTTTCTTCTCGACCAGCTGCATGATCCCCTTCTCGATTCCCATGAGTTCGAGAAAGCTGTCATCGGCCTGCGAGAACACGTCGACGATGGCATTGCCGATGCCGACCACGTTGTAGGTTTTCATTCGGTCTTTTCCTCGAAGGGGCAGAGATCGCGGATCAGGCAATCGGGGCAGCGCGGTTTACGGGCAACGCAGATGTAGCGGCCATGCAGGATCAGCCAATGATGGGCATGCAGCTGGAATTCGGCGGGCACCTGGTCCTCGATCGCCCGCTCTACCGCCAGTTCGTCCTTCCCGGGCGCGATGCCGGTGCGGTTGGCGACACGGAAGACATGGGTGTCGACGGCCTGCGTCGGCTGGCGGAACCACATGTTCAGGACCACATTCGCGGTCTTGCGCCCCACGCCCGGCAGCGATTGCAGCGCGGCGCGGGAGGACGGCACCTCGCCGCCATATTGCTCGATCAGGATCCGCGACAGGCGGATGACGTTCTTCGCCTTGTTGCGGAAAAGGCCGATCGTCTTGATGTGACCGATCAGCGCCTCTTCTCCAAGCGCCAACATCTTCTCTGGCGTGTCCGCCACCGCGAATAGCGCCCGCGTCGCGCGGTTCACGCCGGCATCCGTCGCCTGCGCCGACAGCGCGACTGCAACCAGCAGAGTATACGCGTTCAGGTGCTCCAGCTCGCCCTTCGGCTCCGGCTCCTGCGCGTAGAAGCGGGTGAAGATCTCGCGGATCGTGTGATAGGGCAACTGGCGGCTCATGCCCCCTCTTGCCAAAGCCCGGGCCCCCCGGCAAGCGCGCGGCTGCGGAAGCCGCAGGTTCCGGGTCGCGCCGTGACCCCTCTGCCCCTATCTTCGGCATCAAAGGAGAGCGCCATGACCGCCACCGGAACCGAAGACCGCTACCATTACGCCGTGATCGACCGCGCCCTCAAGCAGATCGACGAGGGCGGACCTGGCATGACGCTCGACGACCTGGCCGAGCGGATGAACATGAGCCCCGCCCACTTCCAGCGGGTCTTTTCGCAATGGGTGGGGGTAAGCCCGAAGCGCTATCAGCAGTACCTCACCCTCGATCATGCCCGCCACCTGCTGGCGGACCGGTTCACCGTTCTCGAGACCTCGCTTGCGACCGGTCTGTCGGGCGGCGGGCGGCTGCACGACCTGTTCCTGCGGTGGGAGGCGATGAGCCCCGGTGACTTCGCCAGGGGCGGCGAGGGTCTGCGGATCTATTGGGGCTGGTTCGAAAGCCCCTTCGGCCCGGCCTTGGTCATGGGCACCGAGAAGGGCATCTGCGGCATGGGCTTTGCCGCCGAGATGGGAGAAGAGGCAGCGATGGCCGATCTGGTTTCGCGCTGGCCGAAGGCCGATTTTGTCGAAGACCCGATGATGCTGCGGCCCTGGGTGCTGTCGGCCTTCGGCGCGACGACGCCGGCCAATTCCGACACGCCGCTCTACCTGATCGGCGCACCATTCCACATCAAGGTCTGGGAGGCGCTGCTGCGCATACCCACGGGCCATGTCACCACCTATTCCCAGCTCGCGGGGGCCGTCGGCCATCCGACGGCGGTGCGGGCCGTCGGCAATGCCGTCGGGCGCAACCCGATCAGCTGGCTCATCCCCTGCCACCGGGCGCTGCGGAAGACGGGTGGACTCGGCGGCTACCACTGGGGCCTGCCTGTCAAGCGCGCCATGCTCGCCTGGGAAGCCGCCCGGTGCGACACTGAGGCAGAGCCTGGACGTCGGGCATCCACCTGACGCTTCGGCCCAGCCCTTTCGCATTGCCCGGTCCCGGCTTCGGCTCTAGGGTCCCGGCTTGCGGAGGTGCACCATGCCGTTCAGGAAGATCGAACCTCAGAAACTGTCGCGGTCGGTTGCCCGCCAGATCGAATCCCTGATCCTCCAAGGTATCCTGCGCCCCGGTGAACGCCTTCCCGGCGAGCGCGATCTGGCGGAACGCCTGGGCGTCTCGCGCCCATCGCTGCGCGAAGCCCTTGCCGACCTTCAGTCCGAAGGGCTTTTGGCCGCCCGCCCCGGCGCTGGCATCTACGTCGCCGATGTGCTCGGCTCAGCCTTCTCGCCGGCGCTGATCCGGCTGATGGCCGACCATGACGAAGCCTTGTCCGACTACATCGCCTTCCGCCGCGATATCGAATCTCTGGCCGCCGAGCGGGCGGCGACCCAGGCCTCGGACACCGATCTGGAGGTGATCGGCGAGATTTTCCGCCGGATGGAGGCCGCGCATGGCAAGCCCGATCCGGCAGAAGAGGCGCGGCTGGATGCCGAATTCCACCTCGCGATCCTCGAGGCAAGCCACAACGTCATCATGCTGCACATGATGAGGTCCATGTTCGACCTGCTGCGGGCTGGCGTCTTCTACAACCGCCAGATCCTGTTCCGGCAGGCCTCGACGCGGGACGCCCTGCTATCCCAGCACCGGACGATCCTGGAAGCACTACAGGCCCGCAGCCCCGCCGCCGCGCGGCGTGCCGTCGCCATGCACCTGGGCTTTGTCGAAGATGTGCTGTCCACGCGCCGCCGCGCCGAACAGCAGGAGGATATCGCCCGCCAGCGGCTGGAGCAGGAACGTAACCGCCAATGACAAGACGCCCGGCCGTTTCCGACCGGGCGCCCTGATGACTGGATCACTGACGCTGGATCAGTGCAGGCGGGCGTCGACTTCCGCGATCGATTTCTCGATCAGGGCCGTCGCGTCGTCGCCGGTGATTTGCTTGGCCAGCACGTCGGCCGCCGCAGCGATTGCCACCGAGACGGCGCGTTCGCGCACTTCTTTCAGCGCCGAGGCTTCTGCCGAGGCGATGCGTTCTTCCGCGGCCGCGATGCGGCGCGCGATCGACACCTTCAGGTCGTCCTTGGCCTGGGCGGCGGCGGCAAGCGCCTCTTCCCGCGCGGTCGACACGATGCGGTCGGCCTGACCCTGGACTTCCTTCTGCTTGCGCTCGTAGGACGCCAGGATCGCCTGGGCCTCTTCACGCAGCGCCTTCGCTTCGGCGATCTCGGCCTTGATCTGCTCGGCGCGGGCGTCGAGCATCGCGGTGACCTTGCCCGGGATCTTCAGATAGACCAGGACGCCGACGAAAAGGATGAAAGCCAGCAGAACGACGAAGTTGGCGTTGCCGAACGAGAAGAACGGGCCTTCCGCGGCATAGGCCGGGGTCGCGGCCAGTAGGGCGAGGGGAATGAGTTTCTTCATCGGTCTCACCCTTTCAGCCGTGCCGTAACGGCGGCGGTGACGCTGCGCGCATCCGCCTTGCCACCGAGGGCCGCGACGATTTCCTTCGCGGTGTCCTTGGCGACTTCTGTGACCGCCTCGAGCGCACCATCGCGGATCTCGGCGATGCGGCCCTCGGATTGCGTCGCCTTCGCCGCGATTTCCGCATCGGCCTTGGCCGTCGCCGCATCAAGGTCCTTCTGGATCTCGGCACGGGCTTCCGCCACGATCTTGGCCGCCTCGACCCGGGCCTGCGCCAGCGCGTCGTTATAGGCCTTCTCGGCGCGGAGCGCCTTCTGCTTCAGCTCTTCAGCCGCAGCGATATCATTGGTAATCGCGCCCTTGCGGTCGGCAAGGACGGACGAGATCCGCGGCAGCGCGATCCGCGTCAGCAGCAGATAGATCACGACCAGCGTCACCAGAAGCCAGAAGATCTGGTGGGGCCAGAGCGCGAAATCGAGCTGCGGCATGCCGGAGGCTTCGGCCGCGTGGCCTGCCGCGTCGGTTGCTTCGGTTGCCATGTCCTACTCCTGCAGACCGTGGGAATAAGGCCGGACGGGTTTCCCCTTCCGGCCCGAACTCGGTCGTCGGATCAGACGGCGAACATCAGCAGGAGCGCGATCAGGAACGAGAAGATCCCGAGCGCTTCGGCGAACGCGATGCCGACGAAGAGGTTGGCCATCTGGCCGGGGGCCGCCGACGGGTTACGCAGGGCGCCCGACAGGAAGTTACCGGCGATGTTGCCCACGCCGATGCCGGCGCCACCGAGACCGATCGTAGCCAGACCGGCGCCGATGAATTTACCCATTTGTGCGAGTTCGCCTTCCATAGCTTCAGCTCCTTATGGAATTTGGATTGAGGGGTTCGTTGTCCGGACCTTAGTGATGGTTGTCGCCGACGGCGTCGCGCAGATACACGCAGGTCAGAATGGTGAAGACATAGGCCTGGACGACCGCCACCAGCGTTTCCAGACCGTAGATCAGGGCGATCGAGCCGACGACGACCGGTGAGACAACCAGCATCGTCGCAAAGCCTGCGATCACCTTCATCACGGCGTGGCCGGCCATCATGTTGCCGCCAAGACGAATGGAGTGGCTCACCGGGCGCACGAAGTACGAGATCACCTCGATGACCGCGAGGATCGGGCGGATGGCGAGCGGGGCCGAGCTGACCCAGAACATCGACAGGAAGCCGAGGCCCTTGCGGTAAAGGCCAAGCAGCGTCACGCCCAGGAAAACCATCAGGGCCAGCGTCACCGTCACGGCGAAGTGGCTGGTCGTGGTGAAGCTGGTCGGGATCAGGCCAAGCACGTTCGCGAAAAGCACGAACAGGAACAGCGTCAGGACATAGGGGAAGAACTTGACCCCGTCGTGGCCGGTCACTTCCTCGACCATGTTGTGGATGAAGCCGTAAATCAGCTCGGCGACTGACTGGCTGCGCGTCGGGATCATGGCGCGGCGGCGGGTGCCGAACACCAGGATCGCGGCGATGACCAGGACAGTGATGGCCAGCCAGAGCGTCACGTTGCTGACGGTGTACCAGTGAACCTCGCCGTCACCGAACAGCGGGTGGATTTTGAACTGGTGCATAGGATCGATGTGGAAGGTCTGACCGTCCACGTCTTCCGTCAGGGGCACAACCGTTTCGCCAGCCACGTCACTTGCTCCTTTGCTGCGCGTCCGCCTCGGCGGCCGCGGTCTTTTCCTTCAGTTCGGCCGCCGTGCGCAACATCGTCTTGATGCCGGCGGCGAACCCCAGAAGCGAGAAGATTACCAGGAAGAGCGGGCGCATGCCGAATAGTTCGTCAAGCCCGTAGCCGATCCCGCAACCGATCACGATGCCGGTCGCCAGTTCGATCACCATCCTCCAGGCTACCTCGCCCTGCGAGAAACCCTTGCCCATCTCCGAGCGCGCCGGCTTTTTCCCCGCTTCGGCCTTCTGCGCCAACCGCTGTTCCAGCGAGCGCAAACGGTCCTGATCGGGTTCGTCAGCCATTAAGGACGCCCTTTCGACAGTCGGGCGGAACCTACGGAGGCCGCGCCCGTGAGTCAAGGCGAGATATCACCGCGGCGTGATCCATCAAGCAATTGAAAAATATATGAATTATCTGTCGCGGCCTCTCGATGCGCCCCGGTTTTCCGTCACTGCATCGCTCGGGTCGCCACCCCAGCAAATTCAACCTTCCGGTTGACCTTTCCACTGCAACCCCGCTACGCAAAGCCATGACCGACCCTCTCGACCTCGCCTTCGCCGCCCTTGCCGACCCGACCCGCCGGGCGATCCTCGGCATGCTGCTTGAAGACGACATGGCCGTCACGGACGTGGCGGAACCATTCGACATGTCGCTCGCCGCGATCTCCAAGCACCTCGCCGTGTTGGCCGATGCGGGGCTCATTACCCAGGAAAAGCGCGGCCGGGTGAAGTGGTGCAAGCTTGAACCCGATGCGCTCCGCGCGGCCTCGGTGTGGATGCAGGGCTTCGGCCAGTTCGATCCGGTTGATCTCGACGCGCTGGAGCGGTTCCTGGAAAGCGAGCTGACCGCCGGTGAAGACCCGGAAACGCCGTCGTCTTCCGTTTAGAATATCCTCGGGGGTGAGGCCCGAAGGGCCGAGGGGGCAGACAGCCCCCTTCCCCTTACCGCTTGAACCAACCCTTGTAGGTATCGCGCAGGATATTCTTCTGCACCTTCCCCATGGTGTTGCGCGGCAAGCTGTCGACCACGACCGCTGCCTTGGGCTGCTTGTAGCGCGCCAGCTGGTCGCGGATGGCGGCCAGCGCCGTCTCGCCGTCAAGCGACGATCCCTTGCGGGCGACCAGCACCGCAAAGACCGCCTCGCCGAAATCCTGGTGCGGCACGCCGATCACGGCGCTTTCCAGAACGCCGGGCACCTCGTCGAGCAGAAGCTCGACCTCCTTCGGGTAGACATTGTAGCCGCCGGTTATCACAAGGTCCTTCTGCCGGCCGACGATGTGGACATAACCGTCCACGTCGACCAGACCGAGATCGCCGGTGATGAAGAACCCGTCGCTCCGCAACTCCTCGGCCGTCTTCTCGGGCATCTGCCAATAGCCCTTGAAAACGTTCGGCCCGCGCACCTCGATCACGCCGACGTCGCCCGGCGCGACCTCCTGGCCATCGGACATGACCCGCAACTCCACCCCCGGCAGCGGGAAACCCACCGTCCCCGCCCGCCGTTCGCCCTCATAGGGATTCGAGGTGTTCATGTTGGTTTCGGTCATGCCGTAGCGTTCCAGGATCCGGTGCCCGGTCCGCGCCTCGAAGGCGAGATGGGTTTCGGCGAGGAGCGGCGCAGAACCGGAGACGAAGAGCCGCATGTGACCGACCAGTTCGCCGGTGAACCGCGGATCATCCAGCAGGCGGGTATAGAAGGTCGGCACCCCCATCAGCGCCGTTGCCTTTGGCAGGGCCGCCAGCACCTGCTCCAGATCGAAGCCCGGAAGGAAGATCATCGCCCCGCCCGACAGGAGCGAGACATTCGACGCCACGAACAGTCCATGGGTGTGGAAGATCGGCAGGGCGTGCAACAGCACGTCCCGGTCGTTGAAGCGCCACAGATCGACCAGCACCTCGGCATTGGACAAGAGGTTCGCCTGCGTCAGCATCGCCCCCTTGGACCGCCCGGTGGTGCCAGAAGTATAGAGCAGCGCCGCCAGATCGTCCGGTCCACGATCGGCGGGCGTGATGCTGTCGCCCTGCCCCGCTGCGGCGTCGCTCAAAGTCCCCGACCCGTCGGCATTCAACGTCAGCGTCGTTGCCCCATGCCGCGCGGCGAGCGGGGCCAGCGCCTCGCGCGTCGCGCCGTCGCACAGGAAGACGCGCGGTGTCGCGTCGCCCAGGAAGTAATCCACCTCGGCTGCCGTGTAGGCCGTGTTCAGCGGCAGGAAGACTGCCCCAAGCGCCACGCAGGCGCCATAGGCGGCAAGCGCCTCTGGAGATTTCGCGACCTGAGCGGCCACGCGGTCGCCCGGCTCGACCCCCGCCGCATGCAATGCATTCGCCGTGCGGGCAACCATCCGGAAGAAGGCGTCACCACCGATCGTCTCGCCAGAAGCGAGGATCAACAGCGGGGAGGACCGGCCCGCAAGGGGGGCGAACAGCGCGTCGAACAGCGGGTTGGCCATCCCGGTCCCCTTTGGTTCAGAAATTCACTGTCACGCCCGGAAGGCGAAGTTCGTTCACCAGATCGCGGACCTCCTGCCGGGCCGCGACGTTGGAGATGTTGAGTTGGTCCACCCCGGTGTCGCGCAGGTCGAGGAGCGTCAGCCCGCGCGGGAAAAGTTCCCGGAAGATCACCCGTTCGGAAAAGCCGGGCGCGACGCGGAATCCGATCCGCCGCGACAGGTCCTCGAGGGCGGCGCCGACCTTCTTCTTGTTGTGCATCTGCTGGGCGCCCAGTCGGTTGCGCAGCACGATCCAGTCGATCGGCTTGAGCCCCGCCTGCGCCCGAAGTTGCCGCGCGCTCCAGACCATTTCCGAATAGATCGACGGTCCGATGACCCGTCCCGTCTCGGGGTCGATGCGGGCCAGCAGGTCGAAGTCAACGAAACTGTCGTTCAGCGGCGTGATGAGGGTGTCCGCCAGCGAATGCGCGACCTGGCTCAGCCGCGTATGCGAACCGGGGCAGTCGATGACGATGAAATCCGAAACCGGCTCCAGCGCCGAGATTGCCGCCGAAAGCCGCTGGTCGAACGGGTTTTCACCTTCGGCCAGCGTCTCCTTGGCCGCATCGGGAAGCTCGCGATAGTCGGGCGTGGCCAGATGCAGGCCGGTACGCTCCAGATAGGCGCGGCGGTTCTCGATATAGCGGCCAAAACTCTTCTGCCGCAGATCAAGGTCCAGCGCCCCGACCCGGTGCCCCATCCGCGCCAGCGCGGTCGCGACATGCATGCAGGTCGTGGATTTCCCAGACCCGCCCTTTTCGTTGCCCACGACGATGATATGCGCCATGACCGGATTCCCCTTTTTCCCCCGCTATATGCGGAGCCTTGCCCAAGGGGAAGCGGGAAGGGGCCGGAAAGACCGCCGGAAGGCGGCCCGTCCACCGTCATGAGACGGGCGCGTCGCAGCGGACCTGCTGATCTTCGCAGCGCACGGTTGGCCAGTCGGTGCGGCCCCAGCAATAGCCTTCGGGATCGGAGGTCTTGCGCAGAATCCAGATCGGGCGGCTGCCATCCTCGGTCCGCGCCGCGTCATCCTCGCGCCGGAGGGTGAAGGTCGAGCCATCCATTCCAAGAAGGTCGTAGCGGCGGTTTGATTCCGTCTCGCCCTTGTCGTTCACCCAGGGCGCCTTCCACAGGATGAAGAGATGCGGCGGCTGGGCGAGAAACCCGAACGTATGAGGATTGACCTGGCAACTGCCTGCCGGGTCATGGGCCGATCCGTAGCTGCCCGGCATCAGGCCGCCCTCCTCCTGCGCGAGAGCAGGTCCGCCGAGCAGTATGAGGACGAATGCTGTGCGCCACATGCAGGAAAGGATGCGGCAGTACGATTGCGAGGCCAAGGGGCAAATTCATGGCCGACCGTGTCACGCTCGTCGCAAAGGCAAAAGGGCGCGACCGAAGTCGCGCCCTTTTACGAATTCTTCCGTCAGGCTCAGAAGCCGAGGCCAGCGTATTTGTTCTTGAACTTCGACACGCGGCCGCCGGTGTCCATCAGCTTGGCCGAACCGCCGGTCCAGGCGGGGTGTGCCAGCGGATCGATGTCGAGTGCGAGCTGTTCGCCTTCCTTGCCCCAGGTGGTCCGGGTCTGGAAGGTGGTGCCGTCGGTCATCTTGACCGTGATCAGGTGATAGTCGGGGTGGATGTCTTTTTTCATGGTCCCGGTCCTTACGCGTCGGCGCCGTCTTTGGCTTTGTAGGTCGTATCCTCGGCGATCCGGGCGGATTTGCCGCGACGGTCACGGAGGTAATACAGCTTGGCGCGGCGCACGCGACCACGACGCACGACCTCGATCGAGTCGATGTTGGTCGAGTACAGCGGGAAGACGCGCTCGACGCCTTCGCCGAACGAGATCTTGCGCACGGTGAACGAGGCCGAGATCGTGTTGCCGCCCTTGCGGCCGATCACGACGCCTTCATAGGCCTGCACGCGAGAACGCGAGCCTTCGGTCACCTTGTAGCCGACGCGCACGGTGTCGCCGGCCTTGAAATCCGGAATGGTCTTGCCGAGAGCCGCAATCTGCTCGGCTTCGAGTTGGGCGATCAGGTTCATGCCCTGGTCCTTTCAATGCTCACGGTTTTCCCGTGAATGTGATGCCGCCTCAGAGCTCTCGGTCTTCATCCGGGTCCCTACCATGCTCGGCACAGTAAGCCCGCCAGAGATCAGGCCTGCGTTCTTTCGTCAGCCTTTCGGCCATTCCCCGGCGCCAGTCGGCGATCTTCGCGTGGTGCCCCGACAGAAGAACTTCGGGGATCTCGCGGCCTTCCCAGACCGAGGGTTTCGTATACTGCGGAAATTCAAGAAGGCCCCCCGAAAAGCTTTCCTCTTCGGTGGACACCTGATTCCCGAGCACGCGGGGTATAAGGCGAACGGTCGCGTCGATCAAGGCCTGCGCCGCGATCTCTCCTCCGGTCAGGACGAAGTCGCCGAGGCTCACCTCCTCAATCCCCCAATGGTCGATCACGCGCTGATCCACGCCCTCGAACCTGCCGCAGAGAAGGGTGATCCCGTCCCCCTCGGACCAGCGCTGCGCCATCGCCTGCGTGAAGGGCTTTCCCCGAGGGGAAAGATAGACGACAGGCCAGCGCGCCCGGTCAACCGGCGCCCCAACCGAGGCCTGCGCCAGCGCCCGGTCCACGACATCCGCGCGCAGAACCATACCGGCGCCGCCGCCGGCGGGTGTGTCGTCTACGTTCCGGTGCCGCCCCTCGCCAAACGGGCGAAGGTCGATCGTCTCCAGCGCCCAAAGGCCCATGTCCAAGGCCTTGCCGGTCAGACTGAGGCCAAGTGTGCCGGGAAACGCCTCTGGGAAAAGCGTGATGATCCGGGCGCACCAGGCGCCGGCCAGGCGGCGCGGCTCTTCCATCAGGTCACGCGGCTTCAGCGAGGCGCTGATCTTCAACCGCCCGTGGGATTTCGCGGCGGCCTTGGGCGGCGGAGTGTCGGATGCATCGGACATGGTGCCGCCTTCTAGCGGGTTCCGGCCACGACGGAAACCGGCTTAGATCTGTGAATTGTCAGGATCGGAAACCTCGATCACCTCGGCAAAGCTACGCAGCCTGTCACCCAATTCGATGTTGGCGACCGTAGAGGCCACCATCCGCAAGGCATCCGGCGCCGGGTAATCGTCCCACAGGTCGGGCCGGTCGGCGAAAAGCGCCTCGGCGCGGGACAGGAATTCGTCCAGCAAAGCGGCATCCTGGCCGGCGACGAAGAAAGCCTCCGTAACTCCGGAGGTACCCTTCAACAAGTCGGCCGTCGCCGGATCGGTTGCCAACCGCACGATCGCGCGGCGCAGCACCGTCTGCTCCTTTGCCGAAAAGCGCAGGTGCCGTGCCAGAAGCCGGAGGTTCCCGCCGCTGTCCTCGGTTCCGATCGCATCCATCAGCGCCTCGTCCACGCGGAAATCCGGCGTGTCCTCCGACAGGTCCAGAAGCGGCGCAAAGCGGCCGGGCCAGTCCGACCGCGGCCGTTCGGCAAGCGGCATGGCCGTCATCTGCCGCAAGGCATCGTCCAGAAAGGAGTCCATTTCCGCCCGCTTTGCCGGACTCCAGGCCAGACGCCCAAGAAGGATGGCCAGGGCACTCAGGCTGACGGGGAACCAGAAGGGAATGCGGGGGTCAAAGCCCAGGACATGCCCCAGTCCGCGACCGAGCCCGAAGCATAGCACGACAAGCAGCAGTTGGATGACCGTCCGGGCAGCCAGAGCGATCCATGGCCGCAGCGTCAGCCATTCCCGATCCTGTTTTGGCCACGTCTCAGGACGAAGCACGAGAAGCCAAATCAGGAAGAGCAGCGTGAATACCGGGACCAGCGCCCAATCCAGCCCAGCCATCCCGGCCACAAGCGGCCCGAGGTAAAGCAGGGCTGTTGCGCCGCGCAAGAATGTGGCTCGATTGAACACGAAACTCATCCCCCACCCTGAACGACAGGATGCCGGGAGCAAGGGCATCTGGCAAGCGTCCGGAAGGCTATTCCAGTCCTTCGGGCAGGTCGACGATCAGTCGGCCCGCGCCAACGTCAACCGTTGGAACCGCCGCACGGGTGAAGGGGATCAAGAGGATGTCCGCCGGCGCAGGACGGATCACCTCGATCAGGTCGCCTGCGCCGTGATTGTGGATCGCGCGGACTTTGCCCAGAACGACGCCGCCCGTGTCCCGGACTTCGAGGCCCAACAGGTCAGCGTGATAGAATTCGTCTTCGCCCGGCGCCGGCAGTCGAGACCGGTCGACAAAGAGGCTGGTCCCCTTCAGCGCGTCTGCCTCTTCCTTGGTGGAGATTCCCGACAGGCGCGCGCCAAGCCCACCCGCCACGGGGCGGGTCAGCGTGACGCGAAAGCTGCGGGATCCATCCTCGGTGAAGAGCGGGCCGTAGGAGGCGATGTCGGTAGGTTCCGAGCAGAAGCTCTTCAGGCGCACCTCGCCTTTGACGCCGAAGGATCCGGCGATGGCTCCGACGCAGATACGGTCAGGTCCGGGCATTGTGGCGTCCTGGGCAGCGGTGGGGACGGACGGCCCGAACGGGCCGCCCGCTGTACTCGAACCGATTATTCCTCGGCCGGAGCAGCTGCGCGAGCTGCCTTCTTGGCGGCGAGTTCGGCCATCTTCTTGCCCGGCACTGCGGCCTTCGGGTTGCTGCGGGCAACCTTCGGCTTGTGACCGGCGGCTTCCAGCATGCGGGCAATCCGCTCGGTCGGCTGGGCGCCTTGTGCCAGCCAGTACTGGACGCGCTCGATGTTCATCTGGACGCGCTTCTCGTCATCTTTCGCCAGGAGCGGGTTGTAGGTGCCGAGCTTTTCGATGAAGCGGCCGTCGCGCGGCATGCGCGAGTCGGTGGCGACGATCGAATAGAACGGGCGCTTTTTCGAGCCGCCGCGGGCCAGACGGATTTTCATGGACATTGGGTAGTCTCCTTCAACATTGGTTACACCGGCGAAGGGCCGGTCATTTCTGCAGTTTCTCGTGATGCCTGATGACTTCGGAGATGATGAAGTTCAGGAATTTCTTGGCAAATTCCGGATCGAGGTCTGCCTCTTGCGCCAGGCGTTCCAGACGTTCGATCTGCCGTGCTTCGCGCGTCGGGTCCGACGGCGGAAGGTCGTGCTCGGCCTTGAGGCGGCCGACGGCCTGCGTGTGCTTGAAGCGCTCCGCAAGCGTGTAGACGAGGATCGCATCGAGCCTGTCGATGCTTTCGCGATGGGTTCTGAGCAGCGCCTGCGCGCGGGTGGCGGCGTCAGTCATTCGGGCCTCCGGGCAAGGGCTGGAAACCGCAGGGCATGCGTCTGACTTCCGTCTGGCGAGTGAAACGGACGGTCATTGCCGCACCTCCGGCCGGGGATGGCGGTAGACATGAATCGGCTTGTCGGATTCGAACGTCGCCGCACCGGGATCGAGGCGGGCACCGAGGCGTTCCGCCAGGGCGATCGACCGGGCATTGTCCGGCGCAATGTAGCTAACGATGTCGGTCCAGCCGAGCGAGCGGATGGCCCAGTCGCGGGCGGCACGGGCGGCCTCGCAGGCATAGCCCCTGCCTTCGGCCTCGGGCGACCAGACCGACCAGCCGATCTCATGCTCGGGCCAGCCTTCGGGGAACCAGGGGCCTGCCATGCCGAGAGGCGTGTCGGGCGCCTCGCGGGTCGCGAAGATGAACATGCCGAAGCCACGATGCACCCAGTGGCCGGTCAGGTGCCCCATCGCGCGCCAGGCCATCGGCCGGGACAGCGGGCCGCCGACGTAGCGGCCGCGGTCCGAGGTCAGGAATGCGGCGCAGGGCTCGAAGTCGCCGGGGCGGGGCGCCCGCAGGATCAGCCGTTCGGTCTCAAGAACCGGAGTACCGGTCAGGGCGACGGGGGGGCGCGAATTTTCGTACGAAAATTCGAGGCTGGACGAGAGCCGGGTCAGGTCGTGGCGGATGACGACATCGGTCGGGTCCACGCCCGGCGCATCGACCTTCCGACCGCCGAGACGAAGCCCGAGCGCGATCGAGCGGGCGTTGCCGGGATCGATGTAATTGTCGATATGGTCCCAGCCGAAGGTCGCCGCTGCCCAGGCCATCACGGCCTGCGCCCCTTCGGCGGCGATCCCCTTGCCTTCGGCCGCTTCGGTCACAAACCAGCCAAGCTCCGGCTCGGGATAGCCTTCGGGTTGATAGATGCCGACCTCGCCCAGATACTCGCCCGTCGTACGGTCATCGATCGAGAACGGGCCATAGCCCATCAGCGGCCATTGACCGACTTCGGAGGCGAAGATGCGCCAGGCTTGTTCATCAGTGAACGGCCCGCCTTCCCACTTCGCCCGGTCCGAGGCGAGGAAGGTCAGCCGATGCGCGAAATCGTCATACCGCGGCATGCGCAGACGCAGGCGCGCGGTCTCAAGAACCGGCGCCGTAGCGTGCTGGATGTGCTGCGGGCGGGCGATCATTTCTTCTTCATCAGTCCCGACAGGCCTGCAGGCAATGTCAGGCCGCGCGGCATGCCCATGGGCGGCATGCCGGACATGCCTTCGCGCATCCCCTTCGCGGTTTCTTCCAGCTGTTCCGGAGACATCTTCGTCAGGTCGGGCATGCCGCCCTTGCCGAGCATGGACTTGAGCGCCTGTTTCATCATGCCGCCCTTGCCCATCTTCTTCATCATGTCCGCCATCTGGCGGTGCTGCTTCAGAAGCCGGTTCAGTTCGGCCACGTCGAGCCCCGCACCCGCAGAGATCCGTTTCTTGCGGCTCGCCTGCAGCAGGTCGGGGTTCGCCCGCTCCTTCTTGGTCATCGAATTGATCAGCGCGATCTGGCGGCGCAGCATCTTGTCGTCGAACCCGGCGGCCTCGGCCTTCTTGGCCATGCCACCCATGCCGGGCAGCATCCCCATCAGGCCCTGCATGCCGCCCATCTTGAGCATCTGGTCGAGCTGCATCTTCAGGTCGTTCATGTTGAACAGGCCCTTGGCGAAGCGCTTCGCCATGCGCTCGGCCTGCTCGGCCTCGAAGGTTTCCTGCGCCTTCTCGACGAGGGCGACGATGTCGCCCATGCCTAGGATGCGGCCCGCGACGCGGTCGGGCTCGAAGGTTTCGAGCGCTTCCATCTTCTCGCCTAGACCCACGAAGCGGATCGGCTTACCGGTGACGGCGCGCATCGACAGGGCCGCACCACCGCGACCGTCGCCGTCCATCCGGGTCAGGACGACGCCAGTGATGCCGACCTTGCCGTCGAATTCGGTGGCGACGTTGACCGCGTCCTGACCGGTCAGCCCGTCGACGACCAGAAGCGTTTCGCGCGGGTTGACCGCATCGCGGACCGCCTGCACCTCGTCCATCAGCACTTCGTCGATGTGGAGACGTCCGGCCGTGTCGAGCATGTAGACGTCGTAGCCGCCGAGGGAGGCTTGCGTCTTGGCACGCTTGGCGATCTGCACCGCCGTCTCGCCCTTGACGATCGGCAGGGTATCGACGCCGATCTGCGCGCCGAGGATCTGCAACTGCTCCATGGCCGCCGGGCGGTTGGTGTCGAGCGAGGCCATCAGCACCCGCTTGCCGTTCTTTTCCTTGAGCCGCTTGGCGAGCTTGGCGGTCGTCGTCGTCTTGCCCGAGCCCTGCAGACCGACCATCAAGAGCGGCGAAGGCGGGTTGTCGATCTTCAGCGCGTCGGCCGGGCCGTCGCCCGCAAGGACATGCACCAGCTCGTCATGGACGATCTTGACGACCTGCTGGCCTGGCGTGACCGATTTCGTCACTGCCTGGCCGGTGGCCTTGTCCTGCACGCGCTTGACGAAGTCGCGCGCAACGGGAAGCGAAACGTCGGCCTCAAGCAGCGCCGTGCGGACCTCGCGGAGCGCGGTCGCGACATCGGCCTCGGAGAGAGCGCCCTGCTTGGTCAGCCGGTCGAATACGCCACCAAGGCGTTCTGACAGGTTCTCGAACATCGCGGCACCTCATCGTTCGCGTTTGCCCCCGATATGGGGCGGCAGGGACATGATACAAAGCCGGAGCGCACCCGTGGGCGCAACGCGCTGACGGATGGCGATCCCGGGCATTGCCCATGGGACCGGAAGCGGCAAGCCTCCGGGGAATTCCGCAGCGCGATACGCCCGAGTGGTGCGGGAGTCAAGCTGGAAGCCGACCGACCACACGTTCAGTCAGCGCCGAACCAGCCATTCAGAGCGGATGCAAAGGCGCCCGCTGTCCTCTCGTTGCCATAGGCCTCGGTCAGGGGCAATTGGGTTCCGTCGCGCCGCACAAGCGCGGCCCGCCAGACCCGGGGTTCGGGGGGCAGCCGGCGGCCTGCCTTGCCCACCATGTCGCCAGGCTTGCGCTTGATCAGCGTCGATTGCAGCGTCGCGCCAGTCAGATCGGAGAGCGAATGGCGCGTCCTGCGCCGCCCGAAAAGGCCGGTTTGCGTGATTTCGGCACTGTCTTTCGTCCGGTCGAGCCGCACCGTCAGCACCTGAACGAAGACGCCGAAGCAGCCGAGGAAGATCAGGACGCCGATGCCGATCAGGAAGAAGCCGCCCGTCCTCTGCCCCGCCTGCGCGAGGGCCCAGCCCCAGAGCATCGGCAGTAGCGCGACAGCCAGAAGGGCAAGGCCGGGACCAAGAGGAATGTCGCGCAGCACCAGCCGGTCGGAAGTGTTTTCGATGATCCGCATCCTGGACCTTTGCCAATTCCCGAAAGCCATAGCACCGACGGCGCCTATGCAGCCGCCCTTGACGGAAGGGCGGCGCGATCGAGCTTAACAGCAAAAGACAGGCCAAAGGGACGGCGGAATGCAAGGCATCATCTATGTGGCGAAGGGTGCGCCCTATCTCGACCTGGCGCAACGCTCGGCCAAAAGCGTCAAGGCGCTTAATCCCGACCTTACGATCGACCTCTTCACCGACCTCGCCCCCGAACCCGGCCTCTTCGACCGCGTCTCGGCCATTCCTGATGGTCCGACAGCAAAACTGGCCAGCCTCGGCGCTTCGCGGTTCGAACGGACGCTCTATCTGGATTGCGACACGCTCTGCCTATCGCCGCTTGGCGATCTGTTCGACGTGCTCGACCGGTTCGACCTCGCGGTGGCCCATGACGTCCGCCGCTCGTCGCGGCTGATCCGCACCGGAACGGGCGAAAAGGTGCCCTATGCCTTCCCACAGATGAACTGCGGGGTCCTGCTCTATCGCCGGTCTGAATTGATGGCACGGCTCCTCGCGGACTGGCAGGCAGCCTACCGCGCGGCCGGCCTTGAGCGCGATCAGCCGAGCTTTCGCGATGTCCTCTGGCGCAGCGACCTGCGGTTCTATGTCTTGCCTCCGGAATTCAACCTGCGCCGGGTCACCGAGCTTGACGCCTGGGAACCGCTCGATGCTCGGCCGACCATCCTGCATTCTCATCGGCTCCTTCAGCATCTGCGCGGGGCAAAGGAACGGCTAGACGACCTGGCGGCGATCCTGCCGGCAGAGCGGCTGGCACGGGCGGCGGAATGGCAGGCGCTTGGCCTGTCGGACCCTTCCCAGGGGGGAGACGCCGTTGCAGCCTATCTGGCGGCGGAGGAAAAGCAGCGGGAATTTCCCTTGTAGTCGCCATCTTTGGCGCTAACCCTGCGATTGTCTGCACAACAGCCGGCACGGGCCGGACACGGAGTTCGTGATGTCCTTCGACAACTGGGACGAAATCCGGACGGCCTATCAGGTCGCCCGCCTCGGGACGGTCTCGGGCGCTGCCGAGGTCCTGGGGGTCCACCATGCCACCGTCATCCGCCATATCGATGCGCTGGAGAAGCGGCTGGGAACGAAGCTTTTCCAGCGCCATGCCCGCGGCTACACGCCGACCGAGGCCGGGCGCGACCTGCAGACGGTCGCGCAAGCCACAGATGACCAGTTCGCCCAGCTTGCAGGCCGCCTGCGCGGCCAGGGCGATACGGTTACGGGAGAGATCGTCGTTACTTCGATCGGGGGGCTGTCCCGCATCCTCACGCCAGTCTTCGTCAGCTTCCAGAAGCTGCACCCTGCGGTCCGCATCCGCTTTCTCGTCGATTCGCGCCTGTTCCGGCTGGAATATGGCGAAGCGCATGTGGCGCTCCGCGCGGGGGCAATGCCGGAAGAGCCTGACAACGTCGTCCAGCAGCTGTTCCGGATGCATACCGGACTCTACGCCTCGAAGGCCTATGCGGCGCAGCACGGACTGCCCACATCACCCGCCGACTTTCCGGGCCACCGCTTCATCGGCGTGAATTCTCCGGCATCGCGCGCGCCGTTCCACCGCTGGCTGGCGGAGCGGGTCGCCCCCGAGGATTTCACCTTTGTCGCCTCCGACCAGGAAGCACTGCGCGAGGCGATCCGCGAAGGGGCCGGGATCGGTTTCATTTCGGCCGCGGATGCGGAAGGTGACGACAACCTGGTCCAGGTGCTTCCTCCGCTGCCCGAATGGGAAGTGACGCTCTGGCTTGTCACCCATGTCGATCTGCACCGGACGACCAAGGTGCAGGCCTTTGTCAGCCATCTCAAGGAAGCGGCGCGCCACTGGAAAGGGCTATGACCCCAGCCAGACCGGGCGCCGCCTGGGCCGGTCATGCGGCAATGCTGGCCTTTTCGGCGCTCGTCGCGGGTTCCTTTTCGTTCGGAGTGCTTGTCGCACCGATGGTCGATCCGGCGGCGCTGAGTGCGTTGCGCTTCGTCCTTGCGACAACCGTGATCGGCGCTGCCGCTTTCGCGACGACGCCCCTTCGTCGTAGTGCCTTTGAGGCCCCCTGGCGTTACCTGGTGCTCGGGTTGCTCCTTGCGGTCTATTTCGTGCTGATGTTCGAGGGGCTGAAGACCGCAGATCCCGTGTCGGCCTCGGCGGTCATGACGCTTACGCCGGCTATGGCAGCGGGGTTCGGCTGGATCCTGCTGCGACAACGCCTGACCGCTCGCATTGCTGCAGCCTTGTCGATCGGGGCCATGGGAGCGCTGTGGGTCATCTTTCGCGGCAGCCTCGGCGCCGCGATGCGCTTCGAGGTCACCGCCGGCGAAGCGATCTATCTTCTCGGCTGCATCGCGCACGCTGCCTATACGCCGATGGTTCGGCGGCTGAACCGGGGGGAACCGGCGCTTGTTTTCACCTTCGGCACGCTTCTGGCGGGCAGTGTCGTGTTATCGCTGTGGGGCCTGCCTGCGATCCGCCAGACCGACTGGAACGCCCTTCCCATCCTGTTCTGGGCGGTAATCGGCTACCTCGTCGTCTGCGCGACGGCTATCTCTTTCGTTCTTCTGCAGTTTGCCTCGCTGCGGCTGCCAGCCTCAAAGGTCATGGCCTATACCTATCTGGTGCCAAGCTGGGTCATCCTTTTGCAAATGGCACTCGGTGCGGCACATCCTCCAACAATCGTCCTTGTCGGCGTAGGCCTGACCGCTTTCGCCGTGGTCTTGCTGCTTGAGAGCGGGACAACACCCTCCGCAAGCTGAAACTCCGCAAACAGCATATGCCTTTCCTCTTGACGCAGGAGGCGTTTGAGGTCAGAGAATGAATGTTCATTCACTCTGCGTTGCGGCGATGCCGCCGTGCGGACCTGCCCCAGAACGGGATTTCTCGACCAACATGACTGCTCATAGCCCCGACTTCCGCCCCCCGATCCAGGACAGCCGTCAGGCCGATATCCTGCAAGCCGTCCGCACGGCCTTCATCGAGAAGGGCTTCGAAGGCGCCTCGATGCAGGATCTGGCGCGGGCCACTGGCATGAGTGTCGGCAACTTCTACCGTTACTTTCCGTCGAAATCGGCCATCGTCGCCGCGATCATCGAGCGGGATGTCGCAGAGGTCGAACGCGACTTCGCCGCGATCCTGAGCCTGCCGGACCCGATCGAGGGTTTGCGCATTGCGGCGCGCAAGCATGTGATGGACTGCGAATGCTCGAATGACGGCCAGCTTTGGGCCGAGATGACGGCGGCGGCCCTGCGCAAGAGCGATGTCGCCGAAGTGGTCTGCCGGATGGAAACAGCGGTGCAGGAAAGCCTGCTTCGGGTCATCGCGGGCGGTAAGGGGCTTGACTTCGAGACAGCCTGCGATCGCTATTCGGCCCATGTCGAATTGCTGATGCTTCTGGTCAAGGGTGCCGGCACGCGGGTCGAATTGCGGCGTCCGCGGCTTGCAGCAGGGAACAGCCCTGATCTGATCCAGCTGATCCTGCGAACAATTGACCGAGTGCTTGACGAAATTTCAAACGACGACGTGAAGGTTTGACATGAGGCAGTTTCATTCACTTTCTTTCATTCTGGCGGCGGCGCTTGTGACAATGCCGGCCCTTTCCGCCGGCGCGGTCTGGGCCGAAGACGCGGCCAGCGCCCCGAAGGACGTGACGCTTCCCGCCATCACGGTGTCGACCGTCAAGACGGCGCATCTGCGCGACCGCGTTGTCGCCTCGGGGCTGGTGGCACCGGTCGAGAGGGTGCTTGTCCAGCCGCTGATCGAGGGACAGCCGATCGAATCCCTGAACGCCGATGTCGGCGATACGGTCGCCGCCGGTCAGGTGCTGGCAAAGCTGTCGGATTCTACCCTGCGACTGCAGGAAAGCCAGTTCGAGGCCTCGCTCGCCTCGGCCCAGGCCCAGGTTGCCCAGGCCGAAGCGCAGCTTCTGGAAGCCAATGCCAAGGCCGACGACGCCAAGCGCATCAACGAACGCACTGCCGCGCTTCGCGCTCAGGGGTCTGCCTCGCAGGCGGCGGCGGATACGGCTTCGGCCAACGCCGTTGCGGCCCAGGCCGGTGTGACTGTTGCGATCCAGATGCTGGAAGCGGCCAAGGCACAGGTCAAGGTTGTGCAGGCGCAGATCGACAATCTCGACCTTGAGCTGACCCGGACCGACGTCGTTGCCCCGGTCGGCGGCACCGTGGTCGAGCGCAACGCCATGGTCGGCGCGATCGCCTCATCCTCTGGCTTGCCGATGTTCACGATCGTGCGCGACGGTGCGCTGGAACTGCGGGCAGACGTGGCCGAGCGCCTGGTGACGAAGCTGCAGCCAGGCCAGACGGCGATATTGCGCGCGGTGGGCATGACCGAACCCCTGACCGGCACGATCCGCCTCGTCGATCCGGCAATTGATACCGACTCACGGCTTGGACGCGCCCGCATCTCGGTCGATCGCAACGATCTGGTCCGCCAAGGCATGTTCATGGACGCCGATATCCTTGTCGCCGAGCGCGACGGACTGGCGGTTCCCGTCACCGCAGTCGGGGCCGCTGCATCCGGCCCGACGGTAATGAAAGTGACAGATGGCGTCGTTTCGCGCACTCCTGTCCAGCTCGGCATCCGCGAAGGCGGGCTGGTCGAGATTGTCTCTGGCGTGAAGGAGGGCGATCTTGTCGTGACCAAGGCCGCATCCTTTGTCCGCGACGGCGACCATATCCAGCCGGTTCCCGAAACCGTCGGCACCAACTGAGGGACATCATGAACTTCTCAGCCTGGGCCATCCGAAAACCGATTGCGCCGCTCCTGCTTTTCATCATGCTGATGGTGCTGGGGTGGCAGTCGTTCAACACGTTGCCGATCACCCGGTTTCCCAACATCGACGTGCCCCTGGTCGCCGTGACCGTCACCCAGTCGGGTGCGGCCCCGGCCGAGATGGAGATGCAGGTCACCAAGGAAATCGAGGATTCGGTCGCGGGCATTAGCGGGGTGAAGAACATCACCTCGACCGTCACCGACGGCCAGTCGCAGACCCTTGTCGAGTTCCGCATCGAAACGCCGACCAATCAGGCCGTGCAGGACGTCAAGGACGCAATCGACCGGATCCGTGGCAACTTGCCCGGCGACATCGACGCCCCCATCGTCACCAAAATCGACGTCGAAGGCCAGGCAATCATGTCCTTCGCCGTCAAGGCGCCGAACATGTCGGTCGAGGAACTGTCCTGGTTCGTCGACGATACGGTGAAGCGCGCTCTGCAGGGCAAATCCGGCATCGGCCGGGTCGACCGGTACGGCGGGGCCGACCGCGAGATCCGCATCGAACTTGACCCGGTTAGACTCGACAGCTTCGGCATCACCGCAAGCGCCGTCAGCGCGCAACTGCGCGCGACCAACACCGACCTCGGCGCAGGCCGGGCCGAGGTTGGCACCGGCGAGCAGGCGATCCGGCTGCTGGGCGATGCCTCGACAGTCGAAAGCCTGGCCGATACGACAATCGCGCTCGGCAACGGACGTTTCGTGCGCCTGTCTGACCTGGGCGAGGTGATCGACACCAGCGAAGAGCTGCGCTCGTTTTCGCGGTTCAATGGCGAGCCCGTCGTGGTCTTTGCCGTGTTCCGCGCCAAGGGCGCCTCGGAAGTCAGCGTTTCCAGAACGACCAACGCGGTTCTGGACGAGATCAGGGCGGCGAACCCGCAGGTCTCGATCGTGCCGGTCGATGACACGGTGTTCTACACCTTCGGCAACTACGAGGCGGCGCTGCATACGCTGATCGAAGGGGCGATCCTGGCCGTTCTGGTCGTTCTCGCCTTCCTCAGGAACTGGCGCGCGACGATGATTGCCGCGGTGGCCCTGCCCCTTTCGGCAGTGCCGACCTTCTGGGTCATGGACCTGCTCGGCTTCTCGCTGAACCTTGTCAGCTTCCTCGCGATCACACTGGCGACCGGGATTCTTGTCGACGATGCCATTGTCGAGATCGAGAACATCGCCCGCCATATCCGCATGGGCAAGACACCCTACCGCGCCGCCATCGAGGCCGCGGACGAGATTGGCCTCGCGGTAATCGCGACCTCGGCCACCATCGTCGCGGTCTTCGTGCCGGTCAGCTTCATGCCCGGCATCCCGGGCCAGTACTTCCGCCAATTCGGTTTGACCGTCGCCATCGCGGTGCTGTTCTCGCTGCTGGTGGCGCGCCTCATCACACCGATGATGGCGGCCTATCTGATGCGGTCCAAGGACGCGATGGAAGAGCACAAGAGCGACGGCCCGTTCATGCGCGCCTACCTCTGGTTCGTACGCAAGAGCGCGGGCAGCCGCATCCTGTTCATCCCGTCCCGCTACGTCACGCTGGTGGCCGCGATCGGCGTTCTCATCGTGTCGGTCTATTTCATGGCAAAGGTCCCGGGCAGCTTCATCCCGCCCGAAGATGTCAGCCGTATCCCGGTCAGCGTCGAGTTGCCGCCCGGATCGACCCTTGACGACACCGAGGTCGCGACTGACCGCATCTATGCCGCGCTGAAGGACATCGACGGCGTGGAGAGCATCTTCATCCTCGGCGGGTCGTCCCCGACCGGCGATCTCGATGTGCGCCGCGCCAGCGTGACGGTCATCCTGCAGAAGCTTGACCATTCGCTGGTCCGGCGGATGTCCGAAATCCTGCGTCAGCTGCCGGTGGTCGGCTCGATCGTGCCAGAGGTGAAGAGCACGGGCCGGGAACGACCGCAGAACCAGATCGAGGCCGAGGTCTTTGCCAGGCTGGCCGAAATTCCCGACATTCGCGCCTTCAAGCTGAACGACCGCGGCGAGCGTGACATCTCGTTCTCGATCCTGTCGTCCAACGAGGCCGACCTCAACGAGGCCGTCGCCCGGCTGGAAGAGAACCTGCGCGGCGACCCCCTGCTGGCCAACGTCTCGTCCGAGGGCGCCCTGCCCCGGCCAGAGATCCAGATCCGGCCGCTGGTCGAGGAAGCCGCGCGGCTTGGCGTCACAACCAATGACATCGCCAACACCATTCGTGTGGCGACCATTGGCGACGTCGATGCGGCGCTGGCCAAGCTGTCCATCGACAACCGGCTTGTCCCTGTGCGGGTGCGGCTTGACGATGCCTCGCGGGCCGACCTGGCCCGCATCGCAGCGCTCAAGGTCAACACCGCCACCGGCGCTGCCGTGCCGCTGAGCTCCGTGGCCGAGGTGACCATCGCCGAGGGACCAAGCGTCGTCGACCGGCTGAACCGCGAGCGCAAGGCCACGATCGGCGCCAACCTGCCAGTGGGCGTGGCCCTTGGCACGGCGACGGCGCGCTTCAAGGAGGTGCTTGATCAGACTGAACTGCCGGCGAGCGTGCGTGTGCAGGAATCCGGCGACGCCGAGGTGCAGGCGGAGCTTACGCAGTCCTTCGGCAACGCGATGATCATGGGCCTGATGCTGGTGCTGACGGTGCTGATCCTGCTGTTCGGCAGCGTGATCCAGCCCTTCACCATCCTCTTCTCGCTGCCGCTTGCCATCGGCGGTGTCGCGGCGGCGCTGATCCTGACCAACAATGCGGTCTCGATGCCGGTTCTGATCGGTATCCTGATGCTGATGGGCATCGTCACCAAGAACGCCATCCTGCTGATCGACTTCGCCATCGAGATGCGGAACAAGGGGATGAGCCGCCTGCAAGCGGTGATCGAAGCGGGCCACAAGCGCGCACAGCCCATCGTCATGACCTCGATCGCAATGTCGGCGGGGATGCTGCCCTCGGCACTTGGCGTCGGCGAAGGAGGGGCGTTCCGGGCACCGATGGCGATTGCCGTGATCGGCGGTATCATCGTCTCGACCGTGCTGAGCCTTGTCGTCGTGCCATCGTTCTTCCTCATCATGGACGATCTGTCACGCCTTCTCGCCTGGATCTTCCACCGCTTCGTCGGCCAGAAGGAGCAGGAACCGGAGCCGCTGGAAAACTCGGTGATCGCCGAACGTCTGGCCGAAGGCGCGAGCGAACTCTCCGCCCTGCGCGAACGGATCGACGCGATCGAGGCCGGACAGGGCGGGCGCAGGGGACCGACTACGCTTCACGTCGCAGAATGATCGACTGAGAATGGGGCCGGGTTATTTGCCCGGCCCCTGAATTTGCACTTCGGCGCATCGCCACCGGCGAGTTTTCCAGCGCCAGCTTCGTCCGCGAAACTTGACATGTAAAACCCGACGTTTGCGCAGGCAAAAAACGGGGTTTGACAAGCCTGAAGCGACCTGCGACGGATCGACCGCGCCCGCGAGTGCGGCGCCCTGGGTCGGGGAGCGGAGATGACGGCGAAGCAGGTGCGGACGATGGAGGATTTCGCGGCAAGCGTCGGCCTGTCCCGGCCGACGGTGTCGAAATACTTCCAGGATCCCGGCTCGGTCCGCCCGAAGGTGCGCGAAAAGATCGAACAAGGCCTGAAGGCGACCGGATTTCGCCCGAACCTTTTCGCCGTGAACCTCAACCGCCGTCGGACCAAGATCATCGGCCTGATCTTTCCCAGTTCGCTCGATCCCTTCTTCACCGGCCTGCGTCGCCGGATCGAAGCCGAAGCCACTGCCGCCGGCTACATGCCCTTCGTCTTTTCCTCGGACGGACGCGCCGAACTCGAGGCAGAAGCGCTGGAGACGCTCGGTTCCCTGAACGTCGCTGGTGTCATCATGGTGCCGGTCCGCGGGGACGACGCCCACCGGGCAAAGGTCAAGGCGCTGGCGCAACGCATTCCCGTGGTCTTCATGGATGCGCCCTTCGACGACGAAGAAACCTTCGTCGGGACCAACAATGCCCAGTCCATGGCGCTCATCACCGACTACCTGACACGGCTGGGCGACCGGCCCTGCTATTTCGACATGCCCGACGTGAACTCGAATGCGCGGGACCGGCGCGAGGCCTATCTGGCGACCATGCGCCAGCGCGGGCTGGAGCCGGTTCTGGTGCCCCTGACACCGTCCAACAGCTGGGATTTCGAGCGTTACGCCTTCGACGAGACCAACCGCATTCTGGCCGATGGCGGCTTTCCGACCCGCACGATCCTGTGCGGGAACGACCGCGTCGCCTTCGGCCTCTTGGCAGCGCTCAATCAGGCCGGGCTAAAGGTCGGCCTTGGCCCGGACTGCGACTATCGCGTGGCCGGCCACGACAACCAGCCCCTGTCGGAATACATCTGGCCGCCGCTGACCACGGTTCAGCAGAACACCGCAGAGATGGGTCGCTTGGCCATCCGTCTGCTGCTGGCGCGGATCGCCAGCAAAGAGCACAAGCCCGCTGCCGAACGCCTGCTGATCGGTGGCGAGCTGGTCTTGCGCGCATCGGCCTGAAGCCCGGCTCAGCCCAGCCCAAGCCGCGCCTCGATCGTGCACCAGACATAGGTCGCGGAGGCGTAAAGGTAATAGAGCTGATGCCAGGCAAGGCCGAACAGGGCAAATGCCGGGCCGCCCTGCCGGTTGAGGAACCGCGCAAGCGGGGCATTGGCCAGAATCGCCGCGCCAAACAGGACAATCGGCAGCGGCCAGAGCCAGGGGGCGGCGCTCAGCGCGAGACAACTCAACGCAAAGAGCCAGGCCAGACCCGCGCGAAGCCGTTCGATCCGCGAGATATTCAGCGTGTCGGCCAGACCCGCCCGCTCGCGGATCAGGCGCGACCAGGGAACAGCGCGATGCAGGATGTCGGTGCGCAGGACGTTGGCGATCCGCCAACGCTTGAGATGCGTCGCTTGCAGTGCGGGTTCGATGCGGATCCGTCCCTGATGCCGCAGCCGGTCTCCAAGCTCGATATCTTCGATTGATGGATAGCGGTACCGTGCGCCATCAAAACCACCGACAGCCCGGAACGCCTCTGCCCGCACGGCACCGCATCCGGCCCAGAAGGTCGTCGCGTCGCCCGCCCCCTGCGTGTGATAGAAATGGTGGATGAGGTTCTTGTAGCGCGACAGCCAACCCGGCTCGGGCGGGTTCGTGTCGTAACTGCCGAAGGCGGCGACAAGCGCCGGATCGGTCATCACCCCTTGCAACACCTCTGCCGCGTCGGAATGGACGGCGACATCGGAATCGACGAACCAGAGGATCTGTCCGCGCGCCTCTTCTGCGCCTCGGTTGCGGGCGGCAGCGGGGCCCGCCTGCTTCGGCATCGCGATCACCTTGGCCCCAAGGTTGCGCGCCTGCTCCGCCGTCGCATCGGTCGAACCGTCATCGACGACGATGACTTCGTTGACAAGGCCCCGTCGCTGCAGGTCGATCATTACGGCAAGCGACCGGTCAAGGAACCGGCTTGCGTTGTAGGCCGGCATGATCACCGAAATGCCCTGTCGATCGGTCAAGGCTCGGCCTTTCGCAATCTGCGCGGCCAAACGGCAAGAGCCAGCGTCAAGGGAAGCAGGAAGCTGACACGCGCGCCGTAACGCGAGGCAGGCTCCGAGATGGCACCACACACGAACGCATTTACGACGATGCCAAGAAGAACTGTCAGGATGAGCAGACGAAGCGGTTCGGGTGTTTCGGATCGGCGCAGCACGAACAGGAGGCAAAGCAGCGATCCGAGATAGACCGCAGTGTGGAGTGTCGACACCCAGACGATCCATTCCCGGTCCGGCCCGAGCAGCCGGCCATCCGCATGATCCGCGCTCAGATAGCTCGGACGGGAAAAGATCGACCCGACCATGTCCGGGGTCGGGATCGTCATGTCGATGCTTGTCAGCCGCAACTGGTCGATGGTGTTCGAAACCAGGGCCCCGACGACGGCAAGCGGCGCGGACGCGAAAGTCAGCAGACCGAATTCCAGCTGTTCCGCTGCCACCCTGGCGCGCAGATCCGGCGCGAGGAGGGCATAGGATCCGTCGTTCTCGTCCGCAGAGAACAGGATGACCGGCGCATCGAAGCGGAAATGTCGGTCGCCTGGCCGTTCGAGTTGCTCCTGCAGCGCACAGGTCGCAAAGTTCGGGTCCGGACAGCGGGCAGCGAGATAGTCGCGCCCCGGCCCGTCTTCGATCAGGCGAGCGGTGAGGAACGGCAGATAGACGACCTGAGTATGGCGGATACTCCCTACCGCGCTTGAGAAGATGAGCCTTTCGCCCAGACCGCCGACCACGAGAACCGCGCACAACCCGGCAATCTTCCAACGATGCCCGGCGGCAGCAGGGGCAATCACAGCGCAGATCGGCAGCATCAATGCGGCAATCATCAGATGCGACGGATGCGAAAAGGTCGCGACGGCCGCCAGGACAAGCGCCAGGACGACCTCGCCCGCCTGCATCTGTTTCAGGAACGCTGTCAGCAGCGCCAAGGACAGGATCAGGATCGGCGCCAGAACGTCTGGCATCAGGAAAGCGACATAGAATGGCAGGGATCCAATGGCAGCAGCCACCGTCAAACCCGCCGCGACCTCTGCCGGCATCCCTTTCAGCCCAAGCCCGCGGATGGAAACCCTGGCGACGATCCACACAGAAAGCCAGAACAGTCCGAGATTGGCCGCGACCGCGCCATCCAGATGACCAAGCCACGCAAACAGCGCAAGCGCCGCCCCATAGATTGCAGAGCGACTTCCGATCGTCATGTTGTCAGTCGGGGGATCGCTGGTCGGCGCAATCGTTTCCTCGGTCGTCACTTCGGACTTGGGCACGACTTTCGGCTCGCTTGGCGCCGACGCGACTGCCAGATCAACGCCGAAGAGGCCCAGCACCTGCTTGCCTGCCTCGAGATACCCCTCGGTGTCGTAATAGAAGGTCGCCCGGCCATTGATGCCATAGACCGAAAGCGCACAGATCAGCGCGATGCAGATGGCGAGAAACTTGCGCCATACCTGCACCTTCCGGACATCGACAGGTGCCTGAGTCAGCTTTCGTGCATTCATGCCGCAAGCGTCGTCTTCTGCCGCCGATCCGTGGTGAACTCCTCGTGATAGGACCGTTCGACATTGACCTGCCACAGGTCGTGGTTCTCGCCCATCAGGTTGCGCACGGCGAGCATGGCCGTCAGCATCGAATGGTCCTGATTGTTGTAGCGATGCAACCCGTTGCGCCCCACGGTCTGGAGGTTCTGGACCTTGTCCAGCCAGTCTCGGATCACGTCCAGCGCCACCATGTAGTCCCCGTCATAAACTGGATAGGCCTTGGGCTCGCGGATGACGCAGCCGTCGATCACCGCATCTGCGGGAGCAAGGCCGATCGCTTGCAGCTCTTGCGCCGCTTTGCGGATCAGCTCCTCGTCCGGTTCCGACCACATCGCATCCGTTACGTTCAGGAAATACTCCATGCCGATGGCGGCATTGTCCGGACGGGCCAGCATCTCGGGCGACCAGGCGCCGAAGTTCTGGATCCGGCCAACCGCGACCTCATCGGAATGAACGTAGATCCAATTGTCGGGAAAAGGCGCCGCGCGATCGAGAATTAGCACCACGATCAGGAAGTCGCGGTATTTCAGCTGCTGCGCCGCAGCGAGCACTTCTGCTGGCGGAGGCGGGTCGAGACACACCAGAAGATCGCGGAGCGCCATGGAATTGATGACCTCGTCGACCGGCATCCTGAGGGTTTCGCGCCCCCCCTGCCCGTCGGGCTGTTCCAGTTCGAGCGCGGTCACGCGAAAGCCATCGCGCAGGATTCGACGCACGAAGACACCGGTCCGCACCTCGCCGCCCCGGTCCTCGATGCTGTCGCGCATCTTTTCCCACATCATGCCGGGACCAAGGCGCGGATAACGAAATTCCTCGATCAGGCTGGCCGTATCGTTCGCCCCGGTCAGGGCGTTCCAGACGGCCTTGGTCAGCGACAGGTTGCGGATGCGCTGCGCCGCCCAGTCGGCGCGAATCTCGGTACAAGAGACGCCCCAGACCTTTTCGGTATAGGTCTTGAAGAACATGCGGTAGAGCCGGTCGCCGAAACGGTTCGTGACCCACTCCTCAAGCGTATCTTCTTGAGAATACGGAAAAACCCTCCAGCGCAGATAACTGGCCAGAACGCGAAAGGTCTCAACCAGACCGAGCTGGCGCAGGGTGTTGGCGATCTTCAGCGGATAATCGAAGAAGCGGCCGCGGAAGAAGATGCGGCTCTGCCGTGGACGGGTGAGAAAATCTGGGCCGCAAATCGCCTCCCAGATGCGTTCGACTTCGGGCACCTTGGTGAAGAAGCGATGACCGCCGATGTCGAACCGGAAGCCGGCATGGCTTTCTGTCCGCGCGATTCCGCCAACCAGTTCACGCGCCTCAAGAACAACAGGATGCTGCGAAAGCCCGACCTCCTGCGCCTGGTGCGCAGCAGTCAGTCCCGCGGGACCGCCACCAATGATGGCAAGAACCTTCACGACATTACCTTCCAATTCATGGAACCACTCAACCTCTAAAAGAAATTTGCACGAGACTTACAACCGCACAAATCCGGGCATACAGAAAGCGTTTCCGTATCGCATCAATCTTCGCCAAGAGATGTCATTTTCGCCCTTCCGACAACAGACATTTGCGAAGAAGATCGTTTCCCAATCTGGGTATTCACGAATCGTTTCTGCAGATGCAGTGTTCCGTGTACTAGGGTGTTCTTCAACTTCTTTGTAACTGGTTGGCGGATGATGCAAAAAAGAATTGTTGTAACTGGCGGTGCAGGCTTCATCGGTAGCCATCTATGCGAACGTCTTGTTGCGCAGGGACATGATGTTCTTTGCGTCGACAACTATTTTACCGGACGACGCAGCAATGTTGCCAAGCTGTTGCACCAACCGAATTTCGAGCTCCTGCGACATGATGTGACTCAGCCGCTCTTTGTCGAAGCGGACGAGGTCTATAATCTGGCCTGTCCTGCCAGCCCGATCCATTACCAGTTCGACCCGGTAAAAACGACGAAGACCTCGGTGATGGGTGCGCTTCACATGCTTGGTCTCGCCAAGCGCTGCCGCGCCAAGGTGCTCCAGGCTTCGACCTCCGAGGTGTATGGCGACCCGCTGGTGCATCCGCAGTCGGAAGACTACTGGGGCAACGTCAACCCTGTCGGCCCCCGCTCGTGCTACGATGAAGGCAAACGCTGCGCAGAAGCGCTGTTCTTCGACTATCGGCGCCAGCACAATGTCCGCATCAAGGTCGTGCGGATCTTCAATACCTATGGTCCGCGCATGCTGCCCAATGACGGGCGTGTCGTTTCGAATTTCATCCTGCAGGCACTTCAAAATCAGCCAATCACGATTTATGGCGGCGGTTCGCAAACCCGGTCCTTCTGTTTCGTCGATGACCTCGTGACCGGGCTGATGGGCATGATGGCGACGCCCGACAGCTTTACCGGGCCAATGAATCTTGGCAACCCGGAAGAAGTTTCCGTGCGCGACCTTGCCGAATTGATCGTCGCAATGACCAATTCGAAGTCCGAGATCGTCAATCTTCCGGCCACTGCCGACGATCCGCGCCAGCGTCGCCCCGACATTACCCTCGCGCGCGAAACAATCGGTTTCACTCCGACGGTTCGCCTTACCGATGGGCTGGCAAAGACTATCCGCTATTTCGAAACGGTGATTTCACAGGAAAAGAACGATAAAGTTGAAAGGGCCGACCCGAGGCGGGATGATGTCGTCACGCCGATCTTCGTCCGTTCCGGGACACAGTGAGCTGCGCTGACCCCGGAGCGATGCTCGCGGTGCGGGCGGCATCTATACCCGCAAAGTTCGGTGTTTGTTGATTGCATCGATGGGAATACCTGATGATTCCAAGTTCCATCCCCTGCGGACAGCAAAAGGGCGCCTCGCCGCTTCGTCGTGACGCAGCACTTACGCAGAAGGCAGAGACACGCACATGAAGGTGCTTGTGACCGGAAGTTCCGGGTTGATTGGCCGGGAAGTCGTTGCCCGCCTCCTCCGCGAGGGCCATGCCGTCGTGCCGTTCGACATTACCGATGACGGCAGCGATATCCGCGATGCCTCTGCCCTCGCTGCGGCAATGGAAGGCTGCAGTGGTGTCATGCATCTCGCGGCAGTATCGCGCGTCGCTTGGGGGGAGGCGGCGCCAGCGCTGTGCGACGACGTGAATATCGGCGGAACGCAGATCCTTCTGGAAGTGATCGGCCAGAGACTTCGCAAGCCTTGGCTCGTCTTTGCCAGTTCGCGCGAAGTATACGGCGATCCGGAAATCGTGCCGGTCTCGGAAGACGCGCCGATGCAGCCGGTCAACACCTATGGCCGCTCGAAGGCGGAAGGCGAGCGGATGATCGAAACCGCGCGCGCAAAGGGACTGTCGGTTTCCATTGTCCGGCTGTCCAACGTCTATGGCACGGTCCATGACCACCCCGATCGTGCAGTTCCTGCATTGCTCTGGCGGTCGTATAAAGGCGAGGAACTGCGGCTGTCGGGCGTGAATGCCTTCTTCGATTTCGTCCATGTCGATGACACCGCGCGCGGCCTCGTAATGGCTGCCAAGCTCTTGCAGGACGGCGCCGGTCAACTTCCGACCGTGCATCTGTCTACAGGGGTGGCGACGTCGCTTGGCGAGCTTGCCCGCCTGACGCTTGAGGTCGCCATGTCTCGGTCGTCAGTGACCGTTTTGCCGGCGCGCAGCTTTGATGTGAAGGGCTTCTGCGGGAACCCGGCCCGCGCCGCTGAGGTCCTTGGCTGGCAGGCCGAAATCCCCTTGATCGACGGTCTCCGGCGCTATCTTGAAATCCTCAAGAAGCGGGGGCGCCCGCTCGATCCGGTCGAGATGCCAGCACTGTCCCAATCGGCTGCATGAATGACTTTATGAGTGCAGCGCCCGATCCGGGTGCTGCCCGGTTCTGGATAGACGGGTGAGCAGTCAAGAATGTGGGAACGCGAGCGGCTCAAGCCGCCCTATGTGATGCTTGACCAGGAGGCGACGTCTCCGGTCAGCGCCATCGAAATGGCGCCTGAGGTGAATGGCGCCCATATGATCGTGCGCTACAAAGGCCATCCGGTCGGGCGCATCTTGTTTCCCCGTTTCAATTACGGCGGCTCGATCCCCGCACCTGTCGTCGAGGATGTCATCCGCAAACAGGCTGGCCGGGCAATCGACCGGATGAAGGTCCAGCTCGCGCTGGAGAACCGCACCCGGCCCGCGTCGACGCCGGATCTGACCGTGGTGGTCTGCACACGCAATCGCGCCGATCTCTTGCGCCGCTGCCTAGCATCGCTCGTCGCCATGCGCGATGCGCGGCTCGATCTGGGTCCGGCAATCGATCTGCTGGTGGTCGACAACGCACCGCCCGACGACAGCACCAGGATCGCCGTCGGCGAATTCCCTGGTGTGCGCTATGCGATGGAGCCTGTCCCCGGACTCGATTTCGGTCGCAACCGCGCCATCGCCAGCACCGACCGCCCCTGGCTGGCCTATGTCGACGACGATGCCATCGTCGACCGCCACTGGCTAGACCGGCTGTCGGAAGAGATCGAGCGTTGCCCCGATGCCAGCTGCTTCACCGGCCCGATCCTGCCCTTGATGCTGGAGACCGAGGCGCAACTGCGCTTCGAATGGTCGGGCGGCTTCGGCAAGGGGTTCTTCTGGAAGCGATATGCTGCAAAATCATGGGGAAACTCTTTCTATCCGGCAGCCGCGGGGGATTTCGGGACGGGCGCCTGCATGGTCTATGCAACGGATGCCCTCAAACGTCTCGGCCTGTTTGATGAGGCTCTTGATACTGGTGCCCCTCTGCCGGGAGGCGGTGACATAGACATGTTCTACCGCATCATCCGGGGCGGTTTTTCGCTGGTCTATTCGCCCGGATTGATGGTTCTGCACGAGCATCGGCGTGACATCAAGGGCCTGCGGAAACAGTACGGATCATGGGGCAAGAGCATCCTTGCTCTGGTCCGAAAGAACGAAAAGTCCGACCCCGAAATGAAACAGGCCAACCGGCGCCTCGCCCTTTCGTACATCAAAAGCCTCTTGCGCCAACTGGCCGGGTCCTTGCTGGGCCGCGGTCAGCGATATCCCTCCTTCATTATTGCCGAGCTGGTCGGGGCGGCGATCGGTGCGACAGGAGAATATGGAAGATCGCAGAAGCGGGTCGCAGAGCGGGTGCGGAGATTTCGCAAATGACGCCGAATGCGCCCTGGAAAGTCATCCATGTCGATCTCAGTAAGACCCTCACCACTTTGACAATTGAGGACGAGTTCAAAGCGGCCTTCGTTGTGTACAGGTTCGCAGCGCTCGTTCTGGGCTACGACTATGTTCTTGCCGAGGAGTTCCCACTGGCTGCTGCGGAACTACCCAATCGAGCGGCGGCGATCCTTCAGAGCACCTTGCAGTGCTGGAACCTGGTCACCACGGGGAAAGAACTGCCCGCTCCCACGCCACGCCGCGATATCTACAGCCTGCGCGGGCCGCTTGCGAATGCCCCTGTCTCTATCGACGCCTTCGCAGCCCGCATCGCAGACAGGAACCAGAGACCTATCGAGGCTACTGCGTCGATCGTGATCTGCACACGAAAGCGTGCCCAGGATCTTGCCAAATGCCTCGACTCCATTGCGCAAGAAATCGCTGCTGGAACAGAAGTGATCGTCGTCGACAATGGCCCCGATGCAGAAACGGAGGCCGCGGTCCGGGCGCACCCGACCGTCAAGTATGTCGTTGCTCCGATTGCAGGGCTTAGCCGGGCACGCAATGTTGGCGTGAAGGCTTCGACGAAGGATGTCGTTGTCTTTGTCGACGATGACGTGCGCCCCGAACCAGGATGGATCGAGCCGCTGCTGCGGAATTTCACTGACCCGAAAGTCGCCGTCGTATGCGGCATGGTCTTACCGGACACACTCGACACGGCGGGACAGATCGGTTTCCAGTTCGATCTGGGCTTCGGCGGAATGGGTCATGTTCCGCTTCGGTTTGACCGAGACTTCGTCGAGGGCGGCTGGACCGGGGTGCCGGTCTGGTCAATCGGGGCCGGGGCAAACATGGCCGTTCGGCGGCAGTCCGTCGCCGACCTGGGCGGCTTTGACGAACGCCTGGGACCGGGCGCACTTGGCGGATGCGGCGATGATTCCGAGTTTTGGCATCGCGCCCTTTTTGCCGGCTTTGAAGCGGTCTACGAGCCTCTTTCCGTCGTCCGACACCAACATCGACGGGAAATGAAGGACCTCAAGCGGCAAGCCTATGGTTACAGTTTCGGCCACTCGGTTGCGCTTATGGCCCAGTTTGCCAGAAGTCGGGACAGGGGGGATTTGGCTCGTCTTCTTGGGACATTCCCCCTTTGGCTGTTGCGCCGGCTTTTGAAGCAGCCGCTCCGTGCGTTTCGCGGCAATCCCGACATCTTGCTTGCCGACTGGATCAGTGGCTATGTCAAATCGCTTCGCCATCTAGGCTTGGTCTTGGACCAGTCCCCGCGGGATTGGCTGGCAAAGGATCAGTCTGCCAACGGGAAGAGATAGTGTCCTACCGACCTACGTCGCAGAAATCCAATCTGACTGTTGGCTTTTCCAATGAGCTACGTCATCTGCGCGACGTGATCCGCGTGCTGGTCTGGCGCGACCAGCGGGGGCGCTACACCACGACCTTGATGGGCGTGGTCTGGGCGGTCGCTGCGCCGGTGCTGTTCCTGATGACCTTCTATTTTCTCTTCACCTTCGTGATGCCGCTGGCGATTCCGAACTATGCCTCGCATGTCTTCGTAGGCCTTGTTGCCTGGACCTGGTTCCAGTCGACAGTCTCCGAAAGCGTGGGATGCATCGTCGGCAACCAGAGCCTCATAAGCCAGCCTCGCTTTCCGGTGGCGGCCCTGCCCGTTGCGTCGGCCATGTCGAACCTGTTGACCCTGTGCCTGACGCTGCCGGTCCTGCTGCTGGTCCTGCTGGCCGAGGGGTCGCAGGCGGGGCTGTCTCTGGTAACATTGCCGGTGATCCTGCTCTGCCAGCTTGTCGTGATTCTTGCGATTGCCTTCCTGGTCGCTGCGTTGAACGTCCGGTTCCGCGATCTTGGCTATATCGTGCCGATCCTGCTGCAGCTTTTCATGTTCGCAACGCCGATCTTCTACGACTACGCCGCCGTTCCCGATCGGGCGCGCGCCGTTCTTGCGCTCAATCCCCTGGTGACCCTCGTGCAATCCTATCGGGAGGTGCTGATCCTGGGCGGATGGCCAGACTGGACGTCCCTCGGGCTGGTGTTTGTGGGCGGGATGGTCGCTCTGCTGCTGACCTGGCGGTATTTCCGCACCGCCAGCGCCGACTTCCTTGAGGAGGTCTGAGATGCGCCCCGCGCTACATGTCGCGGATCTCGGCAAGGCGTTCCGCCATCGCACCGGACAAGAACCGCGCTCGTTCCGCAGGTGGGTAGAAAACGGCTTTCGCGCTACGACATCGGCCGAGCGGTTCTGGGCGCTACGTCACGTTTCCTTCGACGTTGCCCCCGGCGAAATGCTGGGCGTGATTGGCCGCAACGGCGCGGGCAAGTCGACCCTCCTGCGCCTGCTTGGCGGTGTCATGCGCCCGGATGAGGGGCGGATCGAGACCTCATCCCCCGTCAATGGGCTTCTTGAGCTGAACACGGGCATGCATCCGGACCTCACCGGGCGCGAAAACATCATCGTCAACGGTGTGCTCGCAGGGCTTTTGCGCAAGGAAGTCGAGGAACGCGTCGACAGGATCATCGACTTCGCCGAACTTGCCGAATTCATCGACGATCCGGTTCGCACCTATTCAAGCGGCATGCGTCTGCGGCTCGGATTTGCCGTGGCCGTCCATGTCGATCCGCAGATCCTGCTGATTGACGAGGTCCTGGCCGTGGGCGATCTGGCCTTCCAGCAGAAATGCCTGGCAAGGATCGAGGAGTTCCGTGCGCGTGGCTGCGCGATCGTGCTCATCTCGCATGAACTGGAACAGGTCGCCAGCCGCTGCGACCGGGCGATCTGGCTCGCGCGCGGCGAACTGCGCGGTAGTGGTGAGGCGCCGGAAACCGTCGACGCCTATATCGGCTCAATGCGGGCCGAAACGCTGCAGCGTAGTGCTGACACGACCAAAGGGGTCGATGGCGATGCCGACCGCTATGGCGCGCGTGAGATTTGCGTGGCCGGACTTGAAATCATCGACCGGCATGGCCTGCCGGCAACCGCAATCGATCCGGGAGAGCCACTGACAATCCGCCTGTTGGTCAAACAGCAGGGATCCGTGAGGAAATGGCATGTCACCTTTGCGGTTGCGCGGGAAGATGGCACGCAACTGCTCGACATGAACTCTGATATTGACGGCATTGACCTGCCCGAGATGACACAGGACCGCAGCGTTGAAATCGCGGTGGAGCGATTGGACCTTCTTCCTGGCGACTACCGCATCGACGTTGGACTATGGCATCCAGACTGGGAATACGCGTACGATTACTATCCGGCCGCGGCCCGGTTCGTCGTCTCAGGCGAGCGCGGGCGTGAGGGCGTGCTGTTCGCACCGCGCCATTGGCGCGTCGATCAGAGCGATGCAGATAGACGCACCAGAAACGAATAGGGTCTGCGGCCATCGGGATCCGTCAGATCCGTCAGCGCAATTGGCGGGCCACTCCGGTGTAAAGCTGCGTTGATTTTCTGCCAATGCAGGGACCTGAGTTCGCGAGACCGAAACCAGAATGGATTGAGCACGTAGGATTCCGCCAGCAGACAGGCCGCGAGCGCGAATTCGCCTTTCCGCAGCATCGCCGGCAGGAGCCAGCCGTTCAGCGTCGTCCGTGCATCCCGGAAAGCACGCTTTGGGGCGGCGGGACAGATCATGGCGATATCCGCCAGCACGGCACGAACGGCGCGCAATTGCCGCGCGGGATCAGACTGCGACATGCTTTCTGGCAAGAGCCGGTAACCCACCAAGGGTTCGGGCACCAAGACAGGTTGTGCCACTGCTGCAAGCTGCAGACACAGCTTCCAGTCTTCGGCGCCCTGTGCGCCGCGAGCGCGCAGGCCGGGATCGAAGCCGCCTGCCTGCTCTACCGCGGCCCGGCGGAACAGTGACGCGCTACCATTGCCGACCGAGTTGACAGCGAGCAGCCCCTCGAAATCGTGACGGGGCGGCACTGTCCAACCCGGCATGGACAAGAGCCGGTTCTGTCGGTCGATGCGAAAGGAATAGGCATAGGCAAACGGTGCCGCGCGATCCTCCAAAAGCGCCGCGCGGGTACGCTGCAAGAAGGCCGGATGCCAGATGTCATCGGCATCAAGAAAAGCAACGAGCTGCGCGCGCGCCTCGGCCAGACCGCGATTGCGCGCCCCTGCGAGACCTGCGTTGGCCTGCCGCACGAGGCGCAGGCGCGACTCGCCCTGAAAGTCGCGCAGCGTCTTCTCCAGATCGTCGGTCGACCCGTCATCGACGACGATCAGCTCGAAATCAGTGAAATCCTGCGCAAGGACGGACCGGATGGTGTCGCCCAGTGACCAGGCAGAATTGTAGGTCGGGACAGCAATCGATATCTCGGGTGTCGCCATTCCCGGCTCACCCCTTGGCGGCGGGGGCGGAAACGGGCAGGATCATCAAGGACGAGAAAATCATGACTATCATCGGGCCACACTAGCACAGTGGCCTCGCCGCGAAAGACCATAGCCCTGAAGCGCGTCATCTCTGCATGAACATCACAAGAGACTCGATGTTACGGTTGATCCGCAAGCGTTGGCCGCTTCTGGCGGGCGCTCTGGTGGTGGTAATGGCGCTTGCGGTGCCCTTTCTGTTCGATTCAGCCGCGGAGCAGTCGGCCTCGGCGCTGGCCCAGGCCAAGGCTCGGATCGCCGCGGGTGACGATGCTGCAGCATTGGCGCTTCTGGGAACTGCCCTGAAACTTGATCCCACCAACGTGGAAGCCAAGCGTGAAGTCGCAGCCGCTTTTCTGCGGCAGGGCAAGACGAGCCAAGCCAGGTCAGTCTACAACGACCTGGTGGCACAGGACCCTAACTATCTGGAGGGTCTGATCGCCCTCGGGACAATTGCCTATACAACCTACGACTATGCATCGGCCAAATCCTATGTGGCGAACGCTCTGGCGATCGATCCCGAGAACATCGAAGGACAGGCCCTTTCCGTTGCCCTTCAGGTCGAGGACGCGATCAAGGCAAAAGACCAGGAGGCGCTTGCCAAGGCACGGGACGGCGCACAGGGCATCCTGCAGGCCAACCCCGATGACCTGATTGCACTGCGCGCCGCTATTCGCGCGTCGATGAAGGGAGAAAATCCTGCTTCGGCCGTGCCATTGGTTGATCACGCTGTCGAATTGACCAATGGCCAGTACGATTTCGAGGAGCTGCGGCTCTGGGCGTTAAAACAGGCCGGACAAAAAGAGGCCATGGTTGCCCAGATGCAGAAGATGTATCAGGCTTTCCCTGACCGGCCAGCGATTGGCGGCTGGTTGTTTACCACGCTCGACAACAGCGGCGATTATCCCGCTGCGCGGCAGGTCCTTTTCGAGGAGGCACGGCGGGCCGGCTTTGCCCCGGCGCAGACCGACAAGCTGCTCGAATACGTCAGGCGCAAGGGGCAACCCGGCGAGGTGCTGGAGACATACAACATCATCATCGCCGCAGCTCCAGACCCGGCCACTTCGACGCGTTATGTGCTTGCCGCAGCCAATCTTGAGGTTGGGAACGGGCAGGCCGAAGCTGCGATCAACCGGCTTCAGACCCTCCTCAACAGCGATCCCCCGGCCGAGACGGCCGCGGAAGCCCAGACAATGTTGGCGCGGATCTATCTTGCTCAGGGAAAGACTGTCGAGGCGCAGGACCTTGTCCGCAAGATCCTTTCGACGGCGCCGGGCACGGTCGCAGCGTTGAAGCTTCAGGCCCGAATGGAACTGGATGCCGGCAATGCGCCACAGGCCCTGACCGCCCTGCAAAGCGCTCTGGATCAAAGCCCGCGCGACAGCCAGGTGATGCTCCTGCTCGGCGAAACCTACGAAAAATCCGGTGCCCTCCCGTTGGCAGGCGAACGCTTTGCACTGGCAGTCGAATACTCCGGCAACGGAGTCGAAGAGACCCTGCAGGATGCAGCCTTTCTGGTGCGGACCGGCAGGACTGACCGTGCGATCGAGGTGCTAACCAAGTCGGTCCAGGCGAACCCCGGCAGCATTCCCCTGCTTGTCGCCGCGGCGCAGGCGCATGCCAGCCAGCTCGACTGGGCGCGGGCACAAGCGATGGTCGACGCCCTGACCGAAATCGGCACCCCGGATGCGTTGGCTGCGGCCGCACAAGCGCGCGATACGATCGGCGCGACGCAGGCGATTCTTACAACCACACGGCAGGTTATTGACCGCATCCTTGCGGAGAGTTCTGGTCAGACAGCGGATGCGGCCCGCGTCGTAGATCGCATGATCGACCAGGGTAAACCGGATACCGCGATGACCTACTTGCTCGACCCGTCTCGGGGCAGTGACCCGGCCCTTCTGACACTGCGTGCCATGATATTCGCGCTGAACGGAAAGCCGGACGAGGCCGAAACGCAATTGCGCGCAATCCTGAAATCCGATCCATCGAATGATCTGGCCTTTATCGGGCTTTACGGACTGCTCGACAATTCTGGCCAGACCCCCGCTGCAGCCACTCTTCTGGACGAGGCTCTGACACGGCCCGAGCCGCCGGTTGCGGCCCTTCTCCAGGCAGCCGACAACAAGGCTGCCGCTGGCGACATTGGCGCGGCGATCTCGTTGACCAAGTCCGCCTACGACAGGAACCCGAGTGACACGGCGACCGCTGCCCTCCTCTCCCGACGCATCGTTCTCGACCCGCAGGCGACCGCCGCGGATTTGCTGCGCGCGCGCGACATTGCCGCGCCGCTGCGGTCCCTGGACCGACCGCTGGTGCTGGACACCCTTGGCTGGGTCGAGGTCAGGCTCGGCACTCCTGCAGCGGGACTGACCGATCTGCAAACCGCCGGACGGCTGCGGCCCGACGACCCGACAATCCGATTTCATCAGGCCATGGCGCTTTTCGCGCTCGACCGGCGGTTCGAGGCAAAAGATGCCCTGCAATCCTATCTCGCCATGGATGGCGACAAGCCTGCATTGGATGTCGAAGCCGCAAAGGTTGCACTTCAAAAGGTCGAAACTGGCGGCTAGGCAGAACCGGGCGCGTCAGCTGCGCGCAGTGCGAAACGCTCGCCAGCCGCCGTAACCGGTGATTTCCTCTGCGCCCGACAAGGCATGGGCCTCGCACAGAAAGCCCGAAATCTGCCGCCCATCCGCCAGCGTGACCTTCCCGATCCCCAGAGGGGCCGGGATCCGTGCGACGAACTGCCCGAATGCCGCCGGTGGCAAAGCCCAGACTTCAACCTCGATCCCCGGCCCGCCGAAGCCTGGCTGGTGGATCAGGCCCGGCTTTGGCGGCACAGTCCCCGCCAAGGCATAAAGGCGATAGTCGGCGTCGGTGCGCGCCGCCTCCAGAAGCACCCCCCCTGCCCCGGTCAGTTCAGGATTGAGCGGCATCCCGGTCAGATGCGCCCCCACGACGACAATTGGCAGCATGTCCTTGGACGCGATGGCCGCCACTGGCGCAGGCACTTCTGCCTCGCGGTCACGGCCCAGACCGGCCGCCGCCGCGTGGTGGAGGGCGGAGGCAAAGGGAGCGAGCGCGTCGTCGCTGAATCCGGGTCCGACCAGCGTCACGCCCCCTGGCAGGCCGCTTGCCCCGAAACCGGCTGGAACTGCAATGGCGGCATAGCCGAGAAGATTGGCGAAATTGGTGTAGCGGCCAAACTGGCTGTTTCTGCCGATCGGGTCGGCCAGCATCGCCTCGACGGTGCAGGTCGTGGGCGAGGTCGGCAATAGCAGCATGTCCACGTCTTCCCAGACCGGCGCCACGATCTTGCGCAGTTCCTCCAGCCGGTAGCGGCCACGGAACGCTTCGACTGCTGTCTTGGGCCTGGCCCCTTCGATGATCCGTCGCACCGTCGGGTCGAAGGCGTCGGGATGGTCTGCCAGGAAGGTTTCGACCGCCGCCAGCCTCTCGGCCACCCACGGCCCGTCGTAGAGAAGCGCCGCCGCCTCGCGGAAGGGCGCGTAGTCGAAGGGCAGGATCGTCGCGCCAAGTGCCTCAGCCCGGGCGATGGCCGCGTCATAGAGTGCCTCGACCTCGGCATTGCCGTAGAATTCGCGCTCGGCCCCGGTCAGCACACCGATCCGCGGCCGGGCGGGCAGCGCGACCGGCGCGGCGGCGCGCGAGAAAGGATCACCGGCGTCCTCGCCCTCCATCAGGCGGCGGATCTCCACGCCGTCGGCCACGGTTGCGGCGAAGACCGTCACCACGTCGACGCTGCGGCAGGCCGGCACGACGCCGGTATTGGGCACGAGGCCCGGCGTCGGCTTGATGCCGACGAGGTTGTTGAAGGCAGCGGGCACCCGGCCCGATCCCGCCGTATCGGTGCCAAGTGCGAAGGTGCAAAGGCCCGACGCCACCGCCACCGCCGAACCCGAGGACGACCCGCCCGAGACATAGGCAGGGTCGAAGACCGAGCGCGGCGCGCCATAGGGCGACCGCGTGCCGTTCAGCCCGGTGGCGAACTGGTCGAGGTTGGTCTTGCCGATGACGATCGCCCCTGCCGCCATGAGCCGCGCCACCACGACGGCGTCCGTCGCCGGATCATAGGCATAGGTCGGACAGGCCGCCGTGGTCGGCAGACTGCCTACGTCGATATTGTCCTTGACCGCGAAGGGGATGCCCCAGAGCGGCCGGTCCTGCGGCCCCTCCTCCATCAACCGCCGCGCCTCGGCGCGAAGGGTCTCGTCCGGCGTCGCGGTGATGAAGACGGCGGGGTCGGCCAACGCGGCGCGACGGGCGATTAACTCTTCGATCACCTCCAGCGGCGTGGTCCCGCCGGCATAGGCGGCGCGAAGGGCGGGCAGGGTCAGCATCGGGGGCAGAGTCTGGGGCAGCATCAGGCAGTCTCCATCACGGCAAGCACATCTCCGGCGCGGACGGTGCGTCCGGGCGCGGCACGCAGATCGCGGATCCGCCCGGAAGCGGGGGCCTCGACCATGATCTCCATCTTCATCGACTCGACTATGGCGATGCGGTCGCCCGCCGCCACCCTGTCGCCGGGTTCGACCAAGAGTTTCCAGACGCTGCCCGGCACCGGGCTTTCGATCCCGGTGCAGCCATGGGGAACGTTACCAGTTTCGGCGGCAATTCCGTCTTCGGCAACGAACGTATCAAGCCCCGCCTCCTTCCAGCGCTGGCGCTCGGCCTCAAAGGCGGCCTGCTGGCGGGCCTTGAAGGCGGAAACCTCGCGGGCCTCGGCCGCAAGGCGTCGCTTTTCGTCAGCCCATCGCAGGGTCGTCTCCTCGATGCGGACAGTGTAGCCGCCGTGCGGAAAGGCGGCGCGCGCCTCGGCCAGTTCGGCGTGGTCGACGGGGAAGAAGCGGATCTGGTCGAAGAAATCGAGCAGCCAGGGGTTTTCAGCAAAGGCGGGCGTTCGCCGCCAGGTGTTCCACATCTGGATAGTCCGGCCGAACAGCTGATAGCCCCCTGGCCCTTCCACGCCATAGATGCACATATAGGCCCCGCCGATGCCCACGGCGTTCTCCGGTGTCCAGGTGCGGGCCGGATTGTATTTCGTCGTCACAAGCCGGTGGCGCGGATCGACCGGCGTCGCCACCGGCGCGCCGAGATAGACGTCCCCCAGGCCAAGGACCAGATAGCGGGCGTCGAAGACGATGCGCTTCACCGCCTCTTCATCCTCCAGCCCGTTGATCCGGCGGATGAACTCAATGTTCGACGGGCACCAGGGGGCATTCGGGCGCACCAGTTCCTGATATTTGCGCATGGCCAGCGCGGCGTCGGGATCATTCCAGGACAGCGGCAGGTGAACGATGCGGGACGGCACCGCGACCTCGTCCGCCGGGGGCAGCCGGCCCTCGATCGCGGCAAGCTCGCGCAACAGGTCGGGGCGGTTGATGCGGGCCGGGTCATAGTGAACCTGCAGCGAGCGGATGCCCGGCGTCAGGTCGATCACCGGCAGTCCCGCCTCCCGGACCGCCTGCATCAGCACATGCACCCGAAGCCGCAGCCCCACGTCCAGCACCATGTCCCCGTATTCGACCAGCAGGTTCGCATCCCCCTGCCGGCGATAGACCACCTGCACATCGCCATGACGCTCGCCCAAGATCGGCGAGCCTGCGCGGGCCACCGAAGGGCCGGCCACCGGATCAGCAGGGCGCTCGACCGGGTGGAAGCGCACACGGTCGCCGGGGCGAAGCTGGCCGACCTTCCACAGATCACCCTCCGCCACCACCGCCGGGCAGACAAAGCCGCCGAGGCTCGGGCCGTCGGGGCCAAGAATGATCGGCATGTCGCCGGTGAAGTCGATGGCGCCGACGGCATAGGCGTTGTCATGCAGGTTCGACGGGTGCAGCCCCGCCTCGCCACCATCAGGCCGCGCCCAGTCCGGCGCCGGGCCGATCAGGCGGACGCCGGTGCGGGCCGAGTTGAAATGCACCTCGTAGGGGGTGGATAACAGGGTATCGATGTCGCTGTCCCGGAAGAAGTCCGGCGCGCCATGGGGCCCATAGACCACTGCAAGGTCCCAGTCATGGGTCAGGGTCGCCGGCTCAGGTGCGGCAACGGCTCCTGTCGGGCCATTGGCCAGATGCAGCACGTCGCCGGTCTTCAGCACACCCGTCGCATGGCCACCGAACTGCCCGAGCGCGAAGCAGGCGCGCGAACCCAGAACTTGCGGGGCCGCAAACCCGCCCGCGACTGCCAGATAGGCGCGCTGGCCCGGCCCGGCGATGGCGCCAATGGTCAGCACTCCCCCCGGCGGCACGTCCACGACCGGGCCGGCGTGATCCTCGCCGTCCAGCACCAGCCGCATCGCCGCCCCCGCCAGCGCCACCCGCGCCGCGGTCAGGAATCGCAGCGTGGGGCCGTTGACGGTCAGCTCCAGCGCGGCGGTATCGGGCGGGTTGCCGACCAGCCGGTTGGCATTGCGGAACGACCGCGCATCCATCGGACCCGAGGGCGGCACCCCAACATGCCAAAGGCCAAGGCGACCTGGCAGTTCCTGCAGGCTTGACTGCGCGCCGGGGGCCAGAACCTCGATCCCCTCGGGCGCGTAGGGGAAGCTACGCAGCGCGGTCGTCGCCACCCGACCCGAGGTGAACAGGTCCGAGCCGGCGATAGCCCGCAGGTAGCCAAGGTTCGTCTCGATCCCGGCCAGCCGCGTTTCCGCCAGGGCAGCCTGAAGTGCAGCGATGGCAGAGGCGCGGTCGGGACCATGGACGATGACCTTTGCCAGCATCGGGTCGTAGAAGGGTGTCACTTCGGTTCCCGTCTCGACCCAGCCATCGACGCGCGGATCGGCAGGGAATGATACCTCTGTCAGCAGCCCCGCCGCCGGACGGAAACCGGCATGGGGCATCTCGGCATAGATGCGCGCCTCGATGGCCGCCCCATGCGGCTGCGGCAGCACCGTCGGGATGACCGCCTCGCTCGCCGCCTGCCGGATCATCCATTCCACGAGGTCGATGCCGAAGACGGCCTCGGTCACCGGATGCTCGACTTGAAGCCGGGTGTTGACCTCGAGGAAGTAGAACTCTTCCCGTGCGGGGTCGTAGATGAACTCGACCGTTCCAGCCGAGGCATAGGCGACACTGGCGCAGAGATCGGTCGCCGCCCGGTGGAGCCTCTTGCGCACATCGTCCGGCAAGCCGGGGGCAGGCGTTTCCTCGATGACCTTCTGGTTGCGGCGCTGGAGCGAGCAGTCCCGCTCGCCAAGCGCCACCACCTTGCCCTGCCCGTCGCCGAAAACCTGCACCTCGACATGACGCGCCTCAGAGACGAAGCGTTCGAGGTAAACCCGCGCATCGCCGAAGCTGGCGCCGGCCATGCGCTGGACCCCGTCGAAGGCCGCGGTCAGCGCCGCGGCATCGTCGCAAAGCTGCATCCCGATCCCGCCGCCGCCCGCCGTGCTTTTCAGCATCACCGGGTAGCCGATGCGGTCTGCCGCGGCCAAGGCCTCCTCCAGCCCGGAAAGGAGCCCCGACCCAGGCAGCAGCGGCACGCCCGCCGCCTGTGCTAGGTCACGCGCCGTGTGCTTCAGCCCGAAGGCCGCAAGATGCTCAGGACGCGGGCCGATGAAGGCGATCCCTTCCGCCGCCAGCCGCTCGGCAAAGCCGATATTCTCGGACAGGAAGCCGTATCCGGGATGCACCGCCTCGGCCCCGGTCGCCTTGCAGGCGGCGATCACCGCCTCGACGTTCAGATAGCTTTCCGTCGCCGGGGCCGGACCCAGCCGCACCGCCTCGTCGGCCATGCGGACCGCCATCGAGAAGCGGTCGGCATCGGAATAGACGGCGACCGAGGCGATCCCCATCCGCTTCAGCGTGCGGATCACCCGCACCGCGATTTCGCCGCGGTTCGCGACAAGGACCTTGCGAAACATCAGCCTCAGTCCCGGATGATGACGCGGATCGGCGTCGGATCGAAGCCGTTGCAGGGATTGTTGATCTGCGGGCAGTTCGAGATGACGCAGAGAACATCCATCTCGGCCTTCAACTCCACATGGTCGCCGGGGGACGAGATGCCATCGTCAATGGTCATCGCGCCGTTCGGACTGATCGGAACATTCATGAAGAAGTTGATGTTCGGAACGATGTCCCGCTTCGACATGCCGTGCCGGGCCAGTTCCAGAATGAAATTCTCGCGGCAGGCGTGGAGGTAGCGGGTCTCATGCCCGAAGCGCACGGTATTGGACTCGCAGGAACAGCAGCCGGCCGAAGTGTCGTGGCGACCGGCCGTATCGGCGGTGACGGTCAGCATCACCCGCCCCTCGGACGAGACGATCTTCGCCCCGGTCGAGATATAGGCAATCCCATTCGCCCGCATCGTGTCCTGGTTGGAATAGCGCTCGCCGATGTCGGCGGCATTGTAGAAGATCGTGTCGATCGCCTGCTGGCCAAAGCTGTCCTCGATGCGGATGGTCTGGCCCTTGCGGACAACGCCGGACCAGGGCTTTTCGGCGGGAATCTCGTGGATCTGCATGATGGTCCCCTCAGCCCCGCGCGTTGTTTTCAAAGCCGCGGATCGCCTCGGCGGTGGCGGTGCGGCAGAGGTCGTCGGCAGGCACCGGACGCGCGGCAAAGCGCGTCGCGGTGACCGCCGGTTCCGGTCCCGTGGCGGGGTCGAGCGGATGGCGGGTATTGGACAGGGCGATCATCAGGTCCATCTCGGCCCGAAGCTCCACCCAGTCCTGCCCGGACAGAAGCGAACCGCGCCAGCCGAAGCGGCCCCCGGCATCGACCCGAACCGGGGCGAAGAGCGTCAGCTCCGCCGGCAGGTCGCGGCGGTCGAGGCCCAGCTTGGCCGCCGCCAGCACCATGTTGTCGCGCTGGTTGCGCGCCTTAGGGTCGGTGACGGTCGCGGGCGACGACCCGCCAGTCAGGGCATCATGCGCGCCCGAGCTGTCCTCGGTGATCGACAGCATCACCCGGCCCATGTCGGAGAATATCACCCGGCCCTTGCGCAGCTCGGTGGTCCACTGGACCTTGACCGTATCGGGCAGGTTCATCCGTTCGGACGTGTCGCGCGCGGCCCAGGCGGCAAGGCCCACGCTCGTGCCGCTGCCGCCAAGGGCCAGCCGCAGCACCTCGCCCGCCGCCAGCCGGGTCGGCCAGTACCAGCCGCCGGGGATCACCTCGGTCTGCAGGACACATGAATGGTCGAGGTCGGGCGCGGGCACCGGGCTCGGGTCCGGCAGGGCCTTCGGCGCAAAGTTCAGGCCGCGGCGCTGGTGTTCTTCGTAGCGGGCACGGTCGGCGGCAATCTGGTCGGGGCTGCGGGGGGTGTGGAGCATCTGCCTCTCCTGATGTCTACCGGGTCGTCCCGGATGGGGCCGCGAACAGGGCCGGGTCGTCCCGGCCGGGCAGGGTGTCGATCTCGAACATCGTGCGCTGGCCGGCCACGCGCGGCGGCCACAGGACGATGTCCTTGGTGATGGTCGCGCCGTAGCGCTCAAGCTCCTCGGGGCGGGTGCGGGTGCGTTCGAAGGCGATGATCCGCGTGGCCAGGCTGAAGGCCTCGCGCAGGTCATGGGTGACCATGACCACGGTCATCGGCACCTCGTTCCACAACCGCTTCATCAGCACGTGGATGTCGGCGCGAATGCCGGGATCGAGGGCACCGAAGGGTTCGTCGAGCAGCAGGACGCGCGGCTTCATCATAAGCGCCTGCGCCAGCGCCAGCCGCTGCTGCATCCCGCCCGACAGTTGCGCAGGGTATTTCGCCTCGGCCCCCGCCAGCCCGACCTCGGCGATCATCGCCCGCGCCTCGTCCTCGATCCGGCGGCGGGTGGCACCGAACGTCCGACCCAGCCGACGGCTGCCGCGAAGTTCGGAGCCGAACATGACGTTGCCCAGCACCGTCAGGTGCGGAAAGACCGAGTAGCGCTGATAGACGACCCCCCGGTCCGGCCCCGGTTCGGGCGGCAGAGGGGCGCCGTCGAGCAGGATGCGCCCGCGCGTCGGCTGTTCCTGACCCAGGAGCATCCGCAAGAAGGTGGTCTTGCCGCAGCCCGAGGGACCGACCAGCGCCACGAAGGCGCGCGGCGCGACCTCGAGCGAGATGTTTTCCAGCACGATCTGGTCGCCGTATTCCTTCCAGACCCTTTCGACGGTCAGGGCGGTCATCGCGCACCCTCCAGTTCGGACCAGGGGAAGACGCGGCGGCGGGCGAAGTCGATCAGGCGGTCGCCGACCACCGCAAGAAGGGTGATCCAGGCGACATAGGGAAAGATCACGTCCATCGACAGGTAACGACGGACAAGGAAGATCCGGTAGCCAAGGCCGGAATCGGCCGAGATCGCCTCGGCCGCGATCAGGAACAGGAAGGCCGGCCCCAGTTGCAGGCGCAGGCTGGTCAAGAGGCGCGGCAGCACCTGTGGCAGCACCACACGCAGGCCGATCAGCCAGGTTGAGGCCGACAGCGTCTCGGCCTTGACGATCTGTTCGCGCGGCAGCGCCAGCGCCGACAGCGACAAGTCGCGGATCAGGATCGGCGCCACACCGATCACGATCAGTGCGATCTTCGACGCCTCGCCCAGACCCATGACGATGAAGAGGATCGGCAGCAGCGCCAGCGGCGGCACCATCGAGACAAAGGCAATGAAGGGCGCGAGCGTCGCCCGCATCACCGGCAAGAGCCCGATCAGCAGGCCGATGACCAGCGCCAGCGCCGTCGAGATACCCAGCCCGGCGAACAGCCGACCGAGGCTCGCCGCCGTGTCGGACCAGAGCAGGTAATCCCCAGTGCGCGGATCGGGCTGGAAGGCCATGCGGTTGACGGTATCCGCCAGCGTCGCGAGCGACGGCAGCAGCTTGTCATTCGGGTTGGCCTCCAGCCGGATCGCCGAGCCGATCAGGTAGGCGACGATCAGCAGGGCGAAGGGCAGGCAGTGCAGCACGAGGGTGGCCCCGCGCGACGGCCGCCGGTTGATCCAGCGCATCGGGTCGCTCCGCCGGTCAGAGCGCGCCGTCGGCGGCGAGCTTCATGTAGGTGTCGCTGAAGCGCAGCTTCACGTTACCCGTGTCACCCAAAACCGTGCCGCCCGGCAGTTCGATCCCGATCACGTCGGCCGAGGGCGCGCCCGAGCCAAGCAGGCCCTTGTCGAACAGGAAGCCGCGCACATGGTCCATCGTCTTGGACAGATCGGGCGAGGTTACGAAAGCCACGGCATCCGCGGGCTTGGCGAACAGCTTGGTTGCCGCCAGCTGATCCTCGAAACCCGCCTGATCGGTGCCAGAGGCCGCCCCCATCGCCGCCCGCGCTGCAGCGCCTTCGGGCGTGTCAGAGGCCATGACCGTGACCGTGTCATACCAGATGCCCGCCAGCGCCTTGCCGAAGTCCGGATTGTCGGCCAGCACCTGCGTGTTTGCGACCATCAGGTCGATGATCTCGCCGGGGATCTGGCTGCTGTCGAAGACCTTGGTCGCGCCCGGCAACTTGACGATTTCGGAGACCATCGGGTTCCAGGTGACCATCGCGGTCACGTCCGGCGTCTGGAAGGCGCCGACCATGTCGGGATCAGCGGTGTTGACCACCTTCACGTCCTGCTCGGACATGCCCACGCTTTCAAGCGCCCGGGCCAGCAGGTAATGCGAGACCGAGAATTCCACCAGGTTCACGTCACGGCCCTTGATGTCGGCCAGCGTCGCGCCGTCCTTCAGGATCACCGCGTCATTTCCCGCCGAGAAGTCGCCGACGATCACTGCCGTCGTGTCCACGCCCCCGGCCGAGGGGATGGACAGCGCGTCCATGTTGGTCACCGTCACCGCGTCATAGGCGCCAGCGGTGTATTGGTTGATCGATTCCACATAGTCGTTGAACTGGGTCACCTCGATGGTGATCCCGTATTTGTCGGCCCATTTCTTGACGATCCCGGTATCGGCGGCATAGCCCCAGGGCATCCAGCCGACATAGATCGACCAGGCGACCTTGAAATCCTTCTTCGGCTCGGCAAGGCCGGGGTTGGCCACGGCCAGAACGGCCAAAGCGGTCAGCGTGGCAAGCGCGGTTCGACGGCACATCGTCATTCTGGTGTCCCTTTCGGCGTTGAAAAGGGATTGTCGGAACCATCGCGCCGCCAATCCCTTGGCTTTACGAGGTCTCCCGGGTTTTTGTCCCGCCGTGCGCCAGGCAGGGATTTCTCCCCCTGCCGGTGGCAGCTCTCGGACCAGACGCCCCTTGCGGTGCCGGAACCCTAGCCGCCAACTCATGCCTTCCTTGATTCCGCGGGTTGCGCCGGGGGCCAAGATTTTGCGCCGCAGCAAAGACGCCAAGGCCGAACTTGCTGCATTTCACGGCGCTTATTGAGTTGCTTGCCGCATCTTTGTGCGGAGGCAGGGACCCAAGCCGCGCGCGGAGGGTCATGGGTCTTCTCCAACGAACTCAACTGGACGTTCCCACTGAATCAGCACCACACAACCGGGCGTGGACCAGACGGAGTGGATGCTGCCCGCAGGGTTCACGATCAGCGACCCGGTGGAATAGTCACCCTTCTCATCACTTTGCGCCCCTTCCAGCACCAGGATGGTCTCCAGTCCAGTATGCCGGTGACGCGGCACCGAGGCGCCGGGGGCGTAACGCAACAGCGCGACCGAGGGATAGCCGTCGCAAAGCGGGCAAATCTCAACGCCCTGTCGGAAGGGCTGGAATGGCAGGCTGGCCCAACCGCCGCCGGCGAGGCCGGGATAGCACAGCGGCTCAATCATCGAGCGCGTCCAGGATTTCGGCCGTCGTCGCTGTCCAGCCGACGATCGCGCCTTGGGCGCGGATCATCTGCAGGGCGGCTTCCTTGAACTCGGGGAAGTAGCTTTCCGTCGCGTCCTCGGCCAACAGGCAGTCGAAGCCCCGGTCATTGGCCTCGCGCATCGTGGTCTGCACGCAGACCTCGGTCGTGACACCGGCAAAGACGAGCGTGCGGATGCCGAGCCCTGCCAGATGATCGCCAAGCGGGGTGGCATAGAAGGCACCCTTCCCCGGCTTGTCGATCACGATCTCGCCCGCGATCGGCAACAGCTGCGGCACGATCTCGGCCCCCGGTTCGCCCGCGATCAGGATGCGTCCCATCGGGCCCGGATCGCCGATGCGCAGCGACGGCTTGCCGCGTTCGCGCTTGGCGGGCGGGCAGTCCGACAGATCGGGAAGGTGGCATTCGCGGGTATGGATCACCGGCAGGCCCGCAGCGCGGAAACCGTCGATAAGTCCCGCTACGGTAGGGATGATGGCGGCAAGAACCGAGACGTCATTGCCAAGCGCCGCGCCGAAGCCGCCCGGCTCGATAAAGTCGCGCTGCATGTCGATCACGACCAGCGCCGTCGTCGCCGGATCGAAGCGAAGGGGGAAGGGCCGGGCTGCCGCGATCTCGGCCATCAGGCATGTCCCCCCATGTGCCGGCCGATGGTCGCGATATCCGCCTGCGCCGCATCCACGGCATAGGCGATGCGCCCCTCGGACATGACCAGAACTCGGTCCGACAGCTCAAGGATCTCGTCCAGATCCTCGCTCATCAAGAGCACTGCCGCGCCCCGGTTCCGCGCGGCGACAATCCGGGCGCGGATTTCGGCAACGGCCGAGAAATCGAGGCCGAAGCAGGGGTTCGAGATCACCAGCAGATCGACCTCGCCTGTCAGTTCCCGCGCCAGCACCGCGCGCTGGACATTGCCGCCCGACAGCGCGGCAATCGGCGCATCGACCGATGTCGTCTTCACCTTGAAGTCCTGCACCAGCTCATTCGCCCGCGCCCGGATCTCGCGCCCCTTCAGCCAGAAGCGCGTGCCCTTGCCGTTCAGGTCGAAGCTTCGGAAGCCGATGTTCTCGGCTACGCTCATCTTCGGCGCGCAGGCATTGCGCAGCGGCTCTTCCGGCAGATAGCGGACGGCGCGGATGCGCGCCTCGGCCCGGCTGGCGTTGTAGGGCGCGCCCTTGACTTTGATCGTGCCCGCCTCGAGCCCGCGCTGGCCGGTCAGGATTTCCATCAGCTCCATCTGGCCGTTGCCCGAGATGCCAGCGACACCGACGATCTCGCCCGCGCGCACGCTCAATCCCTCGATCGCGATCTCCTTCAGGCCGGATCGGTCGCGCGTCCGGACGCCGTCCACCTCCAGAACCGGCGCTCCCGCCTTGCCTGCCCTCGCCGTGGCGGCAACAGGCACGTCGGACCCGATCATCATCTTCGCCATATCGGCATGGCTCAGCTCGGCCACCCTGCCCTGCCCGACCAGCCGCCCCCGGCGCAGGACCGAGACATCGTCGGCAAAGGCCGTCACCTCGCGGAACTTGTGGCTGATCATCAGGACCGAGATCTCGCCCTTTTCGCACAGGCCGCGGACATGCCCCAGGACCTCGTCCGCCTCATCCGGCGTAAGGACCGAAGTCGGCTCGTCCAGGATCAGGAACCGCCGGCCGAGATAGAGTTGCTTGAGGATTTCGAGCTTCTGCTTCTCACCCGCCGCCAGCGCCCGCACCGGTTGGTCCAGCGGCACGGCGAAGGGCATCCGTTCCATGAACTCGGTCAGCGCCGCGTGCTCTTTCCGCCAGTCGATGATCGCTGGCGTGTCGTCGCGGCTGATGACAAGGTTTTCGGCGGCGGTAAGTGAGGGAACCAGCGTGAAATGCTGGTAGACCATGCCAAGGCCGAGGGCATGGGCCGCCCGCGGATCGGGCACCTTCGCCTCGCGCCCGCCGACCATCATCTGCCCCGAAGTCGCGTGGTAGAACCCCATCATGCATTTCACCAGCGTCGACTTACCCGCACCGTTCTCGCCCAGAAGCGCATGGAACGTGCCGGGTGGCACAGTGATCGAAACGTCATCGAGGGCCGTGAAACCCCCGAAGCGCATGGTCATCCCGAGTGTCCGGACCTCCAGCGCGCCGTCGGGCAGCGGCTCTTCTCCGATCACCATCATCGTCATGGCAGGGCCTCCAACAGGGTCTTGCTGTCGGCCACCGCGCCGAAGACGCCGCCCTGCATGGTGACCATCTTCAGCGCCGCATCGTGGTTGCCCCGGTCTGTCGCCCCGCAGCAATCCGACAAGACAAGGCACTCAAAACCCCGGTCATTCGCTTCGCGCATCGTGGTCGAGACGCAGACATCGGTGGTGATGCCGGTGATGATGAGGTTGTCGATGCCCTTCGTGCGCAGCATCAGCTCAAGGTCGGTGGCGCAGAAGCTGCCCTTGCCGGGCTTGTCGATGATCGGCTCGCCCGGCAGGGGGTAAAGCTCTTCGATGATGTCCCAGCCCGGCTCGCCCCGGATCAGGATGCGTCCACACGGCCCGACGTCACCGATGCCTGCCCCGATCTGCTGCGACCGCCAGCGCTTGTTTGGCGGAAGGTCGGACAAGTCGGGCCGGTGCCCCTCGCGGGTGTGGATGATGGTGTAGCCCTTGGCGCGCATCCCGCCCAGTACCGCCTTGATCGGTTCGATCGGGGCGCGGGTCAGCGACAGGTCGTAGCCCATCTTGTCGACATAGCCGCCCGGCCCGCAGAAGTCGGTCTGCATGTCGATGATGACCAGCGCGGTATTTTCGGCGCGAAGCTCGCCGTTCCAGGGCCAGGCATAGGGGGTTGAGGCGATGGTGGTCATCGGCGGCTCCGTCACTTTGTCAGGCTGAGTTCGCCGGGCGCGCCGATCATGGCGTGCTTGGGCGACGAGATCGCGATCATGACGCCAAGCGTCAGGACATAGGGCGCGGCGTAGAAGAGGTAGTAGCCGGACGAGACGCCCACGGATTGCAGCGCCGGTCCGAGCGCCCCGGCGCCACCGAACAAGAGCGCCGCGAAGAAGCAGGCGATCGGGTTCCAGCGGGCGAAGATCACCAGCGCCACTGCCATCAGGCCCTGGCCCGAGGAGATGCCCTCGTTCCAGCTACCCGGGTAGTAGAGTGACAGGTAGGCGCCCCCGACCCCGGCCATGGCGCCCCCTGCCCCCGTCGCCAGCGTCCGGATGATCGCAGGCCGCAGGCCCATGGCGCGGGCTGCATCGGTACTGTCGCCGACCACGCGCAGGATCAGGCCGATGCGGGTCGAACGCAGCATCCACCAGAAGAAGACCGCCAGCGCCGCCCCGATCAGGAACAGGACGTTGACGTTCAGCGCCGCCTCAAGCTGCGGCACGCCCGACCACCCTCCAAAGGGGATGGAGGGAAGGTCGGGCGCAACCGGCTGGATGAAAGGCTTGCCGAAGTAGAAGGCCAGGCCCATACCCAGCAGCATCATCGCGATACCGATCGCGATGTCGTTCACCTTGGGCAGCGAGCAGATCAGGCCATGCACCAGGCCGAACACCGCCCCGGCCAGCGCCGCGATGGCGACGCCTGCCCAGGCAGAGCCGGTCAGATAGGCCACCGCGTAGCCCGACATCGCTCCGAAGACGAGCGTACCCTCGAGGCCAAGGTTGATGCGGCCGGACCGTTCGGTCAGCACCTCGCCCAGGCTCACGAACAGGAAGGGGGTCGAGACGCGGATCGCCCCGCCAAGGATGGCGATCGGGATCGCCCAAAGACCGATGTCACTTTCCATCATGTCCTCCAGCGTTCCGGGGTGAAAACCTTGAACCGCCCATAGAGCGCGTCGCTGAGCAGGATCGCGACGAAGACGAAGCCTTGCAGAACCAGCACGGTCGCATCCGGCAAGTCCATTCGCCGCTGGATAAGGCCCGACGAGGCCTCGAACCCGGCCAGAAGGCAGGCGACCGGAATGATCGCCAGCGGGTTGTGGCGGGCAAGGAAGGCAATGAGGATGCCGGTGAACCCGTATCCGGCCGCAAGCGAGGCGTTGGCGGAGCCGAGTACCGCCGAAGTCTCGAAGAACCCGGCCAGCCCGGCGAATGCCCCGCCGAGCGCGGTGAAGCCCAGGATCAGTCGGCCGACCGGCAGGCCCTGTACTTGTGCGGCGCGCACGTTCCCCCCGGCGATCCGGGCGGCAAAGCCCCAGGTGGTGCGGTCGATCAGCAGCCAGGACAGAATGCAGCACAGCACGCCCACCGGCAGGCCCCAGTGCAGTTCGGCCCCGGGGATGTTGCCGACGCGAAGTGCATCGGGCAGCGGCGCGGTAGACGGTTTGTTCAGGCTCGCCGGGTCGCGCAGAGGTCCTTCGACGAGATGATTCATCAGTGCGATGGCGATGTAGGACATCAACAGGCTGGCAATCGTCTCGTTCACGCCGCGGTAGTGCCGCAACGCCCCGACGGTGCCGATCCAAAGCCCTCCGACGAGCGCTGCGGCCAGGGCCATCAGCGGCAGGCCGACCCAGGACGACGCTCCGCTCAGCACAACCCCAAGCGCACCGGCCGCCACGCCGCCCAGAACGATCGCCCCCTCGCCACCAATGACCACGAGGCCCAGCCTTGCGGGCAGCGCGACGCAAAGGGCGGCAAACAGTAACGGGGCAGCCCGCGAAAGCGTGTTCTGCCAAGAAAACCAGCTGCCGAAGCCCGCCTTGTAGACCAGGCCGTAGAACTCGGCCGGGGATTTTCCCTGCGTCATCAGGAAGAAGCCGAAGATCGCGAGCCCGGCCAGCAGCGCCCCGACCGGAAGCACCACCGCCTCGGACTTCCGGGCAAGGGCAGCGCGCCACCCCTCCCCAGTGTCGGCTCGCGGTCCGGTCTGGACCATCAGTGTCACATCCGCCATCTGCCGCCCTCCGAAGGCGTTACGAGGTGGACCCGAGGACGCCCTCGACGAGGTAGTCCATGCTCTCGAGCTTCACATCGGTTTCGACAAAGGCCTCGCCCTCGGCGGCGATGACGTTGCCCTTGTTGTCCTTGAGCGGCCCCTTGATCACGGCGAAGCCGCCCTTGAGGATCTCGGCCTGCTTGGCCTCGAAATCGGCCTTCGCCTCGGGGGTCACGGCCGGACCGAGCGGCGACATCTTGATGAAGCCTTCGGCCAGGCCGCCGCGGACGAAGTTCGGGATCGGTTCGCCCGCCATCGTCATGGTGATCATGTCGGTATAGACCTTGGACCAGTTCCACTCGGCCCCGGTCAGATACTTGTCGGGCGCGAGCGAGGACTGGTTGGCGTGGTAGCCGCAGACATAGGCGCCGCGTCCCGCCGCCGTCTCGATCACCACCTTGGGGCTGTCGACATGGCAGGTGATGACGTCGCAGCCCGCATCGCAGAGCGCGTTCGTCGCCTCGGCCTCCTTCACCGCCAGCGACCATTCGCCGGTGAAGATCACCTGGCAGGTGATGGTCGGATCGACCGAGCGCGCGCCGAGGAGGAAAGAGTTCACATTCAGCAGCACTTGCGGGATCGGCTTGGCCGCGACGAAACCGATCTTCTTGGTCTTGGTCATGTGCCCGGCCACGACGCCATTCAGGTACTGGCCCATGCCGATATAGCCGAAATAGCTGCCGACATTCTTCGGGTGCTTGTCGGCCTGCCACATCCCGCCCGCATGCTCGAACCGGACATCGGGATATTTCACCGCCATCTCGAGGATGTGGGGATCGAAATAGCCGAACGAGGTCGGGAACACGAGCGTCGCGCCATCGAAGTTGATCATCGACTCCATCGTCTTCTGGACGTCGATGGTCTCGGGGACATTCTCTTCCTCCACCACCGTCACGCCGGAGATGGATTTCAGCGCCGCGGCGCCCTCGGCATGGGCCTGGTTGTAACCGTAGTCATCCTTGGGACCGACATAGATGAACCCGACCGTCAACTTGTCGAGAGCCTCGGCCCGGGCCATGCGCGGCAATCCAATCAGTGCGGCAGACCCGACCAACGCAGTCCCGGTCAGAAAGTGGCGGCGTGAGAGAGAGGAAGTGGACATCAGCGGTTCTCCATCCTGGCGGGCCGCGACTGGACGTTGGGAGGAGGTGGAAGGCAGCCCGAACGAAGACGACGATGATCAAATGCAGCGCTGCTGTCTTCTGCTGTTTTCGCACTGGATCGCTGCAAGAATTGCAGCACTTCCCCAGACACAACCGGGACATGCTGCTATCTGAACGCCCGAGCCGTCCCGGGCTGCTATCTGGATCAGACTGGCAGGCAGCGTTCAGCTGTAGCGCTCGGTCATCGCCCGCGTGATCTGATCCGCGAATTTTGCAGCGGCAACCGGCAGGGTGCGCCCGCGCAACTGCCCAAGAAGCAACTGCCCCGGGCCGACATCACGCAGGTCAAGCGGACGATAGTGAAGCCCGTCATGCCCTTGTGGCGGCAGGCCGATCGGGATCTGGAACGAGATCAGGTTTTCGGTGGTCGGATATCGCCGGAGGAACTCGAAACTGTCCGATTCTACCGTGGCAGGAAGGCTGAACGAAGCCCGCATCAGCGCCGCGTCGATCAGGTGGCGCACGCCATAGGCTGCCGTCGGCAAGCCGATCGGATACGGCACACAGTCGCGCAATCGGATGACCTCCTTGCGCGACAGCGGATGATCTTCGGCCATCACCGCGCAGATCGTCTGCTGCACGACCGTCAACGTGTGGAAATCGCTGAAGCGCACGGGCTCCAGCACCAGGGCGAGATCCGCCGAGTGGTCGACCAGCGCCTGTTCAGCTGCGTCGCGGTCGCGCAAATGCACGCTGAACGTCACGGCCGGATGGTCACGACGGTAAATCGAGATCTGCTCTGGCAGGAAGAACGGCAGCAGAGCCTGACTGCAGGCAATCGAGACATGGCCGCGCCGTTCGCCAGACAGATCGGCAATCTGCGACCGGACCCGGTCAAGGTCGGAGATCTGGTTGCGGATGTGGTGGATCAGCAGTTCCCCGGCCGTCGACAACCGGACACCGCGCGGCAACCTTTCGAAGATTGGCGCGCCAAGCTCTTCTTCCATCGCCAGAAGCCGGCGGTTCAGCGCTGTCGAGGTGATCGCCAGCGTCTCGGCCGCCTTGCGGATCGACCCGGCCCGGGCAATCGCATCTATGAAACGCAATGAGTCGAGATGCTTCATATCCGCCCGAGACCATTTGGTGCCGGCATCAGTTGCAGCGACACCGCCGCCGCGGTCAAGCCAGGAGGGACCTGGTGATATGTTCCTGAAGGGAAATGGCGGACCCGGAGGCCGCCATTTCAGCTTAGCGTCCCGTCGCACCCCGTTGTACCTGAGAGCAAAATATCCCAATGAAAATTAGTGAAATTGGATGTGCGCCGTTTCACCCCGTCGCATGTCATGGTATCCTGTCGTTATCATTTTGATGGGTAGGATGCCGGGAATGCCTAAGGTTGCCGCCGAACTCGGGCCGCTAGACGTAAAGCGCCTCGCCCATCCTGGCGGAAAAGGCAACGCGATGGTGTCAGTTGGCGGCGTCGCGGGGCTGTATCTGCAACTCACGCCAAAGGGCGGCAGGACGTGGATTCTGCGCATGCTAGTCGGGGGGCGCAGAAGGGACATTGGGCTTGGCGGCTATCCGACCGTGACGCTAGCGCAGGCCAGGGACAAGGCACGGGAAGCCAGGGACAAGGTAGAGCGCGGTGTTGATCCGGTCGAAGAACGGAAAGCGGCTAAGGCCAGACTAGTCGAGGCCAGACGCAAGGGGATGCTCTTTAGCGAGGCTGTGGACAAGGCGCTGGCTGCGAAGCTAGACGCCTTCAGAAACGAAAAGCACCGCGCCCAGTGGCGCAGCACTTTGGACCGCTACGCGATGCCAGAGCTTGGCGCGCTTCCGGTCGGAGGGATTGATGCTGCCGCCGTCCTGCGCGTCTTGCAGCCGATCTGGGCAACAAAGACCGAAACTGCTGTGCGAGTGCGCGGGCGTATCGAGGCAGTACTAAGCTGGGCCACGGTTGCTGGCCACCGGACAGGCGACAATCCTGCGCGCTGGGCGGGCAACCTCAAGGAACTTCTTCCTGCCGCAAGCAAGGTTGCGAAGGAAAGCAACCACCCTGCCCTGCAATTGGATGTTGCCGCCGCTTGGATGGCCGATCTGCGAAAGCGCGAAGGCTTCCCCGCAAGAGCGTTGGAGTTTCTTGCCCTGACTGCCGCCCGATCAGGCGAAGTGCGAGGCGTAACTTGGGATGAAATCGACCTAGAGCGTGGCCTTTGGACCGTCCCCGCCCGGCGCATGAAGATGCAGCGTGAGCATCGCGTGCCACTTACTACGGAAGCGGTCGCACTTTTGAAAGGCCTTCCAAGGCTTGACGGGAACCTACTAGTATTCCCTAGCGCAAAGGGAGGCCAGCTTTCGGACATGACGCTTTCCATGCTCATGCGGCGGCAGCACGCGGCGGCGGTCGATGGCGGCGGGGTCGGCTATCTCGACCGCGTGAGCAAGCGCCCAGCGGTTCCCCACGGCCTTCGCAGCACCTTTCGGGATTGGGTGGCCGAGCGTACGAACTTCCCCGGCGAAATGGCAGAGGTGGCCTTGGCTCACCGGATTAGCAGCGCGGTCGAAGCCGCGTACCGGCGCGGTGACATGATCGAAAAGCGACGGCGGATGATGGCGGATTGGGCTGCCTTCCTCAGCGTCGAACGCTTGGCAGGTCAATTGTTAAGGATTCGATGATGTGGAAGCCGGAAGGCTCGCTAACGTGGCGAGAAGCCTTCAGCGGCTTCCACCACATCACAGAACAAGTGATAAACCGCCTGTATGGCACTTCGCATAACGTAGATGGGAAAATAATATTCACACACACCACAGAATACTATCTGGTCAAAGCTGGAGTATCGCAGAATTATGAAGAAGCTAGCCTAGCAATCTCGCTGATGGCGACATTCGTAATGGCTAACTTTCTTGATGAGTTTCCGCCTTTGGTCACGGACATCAAAGGCAATGCACTTGAACTCGAATGGGTTTTCTTCACTCACAAGGATCAGCTTGAGCTGTGCTACTTTGACTGGCCGCTTAAGGAATCCGCACAGTTTATGCCGTTCTTTCGCTACTTTGATACAAATGGGTTTGGGTCGTCCGACCTCTACCAGCGATTCGCTTTCATCAATTACGAAACGGGTATGCTGCGAACCACCAATGGAGCATCCAATTACTTGCGCTTTCAACTGGGATTCGATGAGGCCGGTGTAAAAGATGTGCTTCATGTCGCAGAAGAAGTTAAATGGTCTTTAGTATACTGGCCTGCCCCTTTTGACAACGAACGGCTGAGAGAGTTTCTTGCGATTCTCGAAGTTAATGACGACTTTACGCGCGTCTTGGATGATCTGCTTGGCGTTAGGAAAACAGCCGGCCAAGACGGCAATCAAGCCGGATCGAACCCGAAACGTGGCAGACCTGCCAACAAGACGCCTGATGCCCTGAGTGCACTTTTGGCCTGTTTTCCAGACGGCATCGATGGACAGTCCAGGAAAGAGGTATGGAAGTCCGTCGAGGCGCATACAGGAAAGACGTTCTCGGAAAGAACAGTGGCCCGTGCGATACAGGCCTTTCGCGCCGGCGGCCAAATTCCGCACTAGAGTTTTGGCAATTTTGGCATTTTTGCCGTCCTTCCGAGCTTCGCCAAGAACTGGCAGGGTTCCTCTCGATGCAACTTAGCAAGAGGGTGATCCAGTGCCAAAGTGTACTGACAACTGTCGTCCCGCGTATGCGACCGATGCCGCGGTTGCCGCCCATTTCGGGGTCAATCGTGCAACGATATGGGGATGGGTAAATCGCAACGGTTTCCCGGCGCCAGTAAAACTGTCGCCCCAAATCACCCGTTGGCGCTGGGCAGATGTGCAGGCCTGGGAAGCCGAGCAAACGCGCGCCGCCTAAACGATTCCGCCACCCCAACGGTTGGGGCGGCGGGCTTAATCGTTCAAGGCTATGCAAGATGCCAAGATTATAGCCCCAAGCCGCCCTGCCCGCAATATTAGAGGCAGAGCATGGACCAAGAGAAAAAGAAGCGCTGGGACCGGGCGACATATACGGTCAATGGCAGCGACGGTGAAACGCGCGAAATCACTCTCATGGGTCGCGACCGTTGGGCGCTTGAAATGCTGATGCAGGCAGGACCGCGCGGGATAACCGCAATCGAGATGAACGGCCCGCGCCTTCACGCTTACATCTTCGATCTGCGGCACGAACACGGATTGGACATCGTGCGCGAAGATGAACCGCACGGCGGCGATTTTCCCGGCCATCATGGCCGATACTTCCTGGTTTCCAAAGTGGATCAGAAGCCCGCTCAGTCGGTGGCCGCATGAGCGAAGCCCACAACCTCACACTCGCACTGTCAGGCGACTGGCGCGGCAATCATGGCAGCGCCCCCTGTCCGGTGTGCCAGCCCGAGAGACGGCGCGACCAACGCGCACTTTCGATCCGGGACGACGGGGGACGACTTCTTACCTTCTGTCACAAAGGGGGATGCGACTTCCGGGCCATCACTCAGGCGGCGGGCATTCCGTCTGCGCCTGGCGCTATCGACCTACAGGCCGCACGGGAAGCCGACACACGCCGCACCGCCTATGAGGCGGAACAGCGCGCCAAGGCGCGGAAGCTCTGGGATGCCGGTGGCCCGATCAGCGGGACAAAGGGCGAGGCATATCTGCGGACGCGGGGCATTACCTGTGCGCTTCCCCCTTCGCTTCGATGGGTCGCGGACGCATTCCATGGCCCGAGCGGCAGGTGGCATTCTGCGATGGTCGCGGACGTGTCCACGGGCGGGGTGCATCGGACATTCTTCGAGAGGTCGGGCGCACGGCTGACCGCAAACGCCAAGATGATGCAGGGGCCTTGTTCTGGGGGCGCTGTGGCGCTGTCACAGGCCCAAGGACCGCTTGTAGTGTGTGAGGGCATAGAGACCGGCCTAAGCATTCTAAGCGGCCTTCTGGGCGAGCCTGCGGAGGTGTGGGCCGCCCTTTCCACCTCTGGCATTCGCGCCCTCGCCTTGCCAGCCAAGCCCAGGCGGTTGATCATTGCCGCTGATGGTGACCCTGCCGGGAACGAGGCGGCAAAGGCTCTGGGCGATCGAGCCTATTGTCTGGGGTGGGATGTGTTCCTTTGGCCTGCGCCAGACGGGCAGGATTGGAATGATGTTCTGCAAGCAAAGGGAGCGGCATGACACAGGCCCGCCCGTTCCAATACAAGCCAGAAAGTGCCCCGGTTGATTTCCCCGCGTGGCGAGAACTCGACCCAGCGGAAATCCCGCGCATCCGCTTCGTCTATGGCAGCATTTACGCGGCTGGCTACCTAACCGTGACCTTTGCCGCCCCCAAGACCGGCAAGAGCCTTCTGGGCCTGGCAGAGGGGATTGACGCGGCCACGGGCCGGGGCTTCCTGACCGGTAGGCCTGCCGAACCGCAGCGAGTCCTCTACTTCAATGCGGAGGACGACCAAGACGTATTGAACGCGCGCACCATGGCAGCCCTGCAAGAACAGGGGATACCACAGCGCGAGATTGTGGATCGGTTCCATGCCGTTTCGGGGGTGTCCGAGGACAAGAGCCTTGTGCTGATCAAGGGCGAGAAGAACGAGATTCAGGAACCCGCATTCTCGTTCCTGACAGACTTCTTCCGCCGCAAGCAGATAACCCTGGCCGTTTTCGACCCACTGCAAGACCTGTCACAAAGCCCAGAGACAAATGAGGCTTTCCGGGCGCTGGGCGCGCGTATCCGCCGCCTCGCCAGCGAAACGGGTGTGGCAATCGGGATTGTCCATCACACCCGCAAGCCGACCGCTGGCGCGCAGATCACCCTAGACGATGGCCGGGGCGGATCAGCTCTGCGCGGGGTGGCACGGTTCAACCGCCTTTTGGCTCCGATGACAGAGGCAGAGGGCGCGCAAGCAGGGGTCGATGACTTCCGCCGCTATTTCCGCATAGCAGAGGCTGAGAGCAACCTTGCCCCGCCTTCGTCCGACCGGAACCAATGGTTTGAAAAGACCGGCGTAGAAATCGGCAACGGGGGCGCTTACCCAACCCTGCGCAAATGGACATGGCCGGAAGCCTTCACGGGCGTAACGGTCAACGATGCCTGCCGGGTAAGGGCGATGATTGCTGACCGCGCGGAACGTGATGACCCTGCCCGCGAGAATGCACAAGCCAAGGACTGGGCGGGGCACATCGTTGCCGAGGTGATGTGCCTGGATTTGGGCAAGACCGCCGACAAAGCACGCGTGAAGGCGATGCTACGAAAATGGATCGAAACCGGCGTGCTGGCCGTGGAACGGATGAAACACGGAGACAAGAGCAAAGAAGCCTTGTTCGTGTTTGCCGGGCCAAACAACCCTGCGGAAGTGAGCGAATGACCTCCCCCGCTTTCCCCCACCTTCCCCTACCTTTCCCTCACCTCTGGGTTTCCCCAGTAACGCCCCCCACCCCCACCTTTGTAAGGGGTGTGGGGGTGGTGGTGGGGGAAGTGTCCAGGCGTCAAGTTTCCCCCACCCTTGGCCTGCCGACTATGCGCGGAACGGAGGTGAGGAATGGACCTAAGTCGCATCGATCCTTGCACAAATCTAGGTGTTGGGCTGCTTAGCAGATCGGACTCTAAGATTGCCCCAAGGGCGTCAGGACCAGGCAGCTCTGCAAACGGGGCATTCTCAATGGTTTAACCCGCCTATGGCTGCCGAACTACGGAGGCATTGATGCCCGAACCTGAAATCAATGGAGTCGAAATCGAGGAGCACGCGGGCGGCGGCTTCACCGTCTACACCTATGGATTCTTCTTCGGACGCGGAAATATGCCGCACCGAAGAGCAAGGGCAAAGGCCATTTATGAAAACCTCGTTCGCAACCGCTGGTGCTGCAACTGGTGCGGTGAACCGGTGCCGACCTTTCGCCGTGCAGATGCCCGATATTGCACCGTCTCGTGCCGGAAAAAGGCGGCTCGCCGGCGGAAGGGGTTAAATTCGAATTTCGATTACTATTCCATGAAGTACGTCAAATGACAGGCCGTGAGCTTGCTGCCATCCGCAAAGCTGCCGGGCTGTCACAGTCAGAACTGGCGAAACGCGCCGGCATTGGGCGTCATGCTGTCAGCTACTGGGAGTGCAAGGCTGATATCCCGCACAGATGGAGATGGCCTTGGGCAGTCGAGCAGATCGGCAAGGTGCTCACGCTGCCGGTTTATGCCGCGCCAAACGCGCCCGCGCGGGGATGGGTGATACGGTCGCGCTCGATAGGCTGCCGGATTGAACCCTGAGATTACCATAAGGTTCGGGGCGGGTGTCTTGGGGTGATAGCAGGGCGCCTCCCATCGAAAATCAATCCGGCGCATTTTGCGCGTTTTGAAACAAGCCCTCGGGACGCTCATGCAAGAAATGAGCCATGCGAAGACAACGTTTGTCGAAAGGGCTCGGAAATGGCCGAATTGTTCGCATGCAATGTCAACAGACATCAACTCGGGGGCACATATGGATCAGGCGTTCCAGGTGCTATTGGCGGAAAATCCTTCAGGCTTTGTTCAATACTGTTCACGATTGCCATTGCCGGGCCGGCATTCCAAGTGTTGCGGAGCGCGGTCTCGGGATACTCTTCCTTCGGATCAGTGATGAGATCGAAAGATTTAGGATTCCCAAGCCTGATTGACGGGCTCCACCAATCGCGCTGTTCGTCATAGAATACCAACTTCCAGTTCTTCCACTTCACGGCCTCCAGCCGATCCGTCACGAACACCGGGAAGCCGTCGCGGGCGGAATGCTCACTCTTCCCAAGGAAGAAAGCGCTCTCGTCGAGGCCATCAATCGGGCGGTCGGTCGGAATTTGCGCCCCTCCCCAATCCGCGAATGTCGAAAATGTATCGACCTCGTGGACGATTTCATCACTCACGCCCCCGGCTGGAACTTGGCCCGGCCAGCGAAGAATGAAGGGCACGCGCAGCGAACCTTCCATATGGGTGAAGTAATAGCCTCGCCATGGTCCAGAGCTGCCCTGCCAAGGCCATGTCGCCTCGGGGCCGTTGTCACTGGTGAAGACCACGACCGTCTTGTCGCGGATGCCGAGCTTGTCGACCGCATCGAGGAGCGATCCGACATTCGCATCCATCTCAGCCAGTGAATCCGGAAAGTCGCCGTGTCCAGTTTTGCCGGCGAAGGCAGGATTTGGAAGTGTCGGGAAATGCACCAGCGTGTAAGGTACGTAGGCATAGAATGGACGTTTCGCTTCGACGCTTTTGCTCATAAAGTCGATTGCTCTCCGGGTTATCTCGGCGTCGATCAGGGGTCGTTCCGCAAGGTCGTAGACTTTCAGCTCGTGGCTTGGCTCGCCTTTCTTTCCCTCCATTATGTGTTCCATCTCAACGCCTTCGGCGGTTGCTTGCGCCGAGGCAGGCCAGAAAGCTTCATCAGTGGTGCGTGGTATCCCGTACCATTCGTCAAACCCCTGGTCATTTGGGAGGCGCCCGTTCTCGCTACCCAGATGCCATTTGCCGAAGGCTCCGGTAGCATATCCGACGCTCGACAGAAGCTCGGCTATGGTAACTTCCCATTGGGTCAGCCCTTCAAGCCCCCCTCCAATTGGAACGGAATGCGTGCCTGACCGGATCGAGAAGCGCCCCGTCATGATGGCAGAGCGGCTTGGCGTGCATTGAGCTTCAACATTGAAGTTTGTCAGCCGCAACCCTTCGGCGGCCAGCGCATCGATCCGGGGAGTAGGTGCGCCCCGTGTAATGCCGCCGCCATACACGCCCGGCTCGCCATATCCGAGGTTGTCCATCAGAATGAACAGGATATTCGGTTTATCCGCCGGGCCTGCTTGTTGAGCTGCCACTGCCGAAGGACAAAGCAGCGACCCGACGAGAATTACGGGCCAGAGTGTCTTGAGCAGCATCGTTACCTCCTCTTAGGTTGCGGGGGCTGGACGGAACTATGGGGCGTTCTTTGTGGAAGGTGAGAATGCGACTGTCAGCCAGATATTCCAGCCTTCTGGCCGATTTTGCGATCCGAATTCGTAGTATCCCTTGAGATTCAGGAGACCGTCAACGCCTTCGCTCGCCTTGAAGTTGAAGCCGACCTGCGGACCAATGCCATAGACACGGGACTTAAAATCTCCCAACACCGCGCCGGATCCGCTATCCCCCGTCAACTGCTGATAGACATATCCGACGGCGCCGACGAAAACCTGATCGTTCAGGAATTGGGACGCCGCGAGATCCAGGTGGCTGTCGATACCACTCTGATAATCTGTATCGGTATTCTCAAAGTTGTAAGTTAGGCCACCGACAATGGAAAACTCATGGCCCTTATCGGGGTCAAAGTAGGTGTAGCCCACCCCCCAATCCGCGGCCGCGTGACCGAGGCCAAGATTTGCCAATCGATCAGGGTCATAGGCTCCGATCGGGATGTTTCCCGTAACATAGGTCATGTAGTTATTTTTCTGATCGTTCCACTTCAGCGTGAATTGAGGAAACAGATCGCCCAATCCCGTGATGCTGTCGCTCCGCGCCCCCGAAACGACCGAACCTAGAGGCCCAGATAGAGAACCTGTCACCGATCCGGTGTTGCGGCCGGCGATAGCCAACAGGCTTATCGATGCCTGGCCGCCCCATAATGGTTCTGAAAACGTGTACGTGGGTCCGAATGCCAACAGATCCCCGCGACCGTTGATGCCGAGATCGATTTTTCCACCACGGGGAAATTGAATCTCACTGTCCGACGAGGCGGACGGATGCACATATACGGCTGCGAAGGACAAACCCGGTGTTGTCGGCACCGCCGCGAAACTGCCCTGCAGGCCTGGCAGCCAGAAGCTGAGGCCACCTTCGTCTGCGCGGGCTTCAGCTGCCCAACCCATCCCCGCTAGCGCTACAACGCTTAGTTTGGCGACGTTCCGCCAGCCCAGCCGAATCCGCATTGGACACCCTCCGCTTCAAGGCTTTTCTACCACGACTGAAGCCCACGCGGGCGCATCATTTGTATCGAGTGGGAGTGTCGGCGCCCGTGTAGCCCGGAAACTCTGGTGGACCAGTTCTGAATGCTGAAGGCCACGTTGTCGCGGTAGTTGTCTCGAAGCTGGACGCGAAGGTCGTGGCTGATGCAATCGGCGACATTCCGCAGAACGTGAACTTCGCCGTTCGTGGTGAAATAGCGAAGCTGTTTCTGTTCCAGAATAGCGTTCAGCCAACCGTGAGCACTTCGACTGAAGTGCTTTCGCCTGAGGTAATCGCTCAGAGTGCGTCAGCGTTCACAAGGTTCATTTCGTGCGAGTAAAGGCTGCGTCGATGATTTTGCAGCGGCAGTGAGGGAGAAACATCGAAGAGTGTGGGCCATTTGGCCCCGCTAGAATTCAGCCAACTCACTCAATCAGGGTCGTCGTGTCCAGCTCTGATCTACACTTTCCACAGCAGCATATGCTCGATGTCGCGCCGAGGGATACCCTTGCTTCAAGTCGTGACGCTTGCTCCGACAACCAGTTTCGCCCTCCGGGGTTGTTGAACTTTAAGGCTAGCTGGCCCAATGATCCGAGATTTCGCGCCGTGCCTGCCAATATAGAGCGACTGCTCTTCGATAAGTCCGTGCTAGGTGCTCTGCTCGCGACGCGAGGCAGGTGGGCCGAAAGGCTCGCAAGTTCTGGTTGCAGCTCCAACAGGCGGGATATAGCCAAAAACGGCTCGAGCCATTTTGCCTGTGCGCCGCGGCGAGCGGTGGCACATGGTCGCGGATTTTTTTCGCGCGGGCCCCGCAATAGACGCAGATGTCCGGATCACATGGAGCATTTTGATAGCGCCCACCAAACGCTTCCAGTCTAGCTTCACGTCGCTCTGCGCTGGGAAGATGCCGGAATCCAGGAAGTTCAGGCACTTCTGGAGGTCTGGCAAAATGGACAAGGAATGTCTGCCCGCTCAGGAAACGCAATCGGGCTGTACCGTAACCGTCGGCATCTAGCACCTCCCACTCTACGCTGACCACTGGGCCAAAATCTTCCTGTTGGATCTCCTCTGGCAGCTTCAGTGTTGAAAGACCCGCAGCTTTGAGGACTTCAGAAGACGCTAGCCATGCCTCCTGAGCGATTGCCCCGCGCTGCAATCCACGCATCGCATGAACCAACTCACAAAAGCGTTTGCGTCGTACGTTTCGCCATCCGCTGACAGTTCTTATCTGTCCTGCCCAGGTCAGATCTCCATACTTCCCAAACGACTTAGCAATCGAGTAGCCTCGCGCGTTCGCACGAAACTTTACTGGTTTGCGAGCGTATGGCTTTGGCTCTGCATGCTTGGCCTTACCCTGACTTCCCATAAACGGCACTTTGGCCTCCAGAACGCAACTTCAGCCGCCCTTGGGTACTCCAGACAGAGCCAGCGATTGCCACTTTATCCAACGTCTGTACTAGCTGACAAACCTCTCTTCAGGCTTGGCTCAGCAGGAAAGGCCAGTGGCGCACTTCGCCCATGCTGATATTGCGAGTCGCCAATGTTCATGATTTGTTCTGAACATGACCCGGCGAACGAGACCACAGTCCAAGACCGACGAAGATGCCTTTCCTGTAAGGGTATGGTTCTATGTGCCTGAACGCGGCCTGGGGCGCCTCATGACGCCGATCTATGATTGGCTAGACCAGAACGTGGGAAGGACTAGCTACGCGGTCCACAGCGGGGGCAGCAACGCGAAGGGCGACCGCATCGCAGTATACTTTCGGCACCCAGCGGATGCACATGCGTTTGTCGGGGCTTTCCCATCCCTGGAACTTGCCGACGGCACGGTCTTTCCAGGCTATTATTCGCCGCAGAGGTGACAAACCGTCGCAGTCGGCAGGCGGACCGCCACAAGACACGCGCGAGTGGCACAGATCATTCGTTTCTCCCATCCCTGACCGCTACGCCAGCACCTGCGGCGACGTGACCGCTCTCAAGGAACTGAATTCCCCGCGCTTCGAGGGTGAGCCGCACAAGCTGGACTGTTGACGCTTTGCCCTCGCCCTTGTCGAGCTTGTTGAGTGTGTTCCGGTGCAGCCCGGTCATTTCGGCAAGCTCAGGGTTGGCGATGCCCAGCGCCGCTTTAGCCATTCTGAACTGATCTGCAGCCATTCGACGCCTGAATATTTGTGCTGACAGCACGCTACTGGGAAAGGCGCAGGCTTTGCAGGCGTGGTCTGAGGTGGACACTTCCATCGAGCCTTCAACTTAGAAGGCATTGACTGGGCCAAACTGCTGGCAGCGTCCATCATGCGCCAAGCCCAAGCCGCCTAACAGTTTTCGTCTTGCCTCCTATCGAAGGCCCCGCCCAGCGCGGGGCTTTTGCTTTTACGAATGCAGGAAACGCCGCCGATCTGCCCCAGCCTTCCGATATCACGGAAAGCTAACTGAGCGACCAATACGCGCGCGCGTAGCACCCTTAGATTACCTAGAGTCTGGCCCGCAGTTGCCGGGGGATATCCTCAATGCAAGACACGCCGCGCCGGAACCGATCCGGGCTGATTCGCGCGCCCATCGCCATATCGGGGCATGAAACGCCGCGCCGCACCCTTCTGAGCCTCAAGCGTTTTGAGGATGGTGGGTTTTATGATGGGTATCAGGCAAGAAAGCCCGAAAAAACCAATAATATAAAGGATGAGTGGCGGACCCGGAGCGATTCGAACGCCCGACCCTCAGATTCGTAGTCTGATGCTCTATCCAGCTGAGCTACGGGTCCGTCGTGGGACGGGCATTTAGACGCCCGCGTGGGGCAATGCAAGGCCGAAAAAGAAAAACACCGGCGTCAGCCGCCTTCGGCCGCGTCCAACTCCTTGGGAAGGCGGATCAGGAACTCGGTTCCTTCGGCATCGCTGCGCAACAGCTCCAGCCGCCCGCCATGACCGCGGATCAGTTCGGCCGAGATCGCCAGACCCAGGCCCGTGCCGCCCTTGCGCGCACCGCCCTGAAACGCAGTGAAGAGATGTTCTCGCGCCTTTGGCGGAAGGCCGGGCCCGGTATCGCCAACCTTGATCCACCAGTCGCTTTCATCCTCGCCTGCCCCGATCTCGACTGTGCCGGGATTGCCGGTCGCTTCGATCGCCTGACGCGCATTGCGGACAAGGTTCGACAACACCCGATAAAGCTGCTCGCTGTCGGCGCGGATCATGAGGCCGGCCGGCACATCCAGCAGGCAGGCGACGATCGTGCCGGACGCCTCGCCCAGGCCCTCGGCCTCGACCACATCCTCGGCCAGCGGCCTCAGCGCGAAGAGCGACAGTTGCGGCGGGGGTTCCTCGGCCTTGCCGAAGGCCAGCGTGGTTTCGCACAGGTTGACCGCGCGCTTGATCGAGGCTTCGAGTTTTGGCGCCGCGCGGGCGACGACCGGATCGTCGCTGCCCTCGATCCGATCTGCAAAGAGCTGGGCCGTGGTCAGGATGTTGCGCAGGTCGTGGCTGATCTTGGCAACCGCCGCCCCAAGCTGGGCCAGACGCTCCTTCTGCTTGAGGGCGCCGGTCAGTTGTGTCTGCATGGTCTGCAGCGTGTCTTCGGCCTCACGCAATTCCACCACTCTGGATTGCGGGGCGATGATCCGCCGGGTGTCCTCTGGCGAGGCGGCATAGGCGGTCATGTGATCGACGACGCGCCGGATCGGCACGACAAGCAGCCGCCGCACCGCAAGGAACAGCAAGACTGCGGTAACGGCCGAGATCAGCGCCGAAATGGCCAGGATCCTCAGCCCGTATTCGATCAAGGCCTTGCGCAGGGGGCCGGTGGGCAGCGTCACCTCGATCAGCAGCCCGGCTTCCTGAACCGGGTTGCCGATCACACGGATGACATGGTTGCCCGGGTCAGCGATCAGCGCGAAGGCATCTTCGATCAGGGTCAGGGGGCCTGAGCTGCGAAGATCATAGGTGGCCTGGATCGGTTCGGGGATTTCAGAGGACAGCACCAATTGCCGCACCTCGTCGCGCCGCAGCACCACGTTGTAGACCCCGGCATTGGCCAGCAACTCTTTCTCGAGTTCCGGCCCGATCATCTCGTCGGTCGCCAGCGTGGCAAGCGAGGCGATCTGGGCCTTCTCGAGCTTGTCCATCAGGTAGTCGGCCCGGAATCGCGCCATCGACGGGACAAGGATCAGGATTTCGGCAAGCACGAAAAAGGCGAATGTCAGAAGCAGGAACCGCCCCGACAACGTTTTGAAAAACGACGCTCGCCCGACCTTCACCCAGTGCCAACCCTTCCGCCGCGCCCTCGCCGCAATAGACGAAAGCTATGGCAGGACACGCTGCACCAGCCGCACGACCTGCCGCAACGCAGGATTATCAAAGAGCTTGGGCGAGAAATAGGCCCCCGCCGCACGTTTCGAGACCTCCGACAGCGTCGGATACGGCAGGACCATACCTGCGACGGCCGACAGCTTGATCCGGCTGGATACCATGAGCGCCCAAAGGCCGATCAATTCGCCCGCCTGCACGCCGGCAATGCCAGCCCCGACCACCCTTCCCCTCACCGCCACAAGCTTGACCAGCCCTTCGGTCCGATGCTCAGCCTGGGCCCGGTCGTTGTCGTGGAACGACCAGCGCAGCACCTCGACGCGGTCGCCATGGGTTCTGCGCGCCTCGGCCTCGGTCAGGCCGACCTGGGCCAGTTCCGGATCGGTGTAGGTCACGCGGGGGATGTGATCGGTCCGCACCCTCGCCGGCAGGCCAAGTACCGCTTGGCGGATGACAATGCCGGCGTGATAGCCCGCAAGATGGGTGAACTGCCCCTGCCCCGCCGCATCGCCCACAGCGAAGACCCGCCGGTTGGAGCTCCGCAGCCGCGCATCGACCGTCACGCCCCGCTCGTCATGCGCGATCTTCGCCGCGCCAAGGTCCATCCCCTCGAAGGAAACGACGCGCCCCGTCGCCACAAGCAGATGGCTGCCCCTCAGGATCCGTCCATCCTCAAGGCGCAGGGCGACCCCGTCAGTCCAGTCGACAGAACCGACCCGGACCTCGGTCACGATCTCTACCCCTTCCGCGCCAAGCGCCGACAGCACGATCGCCGCAAGTTCGGAATCTTCCCGCTGGAGGGCCGTCCCGGCATCGACCACTGTTACCCGGCAGCCGAGCCGGCGATGCGCCTGAGCAAGTTCGATGCCGATCGGACCGCCCCCCAGAATCAGCAGATGCTCCGGTTTCTCCCGCAGCGGAAAGATGGTTTCATTGGTCAGATAAGGGCCATCCGTCAGCCCCGCGATCGCCGGGATACGTGGCCGCGAGCCGGTCGCGATCACGAAACGCCGGGCGCGGATGCGCTGCCCCTCGGCCTCGACCGCATCGGGCGCGACGAAGCGGGCATGGGCGCGGATCACCTGAACGCCCAGCCCCTCGAACCGCTCCTGGCTGTCGATCGGCGCGATGGTGGCGATGACCTGCGCGACATGATCCTTCACGGCTGCGAAATCGACCCTCGGCGCGACCGGCCGGATTCCAAACCTCGCCCCTGTCGTCATCGCATGCGCCGCCTTCGCCGCAGCAATCAGCGCCTTGGACGGGACGCAGCCGTGGTTCAGGCAGTCGCCGCCCATCTCGGCCGCCTCGATCAGGACAACGCGAGCACCCATCTGCACTGCGCCCGCCGCGACGGACAGGCCGCCCGAACCGGCACCGATAACGCAAAGGTCTGTCCTGATCTCGTCCACCGTCAAAAGCTCCTTCCACGCCACAACCGGATCAGGATCGGCAGCGCCGCCAGAACTGCAAGGCCGATGCCCGGCAGGATCGCCCTCCAACTCTTGAGCGCTCCCAGGTCCGGCAGCGCACCTGCGGCCAGAACCTCGCCCAGCCCGGCGCCGAACCCGGTCAGCAGCAATGCGCCCGGGATGATGCCGAAGAAAGTGGTGAAAGCGAACCGAGAAAGACTGACCCCCATGACGGACGGGATGAGATTCGCAAGGAAGAACGGCACGACCGGTGTCAGGCGCATAAGGAACAGGACTGACAGTTCGTTGTCACGGATCCCTTCCATCACCTGCGCCGCCCTGCCGCCGCCAGACGTGATCCGCCTGCGCAGGCTCTCCCCGAATCCCAACCGGGCCGCAAGAAAGATCAGGACTGCGCCACAGGTCGCCGAAACCAGGTTGTAGAACACACCCGGAATGACACCGAACAGGAACCCGCCGGTCAGCGTCGCCACAGTCGCTCCCGGCAGGCTGAGCGTGACGATGGCGGTATATGCAAGCATGAAAACCACCACCGCCCGGACGTAATGTGCATCCCGATAGGCGAGAAGGTCGGCATGATGCTCGGACAGCGCCTTGAGGGTCAGATCGTCCCGAAAGAGGATGGCGGCAAGCACGGCCGCGAACCCGATCAGAAAGATCGGCAGGCGGCGCCAGGGGCGCTCTGCCCCCTTCGCCTTGCCATCCGCTCTTCCGCCCAACGCCATCCGCATGCCACCCGCAGTTCCTCGGGGCCAAGACCTAGCACGTGCCTCTGCGCGGGACAGGACAGTTTTCGTGCCGCCGCCACGTCGCCCGCGTTCCGATGCAGATTCCGGCAGAAAAACCCGCTTGGCGGAATTGACTTGGGCACAGGTCGCCCGTAAAGGACGGGCTTCGAATGGGGGCGGCCCTCGAATCCTTCGCGGTTCGGGTTGCTCGGAAGAATTGGAGAGCCGCGATGAAGCGCACGTATCAACCCTCGAACCTGGTCCGCAAGCGGCGCCACGGTTTCCGCGCCCGCATGGCGACCAAAGGCGGCCGCCTTGTGCTGGCCGCGCGTCGCGCCAAGGGCCGCAAGGTTCTGTCGGCCTGATCGGCCGCGAACCTCTCGCAAGGTCACAAGACATGACACCGCCGGAGGCCGGGGCCACGGGCAGCAATGCCGGGGCCGCCCCGCCGTCCCCGGCGGTTTCCGTTTGTCTTGAGGTCATCGCCAAGCGTGCCGATTTCCTGCGCGCAGCACAGGCCCGGCGTCAGGCGATGCCGGGCTTTCTCTTGCAGGCCCGCCGCCGCGGCGACGACAGCGCGACGATCCGCGTCGGTTTCACCTGCTCGAAGAAGGTCGGCAATTCCGTCATCCGAAACCGCGCCCGGCGCCGCCTGCGCGAAGTGGCGCGGGCGATCCTGCCCAAGGGCGGAAAACCCGGCTGGGACTATGTGCTGGTCGGCCGCCCGGCTGCGACAGTCGAGCGCCCTTTCAGTGACCTCCTGAACGACCTATCTCAGGCCCTGACCCGCATCCACGCGGAGAAGGCCCGATGACCCCTCTTGCCCATCTCGTCGCCCTGCCCGTGCGGGCCTACCGGCTGGTTCTCAGTCCCTGGGTCGGCCATGGCTGCCGCTACCAGCCCACCTGTTCGGCCTATGCGCTCGAGGCACTGGACAAGCACGGAGCCATCAAGGGCAGCTGGCTCGCCGCCCGCCGCATCGGCCGCTGCCACCCCTGGGGCGGCTCGGGCTATGACCCGGTGCCACCGAAAGAGTGATCACTTCTTCTCGAAGAAGATGGTGACCTGTCCGATCCGAGCCCCCGCCTTGCGCATGTAGGCGATGTTCAGAAGCCGGTCCTCGGTCAGAAGCCACATCCAGTCGTCGAAGCCCACGCGCAGGGTGCCATCCGGCACGGGCAGGTCGATCCGGTAGGTCCAGTTGAAGGTGTCGCCCCGCTCGATCCCGCTCGCCGTCCCCAGAACGCCCGGCGCCGTGCCCTGCCAGGTATCCGGCCCGGTCTTGGTCAGCGTCCACTTCCGGTTTTCCTTCGACCCGTCCTCGTAGACGAAGTTCTCGTCCAGCGTCAGCATTTGGGTCTTGGGCTGCCAGTCACCGTCGATTGTCACCACGAAGCGGCGCCGAACCTCGCCGAAGACATCCTGGAACTGGCCGTGGGCCACCACGCGGCCGTCGAAGAATTCCTCGAGGTTCAGCTTGCGGTCGCTCAGCAGGGGATCTGATGGCCCCGGTCGGCCGGAGCAGGCGCCCAGAACAAGAAATGCTGCAAGGATGATCCAGCGCATCGCGCCCTTCCCCCAGTTGTTGTCCTGCCGTATACGCGCGGAAACGCCGACCGGATGCCCTGCGCGCGGAAAAGCCCCATGTTCGACGAATCCGAAGACCTGCCGCCGATCCTGCGCGGCGCGCCCGACACGACCGAGTTCAAGAAACTCCGCAAACGGCTCGTGCGCGAGGTGCGCGAGGCGATCGAGACCTATGGCATGGTCGAACGGGGCGCGCGCTGGCTGGTCTGCCTCTCGGGCGGGAAGGACAGCTATACGCTTCTCGCCGTGCTGACCGAACTCAAATGGCGCGGCCTGCTGCCGGTGGACCTGCTGGCCTGCAACCTCGATCAGGGCCAGCCGGGTTTTCCGGCGACCGTCCTGCCCGAGTTCCTGACCCGGATGCAGATCCCGCACCGTATCGAGTATGCCGACACCTATTCGATCGTCGTCGACAAGATCCCGCAGGGCCGCACCTACTGCTCGCTTTGCTCGCGTCTCCGCCGCGGCAACCTCTACCGCATCGCGCGCGAAGAGGGCTGCTCGGCCGTCGTCCTCGGCCATCACCGCGACGACATCCTCGAGACCTTCTTCATGAACCTCTTCCACGGCGGGCGGCTGGCCACCATGCCGCCGAAGCTGGTCAACGAGGATGGCGACCTGTTCGTCTACCGCCCCCTTGCCTTCGTGGCCGAGGCGGATTGCGAGCGGTTCGCCCGCGACATGGCCTATCCGATCATCCCCTGCGACCTCTGCGGCAGCCAGGAGGGCCTCCAGCGCCAACAGGTGAAACAGATCCTCGACGGATGGGAGGCGCGCAGTCCTGGCCGCCGGCAGGTCATGTTCCGGTCGCTGATGAACACGCGGCCGTCACACTTGCTGGACACCGCGTTGTTCGATTTCGCCGGGTTGCAGCTTGGCGCCACCCCCGCGGGAGATCGTGAAAATCCTCCGCAACTTCGGGGTGAGGATTAACATTCCGATCAGCCTGTCTGCCTAGCCTGCTCTCTGCGGGCTGTGGATCGCCCGCGGCGAATGGGGCGCGGGGCAAATGGTGGACCTCAAAGGTATCCAGCGCGGGATGGTGCGGCTCAACAGCATGCTGCGCCGGCCCGAAGTGATGATCTTCTTGCCAGCACTCACACTTGCCGGTTTCTGGCTGGGGGGCGAAGGGACGCTGATCCTGATCGCGCTTGGCCTTCCGATGCTCTTCGTGATGACCGGCGCTTTCAGCCAGGCGCCCGCCCCCGCCGCCGCCCTGGGCGAGGTGGGATTGAGGTCAGACATTACATCTGCCCTCGACGCCGTCCTGCGCCAGGGCCGCGCCTCTGGCCTGACCACGGCCTGCCTTGTCCTCCAGTTCGACGACGCGGATCGGTTCCTCGACCGCCACGGCCGCTCCGTCGAGGCGGAGATGCTGCAACGTTCGACCGAACGGATCTGCTCCTCGCTTCGCCAGGGCGATACGGTTGCCCGGCTGGAAGGCGGCGGGTTGGCAGTGGCCCTCGGGCCTGTGCGCCGGCTCGACCTTGAAACGCTCGTACAGGTGGCGGGGCGGCTCCAGACAGCTATCGGTGCGCCCCTGTCGATCGAGGGAGCGCAGATCTACGTTACCTGTTCGGTCGGCTTCTGCCTGGTCTCGCGTGCGCCACAGGAAACCGGCCGCGCCATGCTCGACGCGGCGCAGGTTGCCGCGGACGAGGCGCTCCGCAACGGCCCCGGGGCCATTCGCAGCTTTTCGCCCGATATGGCCCGCACCCGCGCCGATCGCGAGGCAAGGCGCGACATTCTGGAGGCCGCCCTTGACGATGGCCAGATCCGCCCGCATTTCCAGCCGCAGATCTCGACCGACACAGGCGAATTGACCGGATTCGAGACGCTCGCACGCTGGCATCATCCCGACCGTGGCATCCTTCCGCCGGCAGAGTTCCTGCCCGCGATCGAAGAGGCGGGGCTGGCCGAGCGGCTGGGTGAGGTCATGATGTTCCACGCCCTGACCTCGCTTTCGCGATGGGACAAGGCCGGACTGGCGGTTCCCTGCATCTCGGTCAACTTCTCCGGGGCGGAGCTGAGAAACCCGCGGCTGCCTGAACGGATCAAATGGGAGCTTGACCGCTTCGATCTGACAAGCAGCCGCCTGACGGTTGAGATACTGGAAACCGTGGTAACCCGCACCGACGATGATGTGACGGTACAGAACATCGCCGCCCTGGCGCGGCTGGGCTGCAATATCGATCTGGACGATTTCGGCACCGGCCATGCCTCGATCACCAACATCCGCCGTTTCGGCGTGCGCAGGATCAAGATCGACCGCAGCCTTGTCACCCGGGTCGACACCGACCGCGAGCAACAGAAGATGATCGCAGCGATCCTGTCGATGGCCGAACGGCTGGGCATCGACACGCTGGCCGAAGGCGTCGAAAGCGCGGGCGAGCACACGATGCTTGCCCAGCTTGGCTGCCGCCATGTGCAAGGCTTTGCCATTGCCCGGCCGATGGACTTCGACGCGGCGACCGAATGGATCCGCAACCACGCCGCGCGGCTTGGAACACCGCCTCGACTGGGTCATCGCAGCGCCTGACGAGGCCGGCGGGCCGCTGCCGAGCAAACCGTTCATCCGGGAATCCGCTTGACCTTGGACGACCCATCTGTTGAAGCACCGCCTGACCCTTTTTCTGGCGGAACGGTGGTGGTCCAGATGGACGATCAGAACAAGAACCTCATCCTCGCAACCGTGCTCAGCTTCCTGGTGATCCTGGGCTGGTTCCTGATCTTCCCGCCGCCCGAAACCCAGCCGGCGCCGCAAACCCCGGCCGCGGCGACCGAAGCCACGACCACGGCCCCTGCGGCCACGGCATCCACGTCCAGCGAAGCGACCGAGCCCGCCGCAGCGGAAACCGCGCGCATTTCAATCGACACCCCGCGGGTCTCCGGCTCGATCGCGCTGACCGGCGGGCGGATCGACGACCTGCTGCTCAAGGATTACCGCGTCACAATCGACCCGACTTCGCCACTGGTGCGCCTGCTCACACCCGTCGGCGAGAAAGAGTCCTACTATGCGCGCTACGGCTGGGAATCCGACGGCTCCGTCGCCTCGACGGACCTGCCGGGCCCGAATACCGTCTGGACCCAGACCGCCGGATCGACGCTGACCCCCGGAGCGCCCGTCACCCTGTCCTGGGACAATGGCAAGGGCCTGGTCTTCACCCGCACCTTTGCGATCGACGACAACTACATGTTCTCGGTTACCCAGGGCGTGCAGAACAATTCGGCCGCTCCGGTCACCCTCTATCCCTATGGGGTGATCGACCGCCATGGCGTCCCGAGCGATGCACAGAACTTCTTTGTCCTCCACGAAGGCGTGGTGCGCATGGCGGACGGCAAGCTGGAAGAAACGCGCTACAAGGATGTCGCGAAGCTTCCGGTCATTCCGGGCGAGGGCGGCCCGGCTGAAAGCGTCGAGGTGGCTCAGAATGGCTGGATCGGCTTCACCGGCCATTACTGGCAGACGATCCTGATCCCTGCCGACGGCCAGCCCTTTACCGCAGTGACCAAACATCTGGCTGAGGGCGACATCTTCCGCACCACGGTCCGCAACCAGCCGGTTACCGTCGCGCCCGGCGCCGCGGCCGAGAATGCCTCGCGCCTGTTCGCCGGGGCCAAGGAATGGGAAACCCTGCGCTATTACCAGAACGAACAGGGCGTCCACGGCTTCATCGACTCCATCGACTGGGGCTGGTTCTACTTCCTCACCAAGCCGATCTTCCGCGTCCTGCACGCACTGCACGGCCTGATCGGCAACATGGGTCTGGCGATCATGGCCCTGACCCTGGTGCTGAAGATCATCGTTCTGCCGCTCGCGTGGAAATCCTACGCCTCGATGGCCCGGATGAAGGAACTTCAGCCCGAGATCGAAAAGTTGAAGGAACGCGCCGGCGACGACAAGGCCATGATGCAGCGCGACATGATGGCCCTCTACAAGGAAAAGAAGGTCAACCCGGCCGCCGGCTGCCTGCCGGTGCTGATCCAGATCCCGATCTTCTTCTCGCTCTACAAGGTGATCTTCGTCACGCTGGAGCTGCGCCACGCGCCGTTCTTCGGTTGGCTCAAGGACCTCTCAGCGCCCGATCCGTCGTCGCTGTTCAACCTGTTCGGCCTGCTGCCCTGGGCAGCGCCCGCACACGGCACGCTGCTGGCCACGATTTTCATCGGTGCGCTGCCGATCCTTCTCGGGATCTCGATGTGGTTCCAGCAGAAACTGAACCCCGCCCCGGCCGACCCGGCGCAGGCGGCGATCTTTGGCTGGATGCCATGGATCTTCATGTTCATGCTGGGTGGCTTCGCCTCGGGACTGGTGCTCTACTGGATCACCAACAACACCATCACCTTCACGCAGCAGTACTTGATCATGCGCAGCCACGGGGCCAAGCCGGATATCTTCGGAAACATCAAGGCCTCGGTCAAACGCAAGCCAAAGGCGGCGAACGACGCCAAGCCGCCAAAGACCGGCGCGAAGAAATGACCGCCCGGCTGGCGCAACTGTGCCGCCACCCGATCAAGTCGGCGGGCTACGAGGAAATCGAAAGCGCGACCCTGACCGAGGGCCGCGCTTTCCCCTTTGATCGCGAATGGGCTGTCGCGCATGAGGCGGCGCGCTTTGGCCAGCAGCCGGACGGCTGGGCGCCGAAGATGAACTTCCTGCGTGGCTGGGCCTCGTCGCAGCTGATGGCAATCGCCAGCAGTTCCGACCCCGCCAACCGCCGGGTCACCCTGCGCCATCCGTCCGCGGGAACACTGACCGTCGCCCCGGACCAGCCCGAGGAGGCCGCGGCCCTGGTCGACTGGCTCCGCCCGCTCTGGCCCGAGAACCGCCCGGCCCCCTCCCGGGTCGTGCGGGTCGAGGGGCAACCAATGACAGATGTACCCGAGCCATGGGTAGCGGTCCTCAATCTCGCCAGCAATCGCGATCTCGGGCAGCGGATGGGCATGGACCTGTCCATCCATCGCTGGCGCGGAAACCTTTGGCTCGACGGCCTCGCCCCCTGGTCGGAATTCGACCTGGTCGGCCGAGAGATTGCCGTCGGCCCGGTTCGCCTGCGTGTCGAGCAACGTATCACCCGCTGCCGTGCCACTTGCGCCGACCCCGAAACCGGCCGCACCGACGGCGACACTCTCGCCGCCCTCGAAGCCGGCTTCGGACATCAGGATTTCGGCGTCTATGCCCGGGTCGTCAGCGGCGGCACCCTGCGGCTGGGCGATGAGGTGACCCTGGTATGAGCTTGGCCTTCCCGCTTGCCCCCGAACCCGAAGAGGCCGCGCGTGAGGCCGGGCGGCTGCTGTTCGCCGGACCGGTGACCTTCGTCAAGGGGGTCACCGCCATGTCTGGCCTGCCACCGGCAGATCGGATCGAGATCTGTTTTGCAGGCCGTTCGAATGTCGGCAAGTCAAGCCTCATCAACGCGCTCACCGGCCGCAAGAACCTTGCGCGCGCCTCGAACACGCCGGGCCGGACGCAGGAAATCAACTTCTTCGCGCTTGGCGATGACCGCTACATGGTCGACCTGCCCGGTTACGGCTATGCCGAGGCGCCGGTCGCGGTCGTGGCAAAATGGCAGGCGCTGCTGAAAAGCTACCTCGCCGGTCGCGTCACCCTGCGCCGCGCTTTCGTGCTGATCGACACCCGCCACGGGGTGAAGGCGGTTGACGAGGAAATCCTTTCTCTGCTCGACCGCTCCGCCGTCACCTTCCAGGTGGTGATGACGAAGTCCGACAAGGTGAATGCCGCAACCCGCGAAGCCAATATCGAGCAGGTCCGCGGCGCCCTGGCCAAGCATCCGGCGGCTTATCCGGAAATCGTCCTGACCTCGTCGGAAAAGGGCGACGGAATCGAGACGCTTCGCGCGATCATCGCCGGGCTTGAATGAGGTTTCGGCCGGACTGTCCGGCCCGTCAGAAAGATCATGAAGCCTTCCCGGGCCGTCCGCCCAAACAGGCGCCGCCGCGCCGCGAGTCGCTTGGCACGCCCCTTCAAAGGGGCTAGGACGGACCCCGCATTTCCGCCCGCAACAAGGGGCCCCGCATGAGAAAGCAGACCACCACGATGGAAGATTCGATCGCCACCGCCCGGGTCCTGTCCGAGGCGCTTCCCTACATGCAGCGCTATTCCGGCGCGGTCGTCGTTGTGAAGTTCGGCGGCAACGCCATGGGTGACGATGCGGCCATGGCCGAGTTTGCCCGCGACATCGTGCTGATGCGGCAAGTTGGCGTAAACCCGGTCGTCGTGCATGGCGGCGGGCCGATGATCAACGAGATGCTGAACAAGCTCGGCATCAAGTCGGAGTTCGTGCGCGGCAAGAGGGTGACCGACAAGGCGACCGTCGAAGTGGTCGAGATGATCCTGTCGGGCCTCGTCAACAAGCGCATCGTGCAGGCGATCAACGATCAGGGCGGCCGCGCCGTGGGCATATCGGGCAAGGACGACGACCTGATGGTCTGCGAGGCGGACGATCCGGAGTTGGGCTTCGTCGGCCGCCCGGTCGAGATGAATGTGCAGGTGCTGCGTGACCTCTACGAGGCAGGCATCATCCCGGTCGTCGCTCCGGTCGCGACCGGCATGGCCGATAACGAGACCTTCAATGTCAACGGCGATACCGCGGCGGGCGCAATTGCCGGGGCACTGCAGGCAGACCGCCTGCTCCTCCTGACCGATGTGTCGGGCGTGAAGAACCCGGCGGGCGAGGTGCTGACCCAGATCACCCCAGAGGAAGTGCGGGCCATGATCGCAGACGGCAGCATCTCGGGCGGGATGATCCCCAAGACCGAAACCGCTCTGGCCGCGCTCGATCAGGGCGTGAGGGCCGTGACCATTCTTGACGGGCGCATCCCGAATGCCTGTCTCTTGGAACTCTTCACCGACCACGGGGCTGGATCGCAGATCCGCTCAACCGAACCGCGGGTGAAGCCGCGCCGCAGATGACCACGCTTGACGGGATCGTTGGCCGCCTAGCAGCGCAGGGCCTCGCGATCCTTGGCGGCTTTGCGGCGACGCCAAAGGATGACCTGCCGGCGGGGACAGGGACGCTACTCATGATCGGCCCGGACGGGGCGAACTTCTGGCCGGTGCTGACGGCCAGCGTGGAATGGCAAGATGGAGCGCCCGACCCCGTCGACCGCTGGTCGCGGCGCGTGGTCGGCAGCATCGCCTGCGACCTTGGCGCAAAGGCATTGTTCCCTTTCGGCGGCCCGCCTTATCGCCCCTTTTTCACCTGGGCCTTGCGGACGGGCAGATGCCACCAGTCGCCCGTCCGGCTCCTTGTCCATGACGAGGCGGGGCTTTGGGTTTCCTTCCGCGGCGCCCTGGCGCTGAAAGAGATGATCGACCTGCCGCCTCCGCCGCCCTCGCCTTGCGAAACCTGCGTCGGCCAGCCCTGTCTGACGACCTGCCCGCCCCGGGCGCTGACCGCTGCGGGCTACGACGTCCCGGCCTGCCACGTTTTCCTCGACACGCCGCCGGGGGCCGACTGCCTGTCGAACGGCTGCGCCGTGCGCCGCGCTTGCCCGGTCTCGGTCGCCCATGCAAGGATGCGCGAACAGTCGGCCTATCACATGGGGCAGTTCCACCGATGACCAAGCGCCTGATCCTGACGCGGCACGCCAAATCCAGCTGGGACGATCCGAACATGGCCGACCACGACCGCCCGCTGAACGAGCGCGGCAAAGCCGCGGCGGCCGACCTTGGCGGCTGGCTTGCCTCCCGCGGCTACGTGCCCGACGAAGTCCTGTGTTCGGACGCCCTGCGCACCCGCAAGACCTGGTCCGGCATCGCGCCGGCTTTGCCGGGCACGCCGATCCTCGAACTCAAGCCCGCGCTCTACCATGCCGGGCCGGACGTGATGCTGGCCGTCCTGCGCCATGCCAAGGGCGACACGGTGATGATGATCGGCCACAACCCGGGCATCGCCGAATTCGCCGCGCGTCTGGTCGCCCGCGCCCCGATCAACCCCGAGTTCCACCGCTACCCGACCGGCGCGACGCTGGTTGTGGATTTCGACATCGCCGACTGGCATCAGACCGAATGGGGCCGCGGCGCGGTGATGGATTTCGTCATCCCGCGCGAAATCGTCGCCTGAGCATTTTCTGCTCTTAAATATCCTCTGGGGGTGATTGCGCGAAGCGCAGACGGGGGCGGAAAGCCCCCCTTCTTTCTTCAGTGCCCCAGGATCTGGCTCAGGAACAGCTTGGTGCGTTCCGACTTCGGGTTGAGGAAGAATTCCTCGGGCTCGTTCTGCTCGACGATCTGGCCCTGGTCCATGAAGATCACCCGGTTCGCCACCTGACGGGCAAAGCCCATCTCGTGGGTCACGCAGAGCATCGTCATGCCCTCTTCGGCAAGTTCGATCATGGTATCGAGAACTTCCTTAATCATCTCGGGGTCAAGGGCCGAGGTTGGCTCGTCGAACAGCATGATCCTGGGCTTCATGCAGAGCGACCGCGCGATTGCGACGCGCTGCTGCTGGCCGCCCGACAGCTGGCCCGGATACTTGTTGGCCTGCTCGGGGATCTTGACCTTCTTGAGGAAGTACATCGCCGTCTCTTCCGCTTCCTTCTTCGGGATCTTGCGGACCCAGATCGGGGCGAGCGTCAGGTTCTCGAGGATGGTCAGGTGCGGGAACAGGTTGAAATGCTGGAACACCATCCCGACTTCGGACCGCACCTTGTCGATGTTCTTGATGTCGTTGGTCAGTTCCGTGCCATCGACGATGATCTGCCCCGACTGGTGTTCCTCCAGCCGGTTGATGCAGCGGATCAGTGTCGACTTGCCCGAGCCCGACGGGCCGGCGATGACGATGCGCTCGCCCCGCCTCACCGTCAGGTCGATGTCGCGCAGCACGTGGAACGTGCCGTACCATTTGTTCATCTTGGTGATCTGGACCGCGACCTCGTCGCTGACCTTCATTTCCTTGCGGGCCTTGGCGGCTTCAGCCATGTCGGTACTCCCTAACGATGGTCGCGCTTCAGCCGGCGCTCGAGATACATCGAGTAGCGCGACATGCCGAAGCAGATGACGAAGAAAATGGCGCCGACAAAGATGTAGGGCTCCCAGTAGATACCCTTCCAGTTGATGTCGGCACGGACGATCTGGGTCACGCCCTTCAGAGGATCGAGAAGGCCGACGAAGGCCACCAGCGTGGTGTCCTTGAACAGCCCGATGAAGGACGAGACGATGCCGGGAATGGCGATCTTCAGCGCCTGCGGCATGATGACGAGCCTTTGCGCCCGCCAGTAGTCGAGGCCAAGCGCATCAGCCGCTTCGTACTGACCCCGCGGCAGGGCGGCAAGGCCCCCACGGATCACCTCGGCGATATAGGCGGCCGAGAAGAAGGTCACGAGGATGATGACGCGCAGGATCAGGTCGAAGTTCGTATTCGGCGGCAAGAAGTACTGCAGGAGCAGCGAGGCCGTGAACAGCAGCGTGATGAGCGGCACACCGCGGATGAACTCGATGAACCCGACGCTGAGGACCTTGATAAGAAACATGTCCGACCGCCGCCCCAGCGCCAGAAGGATCCCCATCGGCAAGGAGAAGGCGATCGCGGTCACACCGATCGTCATGGCCAGCAGGAAGCCGCCGAACTGGTCAGATGCCACCGCGGGCAGGCCGATCGGGATCACGCTGTCGATTGCCTGGGCGATGCTGCGGTCTAGGAACAGCCACCACAAAACGGCAAGCACCGCGCCGAGGGCGGTGGCAACCACGACCCCGAGCCGTTCAAAGGTCAGTCGGTAGGTAATGGCGATGATGACGAAGCCCAGCATCGCCATCACTGGCGCCCAGATCGACCCGCCCCAGAGCAGGAAGAAGGTGATTGCCGGATAGATCGCCGTGAACCAGATCAGCCGGCCAGGCTGGGTGTTGGCAAGGGCGAACAGCACAAGAAGCAGAATGGCCGTCAGCGCAAAGGCAAGTGCCGGGGCGGAGGCGAGCCACATCGTCACGGCAAGGAACAGCGTGACGATCAGGAATAGCGGATTCAGCTTTTCCTTCTGCCCCGCGAACAGGACGGGGCCAATGGCGGCGAACAGCAGGCCGAAGGCCAGCGTCGGGCGCCAATATTGGTCGACAGGGAAGAAACCGAACAGGAACTGGTTCCAGCGCTCTCGCACCATGGCCCAGCAGGCGCCCGAAGCATCGGGACCCGCGCGTTCTGCGACGAGAGTACGGCATTCTGACAGCGAACCGGCGTTCCAGACACCGTTGAGGAACCACGGCACGATCGCGCGCAGCAGCCCGAAGATGATCAGGACCGATATCACCGTGAGCGTAATGTTGATGGCGTTCGAGAACAGGTTCTCGCGCATCCATTTCACATAGCCGCTTTCGCGGGCTGGCGGATCGCGAGGGGGGATCATGGTTTCTCGGGCGAAGGCGATGGAGTCGCCGGTGGGATTGGCCATCTCAGCGCTCCTTCAGTTTGACGGCGTTGTTGTAGATGTTCATCACGCCCGAGATGATCAGGCTGATCGTCAGATAGATCGCCATCATCAGCAGCATGCATTCCAGCTCCTTGCCGGTCTGGTTCAGAGTGATGCCGCCAAGTGTCCCGCGCAGGTCCATGTAACTGACCGCAATGGCAAGCGACGTGTTCTTGGTCAGGTTCAGATACTGGCTGATCAGGGGCGGGACGATGACCCGCAGCGCCTGCGGCAATATGACAAGGCTCATCGTTCGGCCAGGCCGCAGGCCAAGCGCGTAGGCCGCCTCGGTCTGGCCCTTGGGAATGGCCAAAATGCCAGCACGGACGATCTCGGCGATATAGGACCCGGTGTAGAGTGACAGGGCCACCAGAAGCGAGGTGAAGGCATGGGCGACGGTGATACCGCCGGTAAAGTTGAAGCCTTTGAATTGCGGGTAGCCAAGGTGGAACCCGAGTGACCATAGCAGGATCAGGACCGGCGCGATCCATATCAGCAGGCTCTTCCACCAGGTGACGGGGCGCACGCCGGTCGCCTCCTGCACGACGCGGGCGCGGTGCGATAGGCCGCGATAGGCGAAAAAGCTAGCGACCAGAACGGCGATGATCGCCAGAAGGTCAAGGCTGACCAGGAATATCCCAAGGTCGATGTTGCCAAGACTGCGGTCGAAAAGCGGTTCGGGAATGTTGGTGCCGCGGTTGGTGATCGCAATCGATCCGAAGATCATGTGGGCCTTGGGCTGTTCGCCGGCGGCAATCATCGCATCCGTCAGCTTGAAGTCCTTGGGTTCCGGCATGGCTTCGGAGAGAACCACGTAGACCAGCAGGATCCATAAAAGCACGGGGACGTTGCGGGAGACCTCGACATAAACCGTCATCAGGCGCGCGATCAGCCAATTGTTCGACAAGCGCAATACGCCGGCAATGACACCGATCACGGTGGCAAGGATACAGCCGAAGAAGGCAAGCAGCAGGGTGTTCAGCAGCCCGACGAGCATTGCTCGGGCGTGAGTGTCGTCGTTGGTATAGGCGATCAGTCGCTGGCTGATGTCATATCCAGCGCGGTTCCAGAGAAAATCGTAGCTGAACCCCCGATCCTTGGCAGCCAGGTTCTGGACGATGTTGTTTAAGATCCAGGACAGGAACAATCCGAACAGGATCAGCACGATGATCTGGATCGTGATCGACCGATACCGCGTATCGTAGATCAGCATGCTCAGCCGAAAGGAGTCCTTCGGCGCTTCGCCGGCATAGGCCATGTCATAACCCCCTGATCCTGCCGCGGGCCGGTTTTCCGGCTTGCCGCCACGAGGTCTCTTGCCTCGCCTGTTGCAGGGTAACCCCTAAGAAGGAAACGGGCGCGCCCAGTGGCGCGCCCGAACCGGATGTCAGATCAGCGGAACGGCGGGGCGTATTGCAGGCCGCCCTGGGTCCATTGCGCGTTCAGGCCGCGCGCCAGGCCGATCGGGGTCGACTCTCCGATATTGGCCGCGAAGATCTCGCCATAGTTGCCGACCTGCTTGATCGCCCGCTTGGCCCATTCCTTGTCCAGGCCCATGAACGAACCGAGGTCGGCATCCATGCCGAGCAGGCGCTTGATCTCGGGGTTCTGGGTGGTCGAGGCAATCTCGTCGACATTGGCCGAGGTGATACCGAACTCTTCCGCGGCGACCAGTGCGTAGAAGGTCCAGCGGACTACGTCGCCCCAATTGTTGTCACCATGGCGCACGACCGGGCCGAGCGGTTCCTTAGAGATGATCTCGGGCAGGATGATGTAGTTCTGCGGGTCGGCCATGGTGGCACGGGCGGCAGCAAGGCCCGAGGCATCGGTCGTATAGGCGTCGCAGGCGCCCGCCACGAGCTGGCGCTGGCCTTCGGCGTCATCAGCAATGTTGACCGGGGTGTAGGCGATGTTGTTGGCCTTGAACCAGTCGGCCAGGTTCAGTTCGGTCGTGGTACCTGTCTGGATGCAGATCGTCGCGCCATCCAGCTCCTTGGCCGAGGTCACGCCCAGATCCTTTTTCACCATGAAGCCCTGGCCGTCATAGTAGTTCACCGCGACGAAATCGAACTTCAGGTCGGTGTCACGCGAGAAGGTCCAGGTCGAGTTGCGCACCAGCACGTCGACTTCGCCCGAGGCCAGCGCGGTGAAGCGGGTCTCACCGGTCAGCGGCACATATTTGACCTTGTTCGAATCGCCCAGAACGGCAGCGGCGACAGCCTTGCAGATCGCCACGTCGAAGCCCTGATAGTTGCCGTTCGCATCCGGCGCGGCAAAGCCGGTCAGACCGGTGTTGGTTCCGCAGATCAGCTGGCCGCGCGCCTTGACGTCCGCGACAGTGTCCGCTGCCGCCACGCCAGCAAGCGCGCCGGCGAGAGCCAGCGTGCCGATGAAGACGGATTTTTTCATGATGACCTCTTCCTGATCGTCCGCCCCGCAGGGCGATGTTATTTTTGATGGCCCGACGGCCTTGTGATCCGCGCGGTTGTCTCCGCTCAGTATCGGCGAGTTTGGGCCGAAGCGCTTTGAAACGTCAAGGCTCGCGGCAAGCCGATGCAAAAAACATCAAGCCACGCCATTTCTTGCCTAATTCGCCGCGAAATTCAGCAAACCCTTCCTGGTCGGCTCGGGCAATCAGGGGCAGGCAAGAAAGAATCGCGCCGCCGTCAGGAACGCCTGCCGGCGGATTTCGTCGGCTTTGGCGGCTTCTTCGTCCTTACCCCAATGCTCGGCCTGCCAGGTCTCGTCGAGGCGGGACAGTTGCCAGGCTTCTTCGGCGGTCAGTCGCCCCGTCGCCACGGCGAAGGCCAGGACAAGCGACCCCGAAATGGCGACCAGATCGTGAAACGCCGTCAGCTGGAACGGCGTCAGTGCCTGCAGCCGCGCGACGAGCGGGGCAAGCGCCTCCGGATCCTGCTCGATCGGAACGACACCGCCCGTCACCCGAAGGCGCGCGCCAAGTTCGGTCGCGGCCCAGGACAGGACCGGGTCCCAGTCGCGGGCCTGTCGGTCGACCAGTTCCGCCGGCTCTTCGGCGCGATAGCACAGAAGATCCGAGGCCCCGTAGCGGGCCAGTTCCTCGACGACAGCCTCGCGATGCGCGCTGACCCGTTCGATCGCGGTATTCGCCGCCCGGGTGAACGGCATGGTCTCGGGCTGGAGCACGCCGTTCTGGGCGTTCCATTCGGCGGCAATCCCCTCGGCCAGCGCCCGGGTCGGGACAACCAGCAGCCGCTTGCCGGGCGTTCGCACCGGACGGCCATCCAGCACGACGCCGAAGCCACCTTCGGCTTCCGTCACGTCCGCCGTCTTCCAGAATCGCTTCGGCCGCCACTCGCTCACTTGAACACCTCGAACGGATCGGCGGGCACGTCGCCTTCCTTCCAGTCGAGCGTCTTCCACGTTCGGGCCATATGCTCAGGCAGAGGCGCGGTGAAGGTCAGCACTTCCTTGGTCACCGGGTGCTCGATGGTCAGGCTGCGCGCATGGAGGTGGAGCTTGCGGCTCAGATCACCCCCGATGCCCGCCCCCCAGCCATCGCCGGCATTGTCGGCCTCGCCGCCACCGTATTTGCCGTCGCCCAAGATCGGATGCCCGATCTCGGCCATGTGGGCGCGCAGCTGGTGGGTGCGGCCCGTGACCGGCTCCAGCGCCATCCAGGACAGGCGGTTGCCAAGGAACCAGAGAGTGAAATAGTCGGTCTGGGCGCGTTTGGCGTCAGGGTATTCGGCCATCTTCGCGGGATGGACGCAGATCATCTTTTCGCCTTCGCCGCCCTTGCCGCGACCCGGCGCCTTCATCAGGCCGAACTTGATCGAGCCCTGCTTGGGATGCGGCACACCCGCGACGACCGCCCAGTAGATCTTGCGCGCCTCTCGGTGGCGCAGTGCCTCGGACAGGCCACGCGCCACGCGGTCGGTCCGCGCCAGAAGCAGGATGCCCGAGGTATCCTTGTCCAGCCGATGCACCAGCTTGGGCTTTTCCTTGTAGCCGAACTTCAGCGCCTCGCTCAGCCCGTCGACATGCCGCTCGCCCTGACCCGAGCCGCCCTGGCTTGGCAGGCCCGGCGGCTTGTTCAGGACGATCATGTGCTGGTCCATCCACAGGACCGCATCCTGGATCATCTTGGCGTCGGCATTGGTCAAACGCGGCGCGCCTTCCGGGCGCGGAGCTTCAGCGTCCGGCAGGGGCGGCACACGCACCTGCATTCCCGGTACGATCCGGTCGGCCGCCTTGGCGCGACCGCCATCGACACGCACCTGCCCGGTGCGGCACATCTTCTCGATCGCGCCTTGGGTCAGTTGCGGGAAGCGGCGCTTGAACCAGCGGTCGAGGCGCTGTTCGCCTTCTTCTTCGGTCACGGTCAGCATCTGGACTGCGCTCATGACACCATCCCCCGCGTGATCGCCATGCCTAGGAACATCGCCGCCAGCGCTACCACGACCGTGCCGATGACATAGGCTACCGCCTGCCCCGTGGCGCCCCGTTCCCACAGGGTCGCGGCGTCAAGGGAAAAGGCCGAGAAGGTGGTGAACCCGCCGAGTATCCCGGTCATCAGGAAAGGCGCATGCCGCGTCAGGCCCTTGTGCGCCAGCCAGACGACCAGCACGCCCATTGCGAAAGAGCCGAGCACGTTGACGATCACCGTCTGCCAGGGGAAGCCTGCGCCGATCGTCCGCATGACCGAGACATTGGTCAGGTAGCGCGCTGTGGAGCCGATGGCGCCCCCGAGCGCGACTTGAAGAAGTGTTCCGAACATTCCGCCTCTCTCTTCCCCACCGCCGCCGATGTCAACCACGCCCCAGACACGATTTTTCCGCGAAAAATCAGGTGCACAGTGATTTTTCGCAGAAAAATCGCCCCCTACCCGCCCTGCCGCTTTTCCCGCAGCCGCGCAAAATACTCGACGCGCTTCTTCAGCTCACGCTCGAAGCCGCGTTCGGGCGGCTGATACCATACCGGCCGCTTCATTCCCTCGGGGAAGTAGTTCTGCCCTGAAAAGCCATCCTCGGCGTCATGGTCATAGGCATAGCCCGCACCATAGCCCAAGTCCTTCATCATCCGCGTCGGAGCGTTGCGGATATGAAGGGGCGGCGGTTCGCTGCCCGTCTCGCGCGCAGCCTTGCGGGCCGTGTTATAGGCCATGTACCCCGCGTTCGACTTCGGCGCGAGCGCGAGGTAGATCACCGCCTGCGCCAGCGCAAGTTCGCCCTCTGGCGAGCCGAGGCGCTCATAGGTCTCCCAGCCATGCAGGCACAACTGCTGCGCCTGCGGGTCGGCCAGCCCGATATCCTCGATCGCCATGCGAGTGATGCGGCGGGCCAGGAAACGCGGGTCCTCGCCCCCCTCCAGCATCCGGCAGAACCAGTAGAGCGCCGCATCGGGGTCCGAACCCCGCACCGATTTGTGCAGCGCCGAGATGAGGTTGTAATGCTCTTCGCCGGACTTGTCGTATTTCGCCGCCCGCCGCATCAGACGCTTTGAAAGGTCCTCGCGCCCGAGCGGCTTCGTCAGCGACCAGGCCGCGACCTGCTCGATCAGGTTCAGAAGCGCCCGCCCGTCACCATCGGCCATCTCAAGCAGAGACTCTCGCGCCTCACCGGACAGCGGCAGGGCCTTCCCCAGTTCCCGTTCCGCCCGCTGCGCCAGCCGCTCCAGATCGGCCAAAGACAGCCGCTCCAGCACGATCACCTGCGATCGGCTGAGCAGAGCGGCGTTCAGCTCGAAGGACGGGTTCTCGGTCGTAGCCCCGACCAGAAGGATCGTCCCGTCCTCCATATGCGGCAGGAAGCCGTCCTGCTGTGCCTTGTTGAAGCGGTGGATCTCGTCGACGAACAGAAGCGTCCCCTGCCCGTTCTGACGCCGGATCTTCGCCTGCTCGAATACCTTCCGCAGTTCCGGCACGCCGGTGAAGATCGCGCTGATCTGGACGAAGGCGAGGTCCGTCTCCGCCGCCAGCAGCCGCGCGATCGTGGTCTTGCCCACGCCCGGCGGACCCCAGAGGATCAACGAGGACAGGCTGTGCGCCTTGAGCATCGCGCCAAGGGGGCCCTCCGGCGCCAGCACCGCCTCCTGCCCGATCACCTCGGCCAGCGACTTCGGCCGAAGCCGGTCCGCCAGCGGGCGCGGCGCGTCCGGTGCCGGGGTCGAGGGGGTGTCAAACAGGTCCGCCATCAGGTCACTTCGCGGCCACCAGTTGCACCAGTTCCAGGCAGACCTTCATCGCCGCTCCCATGTCCTGCACCGATATCCATTCGAGCGGCCCATGCAGGTTCTGCATGCCGGTGAAGATGTTCGGCGTCGGCACACCCATCTCGGTGAGCCGCGAGCCGTCGGTACCGCCGCGGATCGGCTGCGAGAAGGGTTCGATCCCGGCGCGGCGGCAGGCCTCTTCCGCCAGTTCCACCGGCCTGCCATCCTTTTCCAGCCAGTCGCGCATGTTGCGGTATTGCGGGAAGATCTTGCAGGTGATCTTCGCCCGTGGCTCACCGGCCTGGACGGTCTCGCAGATCTTGCGCAGCAGGTCGCCATGCTGCGCTAGAAGCGTCCGGTCGAAATCGCGCAGGGCAAAATGCATCTCGGCTGTGGCTGCCGTCCCGGTCAATGAATAGAGGAAGATGAACCCATCGCGCCCGTTTGTCGTCTCGGGGGTCAGCCGGTGCTTGGGCAGCGTATCCACGATCTTCGCCGCCAGATGCAGCGCGTTGACGAGCTTGTCCTTGGCCTCGCCAGGATGGATCGAGACGCCGTCGATCTTCACCACCGCGCCATCGGCGGAAAAGGTCTCGCCCACGATCTCGCCGATTTCGCCGCCATCGAGCGTATAGGCGAAGTCGACGGCCAGATCCTTCGGCAGGTCCTTGTGCACGCCCCGGCCGATCTCTTCGTCGGGGGTGAAGGCAATCCGGATTTCCCCGTGGGGAATAGACGGATTGCCAAGAAGATGCCGAGCCGTCGCCATCAGGATGGCCACGCCGGCCTTGTCGTCAGCACCAAGCAGCGTCGTCCCCGAAGCGGTTATGATGTCGTCACCCGCCTTGGCCGCCAGATAGGGAAACTGCTCGGGCGAAAGAACCAGATCGGGTGCGTCCGGATAATGCACCGGCCCGCCGTTGTAGGACTTCACCACCCGAGGCTTCACCCCGCTTGCGGCGAAACCGGGCGCGGTATCCACATGCGCAAGCAGCGCGATGGTCGGCACTTTCCCGGGCACCGTCGCCGGGATCGTCGCGATCACCGTTCCATACTCCGCCTGCCGTACGTCCTGCGCCCCGATCCCGCTCAGTTCTTCGACGAGAAGCCGCAGCAGATCCTGCTGACGCGCCGTGCTGGGCGACGATGATGAGGTTTCGTCGCTCTGGGTGTCGATCCTCGCATAACGAACCAGTCGCTCTTCCAGCTCCTGATCGAACTCTGTGCGCATGATAGGGCTCCCACACCGCAGTCACTGTTTCGGCGTGGACAGCCTAGCCCCTGCGTCCCCGGGCCGCCAGCCCGACCGGTTCACTCTGCCGACCTCAGGACCTGCGCCGGACGCGCCGCCAGCGGGCGCAGCGCGAAGAAGAATCCGGCCAACAGGGTTGCGACCACTCCGCCCGCAACGATGGCCAGTGCCGAGAGGGGTTCGAAGCGGTATTGGCTTTCCATCACCCAGACCATCACGACCCATCCGGCAAGCGCACCGGCAAGGATGGCGAAGGCCCCCGCCGCCGCCCCCATGATCCCGGCCCGCAACGCAAAGCTGCCAAGGATCCGCCCCCGCGTCGCGCCAAGCGTCTTCAGCACCGCCGCTTCGTAGACGCGCGCCCGCTCGCCAGCCGCCGCCGCACCGATCAGCACGATGAATCCTGTCAGCAGCGTTGCCGCCGCCGCCCAGGCGGTCGCCTCGGCAATCGCGTTCAGCGCCTCCGTCACCCGGTCGATGGCATCTCGCACCCGGATCGCGGTTATATTGGGATAAGCGGTCGCCAGATCGCGGAGGATCTTCGCTTCTGCTTCGGGCGCGGCATAGACCGTCGCGATGGAAGTGTGCGGCGCGCCTTTCAGGGCTGACGGATTCATCGCCATGACGAATCCCATCCCCCCGGTCGAGAAATCGACCTGCCGAAAGCTGGTGATCGTCCCGGTAATATCTCGCCCGAGGATGTTGATCGTCAGCCGGTCGCCGAGCTTGAGCCCCATCTCCTCGGCTTCCTTGGCGGCGAAGGAAATCTGCGGCGCGCCGGAATAACCGGGGGCCCACCAGGCGCCGGCTGTCACCTTGGTGCCGGCGGGCGGAGCGTCGGAATAGGTCACGCCCCTGTCGCCGTTCAGCACCCAGTGCTCGCCCGCCACCTCCTTGGCTGGCCGGCCGTTGATCAGGGTGATGATACCCCGCAGCATCGGCGCGCTTTCGACGCGGCTGACCGACGGATCCCCCGTCAGCCGTGCATTGAAGCCCTCGATCTGGTCGGGCTGGATATCGAGGAAGAAATACGACGGCGCCCGCTCGGGCAGGTCGGTCCGGATCGCGCTGCGCAGGTTCGCGTCGATCTGGCCGACCGTCGCCAGCACCGTCAGCCCGAGCCCGAGCGACAGGATCACCGAACCCGCCTCGGACTGCGGGCCGCCAATGGCTGAAAGCGCCATGCGCAGCCCCGGCCGTCCGCGCACAAAGCTGCGCCGCGCCAGCCACCGGGACAGCCTGCGGACCCCAAAGGCCGCCAGCGCGAGAACGAGAAGCGCCACGAGCAACCCGCTCAGGGTACCGAGTGCGAGTTTCCAGACACCCGAGAACCAGACGGCGCCTCCGACAAGGACTGCCAGCACCCCAAGCAGCATCATCACGTGCCAATGGCGCGGGCGAAGGCGTCTCTCCTCACCCCGATAAAGCGCGGCCGCGCGGATCTGCGAGGTCCTTGCCAACGGCCAGAGCGTGAAGAGCAGAGCTGTCATCACGCCATAGAAGGCGGCTTCGGCCAAAGGCCGGGGATAAAGCGCGAACTCTGCGGGAAAGGGCAGCCGCGCCGAGATGACGTCGGCAAGGGACAGGACGGCCGCGCCGCCAAGGACAAGCCCGGCCAGCACCCCTGCCACAGCAAGCACCCCGATCTGGATCAGGTAAACCTGGAAGATCGTTCCTCCCCCGGCCCCCATCGTCTTGAGGGTCGCGATCGTCTCGGTCTTGCCAGACAGATAGGCCCGTACCGCTGCCGATACGCCCACCCCGCCCACAGCCATTCCGGCAAGCCCGACGAGGACAAGGAACGACCCCATCCGGTCGACGAAGCGCTCGATCCCCGGTGCTGCGCGGCGGCTGTCTGACCACCGCAATCCGGTCTCGGTAAAGGCCGCGAGGGCCTGCCTTTTGACTGCATCGATGTCGGCGTCCGGCAAAAGTTGCAGCCGGTATTTCGTCTCGAACAGTGATCCCGGGCCGATCAAACCCGACTGCGCAAGATCGACGGTTCGCACGATCGTCCGCGGCCCAAGCGCAAAACCGGCCGTCGCCGAGTCGGGCTCGCGCAGAAGGACCGCACCCAGACGGAACTCCTGCGTGCCCAGTCGAAAGGTCGATCCCGGTGCCAGCCCCAGCCGGTCGGCCAGCACCTTGTCCATCACGCCACCAGGATGGCCATCGCTGGCAGCCAGCGCCTGCGCCAGTGGCACCGGCGGATCCAGCACCACGCTGCCGGTGAGGGGATAAAGGTCATCCACCGCCTTGACCTGCGTCAGCGCCCGATCCTCGCCCACCACCGCCATCGAGCGGAAATCGACGACTTCAGAGACCTGAGTGGCGACACGCGCCATGAAGGCGCGCTCCGCGTCAGAAGCGAAGCGATAGGTAAACTCCATCTCGGCGTCGCCCCCGAGGAGCACCGCGCCCTGATCCTGCAGGCCCCGCTCGATCGCGGCGCGCACAAGACCGACGGCCGCAATGGCCGCAACGCCGAGCGCCAGGCAGGCGAGAAAGACGCGGAACCCCGAAAACCCGCCGCGCAGTTCGCGCCGCGCGATCCGCGCCGACAGTGCCAGGTTCATCCGACGCCCCTGCCCAGAAATTTTTGCAGAGCCTCTGAGTTCTCGTGGAGAATTCGCGAAATCATGCCGCCCTCCGCTCGTCGGCCAACACTTGACCGTCGGCGAGGCGCACGATCCGGTCGCAGCGCGCTGCAAGCTCTGGCGCATGGGTCACGAGAACCAGTGTTGCCCCGTGTCTGTCGCGCAGCCCGAACAGCAGGTCCATGATCGCTGCGCCATTTGCGCCATCCAGATTGCCGGTCGGTTCGTCGGCCAGCAGGATCGCGGGACGCGGCGCAGCCGCGCGGGCCAGCGCCACCCGCTGCTGCTCTCCCCCGGAAAGCTGGCGGGGATAGTGACCGGCCCGGGCAGCCAGGCCCACGGCCTGAAGTTCCGCCTCCGCCCTGCCAAAGGCGTCCGCCACGCCGGCCAGTTCCAGCGGCACCGCAACATTTTCCAGTGCGGTCAGTGTCGGAATCAGGTGGAAGGACTGAAAGACCACCCCCATATTCCCCCGGCGGAACCGCGCGAGCTGGTCCTCGTCCATCGCCGTCAGGTCCTGGCCAAGCGCCCGGACCTCGCCGCCGGTGGCACGTTCCAGCCCGCCCATCAGCATGAGGAGCGACGACTTGCCCGATCCGGACGGCCCGACCAGCCCAAGCGTCTCGCCCCGCAGCAGTTCAAGCGAGATGCCCTTGAGGATGTCCACAGGACCAGCATTGCCGGCCAGCGTCAGCCGCACGTCGCGCAGGGAAAGGATCGGTTCCGCCATCATGTCTGCCCTTCGCTTTTGCCTGTCAGTGGCATATGGCGCGGCGCGGCGCGCGCGCAACCTCGCGGCCGCCGTCATCGCGTCGATTTGCGTTGCTCATGCGGCACTTGCCGCCCCCGTGACCATCGCCGCCCTCGGTGACAGCCTGACCGAAGGCTACGGCCTTCCGCCCGAGGACGGCTTCGTGCCTCAGCTTCAGGCCTGGCTGCGGGACCACGGCGCCGATGTCACGGTATTGAATGCGGGTGTCTCGGGCGACACGACGGCGGGCGGGCTGTCGCGGCTCGACTGGACGCTGACGCCCGATGTCCGCGCCCTGGTGGTCACGCTTGGCGGCAACGACCTCTTGCGCGGACTCGATCCGGCGACGAGCCGCGCCAACCTCGACGCGATCCTCGCGGGGGCCACGGCGAAGGGTCTGCCGGTCCTGCTGATCGGCATGCCGGCCCCCGGCAATTACGGGCCCGACTACAAGGCGCAGTTCGACGCGATCTATCCCGAGCTCGCGCAGAAATACGGCACGCTCTACATCGAGAGCTTCTTCGCACCTCTCGGCGCCGGCGGGGATCCCGCGGCGCTCGCCCCCTATCTCCAGGCCGACGGCATCCACCCGAACAGGGATGGGGTCGCGAAGATCGTCGCAGGGCTGGGACCGGTCGTGCTTCAACTCATCGGTCGCATCACGCCCTGACCGGCCGCTCCGAAGCCCCGCATCCGTCTCTTTTGCCCAAATATCCTGCGGGGGGAGAGCCCCGGCGCAGCCGGGGATCGGGGGGCGCAATGCCCCCCTTCTGCCGCAGCCTACCAGCGGATCCCGTAGCGCAGCGCGTCGTAGATCCCGGCATGGATATTGCGCGACTGGACCGCATCCCCGATCCGGTACAGCTGGAACTGCCCGGCCGCGTTGCGCATCGGAAAGATGTCGCCCTCGCCGATCAGTGCGCCGTAGTCGACCTCGCCCAGATTCCGGCTTTCGGGCTTGAGCGCGAAGTAAAGCTCGTCCAGCGGCGCCGTGCCATGTTCGACCACGACCTGATCCACCTCGCGGTCTTCCGACCAGCCAGGCGCATAGTCCGATCCGAGCGTTACGCGTATGGCATTGCCGACCCTCTGCAGTGCCGTGACCCGCGTGTTGATCGTCACGCGCACGCCCGACTCCTGGAAGGCCCGCATGTAGGGGACATGGTTCAGCCCGCCCATTTCCGGCGCGAAGAACCGCTCTGGGCTGACAAGCTCCACCGCCGCCCCGCCACGCGCCATGACTTCGGCGGCGCTCATCGCCGGATGGCCGCCATTGTCGTCATAGACCAGGATCCGCCCTGCCGGCTTGACCGCGCCGGACAGGATATCCCAGCTCGACACGCCCAGCTCGGCCCCATCCATCTCGGGGGACTGCGGCAGGCCGCCAGTCGCGATGATCACCACGTCCGGGTTCTCCGCCAGAACGTCGCCCGCCTCGGCCCAGAGATTGTAGCGTGTCTCGACGCCCAGCCGATCCAGCTCCGCCACCCGCCAGTCGACGATGCCGATCATTTCCTTGCGGCGCGGGTTCTGCGCCAGCACGTTGACCTGCCCGCCCGCGCGATCGGATGCCTCCATCAGCACGACCCGGTGGCCACGCTCGCCCGCCACCCGTGCGGCCTCCAGCCCCGCGGGTCCGGCACCGACGATCACCACCCGCTTCGCGCTGTCCGCCTTCGGGATGGCATGCGGCATCCGCGCCTCGCGGCCCGTCGCGGCGTTGTGGATGCACAGTGCCTCGCCCCCCTCGTAGATGCGATCCAGGCAGTAAGTCGCGCCGACGCAGGGACGGATGCGATCCTCCTGCCCGGCCATGACCTTCGCCACGATATGCGGATCAGCGATATGGGCGCGGGTCATGCCCACCATGTCGAGCTTCCCGGTGGCGATCGCATGACGCGCCGTCGCGACATCGGGAATGCGCGCGGCATGGAAGACCGGGAACTTCGTCGCCTCGCGCACTTCGCCCGCGAAATCCAGATGCGGCGCCGACCGCATCCCCTGGATCGGGATCACCCCGGTCAGCGCGGCATCGCTTTCGATATGGCCGCGGATCAGGTTCAGGAAGTCGATCTTGCCGCTGGCCGCAAGGCGGGTGGCGATCTCGACCCCCTCGGCCTTGCTCAGGCCCTTGTCCCAGTCCTCGTCGGCGACCATCCTGAGGCCGACGATGAACTCCGGCCCGACCGCGGCACGCACGGCGTCCAGCACCCGATGGGTGAACCGCAGTCTGTTGTCGAGGCTCCCGCCCCAGTCGTCGGTCCGCTTGTTGGTCGCGGGCGACCAGAAGGCGTCCATCAGGTGCCCGTAGGCCTCGAACTCGATCCCGTCGAGGCCCGCGGCCTGCATCCGCTGCGCGGCGCTGGCGTAATCCGCGATGATGCGGTCAAGGTCCCAGTCCTCTGCCACCTTTGGGAAGGCCCGGTGCGCCGGTTCCCGCACCGGGCTTGGCGACAGCACCGGCAACCATTCGCCCTTGTTCCACCCCGTGCGACGGCCGAGGTGGGTCAGCTGGATCATCACCGCCGAGCCATGCTCGTGACATTCGTCGGCGAGCTCGGCCAGCCACGGCACGATCGCGTCGTCCCAGGCGTGCAGGTTGCCGAAGGCCTGCGGGCTGTCGCGGCTGACCACGGCGGAACCCGCCGTCATCGTCAGCGCCATGCCTCCCCGCGCCTTCTCGGCATGATAGAGCCGATAGCGCGCCTTCGGCATCCCGTCCTCGGAATAGGCGGGCTCGTGGGCGGTCGACATCACCCGGTTGCGCAGGGTCAAGTGTTTCAGGCGATAGGGCTGGAGAAGCGGATCGACAGTCGTCACTGGATGGGCCTTTCTGGCTGAGGCGCTCAGTCTAGAAGGCGCCTCGCTGCCGACTCTGGTCAGGAAACGTCATCCGATGGCGACAATGGACGTTCCCTGTCGATCCGGCGATTTCGCCTCTGGCCTTGGCGCAGGAATTGGCTTCACATGCCGCCGGACAGAGCGGAGTGCACACCATGGACCTGATCGCAAAGCTGACCGGTATCGTCGGAGCGGCGCAGGTTCTGATCGGAGCGGACATGGCAAGCCATGTGCACGACTGGACAGGAAAATACGATGCCGAACCCCTTTGCGTCGTCCGTCCATCCTCGACATCCGAGGTTTCCGCGATAGTCCTCGCCGCAGCGGCAGCCGGGGTGCCGATCGTTGCCTCCGGCGGCCGCACCGGGCTTGTCGGCGGGCGGATGACGAGCGGCGGCATCCTGCTGTCGCTCGAGCGGATGAACCGGATCCGCGAAATCCGCCCCGAGGCGCGCATCGCCGTTGTCGAGGCCGGCGTAGTGCTGAGCAGCCTGCACGACGCGGCCGATGCTCTTGGCCTCAACTTCCCGCTTTGGTTCGGGGCGCGCGGTTCCGCGATGATCGGCGGCGTCCTGTCCACCAATGCCGGCGGTTCGAACGTGCTGCGTTATGGCTCGACCCGGGCGCTGTGCCTTGGGATCGAGGTGGTTCTGGCCGATGGCCGGGTGCTGAACCTGATGAGCGAGTTGCACAAGGACAATTCCGGCTACGACCTGAAGGACCTGTTCATCGGCGCCGAAGGCACGCTCGGCGTCATCACCGCCGCGGTGATGAAGCTGGTGCCGAAGTCCCGGGCCTTTGCCACCGCGACCTTGGCCGTGCGCGACCTTTCGGACGCTTTGAAGCTGCTCAACCGACTGCAGGAGGCGACCGGCGGGCAGGTCGAAGCCTTTGAATACATGCCGCGCACCTATATGGACCGCCTTTCGGCCGTGCGCCCCGATCTGGGCCAACCCTTCCCGACGATCCACGACACCACGATCCTTGTCGAACTGGGCGCGACCTCCCCCCGCGACACGACGGCAGGCGAGGATGGGACCGTGCCGCTAGAGGCGCTGCTCGAGGAAACGCTGTCAGCGATGATGGAAGAGGGTGTGATCCTCGACGCCGTCTTTGCCCGGACCGAGGCGCAGCGCCGCGCCATGTGGGCCCGGCGCGAGGCGGCGGCAGAGCTGACCCACGGCTGGCATCCCTTCGTCGATACCGATGTCGCGGTGCCGCTGAACGCGGTCGCGCATTTCATGGCCGAGGTGCCGGCGCGGCTGCAAAGGCTCGACCCCGGCCACCAGACGGTCACCGTCGCGCATCTGGGCGACGGCAACCTGCATTTCTCGGTCTTCCCGACCCGCGACGACGCCGACCTGAACGACCGCATTCTCGAGACGGTCGAGGATGTCGTGCAGGAACTGGGCGGCAGTTTCTCGGCCGAGCATGGCGTAGGCCTGTCGAAACAGCCGTCCATGGCGCGACGGAAAGACCCCGTCGCTCTGGAGATCATGGGCCGGATCAAGCACGCGCTCGACCCGGCGAACCTGATGAATCCGGGGAAGATCCTGCCGCGCTGATCGCCGGGGGCTGTCAGCCTTGCGCGAAGAAATCAGCGCCTGCCCGGGACAGCAGTTCGGCGGCAAGATCGGTCCCGATCGTTGCGCCGTCGGTCAGCCCGCCACGCCGTTCTCCGCGGATCGCTTCGCTGCCATCGGGGCGAAGGATCTCTCCCCGCAGCCACAGGGCACCGTCCTGAATGACCGCGAGCCCGGCGATCGGCGTCTGGCACGAGCCGTCGAGTCGGGCAAGAAAGCTGCGCTCTGCCGCGAGCCGCAGGCCGGTCTCACGGTCATGGATCGCGACGAGCATCTCTGCCGCGCGGGTATCGCCGCTGCGCCGTTCCACCCCGATCGCGCCCTGCGCCACTGCCGGCAGCATCTCTTCCGGCGCGATAGCCGACTGCGCGACATGCGCCATGCCCAGCCGGTTCAGCCCCGCCATGGCCAGGAAGGTGGCGACCGCCACGCCTTCTTCCAGCTTGCGCATCCGCGTCTGCACGTTGCCGCGGAACTCCACCAGTTGCAGGTCCGGCCGCCGCAGCGCCAATTGCGCCCGGCGGCGCAGGCTGGACGATCCGACTGTCGCACCCACGGGCAACTCGGCCAGCGAAGCAAACGAAGCCGAGACGAAGGCATCGCGCACATCCTCGCGCGGAAGGTAGCAGTCCAGGAGTAGTCCGTCGGGCTGCAGCGTCGGCATGTCCTTCATCGAATGGACGGCGATGTCGATCTCGTCCGCCAGCAGCGCGTCCTCGATTTCACGGGTGAACAGGCCCTTGCCGCCGATCTCCTTCAGCGGGCGGTCAAGCACCCTGTCGCCCGTGGTCTTGATGACCACGATCTCGAACGCCTCGGCCGGAAGGTCGTAGGCCGCGCGCAGGCGGTCGCGCGTCTCATGCGCCTGCGCCAGCGCAAGCGGCGAACCGCGGGTTCCGATCTTCAGGGGCTGGGCGGGGGTCGGCAGGGAAAGGGTCATGTCCGCCGGATTACCTGTGTCAAATCGGCCTGACAACCCGCCGGTCGCGCCGAGCCGCTTGACAAGCCGCCGCACTCCCCCGACGGAAGGGCGCAAAGGAGCCTCGCCATGACCGACAAGACCATCCTGCGTGCCCTGAAGGGCGAGGTCCTGCCGACCCCGCCGATCTGGATGATGCGGCAGGCGGGGCGCTATTTGCCGGAATACCGGGCGACCCGTGCGCAGGCCGGGGATTTCCTGTCGCTTTGCTACACGCCCGATCTGGCCGCCGAGGTGACGTTGCAACCGATCCGCCGCTTCGGCTTTGACGCGGCGATCCTGTTCGCCGATATCCTGCTGATCTGCCAGGCTCTTGGCGCGAAGCTGTGGTTCGAGACCGGCGAAGGCCCGCGCCTGTCCACCGTCACCACCGCCGCCGAGGTCGCCGCACTGAAACCGGCCGACGCCATCCACGACACCCTCGCACCGATTTATGAAACCGTCCGCATCCTGTCGCGCGAATTGCCGAAAGAGACGACGCTGATCGGTTTTGCCGGCGCGCCCTGGACGGTGGCCACCTACATGGTCGCCGGGCGCGGCACGCCGGATCAGGGACCGGCGCATGCGCTCAAGGCCGCCGACCGCGCTGCCTTCGCCGCCCTGATCGACCGGTTGACCGAGGCGACCATCGACTATCTGTCGATGCAGGTGCAGGCCGGGGCCGAGGTGGTGAAGCTGTTCGACAGCTGGGCCGGGTCGCTGAAGGGGCAGGACTTTGCCGATTTCGCCGTCGCCCCCGCGGCCCGCATCATCACGGAGCTGAAAGCCCGCCATCCCGGCCTGCCGGTGATCGCCTTCCCGCGCGAAGCCGGTCAGGGCTATGTCGGCTTTGCGAGGGCGACCGGGGCCGATTGCGTGGCGCTCGACAACTCGGTCACTCCGGAATGGGCGGCCGCTCATGTGCAGGTCGATGGCTGCGTGCAGGGCAATCTCGCGCCCGGCTACATGGTGACCGGCGGGGCGGAGATGGATAAGGCAATCCGCCAGATCGTGCGCACCTTCTCGAAGGGGCCGCATATCTTCAACCTCGGGCACGGGATCACCCCCGATGCCGATCCCGCCAATGTGGCGCGGATGATCGAGGTCGTGCGCGGCAGTTGATCGAAATTAAGGTCAGCCTTATTGACTTATTATCGCGGGCAATGCAGTTTCGCCGCGCCAGACGGAGGAAAGCCCATGCAATGGTCACAGGTGCTCGCGACGCGGAGCACGCGGATGAAAGCGTCGGAGATCCGTGAGCTGCTGAAGCTTCTGGACCAGCCCGACATCATCTCGTTCGCCGGGGGCATCCCGGATCCGGCGCTGTTCCCCGCCGAGGCTTTTGCCAGCGCCTTTGCCGAGACGATGTCGGGGGGGCAAGCGGGCGTTGCGCTGCAATATTCCGTCTCGGAAGGCTACAAACCGCTGCGCGAGTGGATCGCCGACCAGATGGGCAGGATCGGCATCGCGTGCGCCGCCGACAACATCCTTATCACCTCGGGGTCGCAGCAGGCGCTCGATTACCTGGGCAAGCTGATGCTGTCGCCCGGGGACACAGCAATGGTCGGCTGGCCGACCTATCTGGGCGCGCTCGGCGCGTTCAACGCCTACGAACCGCGCTATATCCGGCTCGACCCAAAGGGCAACGCCGCCGCCGCGGCACTGAAAGCCGAAGCCGCCGAAGCCGGTGGTCGGATCAAGTTCGCCTACCTCTCGGCCGATTTCGCCAACCCGACCGGCCAGACCGTGGACCTCGCCGCGCGCGAGGCGCTTCTGGATCAGGCCGAGGCGCTGGACATCGCGATCATCGAGGACGCCGCCTATCAGGCACTTCGCTATGACGGTGATGCCGTGCCCCCGATCCTGGCGCTCGACATCGCCCGATCGGGTGGGATCGAGAACACCCGTACGATCTATTGCGGGTCCTTCTCCAAGACACTGGCGCCGGGCCTGCGTGTCGGTTGGGTCTGCGCCGCGAAAGAGGTGATCGGCCGGCTGGTTCTGATGAAGCAGGCGGCGGATCTCCATTCCGCCACGTTGAACCAGATTGTCACGCATCGCGTCGCCTCGACGCTGTTCGACACCCATGTCGCAAAGTTGCGCGCCACCTATGGCCACCGGCGCGACCGGATGGTTGCCGCACTGGAGCGTGAAATGCCGAAAGGCGTTACCTTCAACCGGCCCGAGGGCGGCATGTTCATATGGCTCACCCTGCCGGAAGGTCAGGACGGCGCCGAACTTCTGGCCCGGGCCATCGCCGAACAGCGTTTGGCCTTTGTCCCAGGCGGCGCCTTCTTCGCCGACGGATCGAACCGCAACACCCTGCGACTGTCCTTCTCCTGCGCCTCCGATGCCCAGATCGACGAAGGCATCGCCCGACTGGGGCGACTTCTGCGCGGGTAATCCCTGCACGGCCGTCGGCCAAACCGTGCTAGGGTGCAGTTTGGTCAATTCGGGGCGGCAATGGCGGGAATCGACATGGGCGCTGTTCTGGTCACCGGGGCTACTGGCGGAATGGGCCGGCCGCTTTGCGCCCGGCTGGCCGCCGAGGGGCGGGAACTGATCCTCGCGGCACGAAAGGTCGCCGATCTTGCCGCGCTTTGCGACGAACTTGCGGCGGACCATCCGGGGCCGTTCCATTTTCTCCCGCTGGACATGTCCGACCTTTCGTCAGTTGCAGGGTTCAGTGCGGCTCTGGGGAACCTTCGCGTGCCGTTGCAGGGCGCCGTCCTGATGCCGCCGCAGCCTGCCCACTCCAACGATCCGCTGCCCCCGGTCGAGGATTGGGACCGCCTCTTCGCGTCCAGTTTCATCGGCCCGCTCGAGGTCCTGAAACAGGCCGTGCCCTACATGGCGGCCGATCCAACGGCCGGCCTGCGCGCAAAGATCGTCATCGTATCGGGCATTTCCTCGGCGCAGGTGCTGGGTCATTACGCGACCGGGAACGTCCTGCGCACCGCCTGGCTGGCCGAAGCCAAGGTGCTGGCCTTTGCCTTGGGCCCGCGCGGCATCCATGTGAACACGGTTTCGTTCGGCGGCACGCTGACGCCTCACTACCTTGGCCTGATCGAGCAGCGGGCCGCGGCCAACGGCGTGACCGTCGCCGAGCAGATCGCAGCCGAAACCGACAATGTGCCCTTGCGGAAATACGGCACTCCGCAGGAGGCGGCAGCGACAATCGCGATGCTTTTGTCGCCGGTGTCCGATCACCTGACCGGCATCAACCTGCTGCAGGACGGCGGATTCACGCGCGCCTACTGACCGCTGCAAAAGCGTGATCGGCCACGCCTTGCGCACGGATCGCAATGCCGTCAGGACGGTGCAGGCACCAACCCCGGAACGATGTCGATGCGACTTGCCGCGCTCCTTTTCCTTCTCCTCTTCGCCAGCGCTGCCCAGGCCGGGCTCTCTCCCTGCATGACATCGGTCAACGGCGCCGACGTGCCGCTGTTCTATGACCCCGCGGATCCTCGGGTCGCCGAGAATACAACGCTCCGGGAAGGCTGGTTCGGCGACTGGGGCAAGATCACCTGTCCCGGCTTCGTGACCCTGCGCTATCTGACGCCCGATCTGACCGACGACCAGCGTGGCACCTTCTGCCTGCAATATGACCGCCAGGCCAAGAGCTATACGGGCTACAGCGAAGGCGAGCGCGACCCGTTCGCCATCTGCCGCAAGCCGTCGAAGAGCTTTTGCCAGCGGGTGAACGCCTCGAAGGACACGGTGCTGGCGCTGACCGGGCTGGCCGCCAGCGCGACCGGAGCGTCGGAGGTCGCGCAGACGACGCAGGACGTGCAACTTCTGACCCAGGACAACGGCGCGGTCAGCCTGACCGGAAAGGCGGTCGAGGTGGCGGGGGCATTGACGCGGCTTGGATCGACCGCACTGGCCGCAGCCGCAGCCCCCGCCGAGGTCGGCGCGGCGGCGGTCACGGTAGTGACGGTCGGCGGGCTCGTCTACCTTTGCAAGGAATAGCTCACGGCCACTTGGCCACGGGCGGCAGGCTCATCAGCACGGCATTCGCGTCATGCCCGGTCTCGAGTCCGAACCTGGTGCCGCGGTCGTAGACAAGGTTGTATTCGGCATAAAGCCCGCGATGGACCAATTGCGTCTCGCGGTCGGCCCCTGACCAGACGGCGCCGAGGCGGCGCTCCGTTACCGGTAGAAAGGCGGGCAAGAAGGCCTCGCCGACCGAACGGGTAAAGGCAAAATCCGCCTCCCAGCTATCTGCATCCGGGGCGCCCGTGTTGAGATCGTCGTAGAAAATGCCGCCAACACCCCGCGCCCGGCCGCGATGCGGGACGAAGAAGTACTCGTCGGCCCAGGCCTTGAAGCGCGCATAGTAGTCCGGCGAATGGGCATCGCAGGCGGCCTGCATCTGCGCGTGGAAATGCGCCGTGTCCTCGGCATATTCGATGCAGGGATTCAGGTCCGCCCCGCCGCCGAACCACCAGGCCCCCGGCGTCCAGAACATGCGGGTGTTCATATGGACGGCGGGTGTATGCGGGTTCTGCATATGGGCCACAAGGCTGATCCCGCTGGCCCAGAAGCGCGGGTCGCGGTCCATGCCCGGCACCCCCCGCGCCGCCATCGCCTTCTGAGCACGCTCGCCGAGCGTGCCATGCACCTCGGACCAGTTGACGCCGACCTTCTCGAACACCCGGCCGCCGCGCATCACGCTCATCAGCCCGCCGCCGCCATCGGCGCGGGTCGTCGGCGTCACCTCGAAGCGACCCGCCGGCCCGTCGCCCGGGCCGCGATCCTCAAGCGACTCGAAGGCGGCGACGATGCGATCGCGCAGCTCGTGGAACCAAGCGGCCGCGCGGGCCTTGCGGTCATCGAAACTGTCGGTCATCTGCGCCTCCGTGAACACGGGTCCAGCTATCACTCTCCCCGATCGAAGGTCCAGACGGCCGCGGGGATTTGCAGAGGCCAGCGGCCCCGCTATCCTTAGGTGAATTCATCCGGAGTCGCCATGTCGCCCCGTGCCAAGCTTGCCCTGCTTCCGTTACTGCTACTTGCCGGCTGCGGTACACCGCAACAGCGCTGCATCAACAGCGTCACGCGCGACCTGCAGGTGGTGAACGACCTCATCAGCCAGTCCGAGATCAACCTTGCCCGCGGCTACGGCACCGTGCAGCAGACCACCGTCATGCCGACTGTCCAGCCCTGCGGCGGCAACGTGCCGGTTCGCCAGCCAAATGGCGCGGTGCAATGGGTCTATGTGCCGCAGAACTGCTGGGTCGACGAAGCCTTCACCACGACCCGGGCCGTTGCGATCGACCTTGACGCCGAGAAACAGAAGCTGGCCCAGCTTCGCCAGCAGCAGGCCCGGCTGAACAAGCAGGCAGCACCGGCCGTGGCCCAGTGCAAGGCGCTTTACCCGCAGTGACGCGGCCCCGTCGTCCGGGGCCGCGCCTTCTTCGTCACGCCTTGGTAACGGCCGGGATCTTCCACGAGCCGTCGATGATCGAGGGCGGCGATTCATCGGGCCAGTAGAGCCGCAGCATCAGGTGGAACTTGCCCTTCGGCGCGGGCAGCCAGTTCGCCTCTTTGTCTGCCCCGGGCGACTCGTTCTGGATGTAAAGCGTCAGCGATCCATCCTCGCCATAGGTCGGATTGGTCCGCACACTCATCGAGTAGCGGTTGATCGGGTTGGCGACGAAGAACATCTGCTCGTCATACATCGTCAGCGACCAGAAGCCCTTGACCGGCGGTGTTTGCCCCTTCGGGAAAACCATCGTGTAGTTGTTCGCACCGTCATAGCTTTCGACCAGGTCCGGCTTCAGCGAGGTCGGATAAATCGCATCCTGCGGCCGGTTCGCGCCCAGCCCGATCGCCGTGATCAGCGCCCGCTGGACGTAGTTGGTGCCATATGTCCCGGCCTTGACCGTAAAGGCCCAGCCGTTCTGGCGTGTCATGTCGCCATCGGAATCGATGAAATGCAGCATGATCTTGTCGTAGCCGAGCGACGGAACCCGCTTGTCAAGGCGGGCGTCCAGAGTCTTCGCATCGAAGTCCTTGCCGGGAACGAGGCCGATCTTGGCAAAGTGCTCCAGCGCCGGTGCATCGGCGGCGGCGGGCGGGTTGCGCTTCATCAGGTCGGCCAGCAGGGTGAAGAAGTCGGTCGTGGTCAGCGCGTTGACCTGGTCGCGGGTCGGCGTCTTCATGTCGATGGACGCGTCAACCTTGCCGGCCGGCGGAGTGTAATCCGTGCCCCAGGTGCTGAGCGGCTGCAGCTTGAACGCATCCTGCAGCTTGTGGACGGCGGTATAGTCTTC
>JAYRKT010000003.1:0-192945 GCA_041905595.1 Rhodobacter sp.
CGGTGATCGAGCCGGTCTCGATCCGGATCGATGCGCCGTCCACTGCGTGGAATCCGCCGAAATGCTTGTGCAGATCCTCGACGACGATCATGCGGCAACCCCCAGTCTTCCCCGCTCTCGTTCCCGCGGTGGCCGCGGTCGGGCAGGTGTTTCTATTGGCAACGGCCCGGGCGTATGTCCGGGCCGTTCCTTCTTGTCAACAGTCGATCACGGTTGCGCGGATCAACGGAAGCCGACGGTCACGTTCTTGCCGTCCTGCACCACGATCTCGCGGTAACGACCGGCGCTTTCGCCCGGGCCGACCAGGGTGACGGCGGTCGCCCCCTCGTAGTCGATCGGCTTGCCGGCTGCGAGCAGTTCCAGGCCCTTCGCCAGCTCGCCGGGATAGATCTTCTCGCCCGGACCGTTGGCGATTTCCATGACCTTTTCCTTGTAGACCTTCGGATCTGTCGAGTTGGCGGCCTGCATCGCGAGCAGGATCAGCGCGGCGGCATCATAGCTCTCGGGCGAGTAGGCCGAGGTGCCGTCCATGTTGATCGCCTTCATCATCTCTTCGAAGGTCTTGGCGCCCGCCGAGTCCGAACCGGCAATCTGGCCGAACGAGCCGTTCAGGCCCGCGCCGATGGCGGTCGGAAGCGAGTCGCCGATCATGCCGCCCGGCAGACCGAAGGTCGAGAAGGCGCCGGAGTCGAGCGAGGCCTGGATGATGCCCTTGCCGCCCTGGTCAAGGTAGCCGGCCACGACGAGGATGTCGCCGCCCGCGGGGGCGAGCGCCGCGACTTCGGCCGAGTAGTCAGCCTTGCCGTCGTCGTGGGGCACGTTGATCGTGACCTTGCCACCCTTGGCTTCGAAGCTCTTGGCAATCGATTCGGCCAGACCCTTGCCGTAGTCGTTGTTGGTATAGGTCAGGGCGATCGACTTGATGCCTTTTTCGGTCAGGATGTCGGCCATCACTTCGCCTTCGCGCGCATCCGAAGGCGCGGTGCGGAAGAAGAGGCCGTCGTCCTCGGCGGTCGAAAGCGCCGGCGAGGTCGCCGACGGCGAGATCATGACCATGCCGTTCGGGCGGGCGACGTTCTGCAGGATCGCGCCGGTCACGCCCGAGCAGTCGCCGCCAACGATGCCATTGACCTTTTCGGTGGTGATGAGCTTTTCGGCCGCTGCGGTCGCGGCGGCGGTGTCGATGGCGCAGGTGGTGTCGCCCTTCAGCGTCACGACGGTGTCGCCGCCCAGAAGCTTGCCCGAATCCGAGACTTCCTTCGCTGCCATCTCGCTTGCCGCGTACATGGCAGGGGTCAGCGATTCGATCGGGCCGGTGAAGCCGATCAGCACGCCCAGTTTGACTTCCTCTGCCGAAGCAGCACCCGCCATCAGCGCCAGAGCGGCGGTGGCGGTGAGAAGTTTCTTCATGTTGTTGCTCCCTGTCTGGATCATTGTCCGGACCGGAGGCTAGAGCGATAAAATGAAAAAGAAAAGCGTCCTGTGATGCGATCTGACCATTTGGTCAGATCGACAGGCGCGTCAGCCCGGGCGTAGGGGCGGCCCCTTGCGTCCCGCGTTCGCGGTAAGGCGTCGTATTATAGTGCGCCCGGTAGCATTTCGAGAAATGCGACGGGCTGGCGAAACCGCAGGCCAGCGCCACGTTGATGACGCTCATGTCGGTCTGCATCAGCAGGTTGCGCGCCTTCTGCAGCCGCAACTCCATGTAATAGCGCTTGGGGCTGCGGTTGAGGTAGCGGCGGAAAAGCCGTTCCAGCTGCCGGGTGGACATGCCGACATCCTCAGCCAGATCGGCAGGGCTGATCGGATCCTCGATGTTGTTTTCCATCATCTGGATGACCTGGCTCAGCTTGGGATGCCGGACGCCAATGCGGGTCGGGATCGACAGGCGCTGCGTGTCCTGGTCGGTGCGGATCGAGGTGTAGATCAGCTGGTCGGCGACGGTATTGGCCAGCTCGTCGCCATGATCGGCCGCGATCAGCTTCAGCATCAGGTCAATCGACGAGGTGCCGCCCGCCGTGGTCATCCGGCTGCCGTCGACCACGAAAATCGACTTCGTCAGCTTCACATCCTCGAATTCCTCGAGGAAACCATCCTGATTTTCCCAGTGGATGGTCGCCTTCTTGCCGTCAAGCAGGCCCGCCTTCGCCATGGCCCAGCCGCCAGTGCAGATCCCGCCGATCATCATGCCCCGCCGTGCCTCGCGCCGGAGCCACGAGATGACGGCCTTGGACGTCACCTTTTGCACGTCGATGCCGCCGCAGACCAGCAGCGTGTCGTCGCGGTCGAGTTCGATCAGTCCGGCATCGAGCTTGAACGAGGCGCCGTTCGAGCAGGAGACGTTTTCCCCGCCTTCGCCGATCAGGATCCAGTCGAACAGCTTCTTGCCGGCAACGCGATTGGCGATCCGCAATGGCTCCACCGCGCCGGCAAAGGACATCATCGTGAACTTGTCGAGCAGCAGAAAGACAAAGCGGCGGGGCCGGCTGGCCTCGCGCGGGCGGACTTCTGCATGACGGACGGGCAACATCGTTTTGCGACCTGAATGTGTCGTTCGTGGCCAATCAATCAGGGAAACCGCCGCTCCGCAAGGGGCGGTGCGCGGCTGTTTCAGGGTTGAAACAATCGCTGGCTTCTGTCCGCCGGACGGGGACCGGCCGGTCCGTTCCCGGCCCTCGGCATTCTGCATTGCAGCGGGATCGGGGCCTTTCCATCCTGCCGGGCTTTCCTTATACGCACCTGCGACCGCTAACAGACGGAGAAAAGCCATGACCAAGGGCTGGAGCAAATCGGACTGGCGCGCGAAGCCGCGGGTGCAGATGCCCGACTATCCCGACCAGGCCGCTCTGAAGGCGGTCGAGGCGCAACTTGCGAAGTTTCCACCGCTGGTCTTCGCGGGCGAGGCGCGCAAGCTGAAGAAGCAACTTGCGCTTGCGGCCGAGGGCAAGGCCTTCCTGCTGCAGGGCGGCGACTGCGCCGAGAGCTTTGCCGAGTTCAGCGCCGACAACATCCGCGACACTTTCCGGGTGATGCTGCAGATGGCGGTGGTGCTGACTTATGGCGCCAAGGTGCCGGTCATCAAGGTGGGCCGGATGGCGGGCCAGTTTGCCAAGCCGCGTTCGGCCGCGACCGAGGTTGTGGGCGGGCAGGAACTGCCGAGCTACCGCGGCGACATCATCAATGGCTTCGACTTCACCCCCGATGCCCGGGTGCCCGATCCGGCGCGGATGCTGCAGGCCTACACGCAGGCCGCGGCCAGCCTGAACCTGCTGCGCGCCTTCTCGACCGGCGGTTTTGCCGACATCCATCGCGTGCACAGCTGGACCCTCGGCTTTGCCGAGCATGACAAGGCCGAGCGTTATCGCGAACTGTCCAACCACATCTCGGACGCGCTCGACTTCATGAATGCGGCCGGAATTACCTCGGACACCGCGCCGTCGCTGTCGACCGTGGACTTCTACACCAGCCACGAGGCGCTGCTTCTGGAGTACGAAGAGGCGTTCTGCCGGATCGACTCGATCACCGGCCAGCCAGTCGCGGGCTCGGGCCACATGATCTGGATCGGCGACCGGACCCGTCAGCCCGACGGCGCGCATGTCGAGTTCTGCCGCGGTGTCCTGAACCCGATCGGGCTGAAATGCGGTCCCTCGACCACGGCTGAGGACCTGAAGGTGCTTATGGCCAAGCTCAACCCGCAGAACGAACCGGGCCGGCTGACGCTGATCGCACGCTTCGGCGCCGGCAAGGTGGGCGAGAACCTGCCGCGTCTGATCAAAGCGGTGCGTGAGGAGGGGGCCAATGTCGTCTGGTCCTGCGACCCGATGCACGGCAACACGATCAAGGCGGCTTCGGGCTACAAGACGCGGCCGTTCGACTCGGTCCTGCGCGAGGTGCGGGAATTCTTCGGGGTCCACAAGGCCGAGGGTACGATCCCCGGAGGCGTGCATTTCGAGATGACGGGCAAGGACGTGACCGAGTGCACGGGCGGCCTTCGGGCGGTGAAGGACGAGGATCTGTCCGACCGCTATCATACCGCCTGCGACCCGCGGTTGAATGCCAGCCAGTCCCTGGAACTCGCCTTCCTCGTTGCCGAGGAACTGTCGGGCTTCCGCGAGGGCGCGCGGCGCGTGGCGCTCTGAGACCTGACTGAAGGCGACATCGGGACCCGTTGACGCCAGCCTGAACCCGGAAACCCATCGGCACTCTGCCGGTGGGTTTTTCGTTTTGCGGAAGTCGACCATGTGACAAAAGTCAGTTTGGCGACAATTCTCACCTTGGCATCCGATATCATTTATCGATCCAACCGGGGGGGGGTGAATCATGACTGACGCCACGCATTTGCACCTGTCACGCCGAGCGCTTTTCAAGGTTCTGGCCGGAAGCGCCAGCGTCGCCGCCGTGTCGTCGGTTCTGGGGCTTCCGCGCCCTGCGCGGGCCGCAGACGAGGTGCCAGCTGACGTCATCTATCGCGGCGGGACGATCCTGACGATGGACGACGCCCAGCCCAGAGCCGAGGCGCTGGCCATCCGGGGCGGACGGATCGTCGCCGTCGGCGAGGAAGAAGCGGTCATGGCCCTGAAGGGTGACGACACCAAGGTGATCGACTTGGGGGACAAGGCGCTGCTTCCCGGCTTCTTCGACGCGCATGGCCATGTCTTCGTCGGCGGGATACAGGCGCTGACGGCCAACATGCTTGCGCCGCCCGATGGGGTTGTCACCGACATCGCCTCGTTACAAAAGGTGCTTTCGGACTGGATCGCGGCCAATCAGGCGACGGTCGAAAAGACCAAGATCATCATGGGTTTTGGTTTCGACAAGTCGACGCTTGCCGAACTGCGCGATCCGAACCGTCAGGATCTCGACGCGATTTCAAATGACTATCCGGTCTACCTCATCCATCAGTCTGGCCACATGGGCGCGGCCAACTCGAAGGCGCTCGAGATCGCCGGCATCACCCGCGACACGCCGGATCCGCCGGGCGGTGTCATCCGCAAGGATGCCGACGGCGAACCGACCGGCGTGCTGGAGGAGAACGCCCATAACATCACCTGGATGAAGCTGATGTCGGCTGTCGATCGCGAGGGGATGAAGGCAATCGCCCGGGCAGGCGCCGACTTGTGGACGCGCTACGGCTACACCACGGCGGAGGAGGGACGATCGGTCAAGGCGACTGCCGAGATCATGCAGGAGGTGGCCGGCGAAGGTGGCTACAAGATCGATGTCTTGACCTTTGTCGACGTCCTCATGGATCGCGATTTCGCCAAGGAAAACGTGTCGGCGGGCTACACGAACCGCTTCCGAGTTGCCGGTGCGAAGCTCACGATAGACGGCTCGCCCCAAGGCTTCACTGCCTATCGCGACCGCCCGTATTATGCGCCTGTCGGGGACTATCCACCCGGCTATCGCGGCTATCCCTCGGCCACGCAGGATCAGGTCGATGACGCGCTCGACTGGGCCTATGGCAATGGCATCCAGATCATCACCCACGCCAATGGCGAAGCGGCAATCGACATGCTGATCGCCGGGACCGGGGCGGCGATTGCCCGGCATGGGGCCGGCAAGGACCGCCGGTCGGAACTGATCCACGGGCAATTCCTGCGTGAGGATCAGGTCGACAGCCTCCGGCAGCAGGATATCTTCCCCTCGCTTTTTCCGATGCACACGTTCTACTGGGGCGATTGGCACCGGGATCATACGGTCGGACCGGCACTTGCCGACAACATCTCGCCCACCGGATGGCTGGTGAAGCGGGGCATGAAGTTCTCGACCCATCACGACGCGCCGGTCGCCTTTCCCGATTCCATGCGCGTGCTCGATGCGACGGTGACGCGACGCTCGCGCTCGGGCGACATCCTCGGCCCGGCACAGAGGGTCGATGTGATGACCGCGCTCAAGGCGATGACGATCTGGCCGGCCTGGGCACATTTCGAGGAGGGGCAAAAGGGCTCGCTGGAAGTCGGCAAACTGGCGGACCTCGTGATCCTGTCCGCCGATCCGACCGCCGTCGATCCCGAAACGCTGGACCAGTTGACCATCGTCGAGACAGTGAAGGAGGGCGTCAGCATCTACGGCGCCGCCGAGAAGCAGGGCATGCTCGACTACCGGCCGCGTCGGGATGGCGACGACCCCTACCAAGACTTTCTTCGCCGGACGGCGCAGGACGATTACAGGACCGGCGGCTGCGAGATCGACGCGCTCATGCGACCGTTCGAGCGGGCCTGACGGGCGCAGGCTCGGGATCAGTCGTCGGACTTGACGAGGCGCAGGTGGCTTCGGTCCGTGCTGCGCTTAGGCTGCTGCAGGAAGGGCCGCGGCGCCTCGGCCAGTTCGCGAACTTGGTCCGGATGGCGGGCGGGCAGGGCGGCCCGCTCGATGGCCACGGCTGGCCAGACCTGAGACTGAAGCGGTTCGGTCACCTCGCGGGTGACGCTGAAGCGCCGCGGGCTGCGGCCGATCAGGCCGAGCGTCACCAGGCAGCCGAGTGCGCGGTCGCAACTGCCGGTGTCGCCCATGACCGGCAAAAGCAGCATCCGCGCCTCGATCGTCGGGCGCCCGAGGCCGCGATCCCCTGCCAGGGCAAATGTCAGGATCGACGGGGTGGCAAAGACTGCTTCCGTCGCCTCCATGACCCGATCACGGGCGTTGGGTTCGAACAGCGCGGTCAGGGGCATGCCGCGCACCTCCATCCCCAGAAGCTGCACGAGATGCATACCCGCGAGGCGAAAGCGGGCGACGCCATGGGCAACGCGCTCGATCAGGAAGACATGCTCCAGCGACCGCTCCATCCCGCGCGGGTCGAGCGATGCGCGCGCCGGTGGCTCGCTGCCCGAGCGCAGGCCCTCCCAGTAGGCGCGCACCTCCTGCAGGGGCTGGAACGCCGTCCCCATGCCGAATTCGCCCATCCGCCGATCCTTCTTCATCTCCGCCGCTCCCCGGTTGGTCCGAAGTCGCCGCCTGCTCGGCCGGTCGCTCCGGTTGTTCCCATCGGCCGGCTCTGCTACTTCCCGAAGGAAGGCGAGGCGGTCGGGGGCGGCATCCCTTTGGTTACCCGATTGTAAACTACACCGGAATCGCGCCGGAGCGGAGTGAAATCCTCGCATTTGGTTAAACCGCCGGCACCCAAGCCGTCGGAGGGGGCAGGGAGCGCAGACAATGGTCACCTCGATGACAGGTTTCGCCAGCCGCAAGGGGCAGGACGGGGGCGTCACCTGGGCCTGGGACATCCGCTCGGTCAATGGCAAGGGGTTGGACCTGCGCCTGCGCCTGCCCGACTGGATCGACGGCCTGGAAGCGCCTGTCCGGACCGAACTTGGCAGGCGTCTTCACCGCGGCAATGTCAGCCTCACGCTCAAGGCCGCGCGCGAGGCAGGTGCCGAGGCGGTGCGCCTGAACGCGCCTGTGCTTGACGCGGTGCTGTCCGCCTTGGCCGAGGTCGAGGAGCGTGCGGCGCTGAAGGGGGTCACCGTCTCGCCCCCTACCGCGGCCGAGGTGCTGTCGCTGCGCGGAGTGATGGACGCCTCAGGTGGCGACGAGGACGATGCCGGCCAGCTGCGAGAGACATTGCTGGCCGACCTCGCGCCACTGCTCGACGCCTTCGCCGCCGCACGCAAGGCCGAGGGTGCGGCACTGGCCCGCGTGATCGCTGGACAGATCGACCGGATCGAGGCGCTGACCACCGACGCGGCACACGAGGCCGAAGCCCGGCGCGACAGCATGGCCGCGAACCTGCGGGAAAACCTCGCCCGGGTCCTGGCGAACAGCGAGGGCGCTGATGAAGCCCGCGTGGCGCAGGAGCTGGCGATGATGGCGGTCAAGGCTGACGTGACCGAAGAGATCGACCGCCTGCGCGCCCATATCGCCGCGGCCCGCGCGCTTCTGGCCGAGAAGGGCGCGGTCGGGCGCAAGTTCGACTTCCTGATGCAGGAGTTCAACCGCGAGGCCAACACGCTTTGCTCCAAAGCGCAGGCGATCGAACTGACCCGCATCGGTCTTGACCTGAAGACGGTCATAGATCAGATGCGCGAACAGGTTCAGAACGTGGAATAAGTCATGGCACGGCGCGGATTTCTGCTGATCCTCTCCTCGCCCTCGGGGGCCGGGAAATCGAGCCTGACCAAGCGGCTGATGGCCTGGGATCCGACCTTGAGCTTTTCGGTCTCGGCCACGACGCGCGCCCCGCGTCCGGGCGAAGTCGATGGCCGCGATTACTATTTCCGCTCTCGGGCCGAGTTCGAGGCGCTGATCGCTTCGGGGCAGATGCTGGAACATGCCGAAGTGTTCGGCAACCTTTATGGCAGCCCCCGCGGCCCGGTCGAAGAGGCGATGCTGGCCGGGCGCGACACGGTCTTTGACATCGACTGGCAGGGCGGCCAGCAGATCCGCCAGGCAATGCGCGACGATGTGGTGTCAATCTTCATCCTTCCGCCCTCGATTGCAGAGCTGGAAAACCGCTTGCGCGGACGGGCGCAGGACAGCGACGAGGTCATTGCCGGCCGCATGGCGAAAAGCCGTGACGAGATCAGCCATTGGGCGGAATATGACTATGTGCTGGTCAACCACGACCTCGACGCGGCCGAGGACGAGTTGAAGGCCATCGTGCGGGCCGAGAGGCTCAAGCGGTTCCGCCAGCCGGGCTTGAGCGATTTCGTCCGCGGACTGAACAGGGAGTTTGAGCAGAGATGATTTTCGAACTTGACGGCATTGCCCCGCTGATTGCCGCTGATGCCTGGGTGGCGCCCACCGCCTGCCTGATCGGCAAGATCGTGGTCGAGGCAGAGGCGTCGGTCTGGTTTGGGGTGACTGCGCGCGGTGATAACGAGGAAATCCGCATTGGTCTCGGCTCGAACGTGCAGGAAAACTGCGTGCTCCATACCGACATGGGCTTTCCCCTGACCATCGGCGCTGATTGCACCATCGGCCACAAGGCGATGCTCCATGGCTGCACGATTGGCGACGGGAGCCTGATCGGCATGGGGGCCATCGTGCTGAACGGCGCGAAGATCGGGCGAGGCTGCCTGATCGGGGCGGGGGCGCTGATCACCGAAGGCAAGGAAATCCCCGATGGCAGCCTGGTCATGGGCGCGCCGGGCAAGGTGGTGCGCCAGCTTGACGAGGCGGCGCAGGCAAAGCTGCTCTTGTCGGCCGAAGGGTACCGCAAGAATGCCCGCCGTTTCGCGACCGGCATGAAGCGGGTCTGACTGACCGGGCTGTCTCTGTCGCCAAATCCTCTGATCTAACGGCGAATTCACGCGGTTTGCGTCCCGCGTGACGTGACGCTTGCGCGCGACTAACACGCGGCCGTCTCGCCATCCTGTATCGAATCCCTGTGGCTGGTCGGCCCCGTCGGGGCGCTTGCAGGGAATTCGTCCATGAGTTTTGCTTTACCCGAGGTGCTCAACGCGGTTTCGATGACGAGACACCGGGTTCGGGGGCATGAAGAGGTCGTTGAATTCCGGCACGATCGGGCGGGGCTGCACGGCTTCATAGCGATCCACGACACGACGCTTGGACCGGCATTTGGCGGTTGCCGGATGATGGCCTATCCCACGCCCGACGCGGCGCGAAGGGATGCGCTGAAGCTTTCTGCGGCGATGACGCGCAAGGCGGCACTGGCCGATCTGCCGTTCGGCGGCGGGAAATGCGTGGTCATCGGCGATCCGGCCCGGCAGAAGTCCGAGACGCTGCTCCTGCGCCTGGCCGAAGCAATCGACCAGATGGGAGGGCGCTATCTCACCGCGGACGATGTCGGCACGACGGTCCGCGACATGGAGGTGATGCGCCGGGTCACGCCCCATGCGCGCGGGCTTCCGGACATGGCCGGGGAACCCTGTCCGGCCGCCGCATACGGCACGTTCCTGTCGCTTCTGGCCGCGGCACGGGCCCGTTTCGGAGTCACCGATCTTTCGGGCGTGACGGTTGCAGTGCAAGGGCTGGGAAGCCTGGGCTTCCGGCTGTGCCGCTACCTGAAGGAGGCAGGCGCCCAGCTGCTTGTCAGCGACATCCGGCGCCACGTGGTCGACCGGGCCGAGGCGCTGTTCGACGCCTTGCCCGTCCCTGCCGACCGCATCCTGCAGGCGCCGGTCGACATCCTTTCACCCAATGCGCTTGGCAGCGTCCTGACCGAAGCCAGCATCGGCGAGGTTCGGGCGCCCCTGATCGTCGGCGGCGCGAACAACCAGCTGCGCCACGACGGACTGGCGCAGCTGCTGCACAACAGGGGCATCCTGTTCATTCCGGATTACGTCGCCAATGCCGGTGGGGTGATCGACGTCGCGCTTGAAGGGCCAAGCTACAGCCCCGAGCGGGTGCTGAAGGCATGTGGCCGCATTGCGGACATGACATCGCTGATCCTTGCGCGGGCTGAGGCCGGTGGAGAGGTGCCGCTGGCAGTGGCCGAGACGCTCGTGCGCGAGCGGCTGGCGCGCGGGTCGGCGGGAGGGAAGGGCAGTGGTCTCGGGCGGGAGGGCGCGACATGGCACTGATAGAAACCCGGTATGGCGTTGGCTCGGCTTCCGTGCCGGCGCCGTTGCTGGCGGTCGGCTCGATGGTGTCGATCCAGATGACTGCGGCGCTGGCCCAGCCCGTGATTCAGGCGATGGGACCCATCGCGCTGAGCAGTCTGCGCCTTGCCGCCGCTGCGACGATCCTGCTGCTGCTGACGCGGCCCTGGACGACCTGGCAAGGCCTGCGGTCGGCCGGAAGTGCCTTCGCGCTCGGGGCGGCTCTTGCCGGGTATTCGGTTTGCTTCTTTGCTGCCACGGCCTGGCTACCGCTCGGCATGGTCACGACGATCTCGTTCATCGGACCGCTCGGGCTTTCGCTGCTCGCGACCCGGCGGGTCCTGGACGGCATGATCGCGCTCCTGGCGGCAGCCAGCGTTGCCATACTGGTCTGGCCCCAGGACCAGGGCTGGGTCGCTGCACCTGTGGGATTGGCGCTTGCCCTCGCTTCGGCCCTGTGCTGGGCGGCCTATATCGTCCTGACCCAGAAGGTAGGGGCCGCGTTCTCGGGCATGCAGGGTCTTGCGATCGCCGTGACTGCCGCAGCCCTCATTGCAGCCCCTGTGGGCTTCGGTACGCTGACGGAATGGCCGGATCTGCGATGGGTCGCGATGGCCTGCGCCCTTGGCCTGCTTTCCCCCTTGATGACGACGGGCCTCGAGATGCTGGCCTTGCGTCGCATGGGCAAGCGCCCCTTCGGCATCCTGATGAGCCTGGAGCCGGCGATTGGCGTCGGGGTCGGGTTGGTGCTTCTGGAGCAGGTTCCGGGCATGGCGCAGGGGATGGGTGTGCTGGGGGTCATTGTGGCGAGTGCCCTGACCGTCATCCTGCCTGCGCCCGCGCCGAGGGAGATCCCACGCGCCGATCCAGCCTAATTCGCGATCGAGCGGTAGAGCCGGTGGTCTTCGGCCTGCACGTCCGCCAGCTTGGCCTCGGTCTCGGCCGACAGGTGCAAGTCGGCCTGGGGTGAGACATTGACGCGGGGCAGGGTGATCGCGCAGTTCAGCCGGTCCTCGAGGAAATGGACGAAGCTGTCGATCTCCTCATAGCGGAACAGCCGGTCGACGCCTTCGCCCTGTCGTGGACGCAGGAAGCGCTCCTGCGAACCGACATCGGCGAAGCCGGGGCGCGGATCGCTGCAATAGGCGCGGGCGAAATTCTCGAAGGTCATCGCCCGCGTGCTCTTGTCCTGATCCGGCACATCCTCGCGCTGGCGGAAGCGGAACCAGCTGCCCAGCCAGTCGCGCGGCTCGCGCATCAGGGCGACCACGGTAAAGCGGTGGCCCGAGGCGGCCTCGAGATAGGGGCCGATGAAGCGGTGATAGCGATGGACGGTCGTATGTTTCAGCAGCGGCGGGCGTTCGATGGCCAGCGCGGCCAGCGGCTGCAGCGCTGATTCGATGGCGGTCGAGCCGGTCTTGGGCGTGGCCAGGAAGGCGAGGCGCTGTTCCCAGAAGACAAGCATTTCAGACCTTTCGAAGTCACCGCAGCCTTTCGCGGCGGCCGTAAACTAACGCTTAACCATCTTGGGAAAAAGTCGGCAATGAGGAAAATGCGGATTGATTTGTTCCCGGTTTGATCTCATACATGCGAGAACAAGGCAGGAACAAACCGGGCAATTGCCGCTGAATGCGGCCTGTGGAATAAGGGTCTCCGAAATGGCTACCGCCACTCTCTTCGACTTGAACGGAAAGCGCGACATGGACAAGCAGAAGGCGCTGGAAAGCGCTCTGGCGCAGATCGAGCGGCAGTTCGGCAAGGGCTCGATCATGAAGCTCGGCGCCGACAACGCGGTGCTGGACATCGAGGCGACCTCGACCGGCTCGCTCGGCCTCGACATCGCGCTTGGCATCGGCGGGTTGCCGAAGGGGCGGATCGTGGAGATCTACGGGCCGGAAAGCTCGGGGAAAACCACGCTGACGCTGCATGTGGTGGCCGAAGAGCAGAAGAAGGGCGGCGTCTGCGCCTTCGTCGACGCCGAACACGCGCTCGACCCGCAATACGCCAAGAAGCTGGGCGTGAACCTGGATGAGCTGCTCATCAGCCAGCCCGATACCGGGGAACAGGCGCTCGAGATCGTCGACACGCTGGTTCGGTCCGGTGCGGTCAGCCTGGTGATCGTCGACTCGGTTGCGGCGCTGACGCCGAAGGCCGAGATCGAAGGCGACATGGGCGACATGCAGATGGGTAGTCAGGCCCGCCTGATGAGCCAGGCGATGCGCAAGCTGACCGCCTCGATCGGGCGCAGCAATTGCATGGTGATCTTCATCAACCAGATCCGCATGAAGATCGGCGTGATGTTCGGATCGCCCGAAACCACGACCGGCGGCAACGCGCTGAAGTTCTACGCCTCCGTCCGCCTCGACATCCGCCGCATCGGCGCGATCAAGGACCGGGACGAGGTCGTGGGCAACACCACCCGCGTCAAGGTCGTGAAGAACAAGGTCGCGCCGCCCTTCAAGGAGGTCGAGTTCGACATCATGTATGGCGAAGGCATCTCCAAGACCGGGGAATTGGTCGACCTGGGCGTCAAGGCCGGTGTGGTCGAGAAATCGGGCTCCTGGTATTCCTACGGCGACGAGCGGATCGGACAGGGGCGCGAGAACGCCAAGCAGTTCCTCAAGCAGAACCCGGCCGTGGCCGACGAGATCGAAGGCAAGATCCGCGCCAGCCACGGGCTTGACCTGTCGGCCTCGCCGGAAGGGTCGGATGTCGTCGACGACATCTGATCGACGACGCTGAACGAAGATGAGGCCGGGCCGTCGCCCGGCCTCTTGCCATTCTGAGGCCAGCGAGGCGTCAGATCCCGGGCTGGCCAGATGCTGCGAAGCCTATTCGGTCACGGTCAGCAATGACCACATGCCCGCCGCATAGTGGCCCGCGATATTGCAGAAGACGATATAGGCTCCGGGCTTCAGCGTCGTCTTGAGGGTCCCCGAGGCATGAGACTTCAGTTCCTTCTGTTCCGCGGCGATCGATAGCGCGGTCTCGTCGACACGCCTTTCCGTTTCGAGGTAGGGCAGGGCATGGGTTGTGCTGTCGATCGGCGAAATGATCATCTCGTGATAGAACTCGCCCGAGTCGTTCAGCACCCTGAACGTGACCTCACCGGCAGGAATCGTGTCCGGTTCAAGGGTGATGCCCATGGTCTCCATATGCATGGCGGCGCCTTGCATGGCCATGCCCATGGCGGCATGCATCTCCGACATGTCCATTGCGCCCGGACCCTTGTCCCAGAGCTTTGCCTGGACCACGGTTTCTGCTTGCGCGCCGTGACCTGTCACGCAGGTTCCGGCAAGGGCCGCCACGGCGACCGTCATCATCCGACGTCCTCTTTGCATGTTCATGTCCTCCCCATGGGAAAGGTAACACGTCGCAGCAGAAACACCGCCCCGCTTTCCCCTCCTACGCTGTGTCCGGTTGCGTGGCCGCGCCAAGATCCCCCCATGCCCGATCGGCGGTAGACAGGGGGGCAGCGGGGGGCTAAACGGAACGCCGATCATTCACCGGCCTCAGCCGACCGAGGGGACAAGACCGCGCCATGACCTCCCTGAACGAGATCCGTTCCACCTTCCTCGACTATTTCGCCAAGAACGGCCACCGCGTGGTGGATTCGAGCCCGCTCGTGCCGCGGAACGACCCGACGCTGATGTTCACCAACTCGGGCATGGTGCAGTTCAAGAACCTGTTTACCGGCACCGAGACGCGCGACTACAAGCGCGCGACCACCGCGCAGAAATGCGTGCGCGCCGGCGGCAAGCACAATGACCTCGACAATGTCGGCTATACCGCCCGGCACCTGACCTTCTTCGAAATGCTCGGCAACTTCTCGTTCGGGGATTACTTCAAGGACAAGGCCATTCCCTTCGCCTGGGAACTGCTGACGAAGGACTTCGGTATTCCGAAGGACAAGCTGACCGTCACCGTCTATCACGACGACGATCAGGCCTATGACCTCTGGAAAAAGGTTGCTGGACTGCCGGACGAGCGCATCATCCGCATTCCGACCAATGACAACTTCTGGATGATGGGTCCGACCGGCCCCTGCGGCCCCTGCACCGAGATCTTCTACGATCACGGCCCCGAGGTCTGGGGCGGCCCCCCCGGCAGCCCGGAACAGGACGGCGACCGCTTCGTCGAGATCTGGAACAACGTCTTCATGCAGTTCGAGCAGTTCGAGGACGGCAGCCGCAAGCCGCTGCCGAACCCCTCGATCGACACCGGCATGGGACTGGAACGCTTCGGCGCGGTGCTGATGGGCGCCCATGACGTGTTTTCCACCGACACGCTGCGCAAGCTCGTGGAGGCCAGCGCCCATGCGACCGGCACCGACCCGGATGGCGAGCAAAAGTTCCACCACCGCGTCATCGCCGACCACCTGCGCTCGACCTCGTTCCTGATCGCCGACGGGGTGATGCCGTCGAACGAAGGACGCGGCTACGTTCTGCGCCGCATCATGCGCCGCGCCATGCGCCACGCCCATCAGGCGGGGGCGAAAGACCCGGTGATGTACAAGCTCGTCGGCACGCTCGTGGCCGAGATGGGTGCCCAGTACAAGGAACTGGGTCAGGCCCGGGCGTTGATCGAAGAAACGCTGAAGCTTGAGGAAACCCGCTTCAAGCAGACGCTGGAACGTGGCCTGCGCTTGCTCGATGACGAACTGGCGAAGCTGCCCGATGGCGCAGCCCTGCCGGGTGATGCGGCCTTCCGCCTCTATGACACCTACGGCTTTCCGCTTGACCTGACGCAGGACGCGCTGCGCGAAAAGAACCGCTCGGTCGACGAGACGGGCTTCGAGGCCGCGATGGCCGAGCAGAAGGCCAAGGCGCGGGCAAGCTGGGCCGGCACCGGCGAGACCAAGGATGCCGCGATCTGGTTCGACCTCGCTCATGCGCACGGTTCGACCGAGTTCCTCGGCTATGACACCGAGGTGGCCGAGGGCCAGGTTTTGGCGCTCGTCATGGGCGGGAAGGCCATCGACAAGGCCGAGGTCGGCACCGAACTGCAGATCGTGGTCAACCAGACCCCGTTCTACGCTGAATCCGGTGGTCAGGTTGGCGATGCCGGCGTCATCGTGACCGAAACCGGCAAGGCCCGTGTGACCGACACCAAGAAATCCGCGGGCATCTACGTCCATCAGGCGGTGGTCGAGGAAGGCTCGCTTTCCAAGGGTCAGGCGGCGCGGCTGGAGGTGGACCATACCCGCCGCACCCAGATCCGCGCCAACCACTCGGCCACGCACCTCTTGCACGAGGCGCTGCGCGAGGCGCTTGGGAGCCACGTGGCGCAGCGCGGCTCGCTGAACGCGCCGGACCGGCTGCGTTTCGACTTCAGCCATGCCAAGGCGCTGACCGAGGCGGAACTGGCCCGGGTCGAGGGCGAGGTCAACGACTTCATCCGCCAGAACACCGCAGTCGAAACCCGGATCATGTCGCCCGATGAGGCCCGCGCCCTGGGCGCGCAGGCGCTCTTCGGTGAGAAGTACGGCGACGAGGTGCGCGTGGTCGCCATGGGCCAGCGCGACGGGTCGGGCAAGGGCGGCGATGGAAAGACCTACTCGCTAGAGCTATGCGGGGGCACCCATGTCGCGCGCACTGGCGATATCGGCGCCTTCCTGCTCTTGGGTGACAGTGCTTCCTCTGCCGGTGTCCGCCGGATCGAGGCGCTGACCGGGCAGGCGGCGCTGGATCATCTTCGCGCGCAAGAAGCGCGGCTGCTGGACATCGCCGGCACGCTCAAGGCGCCGGCGGCGGATGTGGTTGACCGGGTCAAGGCGCTTGTCGACGAACGCCGCAGCCTGCAGAACGAAGTCGCGCAGCTTCGCCGGGAGCTTGCCATGGGCGGCGGCGGTTCGGCTGGACCGGAAGCCAAGGAAATCGGCGGTGTGAAGTTCGTGGCGCAGGTGCTGTCCGGCGTCTCGGGCAAGGACCTGCCGGGCCTCATCGACGCGCTGAAGGACAAGATCGGTTCGGGTGCGGTGCTGCTGATCGCCGATGCCGGTGGCAAGGCCGCCGTGGCCGCTGGTGTGACCGGCGACCTGACGGCCAGGCTGTCTGCTGTCGACCTTGCGCGTGCGGCGGCGGAGAAGCTCGGCGGCAAGGGCGGCGGCGGACGGCCTGACATGGCCCAGGCCGGTGGCGCCTCGGCCGAGAATGCCCCCGCGGCCATCGCGGCCGTCGAAGCCCTGATCGGAGCCTGATGCCATGCCCGGCGCTTTCTGGATCGCCCATGTCGAAGTGACGGACCCCGAGGCCTATGGGCGCTATGCCAAGGGTGCGACCGAGGCGATTGCCGCCCATGGCGGGGTCTTCCTTGCCCGCGGCGGCCGCTACGTACAGCTGGAGGGGAAGGATCGGGCCCGTAACGTGGTGGCACGGTTCCCAAGCCTTGAGGCGGCGGTGGCCTGTTACAACTCGCCCGAATATCAGTCCGCGCTCGCCCATGCCAAAGGCGCGGCCGAGCGCGACCTGGTGGTGATCGAGGAAATCTGAACGTTTCCTGCGCATTCGTGACGGCGGCTCAACAATCCCCGGAATTGCCACGAAAGCATCAGACAGCGGTCAGCATCCGGCCAAGGCCTCGTCGTGAACGGCTGGTTAATCGGCTCCAGATCAAATTTCTGGAGACTGACCATGTTGAAGATTGTCTGCGCCACCGCCGCTCTGGCGCTGATGTCCATCCCCGCCTCTGCCGCCACGATGAAGGCGGTCTATTCGGGCAAGGTGAATTACGGCTATGACCAGACCGGCATCTTCGGCACGGCCGGGGCCGATCTTTCGGGCCTCGATTACGAACTGACCTATGTCTATGACACCGCCAAGGGCTATCGCTGGACCGGTGGCGGCTATGACGAGGTTTATGGCGGCACAGGGTATGGCAACGAGTCGCCGATCCTGTCGGCAAAGCTCAAGATCAATGGCCACAGCACCGATTTCGGCGGCGACTACTACGGCTTCGCCTATGCCTATTCGGATCAGACGAGCTACAGCTATCGCTATGATTACGCTTACGATTATAGCTGGGATGGGTCGCATTATAGCTACGACTACATCTACAGCTATGCCGGCTTCAACCAGGGCTCTTCGGGCAATCTGGAAGACATCGCCAACCTGACGGCCGATGGATGGGGCTACAGCTACTTCCAGAAATACGACTACGACTACAACAACTGGGAGGCCTCGAGCTATACCTATGGCAGCCTCGGGGCGAGCAAGGTCAGCATCTCGCCCAACGAACCGGCCGCGGTGCCGCTGCCGGCCTCGGCGCTGCTGCTGCTCTCGGGTTTCGGCGGTCTGGGCGCGCTGCGCTCGCTGCGCCGCCGCGCCGCCTGAGCGATCCGGTCGGGTGAACCGATTGGCGATCCATACCCCGCCGGGCCAGGTCCGGCGGGGTGTTGTCTTTGATCCCCGTCGCGGCGCCAGACCTGCTTTGCTCCCGTCAGGGCCAACCGCCGGCCAAATGCCCATGTTTGCAGCAGTGGGCTGCTTGCCCTACAGTTGCGCGCACTCGCCAGCTTGCCTGTCGCGCAATCGGGTGTGGTCATGCTAATGTCACGGAAAAAGAACCGAGGCAGAGCATGAATCACCCCAAATCCCGGCGGGACCGCTGAGATGTGCCGTTGGGCCGCCTATACCGGTGCGCCGATCTTCCTGGAGGAGATCGTGAGCCGCCCCCGCCATTCGCTGATCCACCAGAGCCATTGCGCCACCGAGTGCAAGACCGCGATCAATGCCGACGGTTTCGGCATCGCTTGGTACGGCGAGCGCCCCGAGCCGGGGCTGTACCGCGACGTGATGCCGGCCTGGTCGGACCCGAACCTGCGCTCGATCACCTCGCAGGTGCGCTCGGGCCTGTTCCTGGCCCATGTCCGCGCCTCGACCGGCACGGCGACCAGCCGCAACAACTGCCATCCCTTCACCCATGGCCGCTGGAGTTTCATGCACAATGGCCAGGTCGGGGGCTGGGATGTGATCCGCCGCGATGCCGACATGCTGATCCCCGATGCGCTGTACCCGCACCGCAAGGGCGCGACTGACAGCGAGGCGCTGTTCCTGATCGCCGTGGCCGAAGGGCTGGATGACGATCCACAGGGCGCAATGGAACGCGCCGTGGCCCGGCTCGAGGCCCTGAGCCGCGCGAAAGGCGAGGGCACCCCGATGCGCCTGACCGCCGCCCTGTCGGACGGCCAGCGCCTGTACGCGATCCGCTATGCGACGGACGATCAAGCACCCACGCTCTATCACCGCTGGTCCGACACGCGCCGGGGGCGGGCGGTGGTGTCCGAACCGCTGGAAGACGGCGAGACGGGCTGGGAAACCGTGCCGCAGGGGTCGTTTTGCGTATTCGATGGGCCCGAGGTTCAGGTCCGCGCGTTCCTGCCGGCGCCTCTCAGTATCGCAGCCTGAGCGCGCCGGGGAAAGAACCTGCTGGCCGGCTTAGCGGCCGTGACACGCCTGGGATTGGCGGATCATTTCTTCCAGCGGCGCGCTCGGGTCGCAGGTCACACCCATATCGCGCAGGAGATGCGGGGATAGCCGCGAGAAATGGTCCAGTGCCCGGGCAAGCTCCCGCTCCTTGCGGCCCCGGCGGATGGCGTCGGCAAGCCGGGCAAGTGCGGTGGCGACACTTCCTTGGGTGCGGGCGGCGATCGAGAGTGGGGCGGCGGTGTTCGAGATCATGGTCCGTCTCCTTTCGGGGTGATCCGCATCTTGCGGTATGGAACCAGCCTCTCACGACACTGGATCCCGATCCCGAAAGCCGGCTGAAACTTCGGTGAAATTCCAACGCCCATTGCTGAAAGCTTGACAGAGTTCCAGCCCCTGCCACCCTTTGGGAAACAATGAGGCGATGCCGTGGAAAGCAGGGCAACGAACTCCATCCAGCTGGACGATGCCATGCTTGACCTGGTGGCGGGGACGCTTACCCGGAACGGCTCCATTGTCGCGCTTCGCCCGAAATCCTTCCTTCTGCTCTGCCATCTTGCCTCACGTGGGGGGCAGGTCGTGACGAAATCCGATCTGCTGGACGCCGTTTGGCCGGATGTTTTCGTTACCGAGGATTCGCTGACCCAGGCCATCCGCGATGTGAGGACTGCGTTGAAGGACGAAACCGGTCGGCGTCTTCAGACCATCCGGGGGCGGGGCTACCTGCTGGACACAACCGTCTCTCCGCCGGCCGCTAGACCGGGAGGCGGGACGCCTTTGCCGCGCCTCGCCGTGCTGCCGTTCCGCCTGCGCCCGGAGCGCGACGACCTTTTGCCCCGACTTGAGATGCTGGGCGAGGAAATCGCGGCAGGCCTCGCCCGCTATCGCACCTTGCGCGTGATTTCATCTGCCTCGGCGCGGCGGGCTGCCAAGGAATTTGACGACCCCGCCGAAATCGCCGCACGGCTCGGGGCCGACTATCTGATCGACGGTACGGCATTGGCCGGTCAGGATGGTTTCCAGCTGCGCCTTACGCTGATCCGATCCGAATCCGAGGCGCTCGTGTGGAGCGAGACGTTCGACTGTCAGGGCGATGCGATCCTCGATGCCCAGTCCGGGATCGTGCCACGTGTGCTGGCTCACTTGGTCTCGGGGATCGAGACCGAGGGACATGCCCGCGCGCTGACACGCGCAACGGAAAGTCTGACCGCCTACGACCACTTCGCCCGCGGTCAGGCGCTTTGGAGCAGCGATGACCCGGAACTCGCCCGGCATTCGCTCGCCCACTATGAGGCCGCAGTCGCTGCTGACCCGGAGTTTGGCCTGGCCTGGACTCATCTCGCCTGGGCGGAACTGGCCTTGAACGACTATTCACTTGCCCCGTCCGACGTCATGCTGCGCGCCGCCGAGCGGGCGAAGCGGGGTGTCGCGCTGGCGCCCTATGACGGCCGGACCCATACAGGGCTGGGCTACATCAAGGCGTTGAGCGGGGATTACTCTGGGGCCACGGCAAATGTCGCGGTCGGCCTTTCACTCAATCCTTCCAGCGTCGACTGCCTGATGGACCATGTCGTCGTGTCGATCTGTCGCGGACGGCCGCTCGAGGCGCTGGCGCTGCAGGATCAGGTGTTGGACCTTTGCCCCATGCGGGTCAGCTATGACGCGCACATGCGGGGAGAGGTCTTGTTCATGCTTGGTCGATATTCCGAGGCGGCAGATGCGTTCCTTGGAAGTACAAACCTGTCGAACCGTCGACGCACCTTTCTGGCCGGGATGTTGGCCAAGGCGGGAAGGCACGCGGAGGCCATTGGCCAGCTCGACACAATCGCCCGAGAAGATCCTGATTGGGATCATATCGGAAACGCAAAGCTGGGCTATCGTTATGAAAACGATGCGGATCGCACCCATTTGGAGGACGCGATCCGCCTGGCGATGGAACTCAGGCGCGAAAGCTGATCCGGCCGGCCTTGCGCCTTCGTCCTTACCCCGCCGCCCGGCTCTGCCGCTTGCGTTCGTTGGAGTCCAGCCAACGCTTGCGCAGCCGCACGATCTTGGGCGTGACCTCGACCAGTTCGTCGTCGTCGATATAGGCGATCGACTCCTCGAGGCTCATGCGGACCGGCGTGGTCAGGCGCACGGCCTCGTCAGTGCCCGAGGCGCGGACGTTGGTCAGCTTCTTGCCCTTCAGCGGGTTCACTTCGAGGTCGTTGTCGCGGGAATGCTCGCCGATGATCATCCCCTCATAGACCGCTTCCTGCGCACCGATGAACAGCTTGCCGCGCTCCTCGAGGTTCCACAGCGCATAGGCGACCGAGGTGCCGTTCTCCATCGAGATCAGCACGCCCTGGCGGCGTCCCTGGATCGGGCCCTTGTGCGGTGCCCAGTCGTGGAAGATGCGGTTCAGCACGCCCGTGCCGCGCGTGTCGGTCAGGAACTGGCCCTGATAGCCGATCAGCCCGCGCGACGGGACATGGGCAACGATCCGGGTCTTGCCGACGCCGGCCGGCTTCATCTCGACCAGATCGCCCTTGCGTTCGCCGGTCAGCTTGTCGATGACCGCGCCGGAGTATTCATCATCCACGTCGATGATGACTTCCTCGATCGGCTCCAGCCGCTGGCCGTCCTCTTCCTTGAAGATCACGCGCGGGCGCGAGATGCTGAGTTCAAAGCCCTCGCGGCGCATGTTCTCGATCAGGACGCCCATCTGCAATTCGCCGCGACCGGACACCTCGAAGGCCTCACCGCCGGGCGTGTCGGCGACCTTGATCGCGACGTTGGTCTCGGCTTCCTTCATCAGACGTTCGCGGATGACGCGCGACTGGACCTTGTTGCCGTCGCGACCGGCGAGCGGGCTGTCATTGATCCCGAAGGTCACGGTGATGGTCGGCGGGTCGATCGGCTGAGCGGGAAGGGCGGTGTCGACCTCAAGCGCGCAGAGCGTGTCGGCCACGGTCGCCTTGGTCATGCCCGCGAGGGTGACGATGTCGCCCGCAACCGCCTCGTCGATGGCGGTCTGGTTCAGGCCGCGGAAGGCGAGGATCTTGGTGACGCGGAACTGCTCGATCCGCTCGCCGGTGCGCGACAGCGCCTTGAGCGTCGTACCGACGGTCAGCGTACCGCTTTCGACGCGCCCCGTCAGGATGCGTCCGATGAAGGGGTCGGCCGAGAGCGTGGTCGCCAGCATCCGGAAGGGTTCGCTCTGATGCGCAAGCTGCTTCGGCGCCGGGACGTGGCGCACGATCAGGTCGAACAGCGCGTCGAGGTTCTTGCGGGGACCGTCGAGGCTTTCGTCGGCCCAACCCGAACGACCGCTCGCATAAAGATGCGGGAAGTCAAGCTGTTCGTCGGTGGCTCCGAGGTTTGCGAACAGGTCGAACACCTCGTTCAGGGCGCGGTCGGGTTCCGCATCCGGCTTGTCGACCTTGTTCAGCACCACGATCGGGCGCAGGCCAAGCGCCAGCGCCTTCGAGGTCACGAATTTCGTCTGCGGCATCGGGCCTTCGGCGGCATCGACCAGCAGGACCACGCCATCGACCATGTTCAGGATCCGCTCGACCTCGCCGCCGAAATCGGCGTGGCCGGGCGTGTCGACGATGTTGATGCGGGTGTTGCCATGCTCGACGCTGGTGCACTTGGCCAGGATGGTGATCCCGCGCTCGCGCTCGATGTCATTGCTATCCATCGCGCGTTCGGTCACCGACTGGTTCTCGCGGAAGGAACCGGACTGCTTCAGCAGCTCGTCGACGAGGGTGGTCTTGCCATGGTCGACATGCGCGATGATGGCGATGTTGCGAAGCTCCATCGGGAGGGTCTCTTTCAGATCGGAAGGTTGGGCGGGCGATACCTCAGCCAAGCCGGAAAGGCCAGCGGAAGATTTCGCGATTGCAGAAGGATCGCTGCGTCAGGTGGCGATGTAGCGGTCGCGGCGGTGGTTGATGGCGATGACAAGGTTCAGGACGATCACTCCCGGCAGCGACCAGAGCACTCGGTCCAGCGGCAGGATCGTCGCCGCTGCGAGGAACAGCGCGGCGTCGAAGCCCATCTGCAACCAACCGGCGCGGAAGCCGGTGCGGTCCTGCACCATCAGCGCGACGATGCCGATGCCGCCCAGACTCGAACCGTGGCGGAAGAGGATCAACAGACCCACGCCGGACAGGACGCCGAAGAGGATGCCGGCCAGAAGCGGATCGACCGATCCGAACGAGAGATAGCGCGGCAACAGCGCCGAGAAGAGCGACAGCAAGCCGACCGAAAGGAAGCTCTTGACCGTGAAGGCTAGGCCGATCCGGCGATATCCGAGCCAGTAGAAGGGCAGGTTGATGACGAAGAACACCCAGCCGAAGGCGATGCCTGTGGTGTAGGAGATCACCAGCGCCAGCCCCGCCGTCTGCCCGGTGATGAAGCCGGCGTTGCGCAGGAACTGGAGCGCGAGCGCGCAAAGGATTGTGCCGGTCAGCAGGCCCTGCGCATCGTCCAGCGGCCCGTGGCGGACGGGATCGTGTTCAGGCAGCGACATAGCGGTCGCGGCGGTGGTTGATCGCCAGGAACAGGTTGAACACCGCGGCGCCGATGAAGCTGTAGACGAGCAGGACCGGGTCGATCATCACGGCCGCCACGGCGAAGATCGCCACGTCGACCACTAGCTGGAAATACCCGGCCGGAAATCCGGTCTTGTCCTGCAGCATCAGCCCCAGGATCGACAGGCCGCCGAAGCTGCCGCCATGGCGGACAACCGACAGCGCCGAGAAGCCGAAGAGCGTGCCGAACAGCATCGCCGCAAAGGCGGGCTCGATATGGCCGAACTCGATCCAGCGCGGCAGGATCGCGGTGGCAAGCGTCAGCAGCCCGACCGAGATCGCGGTCTTCAGCGCAAAGCGCGCGCCCATCCGCACATAGCCGAGCCAGAGGAAGGGCAGGCTGATGGTGAAATAGACCAGCGGGAAGGACAAGCCGGTCGCATAGGAGATCAGCGCCGCGACCCCGGTCGTCTGGCCCGAGACGAAGCCCATATGGGTCATGATCTGCAGGCCGACGGCGCCGACGCAGACGCCGAAGGCGATACCTTGAATGTCTTCCATCAGCGTGTGGTGGCGCGGGTCGGTCATGGCTAGTCTCCGGGATATCGAGACACGGGGATAACATGGCCTCCAATGTAAGTCAATAATGCTGACCTTTCGGGCGCTTTGTTCCGGCTTCGTTCTTGACTCGGCACGTCTCGGCAGTTAGACACGGCGGTCCGCGCAAAAGAACCGGAGGACGGAATGACCCGAAGCTTGCCCTCGGCAGAAGTCTTCATTGCCACCAGCCTGGACGGCTACATCGCTCGACCGGACGGCGGGATCGAATGGCTGGTCGACCGGCCGGTTCCGCCGGGTGAGGATTTCGGCTACGCGGCCTTCATGGACGGCGTTGGCGCGCTTGTCATGGGGCGCCAATCCTATGAAAAGGTGTTGTCTTTTCCCGAATGGCGCTATCCGGTGCCGGTCGTGGTGATGAGCAAGACCCCCGCCGCGGTTTCGGTTCCCGAGGCGCTCGCGGGGAAGGTTGAGGCGACCGCTGATGCCCCAGAGGCCGTTCTCGCGCGCCTTGCTGAAAGGGGCTGCACACGCGTCTACGTCGATGGCGGCCAGGTGATCCGGGCGTTCCTTGCGGCAGGCCTCGTCCGACGCCTCATCGTCACGCAGATCCCGGTTTTGCTCGGAGCGGGGCGGCCGCTTTGGGGGCACGGTTCCCCCGACATCGGCCTGACGCTCACGTCGGTCCGGCACTGGTCGAACGGCTTCGTGCAGGTCGAATACACGGTCGGCTGAAATGACAAGGGCCGGCAACTGCGTGCCGGCCCGGTCACTTGATCCTTTGCCAGGCGTCAGCCCTTGAGCGCCTTGTTCAGATACTCGTCGACCTTCTCCAGATAGCCCATGGTCGAGAGCCATTTCTGGTCCGGCCCGACTAGCAGGGCGAGGTCCTTGGTCATCCAGCCATCCTCGACCGCATCGACCGTGACCTTTTCCAGCGTCTCGGCGAAACGCAGCAGCTGCGCGTTGTTGTCGAGCTTGGCGCGGTGCTTCAGGCCGCCGGTCCAGGCGTAGATCGAGGCAACGGAGTTGGTCGAGGTCTCCTTGCCCTTCTGGTGCTCGCGGTAGTGGCGGGTCACGGTGCCATGGGCCGCTTCCGCCTCGACCGTCTTGCCATCGGGCGTCATCAGAACGCTGGTCATCAGGCCAAGCGAGCCGAAGCCCTGCGCGACGGTGTCCGACTGCACGTCGCCGTCGTAGTTCTTGCAGGCCCAGACATAGCCGCCCGACCATTTCAGCGCCGAGGCCACCATGTCATCGATCAGGCGGTGCTCGTAGGTGATGCCGGCCTTCTTGAAGGCGTCGGCGAATTCTTCCTCATAGACCTTCTGGAAGATGTCCTTGAAGCGGCCGTCATAGGCCTTGAGGATGGTGTTCTTGGTCGACAGGTAGACCGGCCAGCCAAGGTTCAGGCCGTAGTTCAGCGAGGCGCGGGCAAAATCGGTGATCGAGTCATCAAGGTTGTACATGCCCATGTAGACGCCGGACGAGGGCGCGTCATAGACGTCCTTCTCGATCACGGTGCCGTCGTTGCCGACGAATTTCATCGTCAGCTTGCCGGCGCCGGGGAAGCGGAAATCGGTGGCGCGGTACTGGTCGCCGAAGGCGTGACGGCCGACGACGATCGGCTTGGTCCAGCCGGGGACAAGGCGCGGTACGTTCCGGCAGATGATCGGCTGGCGGAAGATCACGCCGCCGAGGATGTTGCGGATCGTGCCGTTCGGCGATTTCCACATCTGCTTAAGGCCGAATTCCTCGACCCGGGCCTCGTCCGGGGTGATGGTCGCGCATTTCACGCCGACGCCGTATTTCTTGATCGCGTTGGCCGCATCGACGGTGATCTGGTCGTTGGTCGCGTCACGCGCCTCGATGCCGAGGTCGTAGTATTTCAGGTCCACGTCGAGATAGGGCAGGATCAGTTTTTTCTTGATGAAGTCCCAGATGATCCGGGTCATCTCGTCGCCGTCGAGTTCGACGACGGGGTTCGCTACCTTGATCTTCGACATGGGTGCCCCTTGCGGTTTGAGATTCGACTGGGGGTCACATAGCGGAATTCGACCGGCTTGGGAAGTATGGTATGCAATGGCATACCGAAATGTCGCGGACCGCTGGCTCAGTTGCCGAAGAAGCTCCGGGTCCGGGCGCGGACCCAGTCCCACAAGCGCGGTGCGCCGCGCGCGACCTTGGCCCCAACGCGCGTCTCGAGCTGTTCGGCTGTCACATTGTAGGTGATCCAGGTGCCGCCGCCCGAGACGAGGTTCTGCATCACCGGCTGCACGCGGTCGAGCGACTTGGCAAAGACCGCGTCGGGGCTTTCGGCCGCCTCGAACTCTTGCCAGAGCGCGCGGAATTCGCTCGCCTGGTCGGCGGGGAGAAGGCCGAAGATTCGCTCGGCAGCCGCGGCCTCGGCCGCCGCGACGGCCGCCGAGCCGTGAGCCTCGCCATTGGCGGAGTGGATCGGCACGTCGCCCACGTCGATCTCGACAAGGTCATGGAGCAGCAGCATCCGGATCACCCGGTCGATCTGCACCCCCGGCCCGGCCTGATCGGCCAGCACCATGGCATAAAGCGCCAGATGCCAGGAATGCTCGCCCGAATTTTCGGGGCGGGATCCGTCGCCGAGCGTGGTTGCGCGCAGGACCGTTTTCAGCCGGTCGGCTTCGTTGAGAAAGGCGAACTGCGCCGCGAGACGGTCGTCGCCCGCGGTCAATGCCCGATGCTCAGGTCTTTGGGCGCCTCGGGCGCCGCCCCGCCGGTTTCGGCCGCGGTGATCGCCGCCTCAAGGAACTTCCTGCCGCGCCGTTCGGCAAGGCGCAGGCGAATCGAAGTGAGGTAAGCTTCCTGCAGCGTGGTCGACGACGCGCCGAGGACGCGGCTCACATCGACATAGAGCCGGTCGTTGCCGAACTTCTCCATCGCCTCGATCGTGTCTTGGGCCAGGCTGTCTGCCAGATCGTCGATCAGTGCCATGGTCCGAGCCTCAGCGCGTGGCTTCGGTCAGGCGGCGCTTCACGTAGTCGCTTACCGTCTGGATCATCGGCTTCATATGCGCTTCCTCGTCCTTGAAGAAGTGATCCGCACCCTCGATCTGCGAATGGGTGATCTTGATTCCCTTCTGCTCGTGCAGTTTGTTGACGAGCGAGGTCGTGTCCTTGGGCGGCGCCACCCGGTCGGCGGTGCCGTTGATGATGAGGCCCGAGGACGGGCAGGGCGCGAGGAACGAGAAGTCGTACATGTTGGCCGGCGGGCTGACCGACACGAAGCCGGTGATCTCGGGGCGGCGCATCAAGAGCTGCATCCCGATCCAGGCGCCGAAGGAGAATCCGGCGACCCAGCAATGCTTGGCGTTCTGGTTCAGCGCCTGCAGGTAGTCGAGCGCCGAGGCCGCATCGCTGAGCTCGCCAATACCCTGATCGTATTCGCCCTGGCTCCGGCCCACGCCACGGAAGTTGAACCGCAGCACGGTGAAGCCAAGGTTGTAGAAGGCGTAATGCAGGTTGTAGACGACCTTATTGTTCATGGTGCCCCCGAACTGCGGATGGGGGTGCAGCACGATGGCGATGGGTGCGTCGCGGTCCTTCTGCGGATGGTAACGGCCTTCGAGGCGCCCCTCGGGGCCTGCAAAGATCACTTCGGGCATCGTGTCGCCTGTCTCTTTCTCATCCGATGAATTGTTGACAAATTCGCTCGGATTATTTAGAACCATTCCAGATTCCGGCGGGGCCGGAGCGGGTCGATGGTGAGTTAAGCAGCCTTGGCCCGTCCGTCAATTGATCACGTTGCGGGGCGCGACAATGAAACTCTCGACCAAGGGACGTTACGCGATGATGGCGCTGGCCGATCTGGCCCTGGCGCGGGCCGACGACCTCGTGTCGCTGGCGGCGATTTCCAAGCGGCAGGACATCTCGCTTCCCTATCTCGAGCAGCTCTTCGTCAAGCTGCGGCGCGCGGGCCTCGTCGAGGCGGCGAGGGGCCCGGGCGGCGGCTACAAGCTCGCCCGCGCTCCCGAGGACATTCGCGTGTCCGAAGTCCTGGAGGCCGTGGATGAAACGGTCAGCGCGCTCCATACCGGGGCAGGGGCCACCGGCGGGGTGTCCGGCACACGGGCCCAGTCGATGACCAACCGGCTGTGGGAGGGGCTCTCGGCCCATGTCTATGTGTTCCTGCATCAGACTACACTGGCAGACGTGATCGGCAACGGCATGAAACCCTGCCCGGCCGTGCCGGCGCTGTTCGCGGTGGTGGACGAGTAAGGGAGGGGGCTGTCTGCCCCCTCTTGGCCTGACGGCCAATTCACCCCCGAGGATATTTGGGAACAGAAGAAGGAGCAGGGCAAGGCGATGGCACCCCGCGTCTATCTCGACTGGAACGCGACGACGCCGCTGCGCCCCGAGGCGCGGGCGGCAATGGTTGCGGCGATGGATGTGGTGGGCAATCCTTCTTCCGTGCATGCCGAGGGCCGCGAGGCCAAGGGGCTGATGGAGCGGGCGCGGGCGCAGGTGGCAGCGGCGCTTGGCGCCGAGGGGGCGGATATCGTCTTTGTGTCCGGGGCGACCGAGGCGGCGGCGCTGGCCTGTGCCGGGCGCGGCCTTGTCTGCGCCGATGTCGAGCATGAGGCGGTCAGTGCCTGGTGCGATCCGCGTCTGGCGGTGAACCGGGAGGGCCGGGTCGAGGTGATCGCCCCGGCGGGAACGGCGCTGCAACTGGCCAATTCGGAAACCGGGGTCATCCAGGACCCGCCCGAGGGGATTGCCGTCAGCGACCTGACGCAGGCCTTCGGCAAGATCCCGTTTGCCTTCAACTGGCTGGGCTGCGCGATGGGATTCGTGTCTGCGCACAAGCTGGGCGGCCCGAAGGGCGTCGGCGCCCTGGTGATCCGTCGCGGCCTTGATGTGGCCTCGCAGCTGAAAGGCGGCGGGCAGGAGATGGGGCGGCGTGCGGGGACGGAGAACCTGATCGGCATCGCGGGTTTCGGTGCCGCGGCTGAGGCGGCGGCGCGGGATCTGGCTGACGGGGCCTGGGAGCCGGTCGAGCAATTTAGAAATATTCTAGATGACGCATTGTCGGCTCCGGAATTTGGGACTATTTCAGTCGGAAAAGGCGCGCGGCGCTTGCCCAATACGCTTTGCATCGTCACGCCCGGCTGGAAGGGCGAGACGCAGGTGATGCAGATGGACCTCGCCGGATTTGCGGTTTCCGCCGGTTCGGCCTGTTCCTCGGGGAAGGTCCGCGCCAGCCGGGTGCTGCGGGCGATGGGATTTGACGAGACCGAGGCTTCCTCGGCGCTGCGCGTCTCCCTTGGCCCTACGGTGACGGAAGACGAGGTGATGCGCTTTGCCGAGACCTGGCGGGCGGCTCACCGGCGGTTCGCGGCGCGGCGCGCGTCGTAAGGATGAATGAGGCCCCGCTGCGGGCCGGAAAGACGGAAAGGATCGCGGCATGGGCGCGCTCGAGACCGAAGTGCAGGCCGACCTGAGGGAAGGCGTCGATCGCGAGACGATCGAAACCGTCAAGGCGATGTCCGGGACCTACAAGTATGGCTGGGACACCGAGATCGAGACAGAATACGCGCCCAAGGGGCTGAACGAGGACATCGTTCGCCTCATCAGCGAGAAGAATGGCGAGCCGGACTGGATGCTCGACTGGCGTCTGGCCGCCTATCGCCGGTGGGTGCAGATGGAAGAGCCGCGTTGGGCGATGCTCCACTATCCCGTGATCGACTATCAGGACCAGTATTACTACGCCAAGCCGAAGAGCATGGCGGTGAAGCCGAAGAGCCTCGACGAGGTCGATCCGAAGCTGCTGGCCACCTACGAAAAGCTTGGTATTCCGCTGAAAGAGCAGATGATTCTTGCCGGCGTCGAGGGGACCGAGACGCGCAAGGTCGCTGTGGATGCGGTGTTCGACTCGGTTTCGGTCGGCACCACCTTCAAGGAGGAACTGAAGAAGGCCGGCGTGATCTTCTGCGCCATTTCCGAGGCGATCCGGGAATATCCGGACCTCGTGAAGAAGTATCTTGGCTCGGTCGTGCCGCAGTCGGACAACTTCTTTGCGACGCTCAATTCGGCGGTCTTCTCGGACGGGTCTTTCGTCTACATCCCCAGGGGCGTGCGCTGCCCGATGGAGCTGTCGACCTATTTCCGCATCAACGCCGAAAATACCGGGCAGTTCGAACGGACGCTCATCATCGCAGACAAGGGGTCTTACGTCAGCTACCTCGAGGGCTGCACGGCGCCCAAGCGCGACACCCACCAGCTGCATGCGGCGGTGGTCGAGATCGTCGTGCTGGACGATGCCGAGGTGAAGTATTCGACCGTCCAGAACTGGTATCCGGGCGATGCCGAGGGCAAGGGCGGGATCTACAACTTCGTCACCAAGCGCGCCGATTGCCGGGGCGCACGGTCGAAGGTGATGTGGACGCAGGTCGAGACGGGGTCGGCGATCACCTGGAAATATCCCTCCTGCATCCTGCGCGGCGAGGAAGCCCAAGGCGAATTCTACTCGATCGCCATCGCCAACAACGCCCAGCAGGCCGATACCGGCACGAAGATGGTCCACCTGGGCCGCAACACCAAGTCGCGCATCGTCTCCAAGGGGATCAGCGCGGGCCGGGCGCAGAACACCTATCGCGGGCTGGTCTCGATGCATCCGCGCGCGACGGGCAGCCGCAACTACACCCAGTGCGACAGCCTGCTGATCGGCGACAAATGCGGGGCGCATACGGTCCCCTATATCGAGGTCAAGAACAACTCCTCGCGCTGCGAGCATGAGGCGACGACCTCGAAGGTGGACGAGGATCAGCTGTTCTACTGCCGCTCGCGCGGCATGGACGAGGAACAGGCGGTGGCGCTGGTGGTCAACGGCTTCGTCAAGGACGTGCTCCAGACGCTGCCGATGGAGTTTGCCATGGAAGCGCAGGCGCTGGTGGCGATCAGCCTGGAAGGCTCGGTCGGCTGAGGAATTTCGAGCGCAGGCGGCCAAAGGCCCCGCGCCGGTATCGGATGGGAAGAAAGATGCTTGAGATCAAGAACCTGCACGTCAAACTTGAGGAAGAAGACAAGCCGATCCTCAAGGGTGTCAACCTGACGGTCGAGGCCGGCAAGGTCCATGCGATCATGGGGCCGAACGGGTCGGGGAAATCGACACTGTCCTATGTTCTGGCGGGCCGCGAGGGCTATGCGGTGACGGAAGGGTCGGCCACGCTCGACGGTCTGGACTTGCTTGAGATCGAGCCGGAAGAGCGTGCGGCGGCAGGCCTGTTCCTGGCCTTCCAGTACCCGGTCGAGATCCCAGGCGTCGGCAACATGACCTTCCTGCGCACGGCGGTGAACGCGCAGCGCAAGGCGCGCGGCGAAGAAGAGATGAGCGCGGGCGATTTCCTGAAGGTCGTGCGCGAAAAGGCCAAGCGGCTGAAGATCGACGCCGAGATGCTGAAGCGCCCGGTCAATGTCGGCTTCTCGGGCGGGGAGAAGAAGCGCAACGAGATCCTGCAGATGGCCATGCTGGAACCGAAGATGTGCATTCTCGACGAGACGGATTCGGGTCTGGACGTCGATGCGATGAAGCTGGTGTCGGACGGTGTGAACGCGCTGCGCGACGAAGGCCGGGCATTCCTGGTCATCACGCATTATCAACGACTTCTGGACCATATCGCACCTGACGTCGTGCATATCATGGCCGATGGGCGCATCGTGAAGACCGGCGGGCCGGAACTGGCGCTGGAGGTCGAGAAGAACGGCTATGCCGATATCCTGGCGGAGGCGCTCTGATGGCGGTGCCGCAGGCGAAAGCCGACGCGCTGGCGGCCCGGATCGCCGGGCTGTCCCTTCCTCGCGAAGGCTGGCTGGGCGCGGCACGGGCCGAGGCGCTGGCGCGGCTGTCGGCGATGGGGCTGCCGGGCAAGCGCGATGAATACTGGCGCTACACCGATCCCGCCGACCTGATCCGGCCGGAGGCGCCGCAGGCTGCCCTGTTCGACGCGGGCGATGAACCGCCGGCCTATGACGCGATTGAACGGGTGAACCTTGTCTTCGTGGACGGCGTCTTCGATGCTGCCGCTTCGGATGATCCTGCGTTTGCGGGGGTGGAGATCACCCGGTTGGCGCAGGCGCCTGACCTGCATTGGGCGCGCGACCTTTACGGCGTGCTCGAGGCGCGCGGCCAGACCCCGGTGCAGCGGCCGCTCGCGGCGCTGGCCACGGCCTTTGCCACCGATGGCCTGCTGATCCGGGTCACCGGCAAGGCGGCGAGGCCGGTCGCGCTGATCTATCGCCATGCCGACGAAAGCTCGGACGCGATCCTGCATCATTGCATCCGCCTCGATCCCGGCGCGGAGCTGACGCTCCTGGAGAGCGGTCCGGGTGCAGCACGCTTCACCACGGCGATGGAGGTCGAGGTTGCCGACAGCGCCCGTTTCCACCATGTGCGCGTGCAGGGCCGCGACCATGAACGCCGGGCGGCGACACATGTCTTTGTCCGCGTCGGCGCCGAGAGCCTGTTCAAGTCCTTCACCCTGACCGCCAACGGGGTTCTGACCCGCAACGAGGTGGTGGTGGAGCTGACCGGCGACGACAGCTTGGCCCATGTCGCAGGTGCCGCGATGGGCGATGGCGCCTTCCACCATGACGACACGGTGTTCATTACCCATGCCGCCGAGCGGTGCGAAAGCCGGCAGGTGTTCAAGAAGGTGTTGAAGCACGGCGCGGTGGGCGTCTTCCAGGGCAAAATCCTGGTGAAACAGGGCGCGCAGAAGACCGACGGCTACCAGATCAGCCAGTCGCTCCTTCTCGACGAGACCAGCCAGTTCCTGGCCAAGCCGGAACTGGAGATCTACGCCGACGACGTGAAATGCTCGCATGGTTCGACCAGCGGAGCCATCGACGAGACGGCGTTGTTCTATCTCCGTTCGCGCGGCGTCCCCCTGCGGACTGCCCAGTCGTTGTTGGTGCTGGCTTTCCTTGCCGAAGCGATCTCCGAGATCGAAGATGCGGCGATTGGCGAGGACATTCGCCAGCGCCTAGAAAACTGGCTGGCGCGGCACGAGGACTGACCCCCCGAATGGCGATCGCCACCGATATCGTGCAAAGCTGGCGCACACCGCGCGCGGTACTGCGGCGTCGCCTCGACACTGCGCGCGAGGCGGATGCGCTGGCGGTCCTGATGATGGCCTGCGGGCTGATCTTCGTGTCGCAATGGCCGGGCCTTGCCCGGGCGGCGCATCTCGATCCCTCGATCCCGCTCGATGCGCGACTGGGTGGGGCGATGATGGGGGCGGTGTTCCTGCTGCCGCCGCTGGCCTACGGTCTTGCCGCCTTGAGCCACCTCGTCGCCCGCGCGCTAGGCGGCAAGGGAGACTGGCTCGGGGCGCGGATGGCGCTGTTCTGGGCGCTTCTATCGGTCAGTCCGCTGATGCTTCTGCAGGGGCTGGTGGCAGGTTTCATCGGTCACGGCCCGGCCCTGACCCTGGTCGGAGCGATTGTCGGGCTGGTTTTCCTGTTGCAATGGGGCATGGGCCTGATCGAGGCGGAGCGCGGCTGATGTTCTGGTCCCTGGGCGATATCTGGAGCGAGGCCCAGCTCACGCTGTCCAATCCCCGCCTGGGCGCGCGGCGGATCCTGGCGCTGAACCTGCCTCTCGGCGCGCGTTGGATGGCAGTCGCGGTCGTATCGGCCGTTTCGGCGGTGCTCTTCCATCTGGCGCTTTGGCTCATTCCGCCGGAGGCCGCCGACCCGGTGACGACCATTGCCGGTGCGCCGCTGTTCACGGCAGTCCTGCAGGGCTTCATCATCGTGTCGGGTGCGATCGGGATTTTCGTGATGGGCCAGGTCCGGGGCAGGCGCAGCAGCTTTGCCGATGCCCTGATCCTGTTCTGCTGGCTGCAAGCAGTGATGCTGGGCGTGCAGGTGCTGCAGATCGTCGCCTATCTCCTTGTCCCGCTTCTGGGTGACCTTGCGAGCCTTGCGATCGTCGTGATCTTCTTTTGGCTGCTCTCCAGTTTCACGATGGAATTGCATGGCTTCACCTCGCGGCTGGCGGTGTTGGGCGGGCTTGTTCTGGTCTTCTTCGCCATCGCCTTCGTTCTGTCCGTCATCCTTTTGACATTGGGGCTCGGCCCGGAGATGGGGCTTTGACCATGTACGACGTCCAGACCATCCGCAAAGACTTCCCGATCCTGTCGCGGCAGGTGAACGGCAAGCCGCTGGTCTATCTCGACAACGGCGCCTCGGCGCAAAAGCCTCAGGTGGTGATAGACGCGGTCACGCAGGCCTATTCGATGGAATATGCCAATGTGCACCGTGGTTTGCACTTCCTTTCCAATCTTGCGACCGAGAAGTACGAGGCGGTTCGCGGCAAGGTCGCCAGGTTTCTGAATGCCGGCTCTGAAGAGGAGATCGTCTTCACCACCGGCACGACCGAGGGCATCAACCTCGTCTCCTATGCCTGGGCCGCCCCGCGTCTTCGGCCGGGCGACGAGATCGTGCTGTCGATCATGGAGCATCACGCCAACATCGTACCCTGGCACTTCCTGCGCGAACGGCAGGGCGTGGTGCTGAAATGGGTCGAGGTGGATGCGAAGGGCGATCTTGACCCGCAGGCGGTGGTCGACGCGATCGGGCCGCGGACGAAACTCGTCGCCGTCACCCATATGTCGAACGTGCTCGGCACCAAGGTCGATGTCGAGGCGATCTGCCGGGGCGCGCGCGAGAAGGGCGTGCCTGTGCTGGTCGACGGCAGCCAGGCGGCGGTGCACATGCCGGTCGATGTCCAGGCGATCGGTTGCGATTTCTATGCGATTACCGGCCACAAACTTTATGGTCCGAGCGGATCCGGCGCGATCTATATCCGCGCCGAGCGTCAGGCCGAGATGCGCCCCTTCCTCGGCGGCGGCGACATGATCCGCGAGGTCACCCGCGACATGGTCACCTGGGCCGATCCGCCGATGAAGTTCGAGGCCGGCACACCCGGCATCGTCCAGCAGATCGGTCTTGGCGTGGCGCTGGATTATCTGACTGAGCTTGGCATGGAGAATGTTGCGGCCCATGAACGGGATCTGCGCGATTACGCGCGCAAGAGACTGTCCGGGCTCAACTGGCTAAACGTCCAGGGCCAGTCCGAGGGGAAAGGCGCGATCTTCTCCTTCACGCTGCAGGGCGCGGCCCATGCCCATGACATCTCGACCGTGCTCGACAAGCGCGGCATCGCCGTCCGCGCCGGCACGCATTGCGCCATGCCGCTGTTGCAGAGCCTGGGCGTCACCGCCACCTGCCGCGCCTCCTTCGGCCTGTACAACACTACGGAAGAGGTCGACGCCCTCGTTTCGGCGCTCGAACTCTGCCACGACTTGTTCGGCTGAGAGGACGACTGGGCGGAAAGCGTCCTCGGTCTGGCGGAAAAACGATTGCCCGAATCGGCGCGCGGCCGTCCCATCCCTGAAAGCAGGGAGGACAGAATGCGCTATACCCATTCGATCGTGCTTGCCACATTGCTCGCCGGACCTGCGATGGCCGAAGATGTGACGGTCATCGATGCCAAGGCCCTTTTTCCCGAGGGCCCGGTGTTGCAGGACGGCAAGCTCTACTACGCCCAGTATTCCGGCAATGTCGCCTCGGTCTGGGATGGCACGACCAAGACGGATTTCTGGAAAGAGGACGGTTGCGGCCCGTCTGCTGTTGTCCCGATGGGAGCGAATTTCGGCATCACCTGCTATGACAGCGGCAAGCTCGAGGTGATCAGCAAGGACGGCGAGACCATCGCGAGTTACGACAAGACGCCCGACGGCCAGCCGCTGTTGGGTCCCAATGACGGAACGCCGGACGGCAAGGGCGGGGCGTATTTCACCCTGTCCGGCCCGTGGACGCCGGGTCCCGTTGTGGGGCGGATCGTGCACATCACCGCGGATGGGGCGATTTCCAAGGTCGCCAATGATCTCAACTACGCCAATGGCATCGTGATCGGCGCGGATGGGCGGCTTTACGTGAACGAAAGCTATGCCGGCACGGTGACGAGCTTTGCGGTGGGTGCAGACGGCACATTGTCGGACCGCAAGAGCTTCGTGCACCTCTACCAATTGGGCGAGGATCCGGGGGTCTTTCCGGATGGGATCAAGGTCGGGCCGAACGGGAATTTCTTCATCGGTCTCAATTCGGTTGCAGCCGTTCTTGAAGTTGCGCCCGATGGCAGCAAGGTCGTGACACGCCATGTCTTCGAGAGCCAGGGCACGCCGAACATGACCTTCTCAGCCGATGGCAAGACAATGTATGTGATGGCCGTCGACAACGAATCCGGGGCACCCTACGAGGGCCGCGTCCTGGCGACGAGCCTGCCGTAATCCGGGTTGCGGCGGGCGTCGTTCTGGCCTATAGCCACGTCGCACGCACCCGTAGCTCAGCTGGATAGAGCGTTGCCCTCCGAAGGCAAAGGCCACACGTTCGAATCGTGTCGGGTGCGCCAATCTTGCGCTCATTGGGAAAAGATCGGCGTCTGCGTCCGCTGCTTGACCGTCGCAGATCCAACAGGGCAGGTCAGATCGGCCGTGCGGGATTGCCCACGACGCGCGCACCCGCGGCCACATGGCGCGTGACCACGGCGCCGGCGCCGATGATCGCTCCGTCGCCGACCGTTACACCCGGCAGAAGGATCGCACCGCCACCGATCCAGACATCCTCGCCGATGCTGACCGGCAAGGCTCGCTCCAGGCCGCGGCGACGATCGTCGAGCCCATGGGCATGGTCGGCGCAATAGATGTGCACTGCCGGTCCGAGCATCGTCCGCCGCCCGATGCTGACGGGCGCCGAGTCGAGGATGACGCAGCCGGCATTGATGTAGACGTGGTCGCCAAGCGAGAGGTTCCGGCCATAGGCGGTGTGGAAGGGGGCCTCGAGGAAAGTGCCCTCACCGAATGTGGCGAAAAGTGCCGCGAGCTCTGGGGCGCAGCGGCCACGTTCGGCAGGGTCCATGGTGGCGTGCCGCCAGCACGCGTGCCGCGCGGCATCGCGCAGGGCCCCCAACTCGGGCGTCATGCAGGAATACCAGCGCCCGTCGGCCACTTCGGCCAACGCTGCGGGAGGCGAATGTTTGGCTGTCATGTCTTGGTCACCTCGCGGCGGCGGGGTCACTCGCAGTCAGGGCCCTGATGGCAGACCATAGCAGAAAAGGACTGCCACCGGCAGACCCTTCGCCCGGTCCGCGCCCTTGCAGTTCAATGCGCGCCAGTTTGGGGATGCGGTTTGCGTCGCTGCCGAACGCGATCCTTCCCTTGGTGCCGCCGCAGATCGTTTCTGTCCTTGCCAATTTTCAGTCTGCGATCCCTGAAACGCGCAGGTAGTCGAACTCGGCTGCGAAGCCCGTGCCTCCCGTTGCCACCAGTCCGATCCGGGCGTCGTCGCCCAGCCGATGCGTCCATGTTGCACCACGATCCCAGGTCTGCCCGTCGCGGCTCGTGAACGCGGTGAAGAGCGTTTCGGGACCGCGCCGCTGCACCGCGATGCGAAGCCAGGTCCAGTCCAGGCCCGGCGGCCCGGCGACGCTGTTGCCATAGCTCGGGTATTTCGGGGGTACGGGCGAGACCCCGCGCGCGAATTCGGTCTGCCAGGTGGTTTTCACCCGCGTGACCACGAGCTTGATGAAGTTGCCGCCGTCCCCAAGGATCGCGATCCCGGCCTCAAGCCCGTGTGGGCAACATTCCGGGCCGCGCGAGATGACGCGAAGGCGCGTCTCGACAAGGACATCGCCCGCAGGCAGCGTCCCGGCCAGAACCGGCACTGCATCTGCCGCCGTTCCAACCTTTCCACCCTGCGTGCCGAGCACAAGCACACCGTCCTTCAGCGACATTCTGCCTTCTCCAGCATCGCCCGAAGCCGACCAACTCGCCGGGAGGGTGGCGAAGTCGAACGCGTCCGACAGGGGCGAAAGGATCGCGCCGGGCTGAGGCTCTGCGACGGGAACGGGAATGCGGGCACGAAGGGAAAGTTGGTCCGGGCGCGCGGCAGGCGCGGTTTCCGGCCCGTCCGAGGGGCCGGCGCCCTGGTTCACCACCGGCCAGCCCTTTCTCCAGTCGAGCGCGTCCAGCATCAGCGCACGCTTCGTAAAGCCAACCATCCCGGCAAAGTAGGGATCGGCCTCGTCAACCGCGTGATACATCGTCCACCAGTTGCCGGCCCGGTCCCGAAAGACCGCGTTGTGGCCTGGGCCGATCCAGCGGTTGCCGTTCTGCACCAGAACGGGAGTTCCCCCGACGGTTTCGTCCAGCAGCGATGCGCCCTGCCGGTCGATGAACGGTCCCGTCGGGTTTGTCGAGCGGCCGACGACCACGCTGTATCCGGTCTGCGGTCCGTTGCAGCAATTGGTCGCCGAGGCGAATAGGTAGTAGAAGTCATCGGTATGCACGACCTCGGCTCCCTCGAAGCTCCAGCGGTTGCCGATGGTGATCGGGACAGCGCTTTCAGCCGGAGCGGTCAGGGCGCCGTCCTCTCCCACCACAAGGTCCCGGCTTTCGATCCCGCCCGAAGCGCCGCCGTAGAAGATGTGATACCGGCCCGCCGTGTCGGAGAAGACTTCGGGATCAATCGTCCAGAAACTGGTCTTGCAGTTGCCGCCGGGTCTGCGAGGGGGGACGAGGGGGGCATCCGCTGCCTTCCACGGCCCCAGGGGGGTGTCACTGACTGCATAGCCGATCGACGAGCCCGGCCTGCAGTCCTGCCTGCTGCCCTGATCCTCGACCGTCGCCGTCATCGTGTTGAACAGGTAGAAGCGGTCGCCGATCCGCTCGACCTCGGGCGCCCAGAGGTCCGCCCCCGGCGCGAGCGAGGGCGGCAGCGGGGCGGCCGCCGTTGCTGGATCGTCGTCGAAGGCGTCGCCCGCATAGCGCCAATGGACCAGATCGTCAGAGCGGAACATCGGGATCTGGTGCCACCCCAGGGTCCCATGCCAGCGCCGCCCGCCGCCCCGGGCGACTTCATCGGCGCGGAGCGGCCCTCCGGTGCAGTAGAGGTACCAGGAAGGATCGCCATCCGGCCCCTGCAGGACATCCGGGTCCGAACAGTTCTCGACGGCCCCCAGTCCGGCGCTGACGACCGGAAGCGGGTTCGTGTAGGTTCCCGGCGACGCGGCTTCATCAGCTCGGGCCGCCCCGACAAAAGCCACGGCAACAAGGGCGAGGATCGAGGTTGCCCAACCTCCCGTCACGATGGCGGATCGCGTGCTCATTCCATTTCGGGGCAGGACAGCGGCCACCGCCACGGCCGGGCTTTGGCGAAGAGGCGGAAATCTGCAAGTATCACGGCCTTTGGCCTCCGCTGTGTCTGCCAGTTGGCCGTGCCATTCATCTGTCAGTCCGGACCCGGAACATCCGCCAGCCGCGATTTTGTTGCTGTCCGAGGCATTCTTGGCCGATGCCGGCTCTCGGGCAAGGGAAAACCGGAACAGGTGCAGATTGTCCGTTTACCGATTGCATCCCCGACTGGTCAGCGTGACCGGGGCGCGGCAATTCTCCATTCGAGATGCAGATATGCAAGCGGCGGCCTCAACGCTAGGATCGCCGCGCACCAGATTCAGGGGAGCATATCTTGGTACGTGTAACGTTTGAGAAACGCCATCGGCCGGCACTTGGTGCGTGGGCCCTGGCAGGGACTTTGGCCGCGTCGGCGGCGGCGGCGCAGGCAGAGGTTCCGGCTTCTGTCGTCGATTCTCTGGGCGCGCCGGCCAGGATCGAGACAGGTCTGGGGGAGCTAGCCTTCAAGGACGGTGTGCCGACGGATGAGACGGCCCGGAAAACCTTCGACATGCTGGATTTCACCCAGGCGCTCAATGTCTATAACAACAGCTTCCGCGGCGCCTCGGCCCTTGCGATCGTCAAGGGATTTGAAGGCATCGGCGCAATGCCGGGCGACGTCGTCATCTTTGAAAAGTTCATGGATGCGCATTCGCTGTTCCTGACCGCCAATGCCGACACGGTCTACTACCTGACCGGCCTCGACCTGAGCAAAGGCCCGGTTGTCGTCGAGCAGCCTCCGGGCGCGGTCGGCACGATCAACGACATGTGGTTTTCGTGGATCATCGACATCGGTGGCCCGGGACCGGATCGTGGCCTTGGCGGCAAGTACCTGATCGTCGGGCCCGACTATGACGGCCCCCTGCCGGAAGGCGGCTATTTCGTCGCCCATTCCAAGACCAACCTCGCCCTCTATGCCGCCCGGGCCTATCTCGTCGACGGCAAGCCGGAACCGGCGGTCGAGAACATCAAGAAGACGATGAAGGTCTATCCCTACCAGCCGGGTTCCTACGGAACGAGCATTGCCGAGGCGCTTGACGGACCCGTGCGGATCGCCGGAGAGCCGAAGATCCCGGAGATGAAGTTCATCGACGGCAGCGGCCTGTCGGTCAACACGATCCCTCCGAGCGACTACACTTTCTTCGAGATGCTCAACGAGAACGTGCAGAGCGAACCCGCGACCAGCTACGATGTCGAGCTCGCCGGCCAGCTTGCCGCGATCGGCATCGTCCACGGCAAGCCGTTCAATCCCGACGCGCGCATGAAGAAGATCCTGACCGACGCCGCGGCCTTCGGTCAGGCGACCGGACGCGCGCTCAACTGGAACTACGCGCTGAAGCATCCGGACTGGGCCTATTACGAGGGCTCGCAATGGGGAACGATGCTGTGGGAAGGCGGCGCCAACTTCGAAACGCCGCCGCCGCTCTTCGAAGAGGGGATGTTCAAGCCGCTGCCGCCGACCGGGGCGCGGACGCTCGATTCCCGTACGGCCTTCTACTACGGCTATACGCTCGACTCGCCGGGCATGATCATGCGGATCCCGGGCGTCGGCTCGCAGTATCTGATGGGCTTTGCGGATGCCGACGGTAAGCCCTTCGACGGCGCCAAGACCTACAAGGTCGTGCTGCCGCCGAAGATCCCGGCCGAGGCTTTCTGGTCGCTCACGCTCTACGACAACCAGACCCGATCGATGCTGCTGACGCCGCAGAACTATCCACGTGCCGGAAGCCAGAACTACCCGTCGCCGGCCGCCGAAGCGGCAGCCGATGGCACGACGACCATCTGGTTCGGCCCGAAGCAGCCCGAGGGAGTGGCGCGCGGCAACTGGATCCAGACCGACCCCGACAAGGGCTGGTTCACGATCCTGCGCCTTTACAGCCCGCTTCCGTCGTTCTTCGACAAGAGCTGGCGCATCGGTGAGATCGAACAGGTCAAGTAAGGCCTGACGGGCCTCCGCCCGGGATCCGAAATGATGAAACCGGGCAGGCCAATTCCTGGCTTGCCCGGTTTGCTGCCAGCCCGGACCTCCGGGATCCTGGGCCTCTGACGGGGTCAGTCCGCCGCGCGTGTTACCTGACGCTGTTCGCCCAGGCCCTCGATGCCGAGGGTCATCACCTGTCCCGGCTTCAGATAGACGGGCTCCGGCTTCCGGCCCATGCCGACGCCGGGCGGGGTCCCGGTCGAGATGATGTCGCCGGGCTGCAGCGACATGAACTGGCTGATGTAATGGACAAGGTGGCGCACGCCGTAGACCATCGTCCTGGTCGAGCCATCCTGGCATTTCTGCCCGTCGACCTCGAGCCACATCTTCAGGTTCTGCGGATCGGGAACCTCGTCGGCGGTTACCAGCCACGGGCCGGTCGGGCCGAAGGTATCGGCGGACTTGCCCTTGACCCATTGCCCGGCGCGCTCGATCTGGAAGGCCCGTTCGGAGACGTCATTGATGACGCAGTAGCCCGCGACATGGTCAAGCGCATCGGCTTCGTCGATGTAGACGCCGCCCTTGCCGATGACCACACCCAGCTCGACCTCCCAGTCGGTCTTGACCGAGTTGCGCGGGATGATGACGTCGTCATTCGGTCCGCAGATAGCCGAGGTGGCCTTCATGAACAGAACCGGCTCCGGCGGCACCGGCAGGTTCGACTCGGCGGCGTGGTCGGCGTAGTTCAGGCCGACGCAGATGAACTTGCCAACGCGGCCGACACAGGGCCCGAGCCGCGGTGAGCCAGTGACGACCGGCAGGCTTTCCGGATTGATGGCCCGGATCCGCGCCAACCCCTCGGGCGTCAGCGTCTCGCCGGAAATGTCCGGTACATGGGCGGACAGGTCGCGCAGATAGCCTCTGGCATCCAGAATCCCGGGTTTCTCGGCCCCGACAGGGCCATAGCGAAAGAGTTTCATGCTTTACCTCAGGTATTGGTCCAGCCGCCGTCGATGGCGATGGCCTGGCCGGTGACAAAAGCACTTTCATCGCTTGCCAGGTAGACCGCAAGGGCGGCGATCTCGTCTGCCCGACCCAGCCGGCCCATGGGCTGGCGGGCGACGAAGGCCTTGTGTGCCGCTTCGTAATCGCCGGTCGCGGCGAGGCGGCCGCGCAGCGACGGGCTGTCGACGGTGCCGGGGCAGATCGCGTTGCAGCGGATGCCACGGGTGACGAAATCGGCCGCGACCGACTTGGTCAGGCCGATCGTGGCCGCCTTGGTGACGCCGTAGACGAAGCGGTTCGGCGCCGCGATCAGCGAGGACACGGCCGAGGCGATGTTGATGATCGACCCGCCGCCGTTCTCCAGCATCGCCGGCAGGAAGGCCTTGGTGACGCGATACAACGCCCGGGTGTTGAGGTTCACCGAGAAGTCGAATGCGGCGTCGTCGCAATCGAGGATCGTCCCGCTATGAACGAAGCCCGCGCAGTTGAACAGGATGTCGACGGCGCCGACCCGCGCCGCCATGGCGGCGACCGCAGCGGCATCGGTCACGTCGAAGACATGCGTTTCAACGCCGTCGTCCTTCAGCGGGCGAAGAGCCTCGGCCGAGATGTCGGTGGCGATCACCCGCGCGCCTTCCGCCGCGAAGGCCTGGACGGTGGCAAGCCCGATCCCGGCGCCAGAGGCGGTGCAAAAGGCGGTTTTTCCCTTCAGTCTCACGGCGTTCTCCCTACATCACCGCGCCCATGGCCCAGGGCACGAATTCCGCGCCGCCAAAGCCGAGCTCTTCCGATTTCGTCTTTTCCCCGGAAGCGACCCGGAGGAAAAGTTCAAATATTTCTTGCCCCTTTGCCTCGATGCTCACACCATCTGTGATGATGTCGCCGCAATTGATGTCCATGTCTTCGGACATACGGGCATACATTTCGGAATTGGTGGCAAGCTTGATGCAGGGTGTGGGCTTGTAGCCTGAAACGGATCCGCGCCCGGTTGTAAACGCGATCAGGTTTGCGCCCGAGGCGATCTGGCCGGTGACCGAGGTCGGATCATAACCGGGGCTGTCCATGAAGACGAAGCCATGCTCGGTGATCGGCTCGGCGAATTTGTAGACCTGCGTCAGTGGTGCTGCGCCGCCCTTGGCGACGGCGCCAAGGGACTTCTCAAGAATGGTCGTCAATCCGCCTTTCTTGTTTCCTGGAGAGGGGTTGTTGTCCATTTCTCCACCGTTGCGCGAGGTGTAGTCCTCCCACCAGCGGATGCGTTCGACGATCTTCTGGCCGACTTCGGGCGTGACGGCGCGGCGGGTCAGAAGATGCTCGGCGCCATAGATCTCGGAGGTTTCGGACAGGATCGTTGTGCCGCCATGGGCGACAAGAAGGTCGGAGGCATAGCCCAGGGCCGGGTTGGCGGTAATCCCGGAATATCCATCAGAACCACCGCATTGCAGGCCGATCATCAAGTGCTCCACGCCCGCGGGACTGCGGACGGCCTTGTTGGCCTCTTCCGCCATCTCGCGCAGGATCGAAAGGCCGCGTTCGATGGTTTTCCGCGTGCCGCCGGTCTGCTGGATCGTCATGTAGCGGAAGCTTCCCGTCTCCTTCATCCGGGCGCGGCCCACCAGATCGGGGATCTGCATGACCTCGCAGCCCAGGCCGACCAGCAGGATCGCCGCGAAGTTCGGGTTGCGGGCATAACCGGCGAGGGTGCGGAACAGCGTATCATAACCCTCGTCCTTGCCCGACATGCCGCAGCCAGTGCCATGGACGATCGGCACCACGCCATCGACATTCGGATAGTCAGCCAGCCAGCCTTCGCGCTCCACGGCCTCGGCGATGAAGCGGGCGACCGAACCGGAGCAATTCACCGAGGTCAGGATGCCGATGTAGTTGCGTGTGCCCACCGTCCCGTCGGCGCGGTGATAGCCCAGGAAGGTCCGCGTTTCGGTCGGAACGGGCACGGGGCGGACTTCGGTCGAAAAGGCGAAGTCCTGCTCGTGTGCGCCCATGCCGAGGTTGTGGGTATGAACGTGTTCGCCCGCCGCGATCGGCCGGGTGGCGACCCCGATGATCTGGCCATAGCGCAGGACGTTTTCACCTTCGGCGATCGGTCGGGTGGCAATCTTGTGCCCGCGCGAGATCGGCCCGGCCAGCGGCGCGCCGACTTCGGCCACCGTCACGCCCGAGCCCAGATCACGCAGCGCGATCACCACGTTGTCCTCGGGAGAAAGCCGGATTATGTCAGAAGAGACGGGGGACGCGGTGATGGTCATCTTTGGTTTGTCCCGGGAGTTTGGGCGAGTCCTGGCGCGGCGGCAGGGCTTGACAGTAGGGGCCGAGGGGCTAACATGTTAGCATGCTACCCGTGAATGATCCTGAGACGCAAGAGGCAATCCCGCCGGAAGCGTTGCTGACGCCCCTGTCGGCCTTCGAGGGCTCTTTGGGCCAGAAGGTCTATCTGTCGCTCAAGCAAGCCATCCTCGCGCTGGTGTTCCGGCCAGGCGAGGCGCTGCGCAAGCCCGAGATCTGCGACCGTCTGGGGGTGTCCCGCTCACCGGTCTCCGAAGCGGTTGCACGGCTCGCGGGCGAGGGGTTGGTCGAGGTCGTCCCGCAGGCCGGGACCTTCGTCGCCCGCTTTTCCATGCAGGAAATCCGCGAGGGCGCCTTCCTGCGCGAGGCGCTGGAACTTGCCGCTGTCGAAATGGTCGCCAAGACCATCACTGACGAGCAAATTGCGCTTCTTAAGCGGAACCTGCGGGTGCAGGAGGTGCTGGTCGCCGACGGAGATCAGGCCGGGTTCTACCAGATGGACAGCCAGATGCATGAGCTGATCCTGTCCTTTACGGGCTATCGCCGTCTGGCCCCCATCGCCGAAACCCTCTGGGTCCAGGTCAATCGGGCCCGCCAGCTGGTCCTGCCGCGGCCGGGTCGGCTGCAGGCGACGATCAAGGAACACAAGGCGATCATTGCCGCGCTCGAGGCGCGCGAGCCCTATGGCGCCCGGGCAGCCACCCGGACCCACTTGCGTCAGCTCATCAGCCTGCTGGAAGAGACGGCAAAGCAGAAGCCCGAACTCTTCGCCGATCCGGTTCAGAAACCGTAGAACTCGGCCGCGGTGCCGCCGAAGATCCGGTCCCGCGCAGACTGCGGCAGATGCGCTGTCAGATCCAGCGCCGCCTTGCGCCACCCGGCATAGCTTGAGGCCAGAAGGCAGACTGGCCAATCTGATCCCCACATCACCCGTTCCGGTCCGAAAACCGAAATGATGTGATCAACATAGGGCTTGAGATCCTGCACGGTCCAGTCGGGCCGGGCCTCGGTGACCAGCGCCGAAAACTTGCAGAAGGCTCCGGTTTCCCCGGCAAGGCGGGCCATCCCCTCGGCCCAATTGGCAAAGGCCGCCGGGGAAGGATCGCGGATCTGCGGCTTCATGCAGTGGTCGATCACCACGCGCATCCCGGGATAACGCCGGAGCAGCGCAAGGAAATGCCCGAGATGGCGCGGAAAGCCGAGCGCATCGAAGGTCAGGCCGTTCTCGATCACGGCGCGGTAGCCCCATTGCACCTCGTCCCGATGCATCCAGGCGTCGTCGGGCAGGTCCTGGATCATCGGGCGCACGCCTATGAACTTCGGATGCCCGGCCAGTCGCCGCAGCACGGCCGCGTCACCGGGGCGGTCGAAATCCACCCAGCCGACCACGCCCGCGACCGTGTCGCCTGCATCGGCGAGACCCAGCATGTATTCAGTCTCGTCCACCGTCGGGGCCGCCTGCACCAGGACCGTCCGCTCCACCCCGGCCTGGGACAGCAGCGGTGCGAGGTCGGCCGGGCCCCAGACCCGGTTGAGCGTGGCATTGTCCTTGGGCATCCAGCCGTAGTCGCCGCGGCCGGGGTTCCAGAAATGCTGATGGGCGTCGATCTGCATGGTCATGCCCGCTCAGACCGGAGCGTCGGGATGGAGCAGCCCCGCTGCCCGGAAGTCGGCCCAGAGCGCCTCGGGAATGGCGGCCCTGGCTGCAGCGGCATTGCTTTCCACCTCGGCCACCGCCTGCCCTCCGGGGATGACTGACACGACGGCGGGGTGGCGCAGAGGGAACTGGAAGGCCGCGTCGATCATGCGCACGTTGTGGCGGCTGCAGATCTCCTGGATTCGCGCGACCCGCTCCAGCACCCAGTCGGGGGCGGGGGCGTATTTGTAGAACGCGCCGGGACGCGGTCCGGTGGCGAGGACGCCGGAATTGTAGGGCGCGCCGATGACCACGCCGATGCCCCGGGAGTGGGCGAGCGGAAGGAAACTATCGAGCGAGGTCTGGTCGAGTAGCGTGTAGGGGCCGGCGAGCAGGAAGATGTCGAAATCGCCGCGCTCGGCGAGCGTCTGGCACGGTTCCCATTCGTTTACGCCCGCACCGAAGGCCTTGATGACGCCTTCGTCCCGCAGCCGCATCAGCGCGCGATAGCCGCCAGACAGGAATTCCTCGATGCGGGCATCCATCTTGTCCTTGCCGCCCTGCGAGTAGATGTCGAGGTCATGGGCATAAAGGATGTCGACCCGGTCGAGGCCCAGCCGCTCCAGACTGATCTCGAAGCTTTTGAGCACTCCGTCATAGCTGTAGTCGAACACCTCCTTGCGGGCGGGCGTCTCGAAGAACTTGCCGATCGCATCGGGCTGCTCCCCAGGGGCGCAGGTGCGCAGCAGGCGTCCGACCTTGGTCGACAGCACATATTCGTCGCGCGGCTTGGTCCGCAGAAACCGGTTGAGGCGCGTCTCGGACAAGCCCATGCCATACAGAGGCGCCGTGTCGAAATAGCGGATGCCCACATCCCAGGCGCGGGCAAGGATCTCGTCCGCAGCCTCGTCGGTGATGGCGCGATACAGGTTTCCGATGGGGGCGGTGCCGAATCCGAGCGAGGTGAAGGTCAGCCCGCCATTCCCGATCCGGTCCCAGTGTCGTGTCGTCAAAGCCATGAAGTCCTCCCTGATCGACTGACATGCTAGTATGATTTCGCTTGGTGTGCACCCGCTTCGCGTCTAGTCTCGACAGGAAGGGGGCTGCGGCTCCGGGGGAGGAAAAGTGAACAATTTCAGACGTGTCTTCGGATCCGGCAAGCCGGTCATTGCAATGGTGCATCTTGGCGCGCTGCCGGGGGCGCCGCTGTTCGATTCGGAAGCGGGGCTTGAGGGGCTGGTGGCCGGGGCGCGGGCCGACCTGCTTGCGCTGCAGGCTGCGGGCTTCGATGCGGTGATGTTCGGCAACGAGAACGACCGTCCTTACGAGTTCAAGGTCGACACCGCCTCGACCGCGACCATGGCTTACGTGATCGGGCGGCTGCGGGCCGAGATCACCGTGCCGTTTGGGGTGAATGTGCTCTGGGACCCGATGAGTTCGGTTGCCCTGGCCGCAGCGACCGGGGCGAGCTTCGTGCGCGAGATCTTCACTGGCACCTATGCCAGCGACATGGGCCCATGGACACCCGATGCAGGCGCGGCCCTGCGCTACCGCTCGCGGGTCGGGCGGGGCGATCTGGCAATGCTTTACAATGTCTCTGCCGAATTCGCCCACAGCCTTGACCGCCGGCCATTGCCCGACCGGGCAAGGAGCGCAGTCTTTTCCTCGATCCCCGACGCGGTGCTGGTTTCCGGTCAAATCACGGGAGAAGCTGCGGAATTGTCGGATCTGGAGGGGGTGAAGCGCGTCCTGCCAGACACGCCCGTGCTCGCCAATACCGGGGTGAAGCACGCCACGGTGGCCGACGTGTTGCGGGTGGCCGATGGCTGTATCGTCGGATCGGCGCTCAAGGTCGACGGCCATACCTGGAATGCGGTCGATCCCGAACGGGCGAAGGACTTCATGGCGCGGGTGAGGGCGGTACGGTGAAAGAGCGGCTGCGGCGGGACCTGACCGAACTGATGCTGATCCCCGGCCTCTCGGGACATGAGGAGCGGGTGGCTGCCCGTATCCGTGACGGGCTGGCAGAGGCGGGAATTGCGTCGCGGGTCGACCGGCTGGGGAACGTGATCGCCACGCTGCCAGGTGACCCTGCCGCACCCTCGGTGATGATCTTTACCCATATGGATCAATTGGGTTTTTTCGTCCGCAAGGTCGAGGCGGACGGTCTGATCCGGGTCGAGCGGATGGGCGGCGTATCGGAACGCGCGATGGCGGCACAGCCGGTGCTGCTCTGCGTCGCGCCGGGGCGCGATGTGCCGGGCATCATCATGAACAAGGCCCATCACGCGACGACGCCCGAGGAGAAATACAGGGTCCTGACCGCGCCCGAGATCCGCATCGACACAGGTCACGGCAGCAAGGCGGCGGTCGAGGCTGCAGGCATCGCCATCGGAACTCCGGTCGTTTACCGTCCGCAGGTCCTGCCGCTGGCGGGCGAGCGCATTGCCGGCACCTCGGTCGATGACCGGGCGGGATGCGCCGTGTTGCTTGAGGTGGCGCGGGGTCTGGCGGCGCGGACAGGCGGGCCGACGGTGCATCTCGTCTTTTCGGTGCAGGAGGAATTCAACCTGCGCGGCGCGGTGGTGGCGGCCCAAGTGCTGAAGCCCGAAATCGCGCTGCAGATCGACCTGATGCTGGCCACCGACACGCCCGACATGGCCGACCGGGGCGAGATGGTGATGGGTGGTGGCCCGGGGATCAGCCTCTATTCCTTCCATGGGCGCGGCACCTTGAACGGGGTGATCCCGCATCCGGCGCTGGTGCGGCTATTCGAGGCGGCAGCAGAGACCGAAGGCCTGCCGCTCCAGCGCTCGGCGCAGGTGGGGGTTCTGACGGATCTGTCCTATGTCCAAACGGTCGGTGAAGGCGTGGCGAGCCTGGATCTTGGTTTCCCAATGCGCCATTCCCATTCGGCGGTCGAATGCTGCGATCTTGCGGATCTCGTCGGACTGACTCAGTTGATCCTTGCCGGCGTGGCAAGGATTGGTCCGGATTTTCATCTTGAAAGAAATGGTTAGGCGATGACCTTCACCCTAGGCGTCGACATCGGAACCTTCGAGTCCAAGGGCGTCATCGTCGACGAGTCCGGTCGGATCGTCGCTTCTGCAAGCCGTCCGCATGAGATGATCGTTCCGAGACCAGGCTGGGCCGAGCATCGCGCCGAAGAGGATTGGTGGGGGGATTTCGTCGCGATTGTCAGGCAGTTGCTTCTGGAATCGGAAGTAAACCCTGAGGAAATCGGGGCCGTCGCCGCGTCGGCAATAGGCCCTTGCATGGTGCCGGTCGCTCGCACGGGCAAGGCGCTGATGAACGGTGTCCTTTACGGCGTCGATACGCGGGCGAGCGTCGAGATTGCGGAGATCACCGAACGCCTGGGCGGTGCCGAGATCCTCCGGCGCGGCGGCAACGCCCTGACGTCGCAATCGGTCGGGCCAAAGATCCTGTGGCTGAAGAAGAACTGCCCTGAGGTCTGGGAAAACACCTTCTGGATAATGACTTCCACGACGTATTTGATCTATCGCCTTACCGGCGAGATCGTCATGGACCATTACACCGCCGCGAACTATTCGCCCCTTTACGATATGGCGACGCAGGACTGGCGGGACGATCTCGACTGGGTTTGCCCACGCGCGAAGCTGCCGCGGCTGCTTTGGTCAACCGATATTGCGGGCCAGATCAGCGAAAAAGCTGCGAGGGAGACCGGCCTTGCGGCAGGCACGCCGGTGACCTGCGGGACGATCGACGCGGCGGCAGAGGCAGTGAGCGTCGGTGTGCGCCAGACGGGCGATCTGATGCTGATGTATGGCTCGACGATCTTTGTCATCCTGATCGCCGAACGCCGCCTGACCGATGCCCGCCTCTGGCACGCGCCCTGGCTTTTCCCGGGGCAGTTCTCGGCCATGGCCGGCCTTGCGACCAGCGGGACGCTGACCCACTGGTTCCGGGACGAGCTGGCCCGCGATCTGGAGCCACAGTCGGCTTTTGCCTCTCTCGCGAGTGAAGCCTCTGCCTCACCTCCGGGCGCCAAGGGACTGATCGTGTTACCGCATTTCTCGGGCGAACGGACACCGATCCATGATCCCCAGGCCAAAGGGGTGATCTTCGGCCTTAACCTGACGCATCGCCGGGGCGACCTCTACCGGGCGACGCTGGAAGGGATTGCTTGCGCCACCCGTGCAATCACCGACACCTATGCCGAGGCGGGGCAGCCCGTGGCCCGGGTGCGCGCGGTCGGGGGCGGGACGAAGAATGCGATCTGGCTCCAGGCGACCTCTGACCTGACCGGGCTGGACCAGACCCTGTGCCGGGTGACGAGCGGTGCGGCCTATGGCGATGCCTTTCTGGCGCGGATGGCTGTCGGCGGCGCGACGGGGGATGATATCAACCTGTGGAATCCGGCAGAGCGGATGATCGTGGCGCAGCACCACCCGGCCTATGATCGGCTCTATTCGTTGTATTGCCGGCTCTATTCGCAGACGAAGGACATCGCCGCGGCGCTTGATGGCGCCGAGTGAAGGTCCAGACGATTTCTCTACGAAAAAATCAGTTCGATCCGGGAGTTTTCTTAGAAAACTCGCTCCTTCACTTCACCGCGCCGGCCGCCATGCCCTTGATGATGTAACGCTCGAGCAGCACGCCAATGATCACAAGCGGCAGGATCGCGGCAAAGCTGAGCGCCGCCATCGACCACCAGCTTATGCCCTGGCTGCCGGTCTGACTTGCCACCATCACCGGAAGGGTATTGGCATGGGTCGAGGTCAGGAGCGCGGCAAAGAAATACTCGTTCCAGGTCAGGACCAGCGACAGGATGAAGGCCGCGACCATGCCGGGCAGGGCGATCGGCAGCACGATCGTCAGGAAGGCGCCCCAGATCGACAGACCGTCGACCAACGCCGCCTCTTCCAGCTCGTGCGGGATACCTGCGAACTGGTCGCGCATGATCCAGATGACGATGGGCAGGACCGACAGAGTGTACAGCAGGATCAGCCCGATCCGCGTGTCCAGAAGCGCCAGCTCCTTGTAGAGGACAAGGAAGGGCAGGGCGAGGACGACAGGCGGCAGGATCAATTGGCTCAGGAAGAAAAAGCTGATGTCTGGGTTCCGCATCCACAGGAACTTGTAGGAAAACCGCGACAACCCATAGGCAGCAAGGCTGCCAAGCGCCACTGCCGCCGCAGAGGAACTGAGCGAAATCACCGCCGAGTTCATGAATCGCACCATGAACTCCTGCCGGACCGTCGACTCGCTGCCGATCGTGTCGGGCGAGAGGCCAAGCGACTTCCACCCCAGCCATTTCGGGGTGAAGTCGACCCACGGGATCAGAGAGCCCTTCATCACGTCCGGCGCCATCTTGAAGCTCGTCGTGATGGTCCAGTAGATCGGAAACAGGCAGATCGCCGCCCAGATGAGCAGCATCCCGTAGATCGCCACGCGCGAGGCATACCAGCCCAGTCGGGCAGGGCGGTCATGCGGATGGTCGTGGAATATCTGATCGGTCATGTCAGTATTTCGGCCTCATCCAGCGGTCTGCGACCTTCATCAGCACGGTCATGAAGATGATGATGAGCACGAGATAGACCATGGCGAGCAGCGTGCCGTAACCCACGTTCGAGCGGTCGCGGTATTCGCGGTAGATGAAGCTCGTCACGCTGTCCGTCGCGCCGCCGGGCCCGCCCGAGGTCAGGTTGATGATGATGTCGGCAAGCTTCAGCTTGAAGATGATGCGGATCAGGATCGCGGTGATCGATACCGGCAGCATCAGCGGGAAGGTCACCTCCCAGAAGCCACGCCAGGGGCTTGCGCCGTCGACGCGGGCGGCTTCCTGCACGTCCTTGGGGATCGCCTGCAGTCCGGCGAGGATCATGATCATCATGAAGGGGATATAGGTCCAGGCATCCAGCACCATGATGGTGAACCGCGCCATTTCCGGCGAGGAGAAGAAGGTGGGATTGTCCCAGCCGAGGAACCGCGCCAGGCGGGCGATCGGACCGAAGCGCAGTTCGAGCATGGATTTGCCGACCATCCAGCTGACCGCGACAGGGGACAGCATCAGCGGCAGCAGGAACGCGACGCGGAAGAACTTCCTGCCGCGGATCTGCGCGTTCAGAAGCAGCGCTAGGCCGAAGGCGATCGTGTATTCGACGATGATCGCCAGCAGGTAGCGGATCATGTTGCCGAGCGCGTTCCAGTAGAACGGGTCGGCCCACATCTGGCGGACGTTGTCGAGCCCGTTGAACTGCCTCCCGTCGGGCGAGGAGAGGTTCCAGTTCGAGAAGGCGATGATGAGGCCGAAGATGAGCGGGAAGACCACCAGCGAAATCACGAACAGCGCGGCCGGCAGGACGAACAGCACCCGCTTGCCCTGCTCGCCCCGGACCAGAACCTGCGACCAGCAGAGGCAGAACGAGAACAGGATGTAGGCGTAAAGCGTCGGCCGCCAGTTCGGCAGGCCGAGGGAAATCGTCCCGGTCCGGTCAAGCGTCTGGACAAGCGCAATGCCCGCCAGAAGTGCGAGGGATGCCCAGACGATCGCCTTGCCGAAGGCGCGCCGGCGGGAAGAAATGTCGTCGTTGGTGACGACATGAAGCAGGTCGCCGGTTTCGGCCAAGGCGGGATCTCCGGAATACAGGACGGGCCGGCGAGGGGATCGCCGGCCCGCGATTGGTCAGCTCACATGCCGAGCGAGGCCTTGTAGAGCTTGATCTGGTTCTCGCGGCCGATCTGGTCGGTGATCTTCTCCCAGGCGGCGGCGATGGCATCGGCGGTTTCCTGCGCCGACTTGTACTGGCCGGCATAGCCCTTGGCCAATTCGTCCTCGGCGACAGAGTAGTACTGGAAGATACCGGGGATGCGCGGCTCGATCGCGGCGTTCGGGTGGTTGTAGCTGTCGCGGTTCGAGCCGAGGTAATCCTCGATATAGGCCCGGTCATAGCCCGCCGCTTCCCACTCGTCGAAGTTGAAGTGCGAGTTGCGGTAGGGCTGGAAGCCCGAGGGATAGGCCGCCATCCAGAGCGAGATGTCCTTGCCGCCCAGATGGGCCGCGGCAGACCAAGCCGCCTTGCGCTTCTTCTCGTCACCCGAGACGTTCTTGGTGACGTAGACGCCCCAGCCGAGATAGGCGAGGTTCGGCGCGAAGTTCTCCTTGTCCTCCCAGGCGCCGGCCTTGTGGTTGTAGACCTTCTTGGCGCCGGGGTTGATGTCGAAGCCGACGACATCGCCCACCACCGAGGTGTCCGAGGTGCGCGCCATCGAGCCCACGTCGCCCCACCAGGTCAGCGCGGCGCCGGTCCCGGCGAGGAACTGCTGGAAGGCGGTCGTGCCCGGGTCGGCGTTGATCTGGTCGGGCGGATAGGCGCCGGCAGCAATCAGGTCCATCACGTCCTGGATCGCCTGCACCCAGCCGGGGTTGTTGACGCGCGGCTTCATCGTGTCCGGGTCAAAGAGCCAGGCCTTGTCGTCGGGGTGCTTGACATAGGCCGTGGCGCGGTCTTCCAGGAAGTAGAAGCCGAACCCGCCCCAGCCCTTCAGCGGGTCGAGGAAGCCGTAGGCGGGCTGCCCGGTCAGCGGGTCGGTCTTGCCCTTGAGCGCGACAGACATCGCGTTCACCTCGTCCCAGTGCCGCGGCATGTCGGCCTGGCCCGAGATCGAGCCATCGCCGAGATAGTCCTTGCGATAGGCGAGCGTGTGGCAGTCGCCGTCGATGTTGATCCGGTAGGTCTTGCCGTCCCAGGTGCCGACGGGCGGCTTGAGGTAGGCCACGAGGTCATCCGCGTCGATCTGGGTCGCGACCCAGTCGGGCATCGGGTCGAGCAGGCCCTGGCCGGCGGTGTCGCCTTCGAAGGGCGCGCCCATCTCGATGATGTCGAAGTCCACGGTGCCGGTGGCGATCGACTGCTGGAGCCGCGGGTTGTAATCGGCCTGGGCCAGGTCGATCCAGTTGATCTTGGCGCCGGTATAGGTTTCCCACGGCTTCAGGAAGCCGCGGAACAGGAAGTTGTGCAGGTTCTGGTTGTTGAGCCCCATGAAGGTCAGTTCGACCCCCGCGAACTCGCCCTCGGCGACGTTGGCCTTGGTCGGGCCGAGGCACATCTCGCCGACCTTCTGCCAATCGGCATCGGTGGGCGAGCCTGCGCCGACGCCAGGAATTTTCAGGATTTCTGCCCGCAGGTTGTCCTGGGCAAGGGCAGGGCGCGCGCTGGCGCCAAGGCCAAGCCCGCCAAGCGCCGCAAGTCCGCCGAGCCCGGCAGCCCCCTTCAGAACGCCTCGACGGGTCATCGCAGACCGCGCCATGAGGGCGTTGTAGATCTCGACTTTCATTGGTTGTGACCTCCCATTGTCACTCGCAGGCGTTTCGCCAGACAGGTACGCAGGACCCTCGATCGGGGCTTTGCTCCTTGCGCTCTTGACCTGTAGTCGAGTCCGGCCTCCTCCGGACACCGCCAAACATTCTCAGGCGGGCATGCTCGAGTCAAGCATCTAACATTTTAGCATGTCAATTCGGTGGACAGGTTGGATGCCCTGCGCTAGGCAGGTTCAGGAGGATCAGAGGGGGGACCATGGCCGAAGTCACGATCCGCGACCTGCGCAAGGCCTATGGCGGGCTGGAAGTGCTGCATGGCGTCAATATCGACATCGCCGACGGCCAGTTCGTCGTGCTGGTCGGCCCTTCGGGTTGCGGCAAGTCCACGCTGCTGCGGATGCTGGCCGGGCTGGAAGGCATCACCTCCGGCACGATCCGGATCGGCGAACGAGTGGTGAACAACCTTGCACCGTCAAACCGGGACATCGCCATGGTGTTCCAGAACTATGCGCTTTACCCGCACAAGACGGTGGCGGCGAACATGGGGTTTCCGCTCAAGATGCGCGGCATGGCGAAGGACGAAATCACCTCTCGGGTCAACCGGGCGGCGGAAATCCTGGGCCTTAAACCCTATCTCGACCGCTATCCCCGCGCCTTGTCGGGCGGCCAGCGGCAGCGCGTGGCGATGGGGCGGGCGATTGTGCGCGACCCGCAGGTCTTCCTGTTCGATGAGCCTCTGTCGAACCTCGACGCGAAGCTGCGCGTTCAGATGCGAACGGAAATCCGCGAGCTTCACCAAAGACTTAAGACAACGACGGTCTATGTCACCCACGACCAGATCGAGGCGATGACCATGGCCGACCGCATCGTCGTGATGCGCGACGGTCATATCGCCCAGCAAGGTGTGCCGCTGGAACTGTATGACAGGCCAGCCAACACCTTTGTCGCCGGGTTCATCGGCTCTCCGTCCATGAACCTCTTGCCAGGGGTGGTGGCGACCGGGGGAGGGGCTGTCGATGTCGAAGGCGCGACGATCGCCGTTCCGGCGCGGCCGGGCATGGAGCCGGGGCGCAAGGTGATCGTCGGAATTCGCCCTGAGCATCTGGAGATCGCGCCCTCCGGTCTTACCGCGGACGTCGTGGTGATCGAGCCGACCGGCTCGGAAACCCATGTGGTCCTTCGCCTGGGCTCGCGCGAACTGACGGCGGTCTTCCGGGAACGCCATGCCTTCCGGCCGGGCGACAAGGTTACGCTTGCGCCCGATCCCGCTCTCGTCCACCTCTTTGACGAGGCGACCGGTGAGAGGATCGGATGACGCGCACGCTGCTTTGCTATGGCGACAGCAATACCCACGGCACCATGCCGATGGCCGGAATCGACGAGATGGGTCGCTTCGGCGCCGGCATCCGATGGCCGCACCTGCTTGCCGCCAAGCTCCGGGGCTGGGCGGTGATCGAGGAAGGCCTGCCAGGGCGAACGACCGTTCACAATGATCCGGTCGAAGGCCCGCATCGCAACGGCCTTTCAGTGCTGCCGGCGATCCTGGAAAGCCATCGGCCCATAGACGTGGTGCTGCTGATGCTGGGCACCAATGACCTGAAATGCCGCTTTTCGGTCAATGCCTCGGACATCGGCCATTCACTGGAGCGTCTGGTGCGTGCCGTGCAGATTTCGCAATGCGGGCCGAGGGCAGGGGCGCCGCAGGTGCTGCTGGTGGCACCGCCGCCGATTCTCGAGACCGGCTGCCTTGCGGGGATGTTCGAAGGCGGGGCGGCAAAGTCGCTCGGCCTGTCTGACCGCATTGCCGAGGCCGCCGCGCGGATGGGCGTGGCCTTCCTCGACGCCGCCGATGTCGTCGCCGTGTCCGAAATCGACGGCATCCATTACGATGAGCCGGCGCAGGAGGCGCTGGCCACTGCCTTTGCCGAGGCGATCACCCGGCATTTCGGCTGACGACAGGGAGAGGACCATGCTGAAAGGGATCGACAACCGACTGAATGCTGAAGTGCTGCATTGCCTCCGGGCGATGGGCCACGGCGACATGCTGGTGCTGGCCGACACGAACTTCCCCTCGGATTCGGTCGCGGCGCAGACGGTCGTCGGATCGCTTCTGCGGATGGAGAACCTGACCTCGGCGCAGGCGGCCCAGGCGATCCTGTCTGTCCTGCCGCTTGATACCTTTGTCGATGACTTTGCGCTGCGGATGGAGATCGTTGGAAAACCCAATGAAATTCCACCTGTACAGGCCGAAGTTCAGGCAGAGATTGATCGGGCCGAGGGTCGCCCTCGGCCCATGCAGAGTATCGAGCGCTTTGCCTTCTACGATCTGGCGAAGACCGCCTATGCGGTGATCCAGACCGGCGAGCGGCGATTCTACGGCTGTTTCATCTTCCGCAAGGGCGTGATCCCACCTGAGGCGTAGGTCATGGGGCGCGTCGTCATCCTTGGGGTCTTCGTCGCCGACACCGCCTACCGTGCCGGACGTCAGCCGAAGATGGGCGAAACGATCCTTGGCCAGGGCTTCAAGCTGGGTCCGGGCGGAAAGGGATCGAACCAGGCCGTCGCGGCTGCCAGGGCCGGGGCCGAGACCCACATGATCACCCGGCTTGGACGCGACACCTTTGCGCAAATGGCTCTGGACACATGGAAATTCGCCGGAGTGACCCCGGCGGTGACCCAGCATGACGACGGCTATACCGGCGCCGCCTACATCTTCGTCGAGTCCTCGACCGGCAACAACGCCATCATCGTCGCACCGGGCGTGGCGGGCGATATCTCTGCTGCCGATATCGAGGCGCGGGCGGATCTGATCGGCGGTGCATCGGTTTTCGTGACCCAATTAGAACAACCGATTGCTGCAGCGCAGCGGGCGCTGGAGATTGCAAGGGCAGGGGGCGCAACCACGATCATGAACCCTGCCCCGGCCGCGCCGTTGCCGGATGGCCTGCTTTCGCTTTGCGACTATGTCACGCCGAACGAGTCTGAAGCCGAGGCGCTGACCGGGCTACCCGTCACCAATCCGGACGAGGCATTGGCTGCAGCCATGGCTTTGCGTGCGCGGGGTGCTGGTGCCGCGATCATCACGCTCGGCAGCCAGGGGGCGCTGTTCCACGATGGGGTGCGGACCGTACATGTGCCGGCATTCAACGCCGGGCCTGTCGCCGAGACGACCGGCGCCGGTGATGCGTTCAACGGCGGATTTGCCGCGGCGCTCGCGAGTGGTGCCGATCCGCTGGACGCCGTGCGCTTCGGCTGTGCAACGGCCGGAATCTCAGTGACGCGGCCGGGGACAGCACCGTCGATGCCGAGTCTGGCCGAGATCAAGGCGCTGCTCGCAACGCCCTGAAAGGATTGCAAAGCATGGGCAGAGGGGACTGATTTCGGGGATATGAAAGGCTTATAATCGGTATTATGTAATATATGGATGCGCATGGCTCTGGCCTTGGAATGCATTGCGCATTAAGCAGACCCTAATCCGATCCACATGCCCCCTGCAGGTTCCCGATGACCTTCGACACCAAGATCAAGATCGCTCCGTCCATCCTGGCGGCGGACTTTTCCAATTTCGGCGCCGAGTGTCGCGCGATCGAGGCTCAAGGCGCGGACTGGGTCCATGTCGATGTGATGGACGGACATTTCGTGCCCAACATCACCTTCGGACCGGCGATGTGTGCGGCGCTGCGGCCGCATATCAAGGGTGTCATGGATGTGCATCTGATGATCCAGCCGATCGACCCGTTCCTCGAAGCCTTTGCCAAGGCTGGCGCGGATCATCTCACGGTTCATCCGGAGGCTGGCCCGCATATTCATCGGAGCCTGCAAGCCATTCGTGCGCTTGGAAAAAAAGCTGGACTTGCCATCAATCCCGGTACCGATATCGGCATGGTTCCGTATCTGCTGGACCAGCTCGATTTGATCTGCGTGATGACCGTGAACCCGGGTTTTGGCGGCCAGAGCTTCCTCGACTCGCAACTGCCGAAGATCCGCGCGTTGCGTGAGATGATCGGCGATCGACCGATCCACCTGCAGGTCGACGGCGGCGCAAGCATAGAGACGGCGCCGCGGATTGCGGCAGCAGGCGCGAATGTGCTCGTTGCCGGTGCCGCTGTGTTCAAAGGCGGATCGCCTGACAATCCAGAGGCTTATGGACGCAATATCAAGATGATACGCGAGGCCGCTCAAGGCACTTGACAGGCACGCGCCCTGCCCTTGGCCTGTCTCGGGATTGAACACATTCTGCCGACGCTATATCAAGGAGCTGTCCCGGTTCTTTCGTGCAGACATCCGTAAGGAGTTAGCGCCATGTTCGACAGCCATCAGATTGCCGAGGTTGCGGCGTTCTTCGACGAAGCCACGAATACCGTGTCCTATGTCGTCAAGGATCCCGCGAGTGAAGCCTGCGGGATCATCGATTCCGTCCTGGATTTCGACTATGCCTCGGGCCGGACGGACACGCGCTCGGCTGATGCGATCATTGCCCATGTGCTCCGGCACGGGTTGAGGATGGAGTGGATCCTCGAGACGCATGTTCATGCCGACCATCTGAGCGCCGCGCCCTATCTTCAGCAGCGGCTCGGCGGCAAGATAGGTATCGGCGAAAAAATCGTTGTCGTTCAAGATACTTTTGGGAAGATCTTCAACGAGGGAACCGAGTTCCAGCGCGACGGGTCGCAGTTCGATCAGTTGTTCAGGGAAGGTGACACCTTCACCATCGGCGGGTTGCAGGGTTCGGTCCTTCATACCCCTGGCCACACGCCGGCCTGCCTGACCTATGTGATCGGCGATGCAGCCTTCGTCGGTGATACGCTGTTCATGCCGGATTACGGAACCGCCCGCTGCGATTTCCCTGGCGGCTCGGCGGCCGAGCTTTATGAGTCGATCCAGAAGATCCTGACTCTACCTGATGCGACACGGATCTTTGTCTGCCATGACTACAAGGCGCCCGGGCGTGACAGCTACGCATGGGAAACCACTGTCGCCGAAGAGAAATCCCGGAATGTCCATATCGGAGGCGGCAAGGACAAGGACAGCTTTGTCGCCATGCGTGAGGCGCGAGACAAGACCCTCTCAATGCCGCGGCTCATCATCCCCTCGTTGCAGGTGAACATGCGCGCCGGTCAGATGCCGCCAAAGGATGACAAGGGCAAGACCTTCCTGAAGGTGCCGATCAACGAACTTTAGGATCGGCTGCCAAGATGCGGTTATCAGACGATTTCCAGTTCACGGAAAGGTCTGCCTTCCAGCACTCGCTCGACCGACAGGTCTGATAGGTCGATCGACTGCCACCCACCGGTCAGCACATGTTCGGCCATGCCACGGCCCACTGCCGGGGCCTGCTGCAGGCCGTGGCCCGAGAAGCCGTTCATCAGGTAGAGGTTCGGCAGGGCCGGATGCGGTCCAAGGATCGCGTTTTGGTCGAGCGTGTTGTAGGCGTAGTGCCCAACCCAGTGACGCACCACCTTCACCGCGTCAAAGCCCGGCGCGCGGTTCCAGAGAAGCGGCCAGATCGCGTCTTCAAACAGGTGAAGGTCGGGCTCGAAGTCGTCGGGGTCGCAGGGGCCATCCTGTTCCGGGACCGTCGCGGTGATCCAGTGCTTGTCTTCGGGCCGGATGTAGAACCCGGCGTCGATCAGCAGAGGCGCGTCGGGATGGCGGGCGTTCGGTGCGTCGATCACGAAGACGGTGCGCTTGCGCGGCTCCACCGGCAGGGTGAGGTCCGCCCACTGCAGTACCTGGGCCGCGCGGGTACCGGCGGCGTTGATCGCCGCGGCACAGTCCACCCGACCCGCCTTCTCAAGGTGGACGGCGACCACCCTGCCCCCGACCACATCAAGCCCCGTCGCCCGGTCGGTGACGAAGGTCGCGCCCTGGGCCTTGGCCGCGGCACGGAAACCGTTCATCAGGCCCATGTTGTCGAACCAGCCCTCGTCGCGCTGGCCGAAAGTCGCTGCGAGCAGATCGTCGGTCTTCAGCCAGGGAAAGCGCGCTGCGACCTGCTCGGGTGACCAGAGTTCTGTCGCCGCCCCCTCCTCACGCTGCATGGCCGCGATTTCGGCAAGCTTCCCGGCCCCTTCGGGCGTCGCACTCAGGAAAAGATAGCCGTTCTCTTTCAGACCAAGCGAACCTACCCCGACATCGACACCGAGGCTCTTCTGGAAATCGCGAATGAAACCAATGCCAAAGCGAGAGATCCGAACGTTCACACGGGTCGAGAACTGCATCCGGATCGAGGCAACGGAAAGTGCGGTCGAGGCTTGTGAGAAGCTCGGATCGCGCTCGGCCACCAGCACCTTCAGGCCGGGCTGCATCCGGGTCAGCCAATAGGCGACCGAGGACCCCATGACCGCGCCGCCGATCACCACCACGTCATAGGCCTGCGTCATGCCTTGCCCCTGCTTTGTCTCTTTTGCCCAAATATCCTGCGGGGGGTCCCCCCCCCCCCCCCCCCCGTTGACAAATGCGCATCATCCGATGCGGGAGTCGCAGTTTCCGAAATGAAAACGGTGCGGGCCAAAGACCCGCACCGTTTCCTGTTTCGCGATGCGATAGGATCAGCCCTGAAGCGCCTTGGCGACTTCGGCGGCGAAATCCTCTTCCTTCTTCTCGATGCCTTCGCCGACCATGACCCGAGCATAGCCGGTGATCTCGACGCCGGCCTCTTTTGCGGCCTGTTCGACGGTCAAATCGGGGTTGATGACGAAGGCCTGGCCCAGAAGGGTGTTCTCGGCGAGGAACTTCTTCATCCGGCCCGGGATGATGTTGTTGTGGATCACCTGCTCGGGCTTCGGCTTGGCCGAAGAGGCGTTTTCTTCAAGCGCCTTGGCGGTCTGCACGGCCAGCTCGCGCTCGAGAATCGACGGCTCCAGCGTGGCTTCCGACAGCGACAGGGGCGAGGTCGCGGCGATGTGCATGGCGAACTGCCGGCCGATGGCCTGCGCCTTGTCAGCCGGGCCCTTCAGCGCGACGAGCACGCCGATCTTGCCGAGGCCGTCGCCAACCGAGTTGTGCACGTAGGAGACGATAGTGTCGCCTTCCAGGACATGCATCCGGCGCAGCGTCATGTTCTCGCCAATGCGGGCGATCGCTTCGTTGATGACTTCGTAGACCGGCTTGCCGTTCAGATGCGCGGCTTTCAGCACCTCGATGTCATTGCCGGTGGTCAGCGCGACATTGGTGACTTCGTTCACCAGCGACTGGAAATCGGCGTTCTTGGCGACAAAGTCGGTTTCCGAGTTGATCTCGACGGCGACACCCTTGCCGTTCGAAACGGCCACGCCGATCAGGCCCTCAGCCGCAACGCGGTCGGCTTTCTTGGCGGCTTTCGCCAGGCCCTTGGTGCGCAGCCAGTCAACGGCCGCTTCCATGTCGCCATTCACTTCGGTCAGGGCGCGCTTGGCGTCCATCATGCCTGCGCCGGTCGATTCGCGCAGTTCTTTCACCATCTGGGCAGTGACGGTCATGTCCCGGCTCTCCTCATATTCAATGGAATGTCCGGCGGAGGTCTATCCCCGCCGGATCAAGACTTTGCGACAGCCCGATCAGGCGTCGGCGATGGCCTCTTCCTCGGGCGCGGTTTCCAGCGCGCCAAGGTCGACGCCGGCGGCACCAAGCTGGGCCGACATGCCGTCAAGCGCGGCGCGGGCAACGAGATCGCAGTATAGCTGGATCGCGCGGGCGGCGTCGTCGTTGCCCGGGATCACGTAGTTCACGCCCTTGGGCGAGTTGTTGGTGTCGACCACGCCGATGACCGGGATGCCGAGCTTCTGCGCCTCGAGGATGGCGAGGTCTTCCTTGCCAACGTCGATCACGAACAGCAGGTCCGGGGTGCCGCCCATCTCACGGATGCCGCCGAGCGAGGCCTGCAGTTTGGCCTGTTCGCGTTCCATGTTCAGGCGCTCTTTCTTGGTGAGGCCCTCGGCGCCGTGCTCCATCAGCTCGTCGATCTGCTTCAGGCGCTGGATCGACTGCGAGACGGTCTTCCAGTTGGTGAGCGTGCCACCCAGCCAGCGGTGGTTCATGTAGAACTGCGCCGATTTCTCGGCGGCTTCGGCGATCGGCTTCTGGGCCTGACGCTTGGTGCCGACGAAGAGGATCCGGCCGCCCTTGGCGACGGTGTCGCGCACGACCTGCAGGGCCGCGTCCAGCATCGGGACGGTCTGGGTCAGGTCGATGATATGGATGCCGTTGCGGTCGCCGTAGATGTATTCACCCATCTTCGGGTTCCAGCGGGCGGTCTGGTGACCGTAGTGAACGCCAGCTTCCAAGAGCTGACGCATCGAGAATTCAGGGAGCGCCATGTCCATTCCTTTCCGGTTTCGCGCCTCGGCGGAAGGATCTCAGGGTTTCCCCCAACCGGTGGACCGACAGGGATTTCTCCCCTGCAAGCCCGCCTTCCGCCTGTGAAGTGCCGCGCGTCTAGACGGTTTTGTGCGGAATGGCAAGGGCAACTGGCTGCGTTGCGTCAGCCGTGGCTGAAACGGGGCGCGTGGGAAATGGCACTTGCTGCAGCGGACTACCCCAGACAGGCCTTGCCGATCGCGGCGATATGCCGGTGATCCGTGCCGCAGCAGCCGCCGAGCACCCGCACCTGCGGCAGAAGCCTCAGCAGCTCGGCATAGTCCTGCGCCAGTTCCGCCGGATCGCCGGCATCGAGTTCGGTCGCCTCATCCAGTTCGGCATGGCTCTTGCGCGAGGCGTTGGCGCGGATGGAGCCGATCCGCCCGATCCAGTTGCCGTTCAGGTGGTTGCGGAAATGGTCCGGATGCGCGCAGTTGATGCCGTACCAGATGGGATAGCTGCCGGTTGCGGCGTCGGTCTGGGCGATGGCCTCGGCAAGGGTGATCCCCGAAGACAGGCGGCCGTCGGTTTCGACTGTGAAGGACAGGAGCACCGGCATCCCGCTTTCCCGGGCTGCCTCGGCGATCCCGATCGCCTCGCCCGTCGAGCCGAGCGTATAGGCGCCAATGAAGTCCGCGCCGGCCGCGGCCAGGACCTCGATCTGCGGGCGGTGGTAGTCCTGAGCCTCTTGCGGGGTCAGGATCCGGTCCGGGGCATAGGCATCGCCATGGGGGCCGAGAACGCCTTCGATCAGGATCGGCACATCGGGAAACTCGTCGCGCAGGCCTTCGGCGAAGGCGACCGAGCGGCGGTTGGCCTCGTCGATCTGGTCGTTGCTCAGGCCGAACGACGGGCCCCAGCCCCGGCTGGCGCGCCAGGTTGCGGTGCCAAGGATCAAGCCGGTTTCATGCTCGCGCGCGGTTTCCAGCATGTCGCGGAAATAGCGCCTAAGCGCCGCTGTCCCCTCGTCCGTTTCCAGAAGGGGAAACGAGGCGAAGCCGGGCAGATCGAAGCCTTCCAGAAAGATCAGCGCGGTTTCGAGCCCCCCATCCGAAAGCCAGGGTCGTCCGTTGCTGCGCGAAAGGAGATAGTCCGACATCGCAAGGGACATGGCATTCCCCCAATTGCTGGGTCAGTCGGCCCCGAGTGCCGACCCCGGACTTGTAGCAGAAATCGCGCCTCCGAGATACGCCCTTGACCTTCCGGCCTCTCATTCCCCCATCGAGATCGAGTGGAGGTAGGCCAGAAGCAGGTCTTGCACCGTCGGATCGGTGATGCCGGCGTGGCGCATCTTGGTGCCGGGAAGGAAGCTGGTGTTGTCGGCCATCCAGGCGCGCAGCAACTCGTCGGTCCAGACAAAGCCCGCCTCCGACAAGGCGTCGGAATAAGGATAATCCATGAAGGTGCCGGCCTGGCGTCCGGCGATGTTGTCGAGCGGCGGACCGTAGCTTTCGCCTTTGGCATCGGGCTGGTGGCACTTGGCGCAGGCCTGGGCAAAGGCCTCCCTGCCGGCCCGGATCTTGATGGGATCGAAATCATACTGGCCAGTCTCGGCCAGGGCCGGCAGAACAAGGGCGAAAGACAGGATTGTGGCGAGGCGAAGCATGGGTTTGATCTCCGAAGCGGCGGACGGACGGTTTCGCGGCCGGCGCCTCAGGTCAATACCACATATCGTCCATCGCAGCCTTGCGGCGGGTCACGAAGTCGACAAGCCCGTCGCGGATGCCCGCGTCAAGCGGCGGGGCCTCGTATTCGGCCAGCGCCTTCTTCCAGGCCCGGTTGGCGCGGGTCGCCGCGTCGGTTGCGCCGTTCGCCTGCCATTTCTCGAAGGGTTCGTTGTCGGCGATCTCGGAGGTCCAGTAGGCGGTCTCGTAATGGGCGAGCGTGTGGCCCGAGCCGAAGAAATGGTTGCCGGGGCCGGTTTCGGCGAAGGCGCCGAAAGCGAGGTCGTCATCCGAGACCCCTACCCCGTCGAGATAGGAATGAAGCGCGCCGCACAGATCGGCATCAAGCATGAACTTCTCGTAGCCCATGGCGAGCGCCCCATCCATCCAGCCCGCGGAATGAAGGATGAAGTTGGTGCCGCAGTGGATCGCGGCGAGCATCGAGTTTGTGCCCTCGGTCATGGCCTGCGCGTCGGGCAGTTTCGCGGTGGTGAAGTTCCCCGAGCAGCGCAGCGGCAGGTTCAGGCGGCGGGCAAGCTGGCCCACCACCATGCTGCCGATCGCCGGTTCCGGCGTGCCGAAGGTCGGCGATCCGGTGCGCAGATTGGTCGAGGACAGGAAGTTGCCGAAGATCACCGGCGCGCCGGGTCGTTCAAGCTGGGTCAGGGCGCAGCCGGCCATCGTCTCGGCCAGGCTCTGCGCGATCGCGCCGGCGTTGGTGACCGGCCCCATGGCACCGCCCAGGATGAAGGGCACCACCACCGCCGCTTGATTGGCGCGGGCATAGGCCCGCAAGGACCGCGTCATGGTGCCGTCCCAGACGAGTGGCGAGTTGACGTTGATGTTGCCGAGTATGACGCAGTTTTCCTCGACGAAATCGCGGCCGAAGACGATGCGGGCCATCTCGATCGAGTCCTCGCTGCGCTCCTCGGCAGTCACGGACCCCATGAAGCCCCGATCCGACAGGGTCAGGTGGGCGAAGACCATGTCGAGGTGGCGCTTGTTCACCGGAATGTCCGTCGGTTCGCAGACCGTGCCGCCGGAATGGTGCAACCAGGGCGAGGACTGGGCGAGCTTCACAAAGTTGCGGAAATCCTCCAGCGTGCCAAAGCGGCGGCCCTTGTCGAGATCCATCACGAAAGGCGAGCCATAGGCGGGGGCGAAAACCACGTTCTTCCCACCGATCCGCACGCTTTTCGCCGGGTTGCGCGCGTGCTGGGTGAACTCGCTTGGGGCGGTCTTCAGGATCTCGCGCAGCATCCCCTTTTCGAAGCGGACATTGACGCCGTCGATCCGCGCCCCGGCCCGTTTCCAATGGTCGAGTGCGGCCGGATCGTCGCGGAAGTCAATGCCGATCTCGGCCAGGATGCGGTCCGCCACCGCCTCGATCCGGGAAAGTGCCTCGTCCGAGAGGATGTCGTAGGTCGGGATGTTGCGGGTGATATAGGGGCGGCCGAGGACGTGCTTTCCCTGCCGCTCTGCCTGCCGTGCCTGCCGCCCGCCCCGCGCCGGTCGCGTCTCGCCCATCCGTCTCTCCCTGGCTTGTTTTCCCCGAGTGTCGCGGGAAATGGCCGGGGGGCGTGGCGAAAAGCGACCGGTTTCAGCAGGTCGGGGTCGCTTCCTTCCCTCAGGTCACCACGTCCGGGGTCGAGCGGCCGGTATGCTGCTCGATCCGGGCAAGGCCATGGGCAGCCCGGATCACCGGGCCAAGCGCGATCTGCGGGTCGAGGGCGAATTTCGCCGGGTCGGCCTCGTAGCGTTCGAGGTAGAGCCGCAGCGTCGCGCCTTCGGTTCCCGTGCCCGACAGGCGCAGGACGATGCGGCTGCCGTCCTCGAACAGGATGCGCACGCCCTGCTTGCGGCTGACCGAGCCGTCGACCGGGTCGGTGTATTCGAAATCGTCGGCATCGGCGATCATCATGCCTTCGACCTGATGCCCCGGCATCGACGGCAGGGCCGCCCGCAGCGCCGCCATCATGGCGTCGGCCTTCTCGGTCGGGATCGCCTCGAAATCGTGGCGCGAGTAGAAGTTGCGCCCGAAGCTCGACCAGTGCGAGGTCAGGATTTCGGCCACGCTTTCCTTGCGAACGGCAAGAACGTTGAGCCACAGCAGCACCGCCCACAGCCCGTCCTTTTCGCGCACATGGTCCGAGCCGGTGCCGAAGCTTTCCTCGCCGCAGATGGTGGCCTTTCCGGCATCGAGCAGGTTGCCGAAGAACTTCCATCCGGTCGGTGTCTCGTAGGCCCCGATCTTAAGCGCCGCCGCCACCCTGTCTGCCGCAGCAGAGGTCGGCATCGAGCGCGCTACGCCTTTCAGCCCGGCCTTGTAGCCCGGTGCGAGCGTGGCATTGGCCGCCAGCACCGCAAGGCTGTCCGAGGGCGAGACGTAGGCGTTGCGTCCCACGATCATGTTGCGGTCGCCGTCGCCATCCGAGGCCGCGCCGAAATCGGGGGCGTCGGGGCCGAACATCTCGTCCATCAGCTCCTTGGCCCAGACCGGGTTCGGGTCAGGATGCATCCCGCCGAAATCCGGCAGGGGTGTGCCGTGGACGACCGTGCCCTTGGCGGCGCCGAGGCGGTTCTCGATGATCTCGGTCGCATAAGGGCCGGTCACGGCGCACATGGCGTCGAAGCGCATCCGGAATCCCGACTTGAACATCGCCCGGATCGCATTGAAATCGAACAGGCTTTCCATCAGCGCGGCGTAGTCGGCAACTGGATCGACGACATCGACCGTCATTCCGGCAAGCGAGGTGCGCCCGACTTTCGACAGGTCCACGTCCTGGCTTTCGACGATGTGGTACTGCGTGATCTCGGTCGTGCGCGCATACATCGCCTCGGTCACCGCCTCGGGCGCGGGGCCGCCGTTCGGCATGTTGAACTTGACGCCGAAATCCTCGTTCGGGCCGCCGGGGTTGTGGCTGGCCGACATGATGATGCCGCCGTCGGTCTTGTTCAGGCGGATCAGGTGGCTCGCCGCAGGGGTCGACAGGATCGCCCCCTGCCCCACGATCACCCGCGCCGCGCCGTTCGCCGCCGCCATCCGCAGGATCACCTGCGCCGCCCGGTCGTTGAAGTAGCGGCCATCGCCGCCAAGGACGAAGGTCTTTCCCTTGGCCCCCACCACGTCAAAGATCGACTGGACGAAGTTCTCCAGATAGTGGCGGCCCATGAATACGGGCGTCTTCTTGCGCAGGCCCGAGGTTCCGGGCTTCTGACCGGCGATCGGCGTTGTGGCGATGGTCTGGACGCTCATTCTGTTCCTCCGGATGGGCCTGTCGCTTCGAACAGCAGCACGGATTGGGCCGGGACTGCAATCCTCGCGAGACAGGCTTCGTCTTCGATCTCAGGGCGGGTGGTGTCGAGGATCAAGCGCCAGCCCGCAGCGGTGGCAGGCAGGATCGCTGCGCGGGCCGGGCCCGCGTTGAACAGGGCAAAAAGCGCATCGGTGCCGGTCGTGGCCTCTTCGGCGGCGCGGCGCAGCTCGACTCCAAGGCAGCGGAAGGCCGGGTCGTGCCAGTCCTCGGGGCGGGGGATGGTGCCGTCCGCATTGCGCCAGATGACATCGGGCAACCCGTCCGCCGGCCGCAATTTGGCATGGAGAAAGCGCTTCTGGCTCAGGACCGGATGGGACCGCCGCAGGCGCGCCAGCCGGGCGACGAAGGCGGCCATGCCGGGGTCAGCCCCCGCCCAGTCGATCCAGCCGGTCTCGTTGTCCTGCGCATAGGCGTTGTTGTTGCCGCCCTGGCTGTTGCCCATCTCGTCCCCGGCCAGGATCATCGGTGTGCCCTGCGACAGGAACAACGTCGTGAGCAGGTTGCGCTTGCGCTGCGCCCGTGCTTCCAGGACCTTCGGATCGGCGGTCGGCCCTTCGACGCCCATATTGTCGGAATGGTTTTCGGAATGGCCGTCGCGGTTGTCTTCGCCATTCGCAAGGTTGCGCTTCACCGTGAAGCTGACCAGATCCTCGAGCGTGAAACCATCATGGGCGGTAACGAAATTGACCGAGGCCGTCGCGGGCCGTCCGGCGCGGTCAAAGCGGTCGGCCGAGCCCAGCAGACGGCTTGCCAGATCCGGGGTCAGGCCGGCATCGCCTTTCCAGAACCGCCGCACACCGTCGCGGAACCTGTCATTCCACTCGGCAAAAGGATGGGGAAAGCTGCCAAGCTGATAGCCGCCAGGTCCGATGTCCCAGGGTTCGGCAATGAGTTTCACCTTGGCGAGAACCGGATCCTGACGGATTGCATCGAAGAAGCCGCCGTTGGGGTCAAAGCCGGCAGCCTCGCGGCCCAGAACCGGGGCCAGGTCGAAGCGGAAACCGTCGACGTGATAGGACTCGACCCAATAGCGCAGGCTGTCCATCACCATGCGCAGCACTGCCGGATGGGTCAGGTTCAGCGTATTTCCTGTGCCGGTATCGTTGACGTAATAGCGCCCCCCCTCGACCAACCGATAGTAGCTGCGGTTGTCGAGGCCGCGAAAGCTCAAGGTCGGCCCGAATTCGTCACCCTCGCCCGTGTGGTTGTAGACCACGTCGAGGATCACCTCGATTCCCGCGGAATGGAACCGGCGCACCATCGCCTGCACCTCGCGCAGACCGCCCCGGCCAAGATAGCGCGGTTCGGGTGCGAAAAAGCCGATGGTCTGGTAGCCCCAATAGTTCTTCAGCCCCTTCAGCACCAGAAAGCGGTCGTCCACGAAGGATTGGATCGGCAGCAGCTCGATCGCCGTCACCCCGAGCGCCAGAAGGTGGTCGATCACGGCGTCCGAGGCGAGCGCCGCGATCGTGCCACGAAGCGCCTTCTCGACCTTGGGATTCTGGATGGTCAGACCGCGGGCATGGGCCTCGTAGATCAGCGTGTCGGTCCAGGGACGGTGAGGCGGCACGTCGTCGCCCCAGTGGAAGGCCGGATCGATCACCACGCATTTCGGCATGGCAAAGGCGCTGTCCCGGGTGTCAAAGGACAGGTCCGCGCGAGGGCTGCCGACCTTGTAACCCATCAGCGCGTCCGACCAGCGCAGGCGGCCGTCATAGGCGCGGGCATAGGGGTCAAGGAGCAGCTTGTTGGGATTGAAGCGATGCCCCTGCTCGGGCGCGTAGGGCCCATGCGCACGATAGCCGTAAAGCGCGCCGGGCATCAGACCCGAGACGCGGGCGTGCCAGATATCGCCGTCCCGCTCCGTCATCGGCAGGCGGGCGATCTCGCGCCGCGTGTCGGGGGCGAAAAGGCATAGCTCGATCTTCTCGGCATGGGCGGAGAAGACGGCGAAATTCACCCCGTCGCCGTCGAATTCCGCGCCCATCGGCCAGTCGCGCCCGGCGGTGACGGCATGGCCCGCCAGCCGGTCCGACGGGCTTTCTGCCGGCGGTGTCATCCGATCAGGCTTTCATAGAGCCGGGCATAGGCGGCGGCCGAGGCTTCCCAGCCGACCGGATGGCGCATCGCGTTCTTCTGCACCTGTGTCCAGGCGGCCGCATTGCCGTAAAGATCGGTCAGCTTCTTCAGCGCCTGCGACAGGCCAAGCGCATCGGTCGGATGGAAGACGATCCCCGTCGCCGTGCCAGCCGCCTGCGTCGCTGGCGACAGGCCAATCACCGTGTCGGCCAGCCCCCCGGTCAGCGCCACGACCGGCAGCGCGCCGTAGCGGAGCCCGTACATCTGGGTCAGGCCGCAGGGCTCGAACCGCGAGGGCACCAGCACCGCATCGGCTCCGCCGAACATGCGGTGGCTCAGCGCCTCGTCATAGCCGATCCTGACGCCGACCCGCCCAGGATAGCGCGCTGCGAGGTCGTGCATCGCGGCCTCGAGTGCCGGATCGCCCGAGCCCAGCACCGCCAGGCCACCGCCATTCTCGATGTAGCCGGGAATCGCGTCCGGCAGCAGGTCGATCCCCTTCTGGTCGGTCAGCCGGCTGACGACGATGGCCAGCGGGCCCGGCACGTCCAATCCGAATTCCCGCGACAGCGCCGCACGGTTTTCGGCTTTCTTCTTCAGCGACTTGATGGAATAGGCCGAGATCCCGGGATCGGCCTCGGGCGACCAGACGCCGGTATCGACCCCGTTCAGGATGCCATGGACGCGGTCGGCGCGGGCCGTAATGACCCCCTGCAAGCCCATGCCGAATTCCGGCCGCATCAGCTCTTCGGCATAGGTGGGCGAGACGGTGGTGATCGCGTCCGCCGTCACCAGCCCTGCCTTTAGCGAGGACAGGCCGTTGTAATATTCCAGCGCGCCCGCGTGGAACTCGTTCCCCGGCAGCCGCAGCGGGCCCAGCAGTGCGGCGGGCGCCCAGCCCTGGAAGGCGATGTTGTGGACAGTGATGACCGAAACCACATCGCCCTGCCCGTGGTAGCGCAGATAGGCCGGGGCAAAGCCCGCCTGCCAGTCATGGGCATGAAGCACGTCGGGCTTCCAGCCGCCCGCGCCATTCCTCGCAATCTCGGCCGCGGCCCAGCTGAGCGCGGCGAAACGGAAGGCATTGTCGGGCCAGTCGCCGCCCGGCCCGACATAGGGCCCGCCCTCGCGGTCGAAGAGATGCGGGGCGTCAAGCAGCATCAGCGACAGGCCCTGCGCCTCGCCGGCGAATACCCGCGCGGGGCCGCCGAACAGGTCGGCCTCGAACCAGACCTCCTCCATCTCTTCCAGGCGCGGGCGCAGGCCGCGATAGGCCGGCAGCAGCACCCGCATGTCCCATCCCGCGGGCTTCAGCGCGCCGGGCAGAGCGCCGACCACATCCGCCAGCCCGCCGGTCTTGAGGAACGGCACGCATTCCGAGGCCACCGAAAGCACCTGACCGCTCATGCCCGCCCTCTTCCTATCTTCTGTTCACAAATATCCTCGGGGGGTGAACCGGCCGCAAGGCCGGGAGGGGGGCAGACAGCCCCCCTGCCCCGGCCGGTTCATTTCCCGAGCTTCGCCGCCCGCGCATTCAGCATGTCCTGGGTGATAAGGACAATCCCCTGCTCGGAGCGGCGGAACCATTTCTCGTCCTCGTCGGGGTCCTCGCCCACCACCAGTCCTTCCGGGATCACGACCCCCGAGTCGATGACGCAGCGCGTGAGCTGCGCCTTGCGGCCGACGTCGACGTAAGGCAGCGCCACCACATATTCGAGGGCCGAGTAGGAATGGGTCCTCACCCCGGTAAAAAGCAACGAATTGCGCACTTCGGAGCCCGAGACGATGCAGTTGCCCGAGACGAGCGAGGACACGGCCATGCCGCGCCGGCCGTCCTCGTCATGGATGAACTTCGCCGGCGGAACCAGTTCGGCATAGGTCCAGATCGGCCAGGCATTGTCGTAGAGGTCGAGCTTCGGCACGAAATCGGTCAGGTCGATATTGGCCTGCCAATAGGCGTCGATGGTGCCCACGTCGCGCCAGTAGGGTTCCTCCTCGAGCCCGCTCGTCACGCAGCTTTCCGAGAAGCGATGCGCCATGGCCTTGCCGTTCTTGACGATGTCCGGGATCAGGTCGTTGCCGAAGTCGTGGCTGGAATTCGGGTCGGCCATGTCCTTGAGCAAGAGGTCGCGCAGGAAGGCCCAGTCAAAGACATAGATCCCCATCGAGGCCAAGGCATGGTCCGGATCGCCCGGAATTCCCGGCGGGTCCTTCGGCTTCTCGACAAAGGCTGTGATGCGGTCGGTCTTGTCGACATGCATCACGCCAAAGGCGGTCGCCTCCATCCGCGGAACGGTCAGGCAGCCAATGGTCACGTCCGCGCCGGTCTCGACGTGCTGGCGCAGCATGATCTCGTAGTCCATCTTGTAGACATGGTCGCCCGCCAGGACGATGACGTAATCGACGCCGTAGCTGTCGACGATGTCGATGTTCTGCGCCACGGCATCGGCGGTGCCGAGATACCACTTGCTTTCATCGACCCGCTGCGAGGCGGGCAGGATGTCGAGATACTCGTTCCGTTCCGCCCGGAAGAAGTTCCAGCCGCGCTGGCAGTGACGGATGAGGCTGTGGGCCTTGTACTGCGTCGCGATCGCCATCTTGCGGATGCCGGAATTCAGCGCATTCGAAAGGGCGAAGTCGATGATCCGCGCCTTGCCGCCGAAATAGACGGCCGGCTTGGCGCGGCGGTCGGTCAGCTCCTTCAGGCGCGACCCCCGCCCTCCGGCCAGCACGAAGGCCATGGCCTGCGAGGACAGCCGCGTGTTCGGTCTTGGTTTCATCCCTTCCTCCCGTGAAGTTCAGGGGCGCCGGCCCCGCCGTGATGGTTGCGACTCGAATTCCTGATTCCGCTGTGGCCTCAGGCCTGACGGAACATCAATGTCGTGAGCGGCGGCAAGGTGACGAGTGCGGACTGCGACTGATTGTGCCAGGCCACCGGCTCGGTCGCGATGCCGCCCAGATTGCCGCGGTTGCCGCCGCCGTAGAGTCCTGCATCGGTGTTGATGATCTCTTCCCACCGGCCAGGGCGCGGAAAGCCGAGCCGATAGGGGCGCTCGACCGGGGTCATGTTCGATACCACCACCACCGCCTTGTCCTCTGGTCCGCCATAACGTGCCCAGGCATAGACCGAAGCCTCGGCGTCGTTGGCCTCGATCCAGGCGAATCCCTCGGGCCGGGCGTCATTGTAGTGGAGCGCCGCATTGGCCCGGTAGGCGCTGTTCAGGTCGCGCACCAGCGCCTGCACGCCGCGATGCTCGGCGTGGTCCAGGAGGTGCCAGTCGAGGCTCTGGTTGTGGTTCCATTCCCGACCCTGGGCAAAGTCCTGCCCCATGAAGAGAAGCTTCTTGCCCGGATGGCCCCACATGAAGCCGTAATAGGCGCGAAGGTTGGCGAATTTTTCGGCGCCCGACCCCGGCATCTTGTCCAGCATGGACCCCTTGCCGTGCACGACCTCGTCATGGCTGATCGGCAGGATGTAGTTCTCGGACCAGGCATAGTGGAGGCCGAAGGTCATCTGGTGATGGTGCCATTTGCGGTGGATCGGATCCTTCTGCATGTAGCTCAGGGTGTCGTTCATCCACCCCATGTTCCACTTGAACCCGAATCCGAGGCCTCCGTGGTTGGCCGGACGAGACACGCCGGGGAAGGCGGTCGATTCCTCGGCCACCGTCATGATGCCCGGCACCTCGCCATAGGTGGTGATGTTCATTCGGCGCAAAAGCTCGATCGCCTCGTAATTCTCACGCCCGCCGTCCCGGTTGGGGATCCACTGCCCCTCTTTTCTCGAATAGTCGCGGTAGAGCATCGAGGCCACCGCATCCACGCGCAGTCCGTCGAGATGGTATTCCTCAAGCCAGTAGAGCGCGTTCGACACGAGATAGTTCGCCACCTCGCGCCGGCCGTAATTGTAGATCAGCGTGTTCCAGTCCTGATGGAAGCCTTCGCGCGGGTCCTGGTGTTCGTAAAGCGCCGTGCCGTCGAAATGGGCGAGACCATGCGGATCGGTCGGGAAGTGGCCCGGCACCCAATCCAGAAGAATGCCGAGGCCGCGCTTGTGGGCGGCATCGACAAACGCCCGGAACTCAGGCGGAGTGCCGTGGCGGATGGTGGGTGCGAAAAGGCCAACCGGCTGATACCCCCAGCTGCCATCGAAGGGATGTTCGGAAATCGGCAACAATTCCAGGTGCGTAAAGCCCATAGTTGCCACATAGTCGACAAGCTGCTCGGCCAGTTCCTGATAGGACAGCATCCGGTCGCCCGGCGCGCGTCGCCATGAGCCCAGATGCACCTCGTAGATCGAGATCGGCGCGTCGATGGTCTGGCGGTCGGCACGATCCGTCATCCAGCTGTCATCGCCCCATTTGGCGCCGCTGATGCGGCGGACGACCGAGGCGGTCTTGGGCGGATGTTCCGAGCCGAAGCCGACGGGATCGGCCTTGAGCGGCAGGATGGCGCCGCCGGGGCCGCGGATCTCGTACTTGTAGGCCGTGCCTTCGCCGATGGATGGCACGAAGGTCTCCCATACGCCGGTCGCACCGCGCCGGCGCATGGGGTGGCGGCGGCCGTCCCACATGTTGAAGTCGCCCACGACAGAAACGCGCTGCGCATTCGGCGCCCAGACGGCGAAATGCACCCCCTCGACCCCTTCATGGGTGATCGCATGGGCGCCAAGCGCCTGCCACAGGCGGCGGTGCGTGCCCTCGCCGAGAAGGTATTCGTCCATCTCGCCCAGCACCGGGCCGAAACGGAAGGCGTCCTCGAACTCCCACGCGTTGCCGCCCTGCCCCGCCCGCAGCCGGTAGGGTTGGTTTTTGCCGATCTCGGCCACGAACAGGCCCGGCGCGCCGGGGACGGCAGCCGCCTCGACTTCGGTTGCGGCAAGCACGGTCAGGCGGTCTGCGCCGGGCACGAAGGCGGTGACCGTCCAGCGCTTGCCTTTCTGATGTGGACCAAGCACCGAAAAAGGATCGCCATGCGATCCGTCGGCGATCGCACGCGCGGCGCCGGCTTCGACCAGCGGTTCTGCTGTCTTGGCCATCGAGTCCTCCCCTCCTCTCAAGCCGGCTGGTGAACGGACCCCCTTCTCAGAGCGCCGGTTCCACCGACCAGACATCCTTCATGTAGCCACGGATCGTGCGGTCGGACGAAAAGAAGCCGGACCGTGCCGTGTTCATCGCGGCCATCCTGAGCCAGCGATCGCGGTCGGCGAAGGCCCGGTCGACCTCTGCCTGCGCGGCGTGGTAGGCGTCGAAATCGTCGGCCACGAGGAAATAGTCGTGGTGCCAGACCCGGTGGACAAGGCCGTGATAGCGGTCCTTCTGCGTCGGGCTGAAGCGGCCCTCGGCGATCATCTGCAACACGTCCTGAAGGGGCTTCGACGCCTCGATCGCCTTCTTGGAGTGTTCGCCATCCTCGCGCCGTTTCAGCACCTCCTCGGCGGTCAGGCCGAAAAGGAAAAAGTTCTCGGCGCCCACTTCCTGCAGGATTTCGACATTCGCGCCGTCGAGCGTGCCGATGGTCGGTGCACCGTTCATCATGAACTTCATGTTGCCCGTGCCCGAGGCTTCCTTGCCGGCGGTCGAGATCTGCTCCGACAGGTCCGCCGCAGGGATCAGGCGTTCGGCCATCGAGACATTGTAGTTGGCCGGATAGACCACGGTCAGCAGATCGCGCGTCGCCGGGTCGGCATTTACCACTGTCGCGACATCGTTGATGAGGTGAATGATTTCCTTGGCCACCGCATAGCCGGGCGCCGACTTGCCGCCAAAGATCTTGACCCGCGGGACCCACCGGCCCTTGGGGTTCTGCTTGATCGCATGCCAGTGGGCGATGGTTTCAAGGATGTTCAGGAGTTGGCGCTTGTACTCGTGGATGCGCTTGACCTGCACATCGAACATCGCATCCGGGTTGACCGAGACGCCGCATTCCGCCTTCAGCCAGTCCGCGAGCCGCGCCTTGTTGACGCGCTTGGCCGCACCGAACGCCTCGCGGAAGCCGCTTTCGGCGACATGGGGTTCAAGATCCCTGAGCCGGTCGAGATCATCCTCCCAGCCATCGCCGATCGTATCGGTGATGAGCGCCGACAGCGGGCGGTTGCACATCTTCAGCCAGCGGCGCGGCGTGACCCCGTTTGTCTCGTTGATGATCCGGTCGGGGTGGAGCTTGTCGAGCTCGGGAAAGAGGTTCTTCTTGATGAGTTCGGAATGCAGCGCCGAGACGCCGTTGACCTTGTGGGCCATGACGAAGGCGAGCTCGCCCATCCGCACCTCGTGATGCTTGACGATGCCGACATAGTGCGGGCGCGACGGGTACTTGTCCTTGTGCCAGGCATCTATGCGCTCGACGATCTGCATGTGTCGGGGCAGGACGTTTCCGAAGGTGAAGGTCGCCCACCGTTCCAGCGCCTCTGGCAGAAGTGTGTGGTTGGTGTAGCCGAGGCAGGCCTGCGCGATCTCCAGCGCGTCGACGAACTCCATGCCGTGCACATCGGTCAGAAGCCGGATCAACTCGGGCCCGGCAATGGCGGGATGGGTGTCGTTCATCTGGATGGCGACGAAGCTCGGAAGCGCCTTGAGGTCGCCATGGGACTTGAGGAAGCGGCGAAGAATGTCCTGCAATGCGGACGAGGTCAGGAAGAATTCCTGCTTCAGCCGCAACTCCTTGCCCTGGTAGGTCGTGTCGTCGGGATAGAGGACGCGGCTCAGGGTCCGGGCAAGCGTTTCGGGCTCTGCCGCGGCGGTGTAGTCGCCGCGGTTGAAGCGTTCGAGGTCAAAAAGCGTGGTCGGACGCGCGCCCCAGAGGCGCAGCGTGTTGGCCCATTTTCCCTGCCAGCCGACAACCGGCGTGTCATAGGCCTCGGCCTGCACCGTTTCTCCCGGAACCCAGACCTCGCGGCCACTGCGAGTCTCGACCGTGCCCTTGAAGCCGATCGTATAGGCGCTTTCGGGTCGCTCGAACTCCCAGGGATGGCGGCTCAGCAGCCAGTCCTCGGGGGTCTCGACCTGCATTCCCCCCTCGAAACGCTGGCGGAACAGGCCATGTTCATAGCGGATGCCGTAACCATAGGCGGGGCAGCCGATCGTCGCCATCGACTCCATGAAGCAGGCCGCGAGCCGCCCCAGACCGCCATTGCCAAGCGCCGCGTCGGGCTCATTCTCGACGATCGCCGAGAAATCCTGCCCGAATTCCTCCATGGCCTGCACAGCAAGATCGCGCAGACCCAGATTCACGCAGGCATCCTCGAGCAGCCGGCCGATCAGGAATTCCATCGACAAGTAATAGACGCGCTTGCGATCCTCGGCCCAGGTGCGGCGCGTTGACGCAAACCACGGGCCAACGATCCGGTCGCGGATGGCAAAGCTCAGCGCCATTCGCCAGTCATAGACGCTGGCGTTCAGCGCATCCTTGCCAAGCGTATAGGTCAGGTGCTGCAGGATCGCGGTCTTGAGATCGGGCAGGGTCAGTTGGGTGTCGAACAAGGCGTCGGTTCCTGGGTCTGGGTCAAACGGATCAGAGCAGATCGGCGGCCATCTGGGCAACCGGAACCAATGCTTTGGCAGTCTTGCGCTTTTTGCAAGCCTGAAGGGGGGCGTGGCTACCCTGTCTCATCGGTCTGCCTTTCGGTTCTCGACTCGGTCTGGGGCCACAAACCAGAGTGATCTGATGGGCATTTGCTCACAGGCATGACAAATAATCAACAAAATCGAGCAGTCTTGACTGGCGATCGCCACTTTTTTCGACAGGAGCGGAATTCGGACCCACTTCCTCCGCCTCTCCCAGGGACAAGGCTGCGCTGCCCCATTCCGCATGATCTGCATCAAATCGTGGCATTCGACATATTGCTATTCTTCCGCTGCGGGATTTCCTGTCGAGGGATTAGTGCCATGAGACTCACCATGCGGACCAGCCTGGCCTTGCGGACGCTGATGTTCTGTGCGGTCAACGAAGGCCGGATCGTGCAGCGACACGAGATTTCGGCAACTTGCGATGCCTCCGAGAACCATCTGGCTCAGGTGATCCATCTCCTGGCGCGCCACGGTTACCTCAAGACTCGTCGCGGACGTCACGGCGGATTGACCCTTGGCCGCCCCGCGGGCGAGATCACCGTCGGGCAGGTCTTTCGCAGTTTCGAGGCGCCGCTGCCCTTCGCCGATTGCTGGCAGGGGTCGGAACGGGACTGCCCGCTGAAGGGGGCCTGCCGTCTGTCCTGCGTGCTGAAAGAGGCGATGGACGCCTTCTATGCGCGCCTCGACAGATCGACGCTGGCCGATCTCGTCGGCAACAACGGCGAGCTTGAGCATCTCCTCAAGGCGGCCTGATCGGCGACAGGCCCAGGGACAGGCCCCGACCGAAGGCGCGGTCGGGGTTTTCTCATGCCTCCGCCGCGCCGCAGCACTGGCGGTGCGGCGAATCAGACCGCCAAGCGACGCTTTTTTGTCTGTTTCGCGCCGGTCGGCGATGACGACAGCTGTGTGACCTTTGTCGCAAATCCCGCTTCAAATGTCGGGTTATGAACGATTCTTGAGTTGAAATCATCCTGTTGAGCGCATACTTGCGCGGCGTCCAGGACCGGGGCGGGGGGCTCTCCGGCAAGGCTCGGGTTTCCCGGCGGACCTGGGCGCACGAGCAGGACTTGTTTTGTTAAGGCGGCTGGTTCCGCCAAGAAAAAGAGAAGACGGATAGACTGAGATGGCAAAGAAACCGACCCCGGCCCCGCATCAGCAAGGCTCGAACCCGCAGGGCTCCAGCCAGATGGGCGCCAGCACGCAACCTTCTCCCCAGCAGGGGCAGAAGCCGATCTTCAAGGACTGGGCCTCGATCTGAGCCTTGTTCCCGCGTCCGGTCCGGCCGATAGTCTCGGTCCAGACCGGAGCGCGACCATGCCTTCCCCCGTATCCTCGATCCCCAATCTCGGGCCTGCGAGCGAGGCCGCCTTTGCGCGCGCCGGCATCCATTCGGCCGAGGAAGTCCGCGCGCTCGGGCCGGACGAGGCCTATCGCCGTCTGCTGCGCGCGGGCACGCAACCGCATTTCATCGGCTACTACGTTCTGGTGATGGGGTTGCAGGGCCGCCCCTGGAACGACTGCCAGGGCGAGGAGAAGAAGTCGCTGCGGGTGCGCTTTGACGCGATCAAGGCTGAGACGGGCAGCAGTCGCTCGGGGATCGAGGCGGCGCTGGACGCGATCGGGGTGGTGGAACGCTCGCGATGAGACGAACGGTCAGGGCTTTCGCAACACTGGTAGCGCTTCAGTTCGGTCTCGTTGTCTTGGGCGCTGCAGCTGCATTGGGGGAAACTGCCGAAGCTGGCCGGTGCTACATCTGGCTTCAGTTCGGACAGGACGAGGTCGTTCAGCGCGTTGACTGCGCGCCCGGTCAAACCGTCTCCGCAAGCGTTGGTGCCTTGTCCGTCGAGTTTGAGGTTAGGGAGCGCGAAGCTTGGGTGACTTTGCGCCCCATCAATTTCGTCTTCTTCAACGAAGAAAACACTCAGCCCATCGGCTCCGGCGTCAAGAAAGTCACCCCGTTCTACGACACGGAGTCGCCTGACTTTAGGTCCGGAGGTCTGAATCAGTCCGTTGGACAACTGAGATTTCAATATCAGCCGCAAAGGCAATGAAAAAGGCCGCCACATGGGCGGCCTTGTCCAAGCCTTTGCCTAATCGGTTTCAGCCGACCAGCTCGAGGCCCGAGAAGAAGTAGGCGATCTCGACCGCTGCAGTTTCCGGCGCGTCCGAGCCGTGGACCGAGTTCTCGCCGACCGAGAGGGCGAATTCTTTGCGGATGGTGCCGTCGGCGGCATTGGCCGGGTTGGTCGCGCCCATGACTTCGCGGTTCTTCGCGATGGCGCCTTCGCCTTCCAGCACCTGCACCACGACCGGCTCGGAGGCCATGAACTCGGTCAGTTCGCCGAAGAACGGACGGTCCTTGTGGACCTCGTAGAACTTCTGCGCCTGGGCGAGCGACAGGTGGATGCGCTTCTGTGCGACGATGCGCAGGCCGGCTTCCTCGAACTTGGCGTTGATCTTGCCGGTCAGGTTGCGGCGGGTGGCGTCGGGCTTGATGATCGACAGGGTGCGTTCGATGGCCATGAGTGTCACTTTCCGGTAATGCCGGGGCAGGCCCCTGCCCGCCCCTCGTGATTGCCGCGCCCTGCTATCACGCGCCTTTCGCCTTGAAAAGCCGGGAGCGCCGGTTGACGCCGCATCCCCCTTCGGGCAGGACGCATCCCATGCTGAAGATCGAGGACATCACCTATTCCGTCGAAGGCCGCCCCCTGTTCGAGGGCGCCTCGGCCACCATTCCGACCGGCCACAAGGTCGGCCTCGTCGGCCGTAACGGCGCGGGCAAGACGACGCTCTTCCGGCTCATCAAGGGCGATCTGGCGCTGGAGGGCGGCTCGATCACCCTGCCCTCGCGCGCCAAGATCGGCGGCGTCGCGCAGGAGGTTCCATCGTCCTCGACCTCTCTCCTCGACACGGTGCTGGCCGCCGATACCGAGCGGGCCGAGCTGATGGCCGAGGCGGAACATGCCACCGACCCGCACCGCATCGCCGACATCCAGCACCGGCTGGCCGACATCGACGCCTGGTCGGCCGAGGGCCGGGCGAGCGCGATCCTGAGGGGCCTCGGTTTCGAGCCCGAGGAACAGTTGCGCCCCTGTTCGGATTTCTCTGGCGGCTGGCGGATGCGCGTGGCGCTGGCGGGGGTGCTTTTCGCCCAGCCGGACCTGCTGCTGCTTGACGAGCCGACCAACTACCTCGACCTCGAAGGCGCGCTGTGGCTGGAGAACTACCTGCAGAAATACCCGCACACCGTCATCATCATCAGCCACGACCGGGGCCTTCTGAACCGCGCCGTGCAGGGCATCTTGCATCTCGACGCAAAGAAGCTGACCTACTGGACCGGCCCCTACGACCAGTTTGCCCGCCAACGGGCTGAGAGGATCGCGGTGATGACGGCGGAAGCGAAGAAGCAGGAGGCGCGTCGTGCCCATCTGCAAAGCTTCGTTGACCGGTTCAAGGCCAAGGCCAGCAAGGCCGTGCAGGCGCAAAGCCGGGTGAAGATGCTGGAGAAGCTCACGCCGATCACCCCGCCGGAAGAGGCGAAGAAGCAGGTCTTCACCTTCCCCGAGCCCGAGGAACTGTCGCCGCCGATCGTCAATCTCGACGGGGCGGCGGTCGGCTATGGCGGCAAGCCGGTGCTGCGGAAACTGTCACTGCGCATCGACCAGGACGACCGCATCGCGCTTCTCGGGCGGAACGGCGAGGGCAAGTCGACCCTGTCGAAGCTGCTCGCGGGCAAGCTTCAGGCCAGCGAGGGGCGGATGACGACCTCGTCCAAGCTGCGCGTGGGCTACTTCGCCCAACACCAGGTGGACGAGCTGCATCTGGACGAAACACCGCTCCAGCACATCATGCGGGTCCGCCCGGCCGAGGGGCAGCCGAAGCTGCGCGCGCGCCTCGCGGGCTTCGGCTTGATGGCGGATCAGGCGGATACGGTCGTTGCACGTCTCTCGGGCGGTCAGAAGGCGCGGTTGTCGCTGCTTCTGGCCACCATCGACGCGCCGCATCTCCTGATCCTTGACGAACCAACCAACCACCTCGACATCGAAAGCCGCGAGGCGCTGGTCGAGGCGCTGACGGAATACACCGGTGCCGTTGTGCTGGTCAGCCATGACATGCACCTGCTTGGCCTCGTCGCCGACCGGCTTTGGCTGGTCAAGGGCGGCGCCGTCGCGCCCTACGAGGGCGATCTGGAGGATTACCGCCGGATGCTCCTGGCCGGGGACGAGGTGGAAAAGCCGAAAGCGCCGGTTGAGAAGCCGAAGAAGGCCAGCCGCGACGAGATCCTCGCGCTCAAGGCCGAGGTCCGGAAAAGCGAGGAGCGTGTCGGCAAGCTGAACGACATGCGCGACAAGCTGGCGAAAAAGCTTGCCGACCCCGAGCTTTACGAACAGGCGCGGATCGGCGAACTTGAGACCTGGCAGAAGAAATATGCCGAGGTGATGGAGGGGCTCGACCGCGCCGAGGCGCTGTGGCTCACCGCGCAGGAACGGCTGGAGGAGGCAGGCGGGTGATCGATACGGGGTTCCTGATCACGAGTTTCGTGACGCTCTTCGTGGTCATTGATCCCCTTGGCCTGATCCCCCTCTTCATAGCGCTGACGCAGGGCATGAGCCAGGCGCAGCGCCGCGCGATCGGGCGGCGGGCCTGCACCATTGCGGCGGCGCTGCTGATCGTCTTCGGTTTGCTTGGCGAGAAACTCCTGATCTTCATCGGCATCTCGATGCCGGCCTTCCGCATTGCCGGCGGGATCCTCTTGTTCCTGACCGCGCTCGACATGCTGTTCGAACGCCGGACGCAGCGGCGCGAGGGGCAGCACGCCGATCCGGCCCATGACCCGTCTGTCTTTCCGCTCGCCATGCCGCTGATCGCCGGTCCCGGCGCACTGGCCTCGATGATCCTTCTGGTCGGCAAGTCCGGTCCGGGCTGGACCGGCGCCGGGCTGGTTTTCCTCGAGGCGCTGTCGGTGATCGCCATCGTCTTTTTGCTGTTCCAGATCGCAGGGCCGATCGAACGGGTACTCGGGCGCACGGGAACGATGGTCATCACCCGGCTTCTTGGGATGCTGCTGGCCGCGCTTTCGGTGCAGTTCGTGATCGACGGGATCGTCGGGACCGGCCTGCTGACCTCCTGACGGCGATTGCGATGCGCCTGAGCCGTGCCTACATCCGCAAGGACAAGGGGAGCGGCGGATGGACACGAACGATCTGATGCGGCTGGTCTACCTCGGCGTCCTGCTGGCAGCGGTCAGCGGCTGGGTTCTGGTCGAATATCGCGGGCGGCTCGGCGCGGCGCTGCGCAACTTCATGGCCTGGGGGCTGATCTTCGTCGGCGTCGCGGCGGGATATGGGCTGTGGACCGACATGCGCCGCGACCTGCCCTATCAGGCGGTCGTCCAGGACGGCCGGGTCGAGATCACCCGCGCGCCGGACGGCCATTTCTATCTGCCGCTCGAGGTGAACGGCCGCTCTGTGGATTTCCTCGTCGATACCGGCGCCTCGAACATCGTCCTGTCACAGAAGGATGCCCGTCGCGTTGGGATCGACCCCTCCTCGCTGGTCTATCTGGGTCAGGCCCAGACGGCGAATGGCGCGGTCTCGACGGCGCGGGTCAGGCTCGACAGCCTGACGCTCGGCCCCTGGACCGACCGCGACCAGCCCGCCTGGGTGAACCGCGGCGAGATGGACGGCTCGCTCCTCGGCATGGATTACCTGCACGGCTTCAAGATGGAGATCGACGGGCAGAAGATGGTGCTGTCGCGCTAGGTGAGCCCGAATTGGCAAACCGGGACCAAAAGTCTTCGAAGACTTTTGGCAAACTCCTTCGAAGGAATTTGCTTCAGCCGCTGGCCGATGGCCCCTTCACCCCGCCGCCGCCCGCTCCTGCTTCTTTTCCCACCTGCCTGACTCCTCCGACCAGTATTGCGCGGCAAGGCCGGCCGCGGTCACCGCGCGCCACTGGCCGCGGGCGGTCTCCTTGGCGGCCTCGTCGTTGCCGTCGAAGATCAGGCAGGCGCGTTCCAGCCCCGCCACCTCGCCCGGTTCGACCCCGGCCCCGTCGAGGACGATCAGGCAGCGCGCGCCGTTCGGCAGGCCTGGCCGGTCGGTCAGCAGCACCGGCTGGTCGGCGTCATGCGGGCCGCCCGCCAGCCCATGCGGCAGGAAATCCTCATCCGAGCCGAGCCAGAGCTTTTCGTCCAGCCATTCCAGCCGGGCGCGATCCGGCCCGCGCACCACGACCCGCCAGCCGGCAGACAGCGACCGCCCGACGATCTGCGCCAGCGTCTGTTCGACCGTGCTGCGCGTCAGGTGGTAGAAGAAGACCGCGCCCAAAGACCCCTCACCCCTCGCAGAGGTCCCGCACCAGCCGGTCGAGCGTGCGCACGCCCCAGCCCGTCGCCCCCTTCGGCGCAAAGGTCGAGTCGGATTTCAGGCTCGCGGTGCCGGCGATGTCGAGATGAATCCAGGGCGTGCCCGGCTTGACGAAGCGCTGCAGGAAACAAGCGGCGGTGATCGCGCCGCCCTCGCGGCCGGTGACGTTCTTCATGTCGGCGATGCGCGATTTCAAGAGCGCGTCATAGGCGTCGCCAAGCGGCATCCGCCAGGCGCCTTCGCCCTCGGCCTTGGCGGCCTTGAGGAAGGAGTTGCAGAAGGTGTCGTCGTTCGAGAAAACGCCGGTGTTCTCATGCCCAAGCGCCACTACCATCGCCCCGGTCAGGGTGGCCAGATCGACCATGCCGATCGGCTTGAAGCGTTCCTGCACGTACCAGAGGACATCGGCCAGAACGAGGCGGCCTTCGGCGTCGGTGTTGATGACCTCGATCGTGTCGCCCTTCATGGACTTGACCACGTCGCCGGGGCGTTGCGCGTTGCCATCGGGCATGTTCTCGACCAGCCCGACGATGCCGATGACATTGGCCTTGGCCTTGCGCAGCGCCAGCGCCCGCATCACGCCCGAGACGACGCCCGCGCCGCCCATGTCGCCGGTCATGTCCTCCATCCCCGCCGCCGGCTTGATCGAGATGCCGCCGGTGTCGAAGGTCACGCCCTTGCCGATCAGCGCCAGCGGCGCGTCGTCCTTGCCGCCGCCGTTCCAGCGCATGACCACCACGCGCGGCGGATTGACCGAGCCCTGCGCCACGCCAAGAAGCGTGTTCATCCCGAGCTTTTTCAGTTCGTCCGGCTCCAAGATCTCGACGTCCAGCCCCAGTTCCTGCATCGCCGCCAGCCGGGCGGCAAAATCGACCGGGGTCAGGACGTTGGCAGGCTCGTTCGTCAGGTCGCGGGTGAAGAAGACGCCTTCCGTCACCGCAGCATGGGATGCGGCCTGCGCCGCCACGGCCTCGGGGTTTGCGACTAGGAAGGTGACCTCGCCCGGCTTCGCCACCTCGCCCGTGCGGTAAGTGGTGAAATCATAGGCCCGGAGCGCAAGGCCATAGGCGATGTCGGCCGCCTTCGGGTGAGCTTCCGCCAGGACAAGTGCCCCGCCGGCACCAAGCGCGCGGCCCACTGCCGCCCCGGCCTTGCGGGCCGTCAGCGCATCGGCCTGGCGGTCAAGCCGCAGGATTTGCAGTGCCTCGGCGGCGAGGCCCGCCGGCCAGGCAAGCTCGGTGGAGTCGCCCGGTTTCATCTTCTCGAACGCAGGCGAAGCGAGGAACCGCTCCAGCGCGCCCTTGGTCAGCCGGTTGATTTTGCGCGTGACCGGCCCGATGGCGCCATTCGCCCCGGCGATGACCACGACCTTGCCGGAGAAACCGGCGGCGGCTTCGGCCTCGGTGGAACGGAACTGGATGGTGACGGGGGTGGTCATGAGGGCGCTCCGGAGCTTGCTGTCGCGAGGGGAAACAGGGGGGCCGTCCGGCCCCTTTCCCAGGATAAGCGGACCCTAGCCCGCCCCCCCGGCAATGACCAGATAGCAGTTTTCCCTGCCGCCGAATTCCACTAGGTTCGCCCGAAACAAGAACGAAACGAGGGAGAGCATCGGGCGTGTCGAGATTCGACAGATATCTGCTGTCGCAATTCATGGCGCTGTTCGGGTTCTTTTCCCTTGTGCTTGTGGCCGTCTATTGGGTCAACCGCGCTGTCAGCCTGTTCGACCAGCTGATCGGGGATGGCCAGTCGGCCTTGGTCTTCCTGGAATTCACCGCTCTGACGCTGCCGAACGTCATCCGCCTTGTGCTGCCGGTTTCGGCCTTCGCGGCGGCGGTCTATGCGGCAAACCGGCTGACCCGGGAAAGCGAACTCGTCGTCATGCAGGCGACCGGGTTCTCGCCGTTCCGGCTGGCACGGCCGGTGATCTATTTCGGCCTGATCGTCACGCTGCTGATGGCGATCCTGATGAATGTCATCGTGCCCGCAAGCCGGATGACGCTGCAGACCCGTACCGCTGAGATCCAGGCGAATATCAGCTCGCGCCTGCTCCGCGAGGGTGCGTTCGTGCACCCGACCGACGGCATCACCATCTATATCCGCCAGATCGCCCCGACGGGCGAGCTCTTGCAGGTCTTCCTGTCGGATGCGCGCGACCCGCGCCAGCGCGTGACCTACACTGCCCATCGCGCACTTATCGTGCGCAGCGAGACCGGGCCAAAGCTCATCATGTTCGACGGCATGGCCCAGACGCTTGACCAGGCGACCACGCGATTGGCCGTTACCCGCTTTGCCGACCTGACCTATGACCTGTCGTCGTTCCTGCAGGCCGCGGGTCCGGTACAGCCCGGCGCGGACGAGACGCCGACGCTGACATTGCTTTTCCCGCCACCGGGACTGGCCGAAGCGATGGGAACGACACCCGCGGCGCTTCTGCAGGAGGCCCATAACCGTATCGCCAGCCCGTTCATGGGACTGGCCGGGCCACTGATCGGCTTTTCGGCCCTGCTGGTCGGCGCTTTCAGCCGTTTTGGCCTGTGGCGGCAGGTGGTGGGGGCGATCTTTCTGCTGATCGTCGTGCAGCTGGTCGACAACGTCACCACCAAGGCGGCGCTCCAGGACCCCTCGGCCTGGCCGCTGACCTATGTCGCGCCTCTGCTCGGGATGCTGATCGGCATCGGGCTTCTGTGGTTTGCGGGCAGGCCCCGCCAGACCCGGCTGCAGGGGGATCTTGCGACGGGAGGTGCGGCATGACGCTCAGCCGCTATCTCGCCCGCAGGTTCCTGGTCGCCTATCTGATGGTCCTTGGCATCTTTTCGATGCTGATGATGCTGATCGGAATGGTCGAACGTGTGCGCAAGCTGGCCGGGACATCGGCCGGGTTCGGCCAGATCGCGGGGCTTGCGGCGCTCGACGTGCCCGAAAGCGTCTATCGGATCCTGCCGCTCATCATGATTCTGTCGGCGATGATGCTGTTCCTGGCGCTGGCGCGGTCGAGCGAGCTGGTGGTGATCCGCGCAGCGGGACGATCAGGGCTGCGCATGCTGGTTGCTCCGGTCTTCATGGCTTTCGTGATCGGCCTCTTTTCGATCGCGGTCCTGAACCCCCTGGTCGCCGCCACGCAGAAACGCTCTGCCGAACTGGCGGCAGAGTTTACCTCGGGAAGCTACAGTGTGCTTTCGGTCAGTTCGGAGGGGCTGTGGCTGCGCCAGGGCGGCGACGGGGTGCAGTCTGTGATCCGGGCGACCCGGGCAAACGAGGATGCGACCGAATTGTTCGACGTGACCTTCATCGCCTCGGACGACACGGGGACGCCCCTTTCGCGGGTCGAGGCGGCTTCGGCCCGGCTTGAACCGGGCGCTTGGGCGCTTGCCGGTGTCAAGCGGTGGGATCTGACCGCGCAGAACCCGGAGGCGACAGCAATCGAGCAGCCGCAGGCGCGGATGCCTTCCACCCTGACGGTCGAACGCATCCGCAACAGTTTTGGCGATCCCTCCAGCATCTCGATCTGGAACCTGCCGGCTTTCATCACCAGCCTCGATCAGGCGGGATTCTCGGCTCGCGCGCATCGCGTGTGGTTGCAGACAGAGTTGGCGATGCCCTTCCTGATGGCGGGCATGGTCCTGCTTGCCGCGGGTTTCACCATGAGGCACACAAGGTTCGGCAGGACCGACATCATGGTGTTGTTGGCCGTGCTGACCGGCTTTGCGATGTTCTTTCTTAGAAACTTTGCTCAAGTCCTTGGAACGTCAGGGCAAATCCCGATCATTGCGGCGGCGTGGGTGCCGCCGGCGGCCACCATCCTCGCCGCGCTCGGGCTTCTCTTGCATGTCGAGGACGGCTGATGCGGCGGCACCTGCTTTCCCTCGTCCTGCTTCTCGGACTTGCGGTTCCGGTTCAGGCCCAGGACACCCCGCCCGATCTGGCTACACTGGTCGCCGACCAGATCGAGATCCAGGCTGACAGCGTGCTGGTCGCGGCCGGCAATGTCGAAGTGCTGCAGGAGGGAATGCGGCTCAAGGCGAGCCGGGTGACCTTTGACCAGAAGACCGACCAGCTCAAGATCGAAGGCCCGATCGTGCTGACCGACGCCAGTGGCACCCGCATCGTCGCCGATCAGGCCGATCTGTCATCCTCGCTGACCGACGGCATCCTGACCGGCGCGCGGCTGGTGCTGAAGGATCAGCTCCAGCTTGCCTCGAATTACGCGATGCGCGCCGGTGGCCGCTATACCGAGCTTGGCAGGACCGTCGCCTCGTCCTGCCAGATCTGCAAGGGCAGCCAGACACCGCTGTGGGAGATCCGGGCAAGCAGGGTCGTGCATGACAAGGAAACGCGGCAGATCTATTTCGAGGATGCCAACCTGCGCCTGTTCGGCGTTCCCGTCGCCTATCTTCCACGCCTGCGCTTGCCTGATCCGACGCTCGAGCGGGCGCGTGGCTGGCTTCTGCCGAGCATCCGCAGCACCAGCGAGCTCGGCTTCGGCATCATGGCGCCCTATTTCGTGCCGATCGGCGAAAACCGCGATCTGACGATCACGCCCTATATCAGCACGAACGACGCCCAGACGCTTGGCTTGCGTTACCGGCAGGCCTTCTGGAACGGCTATTTCCAGGCCGAGGGCGCGGTGTCGCGTGACCAGATCGACCCCGGCACGCGCGGCTACCTGTTCGCCAACGGCTATTTCGGCCTGCCCGACAGCTTCGCGCTGTCTTTCGGGCTGCAGATGGCCAGCGACAACTCCTATCTGCAGGATTACGGGATATCCACGCAGGACCGGCTGGACAGCTTCGTCCAGGTCGAGCGGGTCAAGCGAGACGGCTACATCTATGCCGGACTGACCCACCTGGAATCGCTGCGGGACGACGATAACAACGACACCCAGCCCTCAACCCTGGTCAATGTCATCTACGACCAGCGCTTTGCGCCGCCCGTGATCGGCGGAGCCGCGAGTCTTCGCTATGAAGCGACCGGCAGCATGACGGCATCGAGTTCCACCATCGATTCGAACGGCGATGGCAATTCCGATGGGCAGGACACGGCGCGCGGGCTGGTGCGGCTCGACTGGCGGCGGGACTGGGTTCTGGCGGGCGGGCTTGTCGCCGCTGCGACGGGGCGGGTGCTGGGCGACGTGACATTTGTCGGCCAGGACCCCTCCTATCCAAGCGCGATCGAGCGTGCCTACGGCGTCTTCGGCACGGAACTGCGATATCCGATGGTCAAGTCCGATGCCTGGGGCGGCACCCAGCTCCTGCAGCCGGTGGCCAACATCCTTTTTTCGAAAAGCAGCCTGCCGACGGTTCCCGACAATGACAGCCTTGTCGTCGAGCTTGACGAGGGCAACCTGTTGTCTCTCGATCGTTTCCCCGGCACCGACAAGATCGAGCTTGGGACCCGCGGTGCGATGGGCCTGGACTGGACGCGCTACGCCCGGGACGGATCGGAGGTCGAGCTTGCTTTCGGGCGGGTTCTGCGCGCCGACGATCTGGACCAGTTCACCCCGTCTTCGGGCCTGGACGGAACCTGGTCAAACTGGCTGCTCGCGATGCGGGTGGCCTCGTGGAAGGGGCTGACCCTGACGCAGCGGGTGCTGCTCGATGACCAGTTCGACGCCAATATGGGCGAGTTCCGCATGAACTGGGGCAACAGCAAGGTCGGGCTCGAGACCGGGTATTACTGGGGCATCGCCGACGCCGAGGCAGACCGCCCCGACGACGTTTCTGAGATCAGCTTCAACAGTTCGTGGAAGATGAACGACAACTGGTCGAGTGTTCTTGGCATCCGCCATGATTTCATCGCGGGGCGCACGTCCGACGCCAGCCTCGGCTTCGTGTACCGCAACGAATGCATGCTGGTGGACCTTTCGGTTTCGCGCTGGTATGCGGATTCAACAAGTCTGAACCCCACGACCGAATTCGGCCTGAAGGTCGAACTTCTGGGCTTCGGTGGCGGATCGAACCCCGGACCCGCTCGGCAGTGCCGGGGGTGAGGGGCATGGGGGCGACGCCCTCGGGAACGAAAGAACAAGGGCCGGGACGCACCGCCCGGGAATGAGCAGACGGAGCAGACGGACTGGACATGCGCCCGATTTTGAAAATGCTCGCCGGACTTTTCCTGCTGGCCGCGACCTGCGCCGCCAGCGCGGCTGACGGCCCCTTCGTACCGGCGCTGTTTGTCAATGACAGCGCCATCTCCGAATACGAGCTTGACCAGCGGATCCTGTTTCTGAAGGCCTTGAACTTTTCGGGCGATGTCGAGGAGCAGGCCCGGACCGGGCTGATCGAGGACAAGCTGCGGCTTCAGGCCGCCAAGGCGGCCGGCGTCCTTCCCAACGAGGTCGAGGTGACGCGCGGGATGCAGGAGTTTGCCGGGCGTAGCAATGTACCGCTTCAGCAGTTCGTCCAGGCGATTGGCCAGAAGGGCGTCGTCCCAGAGACCTACCGTGATTTCGTGCGCGCCGGCGTTGCCTGGCGTGCCGTGATCCGGCAGCGCTATGCCGGAGCCTTCCAGATCACCGATGCCGAGGTTGACCGGGCTCTGTCGGACACCTCGTTGCTGGGCAGCGCCCGCGTGCTTCTGTCCGAACTCATCATTCCGGCCCCGCCCGGACAGGAAGCTGACGCCCTGGCTCAGATCGAGGAATTGAAGGCCTCGATCCGGGGCGAGGCCGATTTCGCCGCTGCCGCGCGGCAGTATTCCGCGGCGGCTTCGGCAAAGGCGGGCGGACAGATCGACTGGCTTGATATCGCCAAGTTGCCTCCGGTGCTGCGACAACTGGTTCTGGGGCTGGCGCCGGGTCAGGTCTCGGATCCGATGCCGATCCCCAATGCCTATGCGATCTTCCTTATGCGCGGCCTTCAGCCGACAACGGAAAAGCCGCAGGTGGCGATCGACGTCGACTATGTCGAGGTGATCCTGCCCGACGGGCCGGAAGGTCAGAACTGGGCCTCGACCCTGATGGCCAAGGCCGACACCTGTACGGACGTGGTGCGCCTGACCAACAAGCTGCCGCAGCAGCAGGTCATCCGGACCGTCCAGCCGTCGGGCGCGGTGCCGCGCGATGTCGCGCTGGAACTGGCACGGCTTGACACGTTCGAGACGTCATTTTCCCTGCGTCGGGGCGGCAGCCGGATCTTTCTGATGCTTTGCGGACGGACGATGGCGCCGGTCGACGAGACTTCGGCCGATGGGCTTGGCGATGCGCAGGAAGCGCCGGATGCCAACGCGCCCGGGCCGAAGGAACCGAAGCCGACGTTGACCCAGGAAGAGAAGATCGCCAAGCAGCGCCAGGCGATGCGCATGACGCTGACCAACCAGCGGCTTTCGGAGCTGAGCGAGCAATACCTGCAGCAGCTGAAGTCGGCCGCCATCATCCGCGAACCGTGAGCGCCGCCATCGCCCCGCGCGTGCCCGTCGCCGTGAGCTGCGGCGAGCCCGCCGGAATAGGGCCGGAGATCGCCGTAAAGGCGCGAACTGTCCTGGGCGCGGACGTGCCCTTTTTCTGGATCGGCGATCCGCGCCACCTGCCGGACGGCACAGCCTGGCAAGCCCTGTCCGACCCCGCCGAAGCCGCGACGGTTGCCCCCGAGATCCTGCCGGTCCTGCCGCTCGAAATGGGCCCACGCCCCCTGCCTGGCCAGCCCGATCCGATGCTGGCGGCCGGCGTTGTCGCCGCGATCGGGCGGGGCGTGGCGCTGGTGCAGGCCGGACAGGCGTCAGCGCTTTGCACCGCGCCGATCCACAAGAAGGCCTTGAAGGACGGGGCTGGTTTCGCCTTTCCCGGCCATACCGAATACCTCGCAGCGCTGGCCGGGGTCGACCGGGTCGTGATGATGCTCGCCTGCGCCGAATTGCGGGTCGTGCCGGCAACCATCCATATCCCGCTCTCCGAAGTGCCCCGGGCGCTCACGCCGGCGCTGCTGGAAGAGACGATCCGCATCACCCGCTCGGGGCTCATGCGGGACTTCGGAATTGTCGTGCCTCGCATCGCGGTCGCGGGACTGAACCCGCATGCCGGCGAGGGCGGCGCGATTGGGCGGGAGGAAATCGACTGGATCATTCCCCTGCTGGACCGGCTGCGCGGCGAGGGGATCGAGTTGCTCGGACCGCTGCCGGCCGACACGATGTTCCACCCGGCGGCGCGGGCGCGCTATGACGCGGCGATCTGTGCCTATCACGACCAAGCGCTGATCCCGATCAAGACCATCGACTTCGCGGGCGGCGTGAACCTGACGCTCGGCCTGCCGTTCATCCGCACCTCGCCGGATCACGGCACGGCTTTCGACATCGCGGGCAAGGGAGTGGCCGATCCGTCGAGCCTGATCGCGGCGCTGCGGATGGCGCAGGATATGGCGTCAGCGCGTGGGGCAGCGTCGGATGTGGGGGTTTTGCACCCCCACACCCCCGCAGGATACTTGTGAACAGAAGAAGGGCTGGGTCGTGGCGGCGATAGACGGTCTTCCTCCTCTGCGCGAGGTCATCGCGACGTATGGGTTGGTGGCGAAGAAGCAGCTCGGCCAGAACTTCCTTCTCGACCTCAACCTGACGGCCAAGATCGCGCGGATGGCGGGCGATTTGTCGGCCTGCGACGTGCTGGAGGTCGGGCCGGGGCCCGGTGGCCTGACCCGCGGGCTTCTGGCTGAAGGCGCGCGGCATGTGCTGGCGGTGGAGAAGGATGCACGCTGCATTCCGGCGCTGGAGGAGATCGCGGCGGCCTATCCGGGGCGGCTCGAGGTGGTGAACGGCGATGCGCTGGAGGTCGATGCGGCAGCTCGGCTGTCCGCACCGATCCGAGTCGTGGCGAACCTGCCCTACAATGTCGGGACCGAACTGCTGATCCGATGGCTGTCGCCGCCCGCCTGGCCGCCCTTCTGGCAGAGCCTGACGCTGATGTTCCAGAAGGAAGTGGCCGAGCGCATCGTGGCGAAGCCCGGAAGCGGCGTCTATGGGCGTCTGGCGCTGCTGGCGCAGTGGCGCACCGATCCGAGGATCGTGCTGACCCTTCCGCCCGAAGCTTTCGTGCCGGCGCCGAAGGTGCATTCAGCGGTGGTCCAGCTGACCGCCCTGCCCGAGCCGCGCTATCCGGCGGACGCGGCTGTGCTGTCGCGGGTGACCGCGATGGCCTTCAACCAGCGGCGCAAGATGCTGCGCTCGAGCCTGAAGGGGCTGGCCCGGGATCTCGAGGACAAGCTGCACGCGGCCGGGATCGAGCCGACAGCGCGTGCGGAAGAAATCTCGCTGGAGAAGTTCTGCGCCCTCGCCCGACTGGTGGCGGGCAAGGGCTGAGGATCATTCCGCCGCTTCGGCGGGACCGCTTTCGGCTTTGGGCTTGCGCGGGGCGCGGGGCTTGCGCGCGGCCGGGGCATTTTCCGCAGCCGGTGCGGCCGGGGCCTCGGTCACGGCCTCGACTGCGACCGGTTCAGGCGCTGGTGCCGGGGCGGCCTCGACGCGCGGCTGCTCGCTGCGCTGTTCTTGCCGGGGCTGTTCCTGCCGCGGCGGGCGGCGGTCGTTGCGATCGTTCCGGCCCTGCTGCTCATTCCGGGGGCCGCGGTCGCGGTCTTGCCGCTCGCGATTCTCGTTGCGATCCGACCGGTCCTGCCGATGCGGCTCGCGGGTGCGGGTCTCGGGCGTTTCGACGAGGCTGCTTTCGCCCAGATCCTCGATGAAATCCATCATGCCGCCCATGCGCGGCGCCGGCTCGATTTCGGGCTGGTCGTCGGATGTCGGGTCGAAGCGGGGCTCGTTGCGGGTCTCGTTCCGGTCCTGCCAGTTGCGGTCCCGGTTGCCACCCTGTCCGTTTTGCCCGCCCTGCTGCTGCTGGCGCGCTTCCTGCTCGGCCGCGAGCTCGCGCTGAGCTTCGGCCAGGAGCCGGGTATAGTGCTCGGCATGCTGCATGAAGTTCTCGGCGGCGACACGGTCGTTCGAGAGCTGCGCGTCACGGGCGAGAATCTGGTATTTCTCGATGATCTGCTGCGGGGTTCCGCGCACCTTGCCTTCGGGGCCGTTGCTGTCGAAGACGCGGTTGATGATGTTGCCGATCGACCGGGGCCGGTTCGACTTCGAGCGCGAACGTGATTTCGATGATCTCATGTTATCCGTTGTTCCAGCCAGCGTGGCCTTTCCCGATAGCCTGCGCCTGTAGCGCGTCTCACCCCCGATGCGGAGCCCCGTGGACGAGTTGTTCGGCTAGCGAGGGAGACATGTTCCGCTTGCCCGTTGTCAGGCGCAGTCACGTCCCTTGCGATGGGATAAGCATGTGGAGGGTGTCGGCACAAGGGGAAATCGGCTTTTTCCCGGGGATTTCCGGCAATTTTTCCGGGAAATGTGGCCGATTCCCTGCAATCGCGGTCAGGCGAGGCGGCCGGTGACGACTCGGGGTCGGCCGTCGAGATCCGGCAGGATTTCGATCCCGGCCAGTCCCGCCCTGCCGAAGAGGTCCGCCACGGCCTGCCCCTGGGTCGGACCGATCTCGACGATCAGCCGCCCGCCCGGTTCCAGATGGGCCGGCGTGCCAGCGGCAATGGTGCGGTAGGCGTCAAGCCCGTCGGCTCCGGGCGTCAGGGCCATGCTCGGTTCCCAGTCCCGAACCTCGGGGGACAGCCCGGCCATATCGGCTGCTGAGATGTAGGGCGGGTTCGAGACGACGAGGTCGAAGCGACCCTCGACACCGGAAAACCAGTCGGACAGCCGGAATTCGGCGCGGTCCGCGAGGCCGAGGGTTCCGGCGTTCTGCCGCGCCACATCGAGCGCGGCGGGCGACAGATCGACGGCCAGCCCGGTTGCCCCCGGCCGGTCGGCGAGGAGTGACAGCAGGATCGCACCTGTACCAGTGCCAAGGTCGAGCACGCGGGCGAAAGGTTCCTCCAGCGCGGCGGCGACCAGCGTTTCGGTTTCGGGGCGCGGGTCGAGCGTGTCCGAGGTGACGCGAAAGGTCCGGCCCCAGAACAGACGCTGACCGATGATCTGGCTGACCGGCCGGCGGGAAATCCGCTCTGCCAGCGCCGTCTCGAACCGCGCCGCGGCCTCGGGGTCCAGCGGATCGGACAGGTGCAGGGTCAGCCGGTCGGGTGCGAGCGCCATTGCATGGGCCAAGAGCAGGCGCGCGTCACGGGGGGCCTCCTCGATCCCTGCGGCCTTAAGCCGGGGGATCGCGGCCCGCAGCGCCTCGGTCCCGGTCATTGCTCCATCTCGGCGAGCTTGGCCGCCTGGTCATGGGCGGTCAGCGCGTCGATGACCTCGGTCAGGTCGCCCGCCATGATTTGCGGCAGGGCGTAGAGCGTCAGGTTGATGCGGTGGTCGGTCATCCGGCCTTGCGGGAAGTTGTAGGTGCGGATGCGCTCGCTGCGGTCGCCCGAACCGACCTGTGATTTGCGGTCGGCCGCGCGTTCATTCGCCAGACGCTCGCGTTCCATCTCGTAAAGGCGCGCGCGGAGCACCTGCATGGCGATGGCGCGGTTCTGATGCTGCGATTTCTGCGACGAGGTTACGACGATCCCGGTCGGCAGGTGGGTGATCCGCACGGCAGAGTCGGTGGTGTTCACATGCTGGCCGCCGGCACCGGACGAGCGCATCGTGTCGATGCGGATGTCCGAGGTGGGGATGTCGATGTCGACCTCCTCGGCCTCGGGCAGGACGGCGACGGTCGCGGCCGAGGTGTGGATGCGCCCGCCGGCCTCGGTTTCCGGCACGCGCTGAACGCGGTGGACGCCGGATTCGTACTTCAGCTTCGCGAAGACGCCCTCGCCCTGCACATGCGCCGTCACCTCGCGGATGCCGCCGAGATCGCTTTCCTGTTCGGAGAGGATCTCGAAGCGCCAGCCCTGCCCTTCCGCATAGCGCTGATACATGCGCAGGAGATCGGCAGCGAAGAGCGCCGCTTCCTCGCCGCCGGTGCCGGGGCGGATTTCAAGGATCGCGGGACGGGCGTCGGCCGCGTCCTTGGGCAGAAGTGCGAGGCGCAGGGCCTGCTCCATCTCTGGAATTCTGGCCTTGAGGCGCGGGATTTCCTCTTCCGCCAGCGCCTTCATTTCGGGATCGGCTAGCATCGCCTCGGCATCCAACAGGTCGGCTTTCGCGGTTCGGTAGGCGGCGATCTCGGCCACGACCGGCTTCAGCTCGGAATATTCGCGGCTGAGCGTCGCGATCTCGGCCGGGGCAGCGCCCTGCGCCAGCTTCGCCTCGAGGAACTCGAAGCGGCGGGTAATCTGGTCAAGGGTGTCCTGCGGCAGCATGGCGCGGGTTTGGCCTAAGCTCCCCGGACGGTCAAGGTCCGGCGGCCAGACTGGCGCCGGACCAGCCGCCGAAGTCCGTGCCGCGGTAGCGCCAGGTCAGCTCAGGCTGGGCCGAGATTCCTGACCGGACGATGGGTCCTACGACAAGGCCTCCGGGATGGGCCGTCGCCCAGTCGCGGAGCGCCTGCGCTTCGGTCGGGACTTCGACCGGCGCGGTGAGGCGGCCGGCAAAGTTGAACTCGGCGTTGTAGGGCATTCCGTAGAAGGCGATGCCTTCGGACTGGCGGGCGGCAAGGGCCCGGGCGATTGGCGCCGTATCCTGATCGCGTCCGGCAAGCGTCAGGGTGGCAAGGAGGTGGAGAGTCAGCGCCAGCCCCAGCCCCATCGCAAGATGGCCGGGCAGAAATGGCAGACGAAAGCCGAGCGCTGCAAGGCCAAGGCAGAGCAGCCCGGTCAGCGCCACCGCCCAGCCCGGCGTCAGGACCGCCAGGTCGGGGGACGCCACCAGTCCCGTGGCAAGGACAATCAGGACAAGGCCAAGGGTCGCCGGGACCAGCAAGGCGGCCGATCCGCCGGTCCGGTCCTGCCCCGTCGTCGCCCGGGCGAAAAGCAGGGCCATGGCCGGCAGTTCGGGCAGGAGGTAATGCACCTGCTTGCCACCGACGACCGAAAACAGGACGAGTGCCGCCGCCGCCCAGATGGCAACCAGCCGCCCTGCCCCGTCACCACGCACCGCCTTCGGAGCCGCCCGCCACAGACGCCAGGACCAACCCCAGGGGAACAGGATTGCCGGCAGCAGCGCGATCAGGAACCAGATCGGGCGCCCGTGACCCATCTCTCCACTGACTCGGGCGACGGATTGCGTCACCAGCAACTCCTTGCGAAAGGCGGCGTCGCCGCCCAGAAGCGCCGGCACCAGCCAGACAAGGACGATCGCCAGCCCGACCGCCAGCGCTAGGGCGCTGCCCCGCCCGATCTGCCGCCAGTCCGGCGGATCGCTGGCCCAAAGCGGCATCGTCACCAGCGCGGGCACAAGGTGCAGGAGCACCACCGGCCCCTTGGCAAGGGTGCCGAGCGCCAGGACCACCCCGAACACCAGCCAGGGCCGCCAGCCCTGCGCGCCCTGCCCGATCCGCCACAGGACCAGCACACCAACCAGGACGAAGGCCGTCAGCAGCGCGTCGAACATCACTGCGCCGCCGTAAAGGGCGAACAGGGTGAAACCGGCGAGGATGGTGATCGCCCGAAGCGAAATCCCCTCGTCCTGCGGCCAGAGGCGCTGCGCCAGAAGACCCGTCAGCGCCACTGACGCCACGGCGAAGACCGGACCGACCAACCGGGCCGCGGTCTCGGATACGCCGGTCGCCAGCCAGACAAGGTTGATGAGCCAGAACAGCAGCGGCGGCTTGTGGCTGTAGGAGTCGAAGTTGCGGGTCAGGTGGAAGATGTCGCCCGACAGGCGCATTTCCCAGGCGACGGCGAGATAGCGGGTCTCGTCGATAGGCAGCAGCGGACGCAGCAGTACCTGCAGCACCAGAACTGCGGCGAAAGCCGCAAGCACCGCGCCGATCCAAAGCCTCATGCCGAGCTTCCTCGCCCTTTTTCTTCCACACATACCGTTTCTGGCAGGAAGTCCACAGACGATCGGCAGGCGTTGCGAACTCTTGCCAATCGAAACCCAAAAGCGACGCATTCTGTCGCGGACAGGATGAACGGAGGCTGCGACAGATGTATTCATGCGGAAAACAGCCGCCACAGGTCGGATTTCGCCACCTGTGACAGGCAGGATCGGCCACAGGACCAGGGAGATCAGGATGAAGACCCATACCCGCGTGCTCGTGATCGGCGGCGGCGTCGTCGGCTGCTCAGTGCTATACCATCTGACCAAGCTTGGCTGGAAAGACGTGATGCTGGTCGAGCGGTCGGAGCTGACCTCGGGCTCCACATGGCATGCGGCGGGCGGGTTCCACACGCTGAACGGCGACACCAACATGGCGGCGCTGCAGGGCTATACGATCCGCCTCTACAAGGAGCTTGAGGCGATCACCGGCATGTCCTGCGGGTTGCACCATGTGGGCGGCGTGACGCTGGCCGACAACATGGCGCGGTTCGAGATGCTGAAGGCCGAACGCGCCAAGCACCGCTACATGGGGCTGGATACCGAGATCGTCACGCCAGAGGAAATCTCGAAGCTGACCGACGGCATGGTGAACCTCGACGGCATCATCGGCGGCCTTTACGACCCGCTTGACGGCCATCTCGACCCCTCGGGGACGACCCATGCCTATGCCAAGGCCGCGCGTCTGGGCGGGGCCGAGATCGTGCTGCACAACCGCGTGCTGGAAACCAACCCGCGCCCCGATGGCTCGTGGGAGGTCGTGACCGAAAAGGGCACGATCATCGCCGAGCATCTGGTAAACGCGGGCGGCCTTTGGGCGCGCGAGATCGGCGCGATGGCGGGCGTTTACCTGCCGCTTTTGCCGATGGCGCACCAGTATCTGGTGACCGATGACATTCCCGAGATCATGGAGATCCTCAAGCGGGGCAAGGAATTCCCGCATGTTATGGACCCAGGTGGCGAAAGCTACCTGCGGCAGGAAGGCCGCGGCCTGTGCATCGGCTTCTACGAAAAGCCCTGCGAGCCGTGGTCGGTGGACAAGACGCCCTGGGACTTCGGCCATGAGTTGCTGAACGAACAATTCGACAAGATCGAGGACTCGGTCAACTTCGCCTATCGCCGCTTCCCGGTCTTGGAGCGCACCGGCGTCAAGCGGGTGATCCACGGGCCGTTCACCTTCGCCCCAGACGGCAACCCGCTGATCGGGCCGGTGCCGGGCCTGCGCAACTACTGGTCGGCCTGTGCGGTCATGGCGGGCTTCAGCCAGGGTGGTGGCATGGGTCTGGCGCTGGCCCAGTGGATGATCGAGGGCGAGGTCGAGCGTGACCCGCGCGGCTTCGACGTGGCGCGCTTTGGCAACTGGACCTCTCCGGGCTACACCGTGCCGAAGGTGATCGAAAACTACCAGATGCGCTTCTCGGTCAGCTATCCGAACGAGGAACGCCCGGCGGCGCGCCCGTTCCGCACCACCGCGATGTACGACATCTTCGACAACATGAACGCGGTCTGGGGCCAGCAATATGGGCTCGAGGTGGTCAACTATCACGCCCTGCCCGGCGAGCCGCGCTATGAAACCCCGACCTTCAAGCGCTCGAACGCCTGGGAGGCGACGAAGCAGGAAGTGCTCGCCGTCCGCAACGGCGTCGGCATCAACGAGGTGCAGAACTTCGGCAAGTACCGCGTGACCGGCAAGGGCGCCCGCGCCTGGCTGGACCGGATCATGGCCGGATCGATCCCGAAGCCGGGCCGCCTCAGCCTGACCCCGATGCTCGCCCATTCCGGCAAGATCTTCGGCGACTTCACCGTCTCCTGCCTGTCGGAAACCGAGTTCCAGCTGACCGCGAGCTATGGTGCCCAGGGCTGGCATTCGCGCTGGTTCGAGCAGAACATGGACCCCGACGTGCGGGTCGAGAATATCTCCGACACCCGCACCGGCTTCCAGATCGCTGGCCCGAAGGCGCGCGAATTGCTGTCCCGCGTCACCCGCTCGGACGTCTCGGCGGAAGCCTTCAAGTTCATGGACGTGCGGAAGATGACGGTCGGCATGGCCAACTGCATTGTCCAGCGCGTCAGCTACACCGCCGACCTCGGCTACGAGATCTTCACCGACCACATGAGCCAGCGCCACCTGTGGCACACGCTGTGGAACGCCGGGCAAGACCTCGGGATCCGGCCCTTCGCGATGCGGGCAATGATGTCGCTGCGTCTCGACAAATGGTTCGGCAGCTGGGGCCGCGAATTCTCACCCGACTACACCCCGGCGGAAACCGGGCTTGACCGCTTCATCCGCTGGAACAAGGAGGCCGACTGGATCGGCAAGGCCGCCGCGACCGCCGAGAAGGCCGCTGGCCCGAAACGCAAGCTCTGCTGCTTTATTGTCGATGCGAAGGATGCCGATGTCGTGGCCTGGGAGCCGATCTGGCTAGACGGCGCGGTGGTCGGGTTCTGCACGAGCGGCGGTTTCTCGCACACCACGGGCAAGTCGGTCGCCATGGGATTCCTGCCCGCAGACCGTGCCGTGGCCGGAACGAAATGCGAGATCGAAATCCTCGGCGAGCGTCGCCCGGCGGTGGTGGTGACCGAACCCCTGTTCGACGCTGACGGTGCAAGGATGCGGGGCTAAGCCGCGGCCCCCGGGCTTGCGGCGACGAAACCGTTCCTGAAGCGCGGGTCCAGAAGGTAACGGTCTGCCCCGGCCGTCAGGACGATGGCCGGGCGCCTTGTAACTGGCGCCCCTTCCAGTCCTGCCGCCACTCCCGTGGCGTCATCCCGCTCCAGGTCCGGAAGGCCTGGTTGAACGCGGGCTGGTTGGCATAGCAGAGGGCTGCGGCAATCTCGCCCGCGCTCAGGTCGGTCACTGCCAAGAGCTCCTGCGCGGCACCGAAACGGACCTCGGCGAGCAGGTCCCGAAAGGTCGTTCCTTCGGCGGCAAGGCTGCGCCGGAGCGCCCGCGGGTGGACCCCGATCGCGGCGGCAATTTCAGGCCCCTGCGTTTCCCCGCGCAGCAGGGCGCTACGCAACATACGCCTCGTCCGGTCGGACCAGGGTGATTGACCCGGCGGTAGAAGGGCCTCAGCGCGCCTTTGCATCTCGGCAAAATCGAGCAGGTTGGCTCCGGGTATGGGAAGCGCAAGACTGGCCTTGGTGAAGACAACTCCGGTCTGGGGCTGGTCGAAAAGGACCGGCACACCGAAAAAATCGCGGTAGGGCCGGATGTCGGATGGCTTGCGGAACGAGAACAGGATTTCGACAATCGTGGCCTTCCCGCCGGTCAGCTCGCGGATCAGGTTGAACGCGACGGGCATGACCGTCGCATAGTTCTGCACATAGCCAAGCGCCGAGCGGTCGAAGGCTCCGTAGCCCAGGATATAGTCTTCTCCGGTGCGATGCAGATAGGCGGTTGCCCCGCGTGTCGCGCTAGACTGGAGCGCGATGAAGCCGGTCAGCGCCGCTTCGAGCGTCGGCGCATTCGCCATCCAGCGTCCGGCCAGACCCATGCAGCGGTGATCGAAGCGGCTCCCCAAGAGCAACCCGATATGCGGACAGCCCGTCAGCTCCGCCGCACGGTCCATGATCTGGCAGAACAGTCCATAAGGGATGCGGTTCTCGTCACTTTCGAACGTGGCCGCAGAAACCGGAAAGCCGCGCAACACATCGTCGAACGGCACGCCGAATTCCGCGACGAGCTGCGGCAGGCCAACCAAAGCCGCCAGCCGCTGCGGGGCATTCCCGAAATCTCCGGGACGAAGGTCGTTGTCCAACATTCGTAAACGCTAGGGCTTGCCCTCGGCTAGAGTCAATCTGGGTTCCTGTCCGGCGCCTTGCGGTCGATGACCCCGGTGACGGGCGGCGCAGCATCTTGTCGTCCTCCGGACGGCTCTTCAGTTTTTTCAGAAGGAAACGGAAATCATGTCCAGCCTGACCCTCAGAAAGCTTGGTGTGGCGGCCTTGCTCTCTTGCCTCGCCCTGCCATCGGCCGCCGAACCGCCCAAGTTTGCGGCCGACGTGCCCGAAAAGATCACCACGCCAGACAAGGTGGAAACCCGCATCGGCACGCTGACCTTCAAGTACGGTACGCCAACCGGCGACACTGCAAAGCTGGTCTATGACAATCTCGATTTCATGCGCGGGGTGCAGGCTTTCCTCCGGGGCATGTCGGCAACCTCGGTCCGGGGACTGTGCAACGGGCTGGACAGCGTGGGGGTCAAGGCGAACCGGGCTTTCGGCATTACCGAGGACCTGATGGATGCCCGCACGTTGTTCCTGACGCCCAACACGACCACGGTCTACGTCTTCGGCTGTATGGACCTGTCGGACGGACCGATGGTGATGGAGGTGCCGACCGGTGTCCTCGGGCCGGTCGACGATGCCGATTTCCGTTGGGTCACCGACGTCGGCCTGACCGGACCAGATGCGGGCAAGGGCGGGAAATACCTGTTCGTGCCCCCGGGCTGGAAGGGAAGCCTGCCATCCACAGGATATTTCGAATCTCGGCCCGCGACCAACACGCTTCTGGTGTTCTACCGCGCCTTCGTGAAGGACGGCGACATTGCGGGGGCGGTGAAGGGAGTGAAGGCCGGGGCGAAGATGTATCCGCTCAACGCCACGACCGAGGCAGGCGAGCCGCCCGCAACCGACTGGGTGAATACCTCGGGCAAGCAGTTCAACACCATCAGCGCCAACGATTTCCACTTCTATGAGGAGTTGAACGAGGTGGTGCAGAAGGAGCCGGCCGATTTCGTCGATCCCGACACGGTGGGCCTCTATGCCTCGATCGGCATCCGCAAGGGCCAGCCCTTTGCGCCTGATGCGCGCATGAAGGCGATCCTGACCGATGCAGTGGCCGTGGGCAACGCAACGGGACGCACCATCGTCTTTGACAACCGCGACCAGGCGGTGAAGTTCTATCCCGACCGGCAATGGTTCACGGGTTTCCTCGGCGGCAGCTACGAGTTCCTGAACGGGGCCGAGCGGCTTCTGGATGCGCGGATCATGTTCTTCTATTACGCGACAGGCGTCACCCCGGCGATGGCCTACTCCAAGCCCGGATCGGGATCGGCCTATGCGATCTCGACGCGGGATGCCAAGGGCGACCCGCTCGACGGCGGCAAGACCTACAAGGTCACCCTGCCCGCGCCGGTTCCGGCCAAGCAGTTCTGGTCCTTCGTGGTTTATGACAACATTACCCGCTCGCTGCTCGAAACCGATCAGAAGCTCGCAGGCGTGGACAGCACCGATCCGAAGCTGAAGCTCAATGCCGACGGATCGGCCACGGTCTGGTTCGGGCCGAAAGCACCCGCAGGTCACGAATCTAACTGGGTGCAGACCATGCCCGGCAAGGGCTGGAACACTGTGCTGCGCCTTTACGGTCCGCTGGAGCCCTGGTTCGACAAGAGCTGGAAGCCGGGCGACATCACGCTGGTCGAATAAGAGGTCGCGCCCCGCCCGGATGTCCGGGCGGGGCGCTGGCATATCACGGTGCGGGGGCCAACTTGTCGGCCGTGCGCAGGTCGAAGTCCGAGGCGTCATGCCGTTCGCGCAACTGGAAGGCCGGGTTGCCGGTGGCGCGGTTGACCATACGGCCACGGCTAACGGCCGGGCGCGCGTCGATGCGCTTCGCCCAGTCCTGCACATGGACATAGCTTTCGACATCCAGGAACTCGCCCGCGTCGTACTGTCGGCCAAGTGCGAGTTGCCCATACCACGACCAGATGGCGATGTCGGCGATCGTATACTCCGCGCCTGCGATGTAGGGTCGGGATGCAAGCTGCCGGTCAAGCACGTCCAACTGCCGCTTCACCTCCATCGCGAAGCGATCGATGGCGTAGCGGTTCTTCATCGGCGCATAAGCGTAGAAATGGCCAAAGCCGCCGCCGAGATACGGCGCGGCGCCCATCTGCCAGAACAACCAGTTGAGGCATTCCGTGCGGCCAGCATGATCCCTCGGCAGGAAGGCGTCGAACTTCTCGGCCAGGTACAGCAGAATCGCCCCGGATTCGAAGACTCGCGTCGGCGGTGTGGTCGAATGGTCCATCAGCGCCGGGATCTTCGAGTTCGGGTTGATCTCGACGAAGCCGCTGCCGAACTGCTCGCCCGTGTTGATGTCGATGATCCAGGCATCATATTCGGCGCCGGTCTTGCCGATGGCCAGAAGCTCTTCGAGCAGGATCGTCACCTTCACGCCGTTGGGAGTGCCCCGCGAGTAAAGTTGTAGCGGGTGGCGGCCGACCGGCAGCACCTTTTCATGCGTGGCGCCGGCGGTCGGGCGGTTGATGCTGGCGAATTCGCCGCCATTCGGTTCGGTCCAGGTCCAGACCTTCGGCGGCACGTAATCGGTTTGGTCTTTCATTCAGAAACTCTCTGCGGGAGGCGGATTGACCGCGGACCCGTCCAAGCCTAACCCGACCGATCGCGAGGGCAAGGCAGGTCGGCGCTTCTTCGCGCAAAACGATGGTTTCGTTGCTGCCGCGGCAGTCAGGCCGCGAACAGGACTCTCACCTCGTGCGATTTCAGCGCGCGGCGGGCTGCGGGGTACAGGCGGCCGGCGGTAATCCCCGGGAACAGCGCGTCAAGTTCGGCACGCTGACCCGCATCCATGCCAGCCATCGTCCGGTCGCCCGGCTGGAAGCTTTCGGTCCAGAGACCGTCAGACAGCACGATCTCGTGGCGGTCGAACATCAGATGGATATAGCGAACCGGTCGGCCCTCAACGCGGGTGATTCCGGGCTGACCGACAAGGTGGATGGCAGCGACCAGCAACTCGTCTTCCCCGAACAGAAGCTCCGCCCGGCTTCCGGTGACCAGAACCCGGTGTTGCGGCGAGACCAGCATGTCGCGCAGCGGCTGGCCTTTGCCGAGCGCGCCCGCCGCGATCCGCACCGGGGCCAGCTCAGGCTGAGCCGCAAGCTGGTCGCGCGTCAGTGTCTTCCCGCCGATCCAGCGCAAGGGCTGAAGGCCGTGGTCCCGCGTCCAGACCATGTCGCCCGGGACAAGCGCCTCTACGGCGACCGCACCGCGATCGGTCTCGATCATCGTGCCGGGCGTGAAGCAGGGGATGATCGTCTCGATATTCGAGAAGTTGAGCGTGCCCAGCACCTCGCCATGGGGGCCGAGGAAGTCGATCGAGCCATTCTCGCGGTCGCTGGTCGTGAAATGGACCTTGTAGGGCCCGGCCCCCGTCAGGTCGAGAATGTCCTGATCGGTGCCGGTTTCCCCGCCATCGACAGTGTCGCCCGATCCCTGGCTTGCCGAGACGACATGGAACGTGTCCTGGTCGGCACCGCCAAAGAGCGCGTCTGCGCCTGCGCCGCCGGTGATATCGTCGGTGCCGGCGCCGCCATAGAGGATGTCGGTGCCATCGCCGCCCGATAGGGTATCAGCGCCCGCATCGCCGAGGAGCGAGTCATTGTCCGCGCCGCCGGACAGGATGTCGTTGGCATCGCCACCATAGAGCGTGTCGTTGCCCGCATCGCCGCTCAGGCTGTCAGCCTCGGTGCCGCCATAAAGGATGTCAGTGCCGATGCCGCCCGAGAGGGTATCGGCGCCTGCATCGCCAAAGAGCGAGTCATTGTCTGCGCCGCCGGACAGGACATCATTGGCGTCGCCGCCATAGAGTGTGTCGTTGCCGGCATCGCCCGAGAGGGTGTCGGCGCCCGCATCACCGAAGAGCGAGTCATTGTCCGCCCCGCCAGACAGGACATCATTCGCATCGCCGCCGTAGAGCGTGTCATTCCCGGCATCGCCGCTCAGGCTGTCGGCTTCGGTCCCGCCATAGAGGAGGTCGGTGCCATCGCCGCCCGAGATTGTGTCGGAACCAGCTCCGCCGATCAGCGTGTCATTGCCCTGACCGCCATAGACGATGTCCGCGCCGCTGCCGGCATCGATGGAGTCGTTGCCACTCAGCGTCCCGGCCGTGTCGTCGCCATAGATCGTGTCGGCGCCGTCCATGCCATAGAGCGAGTCGCCACCGGCGTTGCCGATCAGGACGTTGTCATTGCCGTCGCCGGTCAGGGTGTCGACGCCCGCACCGCCGATCAGGTTCTCGATGCCCGACAGGACGTCGCCCGCCGCATCGTTGAGCGTGCCGGTGCCTGTGGTCAGGTTGACGTTGACCGCCGCCGAGGCGCTGTAATCGGCCGTGTCGATGCCGGAGCCGCCATAGAGCGAGTCCGCCGCGGCGCCGCCGACCAGGGTGTCGTTGCCAAGCCCGCCATACAGGATGTCGGTGCCGGTGCCGCCGTCGATGTAGTCGTTGCCGGTGAGGGATCCGGCGGTATCGTCGCCGTAAAGCGTGTCGCTGCCGCCGGCGCCATAAAGGAAATCACTGCCGGCATTGCCGACGATCTGGTTGGCATTGGTATCGCCGGTCAGCGTATCGGCGCCCGCGCCGCCGATCAGGTTCTCGATCCCTGACAGGGTGTCGCCGGCCGCGTCATTGAGCGTTCCGGTGCCTGTGGTCAGGTTGACGTTGACCGCCGCCGAGGCGCTGTAATCGGCCGTATCGGTGCCGCCGCCGCCCACAAGATTGTCGGCCCCCGCGCCACCGACCAGGGTGTCGTCGCCGAGACCGCCATACAGCACGTCCGTCCCGGCGCCGCCCGAGAGGAAGTCGTTCCCGGTCGCGGTGCCGGCCGTGTCATCGCCATAGAGCGTGTCGTTGCCGGCATCGCCATAGACGCTGTCGTTGCCGATGTTGCCGATGATCGAGTCGTTGTCGTCGCCGCCATAGAGGATGTCGTTGCCGGCCCGGCCATCCATCGTGTCGTTGCCGGCATTGCCGTAGAAGATGTTGGTATAGATGTCGGTGCCGGTGGTGCCCTCATCGTCGAAGCCGGTGAGGTTGTCGGCAAAGCCCGAGCCGATGATCCCGTCGACACCGCTCAGCGTGTCGCCTGTCGCGTCGCCGCCGGTGGCGCTGGTGTTGATGACGATGGTGACGCCCGCGGAAGAGGCGCTGTAGTCGGCATAGTCCATGCCGGCCCCGGCATCCAGCCGGTCGGCCCCGGCGCCGCCGTTCAGCGTGTCGCCGCCATTGCCGCCATAGATCGAGTCGTTGCCTGCACCGCCGATCAGGCTGTCATCACCCTCGCCGCCATACAGCGTGTCGTTCTCGGTCCCGCCGTCGATCGTGTCGTTGCCGGCATCACCGGTGATCGAGTCCGTCCCGGCATCGCCGAAGAGCGAGTCATTGTCGTTCCCGCCCGCGAGCGTGTCGTTGGCCGCGCCGCCATAGATCGTGTCATTGCCGTCGTCGCCGCCCAGAGAGTCCGCGTCGTCGCCGCCGTAGACGACATCGGTCCCTACCCCGCCATAGACGGTATCCGTCCCGACGCCCGCATCGATCGTGTCGTTGCCGTCGTTGCCCTGGATGTTGTCGTTGCCAAGGCCGCCGATGATGCTGTCATTGCCGGTGCCGCCATAGACGGTATCGTTGGCGTCACCCGCGTCGATCGTATCGTTGCCGGCATCGCCCGAGATGCTGTCAGTCCCCGCGCCGCCAGAGATCGAATCTCCGTCATCGCCGCCAAAGATCGTGTCCGTGCCATCGCCGCCGAGGAGCGTGTCGATTCCGGCGCCGCCCGTCAGAGAGTCATTGCCGGCAGCCCCGTCCAGGAGGTTCGCTCCGCCGTCGCCGGTCAGCGTATCGGCGCCTGAACCGCCAAGAATGTTTTCGACCCCGTAGAGGCTGTCGCCCGCAGCATCGCTGCCCGTACCCAGTCCGGTGACAAGACTGACGTTGACACCGCTTGAACCGGTGTAGTCAGCCGTATCGGTCCCGGTGCCGCCATAGATCAGATCCGAGCCGGTCCCGCCCAGAAGCGTGTCGTTGCCGATGCCGCCATAAAGGACATCGCCGCTCGACCCGCCGTCGATGTAGTCGTTGCCGGTCAGGCTTTCGAGGGAATCGTCGCCATAGATCGTATCTGCGCCCGAGCCGCCATAGAGCGAGTCGTTATCGGCACCGCCATAGATGAGATCGTTTCCACCATTGCCGCTCAGGCTGTCGTTACCAGCCAGGCCAGATATCGTGTCAGCACTGTTACCCCCGCTAAGGGTATCATTGCCGGAGGTCCCGGTAAGCGTCGCCATGATCGAACTCTGCCTCGAGATGCCGTGCGGGATACAGAGTCCCGCCCGTGCGCTTTGGAGGTAGAATTAGGCGGAAATGTGGAAACAAACGAGCAGCTTGTGAATACCACCCGAAAGCTGTGACCTTTGAGTCACTTTCTCGCTAATGAAGCAGCAGCGAAGCTTCGTGCCGTTTCAAGGTTTTGCGGGCCGTCACGAAGCGATCCAGCGCCGCCTTTTCCTTCAATTCGGGAAAGAGTTCATAAATCTCGTTCCGCTGAGAATTACCGACACCTTTAAGCGAATGGTCTCCAGGTTGGAAACTTTCCGTCCATGCTCCATTGGCCAGCACGACTTCGTGGCGGTCGAACATGAAATGCAGGTAAGCCACGCCCAGGCTTTGGACTGCCTTTACGCTTCGCCGGTTGATCAGGTGTTTGGCCGCGACCAGAACCTCGTGTTCGTCAAAATAAAGCGCCGTGCGTTCGTTGGCGACCAGCATGCGGTGGTTCGGACTGACAAGCATGTCGCGCTCGGGCAGGCCATTGCCCAGGCTGCCACGCTCGATCAGGATCGGGCGAAGATGCTGGTTGCGCATCAGCGTCGCGTAATCGAGGATCCGCCGCCCCGCCCACCGGACCGGTTGAAGGCCATTGTCGCGGGTGATTACCAGATCGCCTTCGCCCAGATCCTCGACCGGCACCTCGCCGCGCGGAGTGGCGATCAGCGTGCCGGGGGTGAAACATGGCACGCATTCGATGTTCTCGAAGGTGTAGGACCCGGTCACATGGCCCTTGGCGTCCAGGATCTCGACCTTGCCGTCGAACCCGTTGCCATCGCTGTCGACGGTCTTGTCGACGATGCGGAAATAGGGCGTCAGGCTCATGTCGAGACTGTCGTGGTCGTTCCCTTCCGATCCGCCGAATATCTTGTCGCCGTTTTGCCCCAGGAAGGTATCGGCATCGGCACCGCCATACATGCGATCGTCGCCTTCGCCGCCGATAAGGGTGTCGTTCCCCTCCTCGCCCTGCATCAGGTCCTGGCCCTTGCCGCCGGTCAGCAGATCCTTGCCCGATCCGCCCAGCATGGTGTCGTCACCTTCACCGCCATCCAGGCTGTCATCACCCGATCCGCCATTCATCAGGTCCTGGCCGGTTCCACCTGTCAGGCTGTCATTGCCCGAGCCGGCGTCGAGGCGGTCGTCGCCATTGCCGCCGTCCATGCGGTCATTGCCGTCACCGCCATAGAGCAAGTCCTGACTGTTGCCGCCGTAGAGCGTGTCGTTGCCATCCTGGCCAAACAGCGTGTCCTCGGCTTCCCCCCCGTCGAGCAGGTCGTTGCCCGACCCGCCGTCCAGCAGGTCCTTGTCATTGCCGCCATAGAGGTCGTCGTCGCCGTTCCCGCCGAACAGGCTGTCGGCCCCATTGCCGCCGAACAGGCGGTCGCGGGCATCCCCGCCGTCAAGATAGTCGTTGTCGTTTCCGCCAAAGAGACGGTCCATGTCGGCGCCGCCAAAGAGCGAATCCTTGCCGTCGTCGCCGACCAGCACGTCCGCCCCGGCCGCGCCATAGATCTGGTCGTTGCCGGTTCCGCCATAGACGACGTCGTCACCCTCGCCTGCCTTCACGGTGTCGTCGCCGCCATAGGCCATCACCGCGTCGCGGTTGTTGCCGGCAAAGGGCTCGCCCGGCACGGCATAGAAGCTGCTCGGCACGTCCGAGGAAAATGGCGTGTCGACGAAATTCTTCATGGAGTCGTTGTGGTCGATCCGGTCGCCCTGAGGATCGCCCGTGTAATTCACGTCGATCAGGTCGGCGCTGTTCGTCCCTTCGACGATGCCGTTCTTGACCGGGGTCGTGCCGCCATCGCCGCAATCGTCCCCGCCCGGTCCATGTCCGTTCTGCGCCGTCATCCGTCCGACCCTTACCTTGCCGTCCCGAACGGGATCCGGCAGAAACTGCTTTCCCCGCCGAAGCGGGACAAACCTGCAGTCCGCAGACGGGCCCCACGTGGCCGGTCCGAGCGGACGACGATTGGCTCATCCTTGCAGGTGAAAGCGGTGCTGCCGGAAAATCACGACAAGCCGAGCGGCAGCGATGCGCGCTCGATGTCGACTTCGGCAGCACGGCTGTGGTGGCCAGAAACCACCCCACCGGTACAAGGCCGCCCCCACGGCCAAGATGCCCCCAGCAGGCTCTTTCACATTACCGGGGCGCGCCCGCGTGCGGAAGGAGAACTCGGCCGGAGGGGAGTTTAGGGACACACGCTCAAGGTGTTGACGCGTGAGAAGTGCTCGCCATTGGGGTATCCGCGTCGCGCCTTTCAACGACCGCCGATGCCTGGATTTGGCCAATTGTGGCAACGCGCCACAAAATTGCCTTGTTTCACCACGCTTTGTCGCCAGACCCTTCAAGGATCGCCGCCGGTCGTTATCGGGCCGCAAGCCGCATCTGTTCCTGTCCGGGAACAAAGTGTCTTTGAGAACTTGCCTGCGCTGCCTGCCTCCGGCCGTTTCCGGTTTGCGTCCATCCGAGGCGGATCGCCCGGATCATCCGCATTCCGGAAACACTCGGCCCCCGAGCGGGCGAATCACCATGGCCCGATCGGTCAGCCGCGACAGGGCAAATGTGGCGATCCTGCGGCGGAAATCGTGACCTTCCGCCAGGAGTTGGCCGGTGACAGCCCGGCCCCGCCTGCCCTAGGCTCGGACCGGGGAAGGAGGGGCCCGGATGTGCAATCTCTACTCGATGACGCGGGCGCAGGATGCGATGCGTCAGCTGTTCCCGGCGGCCGCGGACCGGCTTGGCAACCTGGCTCCCCTGCCGATGATCTATCCCGACCAGATGGCGCCGATCCTGCGCACTGGCACCGAGGGGAGCGAACTGGTGATGGCGCGGTGGGGTTTGCCGACGCCGCCCACATTCCTCGAGGGGCGGAAGACGGATCGCGGCGTGACCAACGTGCGCAACACCGCCTCGGCCCATTGGCGGCGCTGGCTCGGTCCCGCCCATCGCTGCCTTGTACCGATGACCGCTTTCGCCGAGCCGGACCCGATCCGCGGCGGATACGCCTGGTTCACCCTGCGCGAGGATCGCCCGGGTTTCTTCGCCGGCCTCCATGTGCCGGGCTGGACCTCGGTGCGCAAGCTCAAGGACGGGCTGACCACCGACGACCTTTATGCCTTCCTCACCTGCGCCCCCAATGCGACCGTCGGCGCAATCCACCCCAAGGCCATGCCGGTGATCCTGACCGAACGGAGCGACTGGGACACCTGGCTCACCGCGCCATGGTCAGAGGCACAGCGCCTTCAACGCCCGCTGCCGGATGACGAGATCGTCCTGATCGAATGATTTCTTTTTGAACTGTGGTGCCCGAGGCGAGAGTCGAACTCGCACACCTTGCGGCGGAGGATTTTGAATCCCCTGCGTCTACCATTCCGCCACTCGGGCAACGCCGGCCGGGTTTACCGGCCGGACATGCGCTCGTCAATGCTCGCCCGACGTCAGGGGTTGCGCACCGAGAAGGTATCGCAATCGGCGATGTTGCCTGATTGCAGGCCGGTCTCGAACCAGCGCATCCGCTGTTCCGAAGTGCCGTGCGTAAATGATTCCGGCATCGGATAGCGCCCGGCATTGCGTTGCAGGGTGTCATCGCCGATCTGGGCAGCGGCGTTGATGGCCTCTTCATAATCCCCGCGCTCGATGGTGCCGAACTGCTCCTGCACCTGCTTTGCCCAGATCCCGGCGAGGCAATCGGCCTGCAACTCGACCCGGACCGAAATCGCGTTGGCCTGCGCGCCGCCCACCTGCTGGCGGATCTCGGTGGTCTTGTCGAGGATGCCAAGTTCGTCCTGAACGTGGTGACCGACCTCATGCGCCACCACATAAGCCGACGCGAAATCGCCGCCGGCGCCAAGCTCACGATCCATGGTGGTGAAGAAGGCGGTGTCGAGATAGACCTTCTTGTCGATCGGGCAGTAGAAGGGGCCGGTCGCGCCGCTTGCGCCACCGCAGGGCGATTGGGTAGCGCCCTTGAACAGGACCAGCGTCGGGGCGTGGTACTGCATGTTGAGCTGTTCGCGGAAGAGCTTGTTCCAGATGTCTTCCGTATCGGCCAGTGTGACCGAAACGAACTCGCCCGCCGCCTGATCCTCGGCCGTCAACTCGCCGCCTTGCGAGTTGTCTTGGACCAGCGTCCCGCCGCCGCTTCCATTCAGAAGCGGAGTCAGGTCATAGCCAAAGAACAAGGCAATCAGCACGACCGCGACGACGCCGATTCCGCCTGCGCCGGCAGTCCGCGTCATCCCCATGCCGCGGCGGTCCTCGATATTGCCGCTTCCGCGTCGCCCTCGCCACTCCATCGCGCCCTCCTACGCCTTGTCGGTCACAATGAAACTTAGCGCGCCTCGGTTCCCTGAACGACCCCAATTTTCACGCCGGCGTGACAGACGGCGCTTGGGCTTTCCCCTTCCGCCAGATCGCCCTATGGTCGCGCAAAACCGCCGCAAGGGACGCCTGATGACCGAACGCAGCCTGCTCATCCTTCTCGCCGCCGGCGGTTCGCTGGCCGCACTGCTTGGCGCCTTCGCGTTTCAGTATATCGGTGGCCTGGCCCCTTGCCATCTCTGCCTGCTGCAGCGCTGGCCGCATGCCGCGGCAATCCTGATCGGTTTGCTGGCGCTGACCTTCCGCTCGCGTTTGCTGTGCTGGCTCGGGGCGCTGGCTGCCTTGGCCACGGCCGGTATCGGCGCCTACCATACCGGCGTCGAGCGCCTCTGGTGGGCGGGTCCCGAGACCTGCACCGGCACGTCACTGGCCGGGATCAGCGCACAGGATCTGCTCGACCCGACCAAGAACATCGCGCCTGTCGTCCGCTGCGATCAGGTCGCGTGGGAGATGTTCGGCCTGTCGATGGCCTCGTGGAATGTGATCCTGTCGCTGGTCCTCATGCTCTTGTGGATCGCCGCCGCGCGCCGTCAGCCCTGACGCCGCCCCGCCTTCCGGGTCGTCAGCAGAAGGTTCGTCTCGCTGGTCGTCACTCCGTCGAAGCGGCGGATCTGGCCGATCACCTCGTCGAGTTCCACAAGCGTCTCGGTCCCGATCTCGGCGATCAGGTCCCATTTGCCGTTGGTGCTGTGCACCGCCTGCACCGCAGGCAATCCCGCAAGGCGCGCGAGGATACGTTCTGTCCCCCGCCCCTCGATCCCGATCATCATCAGCCCGCGCACCGGCGTGGCGGTCACGTCGCCCCGGGTGACAACGGTAAAACCCGCAATCTCGCCCCGGGCGGACAGCCTCTCCATCCGTGCCCGCACCGTGGCGCGGGACAAGCCCATCCGTTCGGCCAGTTCGGACAGCGAGGCGCGCCCGTCCCGCCGCAATTCCGCGATCAGCTTCTGGTCTGTATCATCCATAATGAGCAATCCGGCTGCCGTATTGGCAGGTTCATAATCCGAAACGACAATACTGCTGCTGGAAACTGCCGCAAGATGTATGACAATCCGCGAGCCTTCGGAGACATCCCATGACCCATTGCATCCTGATCGGCGCGCCGATCGACAGCGGACAACACCGGCCCGGCTGCCTGATGGGCCCGGCGGCCTATCGCGTCGCGGGCCTGGCGCAGGCGATCCGCGATCTTGGCCACTCGGTCGAGGATCGGGGCGACGTCGCCCTGCCCCGGCTGGAGGAGGCGCACTGCCCCAACCCGGCCGTCCATTCGCTTGCCGAAACCATCGGCTGGACCGATGCCCTGTCGGACGCGACGTTTGCCGCCTCGGGCGAAGGCTTCCCTGTGATCCTGGGTGGCGATCATTCGCTCGCCCTTGGCACCGTAGCCGGCGTCGCGCGCCGCGCCCATGCCGAGGGGCGGCCGCTCTTCCTCCTGTGGCTCGACGCGCATTCCGATTTTCACACGCCAATGACGACGACCAGCGGCAACCTGCACGGCACGCCGGTCGCCTATATCGCCGGTCGCGACGGCTTCGACGCCTTCCCGCCCTTCCCCGAACCCCTGCCGCCCGAGAACATCTGCCTCTACGGCATCCGCTCGGTCGATCCGGCGGAGCATGCAGCGCTCCTCCAGCACGACATCGCGATCAATGACATGCGCGTGCTCGACGAGTTCGGCATCGTCGCCCCCCTCCGCGCCTTCCTGAACCGGGTGCGGGAGGCGAACGGCCTGCTCCATGTCTCGCTCGACGTCGATTTCCTCGACCCCTCGATCGCCCCGGCGGTCGGCACCACGGTGCCCGGCGGCACCACCTTCCGCGAGGCGCATCTGGTGATGGAGCTTCTGCACGAAAGCAAGCTCGTGACCTCGCTCGATCTGGTCGAACTCAACCCCTTCCTTGACGAGCGCGGCCGCACGGCCCGCCTGATGGTCGAACTGGTGGCGAGCCTGATGGGCCGCAAGGTATTCGACCGTCCCACCCGGAGCTACGCATGAGCCTGAACCTTGTTCCTTTTGTCAGCGTCGACAAGATGATGAAGCTCGTTCTTCGCATCGGGATCGAACGCGTTCTCATGGATCTCGCCTCCGAGATCGAGGCCGATTTCCGCCGCTGGCCCCAATTCGACAAGACCCCGCGTGTGGCGAGCCATTCCGATGTCGGCGTGATTGAACTCATGCCGACCTCGGACGGCACGACCTATGGCTTCAAATATGTGAACGGCCACCCGAGCAACCTGCGCCGGGGCTTGCAGACCGTCACCGCCTTCGGCCTCCTCGCCGATGTGGCGACTGGCTATCCGCTGCTTCTCTCCGAGATGACGATCCTCACCGCGCTCCGCACCGCCGCGACATCGGCGATGGCGGCCAGGCACCTCGCGCCCAAGGATGCCCGCGTCATGGCGATGATCGGCAATGGGGCGCAGGCCGAATTCCAGGCCCTGGCCTTCAAGGCGATCTGCGGGATCGAGGAAGTACGCCTTTACGACATCGACCCGGATGCCACGGACAAATGTGCAAGGAATCTCGCGGGTTCCGGCCTGAAGATCACGCGCTGCAAGAGCCGCGAGGATGCCATCCTCGGCGCGCAGATCCTGACCACCTGCACCGCCGACAAGAACTACGCGACGATCCTGAACGACAACATGGTTGGCGCCGGTGTGCACATCAACGCGATCGGCGGCGACTGCCCGGGCAAGACCGAGCTCGCCCCGGCGATCTTGCACCGCTCGTCGATCTTCGTCGAGTATCCACCCCAGACCCGCATCGAGGGCGAGATCCAGCAGCTTGCCGCCGACCACCCGGTCACGGAATTGTGGCAGGTCATCACCGGCGAAACCGCCGGTCGCACCTCCGCGTCGCAGATCACCCTTTTCGATTCCGTGGGCTTTGCGATCGAGGATTTCTCGGCGCTGCGCTATGTCCATGGCAAGCTGGCCGCGACCGGGCTCTACGACAATCTCGATATGATCGCCGACCCAGACGACCCGCGCGACCTGTTCGGAATGATCCTGAGGGCCGCCGCCTAAACTATTGGCAGACCTGTATCATCCAGAGGGGGCGTAAGATCGGCGCCCCCGTCGCCTTCAGTGCAGCCGGAACTCGCCGATCACATTGCGCCACTCACCCGGCTTGATGAGTTTGCGATGGGTGAAGCGCACCGAATGCAGCGGGCCTTCGATCTTTTCCTGCCAGAACTCGATGAACTTGAAGAGCTGCGGATAGTCCGGGGCAAGATCGTATTCCTGCCAGACGAAGGTATTCAGCACATTGCGATAGTCGGGCATCCGGTAGAACAGCTCGGCCGTGGTCAGGCCGTAGCCCTTGAGCATCATTTCCGTCTCTGAAGTCACCATTATCTGCCTCCATGGTTTCTTCTATGAAGAAATGATGACACGGAACGTTTTCTTTTCAATGAAAACAGTGTGTTGGCAATATGGCGTTGCGGCTGCCAAATGCGGCGCCCCCGCGCCATTGCACCCCATATCCGCGATGGTCTATAGTGCCGCCAACTAAATCTAGAGCGGCATCAGCTGCCCCGGCGGGAAAGAGCCTCCGACGTGAGCGACGAGACAGAAGACACGGAAAACACACGCGAACTTCCTGAGCGGCCCGCCTATCATGGTCCGCAGGTTTCGATCGCGGACGAGATGAAGACGGCTTACCTCGATTACGCGATGAGCGTGATCGTGAGCCGTGCGATCCCCGATCTGCGCGACGGCCTGAAACCTGTGCATCGGCGTATTCTTTATGCAATGCACGAAACCGGTAACACCCACGACAAGCCCTACCGAAAGTCGGCGCGGCCTGTGGGCGACGTCATGGGGAAGTACCACCCCCATGGCGATGGCGCGATCTATGACGCGCTGGTCAGGATGGCGCAGCCCTTCTCGATGTCGCTGCCGCTTCTCGACGGCCAGGGCAACTTCGGTTCGATGGACGGCGATAACGCCGCGGCCATGCGCTACACCGAGGTGCGGATGGACAAGCCGGCGGCCTATCTGCTGGCCGACATCGACAAGGACACCGTCGATTTCCAGGACAATTATGACGGCAAGGACAAGGAACCGACCGTCCTTCCCGCCCGCTTCCCCAACATGCTGGTCAACGGCGCGGGCGGTATCGCTGTCGGCATGGCGACCAACATTCCGCCCCATAACCTGGGCGAAGTCATCGACGCCACGCTCGCCCTGATCGCTGCCCCCGACATGTCCACCGAGGCGCTGATGGAGATCGTGCCGGGCCCGGATTTTCCGACGGGCGGGCTGATCCTCGGCCGCTCGGGCGCGCGCAAGGCTTATCTCGAAGGCCGCGGCAGCGTCATCATCCGCTCCAAGACCCGCATCGAAGAGATCCGCAAGGACCGTTTCGCCATCATCATCGACGAGGTTCCCTACCAGGTGAACAAGGCGTCGATGATCGAGAAGATTGCCGAGATGGTCCGCGACAAGAAGATCGAGGGCATCGCCAACATCGCCGACGAATCCGACCGGGTCGGAGTCCGCGTGGTGATCGAACTGAAGCGCGACGCGACGCCGGACGTGGTCCTGAACCAGTTGTGGCGTTTCTCTCCCATGCAGACCTCGTTCGGCTGCAACATGCTGGCGCTGAACGGGGGGCGGCCTGAACAGCTGACGCTGCGAGATTTCTTGAGCCATTTCATTACTTTCCGCGAGGAAGTTGTCGCGCGCCGCACCGCTTACGAACTCCGCAAGGCGCGCGAACGCAGCCATATCCTCTGTGGTCTGGCCGTCGCCGTGTCGAATGTGGACGAGGTGGTTGCCACCATCCGCTCCTCCGCCGACCCGGCCGAAGCGCGCGATCGACTGATGACGCGTCGCTGGCCGGCGCATGACATTGCCGACTACATCCGCCTGATCGACGATCCGACCCATACGATCAATGAGGATGGCACCTACAACCTCTCGGAGATCCAAGCCCGAGCCATCCTTGACCTGCGCCTGCAGCGCCTGACCGCGATGGGGGTCAAGGAAGTCACGGACGAGCTTGCAGAATTGGCCGGCAAGATCCGGGATTACCTCGATATTCTCGGCTCGCGCGAAAGGATTATGGCGATCATCTCGGACGAGCTTCGCGAGGTGAAGGAGCTGTTCGCCGTTCCGCGCCGGACCGAGATCGTCGACTGGGCCGGCGACATGGAAGACGAAGACCTGATCGAGCGCGAGGATATGGTCGTCACCATCACCTCGGCCGGCTGGATCAAGCGCACCCCGCTGGCCGAGTTCCGCGCGCAGCGGCGCGGCGGCAAGGGTCTCGCCTCGATGGCGACCAAGGAAGACGACGTGGTGACGACCCTCTTCGTCGCAAACACCCATACGCATCTTCTGTTCTTCACCGATGACGGGATGGCCTACAAGCTCAAGACCTGGCGGCTGCCGCTGGCGGGTCGCACGGCCAAGGGCAAGGCCATCGTCAATATCCTGCCGATCGAGACCGGCGTCTCTATTGCCGCGTTGATGCCGGTCGATGTGCCCGAAGAAGAATGGGACGACCTGCAGATCGTCTTTGCGACCTCCGATGGAGATGTGCGGCGTAACGCCTTGAGCGACTTCACGAATGTAATGCGGAACGGCAAGATCGCCATGAAGCTGCCCGAAGGCGTGACGCTGGTGAATGCCCGGATTGCCGACGAGAATGACGATGTCATGCTGGTCACCGCGCAGGGCCGCGCGATCCGCTTCCCGACGACCGATGTGCGCATCTTCAAGGGCCGCGATTCGACCGGGGTCCGGGGTGTGCGGCTGGCCGAAGGCGACCGGGTGGTGTCGATGGCGGTCATCCGCCATTTCGAGGCCGATCCCGCCGAGCGGGCCGCCTACCTGAAGCAGCGCCGTCTGATGGCCGGCGCCATCGAGGACGAGGTCGAGGCCGACGAGGACGAGGAAGCCGTCGCCGAGGGCCAGCTTTCGCCCGAACGCTATGCCGAGATGTCGGCGGCCGAGGATCTGATCCTGACAATCACGTCAACCGGCACCGGTAAACTCTCGTCCAGCCACGATTATCCGGTCCGCGGCCGGGGCGGCATGGGCGTCAAGGCGATGGATTCGGCCATGCGCGGCGGGCCGCTCGTGGCGTCCTTCCCGGTCGAGACCAGCGATCAGATCATGCTGGTCACCTCCACAGGGCAGTCGATCCGCTGCCCGGTCGACGGCATCTCGTTCCGCTCGCGCTCGGCCGGGGGTGTGAAGGTCCTGAACATCGGCGGAGAGGAAGAGGTCGTGTCGGTCGCTCGCGTGGCCGACCAGGGCGACGAGGAAGAATGACAGGGGGCGCCTTCGGGCGCCCTTCAGTCTGTGCGCCGGCGCAGAGTAACCCTGCGCAAATCGGTCTATATGGGCAAGATTGCATGATCTAGCTTTTGTCCATTCCCGGAACCACGGGACAGGACAAAGGGAAACGTCATGGACAAGATCACCACCTATGTGCCCCTGGTGGCACGCATTCTCATCGGGCTGCTTTTCGTGGTCGCAGGTCTCGGCAAGCTGGGCGACGTTGCCGGCTTCACCGGCTACCTGACCTCTGGCGGCCTGCCCGCCTTCCTCGCCTGGCCGACCATCGCGCTCGAGATCCTCGGCGGCCTCGCCCTGATCGTCGGCTTCCAGACCCGCATCGCCGCGATCCTGCTGGCCGGCTTCACCCTGCTTGCGGCGCTCCTCTTTCACTTCCAGCCCGCCGACCAGATGCAGATGACCAATTTCCTCAAGAACCTCGCCATCGCCGGTGGCCTGTTCCTGCTGTTTGCCAATGGCGCCGGCGCGCTGGCTGTCGACAAGCGCTGATCTTCAGCCGCTCACCTCTAGCGGGCCGGGATTGCTCCCGGCCCGCTTTCCATTTGCGCGGAAAGCGCCTAAATCGCCCTGATGACCGAGCAACTCCATATCGTCGGCGGCGGCATGGCCGGATCCGAAGCCGCCTGGCAGGCCGCTGAAATGGGCGTACCCGTGGTTTTACACGAGATGCGGCCCAAGGTTGGCACCTTTGCCCATCAGACCGGCAACTTCGCTGAAATGGTCTGCTCGAACTCCTTCCGCTCGGACGATGACGAGAGGAACGCCGTCGGCCTGCTGCACTGGGAGATGCGGGCGGCCGGCGGTCTCATCATGGAAATGGCGACGGCACATCGGCTTCCGGCGGGCGGCGCGCTGGCCGTGGACCGGGAACCTTTCGCTGAAAGCGTGACCGCGCGTCTTAGATCCCATCCGCTGATTTCGTTTTCCGAGGAAGAAGTTATCGCCCTTCCCTCAGACGGGCGCTGGATCATCGCGACAGGTCCCCTGACCTCGTCAAAGCTTGCAGAGAGCATCCGTGCCGTGACGGGTGCCGAGAGCCTTGCCTTCTTCGACGCCATCGCGCCCATCGTCTATGCTGAAAGCGTGGACATGTCGGTCGCCTGGATGCAGTCGCGCTACGACAAGGGCGAGACGGTCGAGGAGCAGACCGCCTACATGAATTGCCCGATGGACAAGGCCCAGTACGAGGCCTTCATCGATGCCCTCCTTGCCGCCGACAAGACCCAGTTCCATGAGGGCGAGACGGCGGGCTATTTCGACGGCTGCTTGCCAATCGAGGTCATGGCCGAACGCGGTCGCGAGACCCTGCGCTTTGGTCCCATGAAGCCCGTGGGCCTGACGAACCCGCATTGCCCGGACGTGAAGCCCTATGCTGTCGTCCAGCTCCGGCGCGACAACAAGCTCGGCACGCTCTACAACATCGTCGGCTTTCAGACGAAGATGAAGTATGGTGCGCAAGCCGATGTTTTCCGAATGATTCCGGGGCTGGAGAATGCCAGTTTTGCCCGTCTGGGCGGGATACATCGCAACACCTTCCTCAACTCGCCCACGCTTCTCGACGACCAGATGCGGCTGAAGCTGCGACCAAACCTGCGCTTCGCGGGGCAAGTCACGGGTGTGGAAGGCTATGTCGAAAGCGCCGCCATGGGGCTGCTTGCCGGCCGGATGGCGGCGGCCGAGATCCTCGGGCGCGAACTGCCGCCCCCGCCGGCGGAAACCGCGATGGGTGCACTCATCACCCACATCACTGGCGGGGCCGACGCCAAGACCTTCCAACCGATGAACGTGAACTTCGGCCTCTTCCCTCCGATCGATGCGCGCGGCGGTCGCAAGGGGCGCAAGGACCGCTACAAGGCCTATACCGACCGCGCCAAGGCCGCCTTCACGCAATGGCTGGCTACCTGACCCGTTTTGCCCCGTCGCCGACGGGGCCCCTGCACCTCGGCCACGCCTATTCGGCGCTGACCGCCTTCGACCGGGCACAGGCCATGGGCGGCACATTTCTCCTCCGCATCGAGGACATCGACCGCTCCCGCTGCCGCCCCGAATGGGAGACCCAGATCCACGACGACCTCCACTGGCTGGGCCTCACCTGGCCCGAACCGGTGATCCGCCAATCGGATCGCCTGCCTGCCTATGCCGAGGCGCTTGAGCGGCTGGCGGCGCTTGGCCTGATCTATCCCTGCCGCTGCACCCGCGCCGACATCCGCGCCGCTCTGTCTGCGCCCCAGGAGGGCGTCCAGGGCCCCGATGGTCCGATCTATCCCGGCACCTGCCGCCAGAGATCGATGGCGGAGGCGGGGCCGCAGGATGCGATCCGTCTCGACATGGCGAAGGCGGTGGCCCTGACAGGTCCGATTTCCTTTCAGGAAAACGGCCCCTTGCGCAGCGGCCTTCATCCGATTCAGCCGCAGGAAATGATCGACGCCGTCGGCGATGTGGTGCTTGCCCGCCGTGACATGGGCACCTCCTACCACCTCTCGGTCACGGTCGACGACGCCGCCCAGGGCATCACAGAAGTGGTGCGGGGCGTTGATCTTTTCGAGGCCACGGCAATCCACGTCCTGCTTCAACGGCTTCTTGACCTTCCGACGCCAACCTTTTGGCACCATGCCCTGATCCGAGACGACAATGGCAAGCGGCTCGCCAAGCGCGATGACGCGCGCGCCATCGCGCTCTACCGAAAGGATGGAGCTTCGCCCGCAGACATCCGGGCGATGGTCGGCCTATAGCGGCTGCAGGATTTCGATCTCGGCCCCGTCCCGTATCGCCGTGTAGAAACAGGACCGCCGGTTGGTGTGACAGGCCGGACCGGACTGGTCGACAAGCAGCAGCAGGCAGTCGCGATCGCAGTCGATCCGCATCTCGACCAGCTTTTGCACATGGCCCGAGGTCAGGCCCTTTTCCCAGAACTCGGCCCGCGACCGCGACCAGTAAGTGACACGCCCTGTCTCCAGCGTCTTCGCGACCGAGGCCGCGTTCATCCACGCGAACATCAGCACCTCGCCCGAGGCATGGTCCTGGGCAATCGCGGGAATCAGGCCGGCTGCATCGAATTTGAGGCTGGCAGGGTCGAAGGCCATGGACCGTCCTTTCCATTCACGGGACCGTCGCCTATCTAGGGGGGAACCCTCCCGAGGGAAAGAGATGAGCGACAGCGACCTTCTCCGCCTGTATTCGGCCCGCATCCTCGAGCTTGCGGCCGATATCCCCCATATTGGCCGACTGCCCGCGCCACAGGGTTCCGCCCGCCGCCGGTCGCCGCTTTGCGGCTCGACCGTGACGATGGACGTGGTGCTGAAGGACGGCCGCATCGCCGACTTCGCCCAGGACGTGAAGGCCTGCGCGCTTGGTCAGGCCTCGGCCAGCGTCGTTGGCCGGGCCTTGATCGGCCGCAGCCATGCCGAGGTCGACCGAGCCCGCGACGAACTGCGCTACATGCTCAAGGACAACGGCCCTGCCCCCGCCGCGCCCTTCGACGGGCTCGAGGTGCTGGTCGCCGCCCGCGACTACGCCAACCGCCACGCGTCGATCCTGCTCGCGCTCGAGGCGGCGTCCGAGGCAATGACAGCGGCTGAAACCTCCGGCGCGGCCTGAGTTTCTTCTTGGCCCAAATACCCCGGGGGTGAGGCGCGGAACGCGCCGAGGGGGCAGCGCCCCTGCTTGCCCCCAGATGAAAAGACCGCCGCACATCCGGGCGGATGGCGGCGGCGAGGAACGCGTCTGTCGGGCAAAGGTGCTGGGGAACACCGGGGGGCGTCGGCTAGGCGAACCGGCGCGCCGGGCACGGCTGGGGCAGCCGCGGGCCCGTCAGCAGAACGCGAGGCAGTTCAGGAAAAGACCGGAAGGTTGAGCGCCGCCATCAGCAGGCCGAACAGGGTCACCACGCCAAGCGCATCCTCGATCAGGGTGCGGGACGAATTCGCAAGCGTCTCTTTCACGTCGTTCAGCATGGCAACCTCCGTTCTGGGTTGCTCATTTGTTCTCACATGATTCGCTCCCTGTAAAGAACTTTAGGAGAACATCCGCGAACTTTCCGTTAACCGACGCCGATCAGCCGGATCGCCCGGTCCTGGTCCAGCAACCACAGCAGCGCGCGCACGGCCTGCCCACGCGGGCTCTCCAGGCTCGGGTCGTCGGCCAGAAGCCGCCGCGCATCGCTTTGCGCCACGGCCATCAGGCTCCCCTGTCGCTCCAGATCTGCCACGCGGAATTTCGGCAGGCCCGACTGCGCCGTGCCGATCAAATCGCCCGCGCCGCGCATCGCCAGATCCTCCTCGGCGATGCGAAAGCCGTCCTCGGTCTGGCGCAGGATGGTCAGCCGACGTTCGCCCGAGTCCGACAGGGGCGGCTGGTACATCAGCAGGCAGGTCGATTCCTCGGCCCCGCGCCCGACCCGACCGCGCAGCTGGTGAAGCTGCGCCAGGCCAAAGATCTCGGCCCGCTCGATTACCATGATCGAGGCATTGGGCACGTTGACCCCGACCTCGATCACCGTCGTCGCCACCAGCACCCGCGTCTGTCCCGAAACGAAGCGCGCCATGGCCGCGTCCTTCTCGGCTGGCGGCATCTGGCCATGGACCAGCCCCACGACCCCTTCGCCAAGCGCCGCGCGCAGGGTGGCGAAGCGGGCCTCGGCGCTGGCATAATCGACCACTTCGCTGTCCTCGACCAGCGGGCAGACCCAGTAGGCCTGCCGCCCCTCAAGGATCGCGTGGCGCAGATGGCCCACCACCTCGTCGATCCGCGCGGCGGAGATCAGCGCGGTCTTCACCGGCTTCCGCCCCGGCGGCTTTTCGTCAAGGATCGAGACATCCATGTCGCCATAGGTGGCGAGCGCCAGGCTGCGCGGGATCGGCGTCGCCGTCATCACCAGCACATCGACTGCCGCACCCTTGGCGCCAAGTTCCATGCGCTGCGCCACGCCGAAGCGGTGCTGTTCGTCGACGATGGCAAGGCGCAGATCGTGGAACTCCACATCCTTCTGGAAGACGGCATGGGTGCCAACGAGGATGCCAATCTCGCCCCGGGCCAGTGCTTCGAGCTTGGCACGCCGCGCTGCGCCCTTGTCGCGCCCCGTCAGCAGCTCCAGCCGCACGCCCGCGAGTTTTGCCAGCGGTTCCAGCCCGTCGAAGTGCTGACATGCTAGAATTTCAGTGGGCGCCATCATCACGCCCTGGCCTCCGGCCTCAACCGCGACCAGCAGGGACAGGAAGGCCACCAGCGTCTTGCCCGAGCCGACATCGCCCTGCAGCAGCCGGTTCATCTTCAGCGGCTGCGCCATGTCGGCTGCGATCTCGTGCACCGCGCGCTTCTGGGCGGCGGTCGGGGCATAGGGCAGGTTCTGCAGGACGCGGGCCTGCAGTCGCCCCGTACCGTGGGTCGCGATCCCCCGCCCCTTGCGCAAGGCCGTCCGGGCCAGCGCCAGCGTGACCTGGTGGGCGAACAACTCGTCATAGGCGAGGCGCTGGCGGGCGGCGGCGGTCGGAGCCAGGTCGATCGCGCCGGTCGGGGCATGGGCCGTGCGGACCGCCGCCTGCCAGTCCGGCCAGCCCTCGCGCGCCTTCAGCGCCGGATCGATCCATTCGGCCAGCGCCGGCACCCGCTCCAGCGCCGAAGTCACGGCCTTGGCGACCTGCTTTTGCGTCAGGCTGCCGGTCAGCGGGTAGACCGGCTCATAGGCCGGAAGGTCGGCAGCCTCTTCGGGGCGCAGGACATGATCGGGATGGACCATCTGCGCGACACCGTCAAAGAGTTCGACCTTCCCCGAGATCAATCGCCGTTGCCCGGTGCGCAGCAGTTTCTGCAGGTAGTCAGCGCGCGCATGGAAGAACACAAGCTGGAAATCGAGCAGCGCATCGCGCACCGAGATCCGGTAAGGTTTTCCTTTGTTTCTCGGGGGGTAATGGGTGCCAACGGTGACTTCGACCGTCACCGTTGTCGGAGGAACCACGTCGCGCACCGAAGCTTTGCGGCTGCGGTCCACCCCGGCATAGGGCAACAGGAACAGAAGGTCTTTTGGCCGTGTGACCTCCAGCCCCTCCAGCGCCTTCGCGGTCTTCGGCCCGACACCTTCGAGCGTCTCGAGCCCGGCAAACAGCGGGAAGAGCGCGGGCGGGCGGCTCATGCCGCGCCGATCAGGGCAAGCCAGGCATCCTCGTCGAGGATCTTCACGCCCAACCTCTCGGCGTCCTTCGCCTTCGATCCGGCCCCCGGTCCCGCCACGACATAGTCGGTTTTCGCGCTGACAGACCCCGCGACCTTGGCGCCAAGCGCCTCGGCCTGGGTCTTGGCTTCTGCCCGGGTCATCCGCTCGAGCGTGCCGGTGAAGACCACGGTCTTGCCCGCTACGGGGCTACCCGAGGGGGCCCGCGCCATGACATCCTGCACCTCGAGCTGCGCGACGAGTGTATCGATGGCCCGCCGTTCCGCCTCGTTGTCGAAGGTGGCGACGACCGAGGTCGCCAGGACCACGCCAACGCCGTCGATCGACAGGAGCTGCTCCCAGTCCGGCCCCTCGCCGATCCGGGCGCGGGTCATGGCGGATTCGAAGTCGGTCCAGCTGTGGTACTGGTTTGCCAGAAGCTGCGCCGTCGTCTCGCCGACATGGCGGATGCCAAGCGCAAAGATCAGCCTGTTCAGGGGGATACGGCGGCGTTCTTCGATCGCGGCGAACAGGTTTGTCGCCGATTTCTCGCCCCAACCCTCGCGGTTCTTCAGCTGCTGCAGGCCCGAGCCGTAACGGGCCTGCAGGGTGAAGATATCCGCGGGCTCGCGGATCCAGCCATCGCGCCAGAGGGCTTCGACCTGCTTCGCCCCGAGCCCCTCGATGTCGAAGGCGGCGCGGCTGACGAAATGCTTCAGCCGCTCCACCTGCTGCGCCGGGCAGATCAGGCCGCCGGTGCAGCGGCGGACCGAATCGCCTTCCTCGCGGATCGCCTCGGAGCCGCATTCGGGGCAATGGTCGGGAAAGACGTAAGGAACCGCGTCATCGGGGCGCTTCGACAGGTCAACATCGGCCACCTTGGGGATCACGTCCCCGGCGCGATAGACCTGTACCCAGTCGCCGACGCGGATGTCCTTGCCCCCGCGGATCAGCTCGCCGCGGGAATCGCGCCCGGCAATGTAATCCTCGTTGTGGAGCGTGGCGTTCGACACCACCACACCGCCAACCGTCACCGGCATCAGCCGCGCCACCGGCGACAGCGCCCCGGTGCGACCCACCTGGATGTCGATGGCCTCGAGCCTTGTCCAGGCGAGTTGGGCCGGAAATTTATGGGCCAGCGCCCATCGCGGGGTGGACGACCGGAACCCGAGCCGGCGCTGCAGCGCGAGGTCGTTGACCTTGTAGACGACCCCGTCGATGTCATACCCAAGCGTGGCCCGCTGCTCCTCGATCCGTCGATACTGGTCAAGCATCCCGTCCAGCCCATTACATAGCACAGTCAACGGGTTGGTCTTGAAACCTAAAGTCGCGAACCGCTCGATGATACCCATCTGGGTGTCGCCCAGGGGGGCGGAATGGGCGCCCCACGCATAGGCGAAGAATCGCAGGGGCCGCGCCGCGGTGATCGCCGGATCAAGCTGCCGCAGCGAGCCGGCGGCGGCATTGCGCGGATTTGCGAACAGACGTTCACCGGCAGCCACCTGGCGTTCGTTCAGGGCAGCGAAATCGACATGGCTCATGTAGACCTCACCCCGGACCTCAAGGATCTCGGGCGCACCACTCAGCCTTTGCGGGATATCGGCGATGGTCCGGGCGTTTTCGGTGACATTCTCGCCCATCTCGCCATCCCCGCGTGTCGCGGCCTGGACGAGACGGCCCTTTTCATAGCGCAGGGACAGCGACAGCCCGTCGATTTTCGGCTCGGCTGTGAAGGCGAGCGGCGCTGCCTCGGAGAGGTTCAGGAAATTGCGGATCCGCGCGACGAAATCCTCAACCTCCTCGCGGTCGAAGGCGTTTTCGAGGCTCAGCATCCGGACTTCGTGCCGGACCTTGGCAAAACCTTCGGCGAGCGCGCCACCCACCTGATCGCTCGGGCTGTCTGGGCGCTTGAGGGAAGGAAAGCGCGCCTCGATCGCGGCGTTGCGCTGTTTCAGCGCGTCATAGTCGGCATCGCTGATCTCGGGGGCGTCGGCGGTGTGATAGGCGCGATTGGCGCGTGCGATTGCCTCGGCCAGCGCGGCCAGTTCTGCCTGCGCTTCGGCTTCGGTCAGTTCGCCCACGGGCTTCCTCTCGGCCATGCGCCCCTCCCCTGATCCTGTCCGACAGGTTTAGGAGGCGACAGGCCCAAGGTCCAGCCCACCGAACAGGGTGTGGGGCAGAGCAGAGGCGCCCCTCTGCGCATTTTCCTCGCGAAATACCCACCCGGGGGGAGGTCCGGATGCAATCCGGACTGGGGGGCGCAAAACCTCCCTGCTCCCGATCCCACCGGAGAGCGGTCAGGCGCCTGCCGCCATCCGTCGTTGTGCCTGCTGCATCGGGTCGCGCAGCACATAACCACGGCCCCAGACCGTCTCGATCAGGTTGGTCCCACCCGTCGCCTCAGCCAGTTTCTTACGCAACTTGCAGATGAAGACGTCGATGATCTTGAGTTCCGGCTCGTCCATCCCGCCATAAAGGTGGTTGAGGAACATTTCCTTGGTCAGGGTCGTTCCCTTGCGAAGCGACAGGAGTTCCAGCATCTGGTACTCCTTGCCGGTCAGGTGCACCGACTTGCCATCGACATCGACGGTCTTGGCATCGAGATTGACATTGATCGGACCTGTCCGGATTACCGACTGCGAATGCCCTTTCGACCGACGGATGATCGCGTGGATGCGAGCCACAAGCTCGTCGCGGTGGAACGGTTTGGTCAGGTAGTCATCTGCGCCAAAACCGAACCCTTTGATCTTGTTGTCTGTATCGTCAGAGCCAGACAGGATCAGGATCGGCGTGTCGATTCTGGCCAGCCGCAACTGACGCAGCACTTCATGACCGGTCATGTCCGGCAGGTTGAGGTCAAGCAGGATCAGGTCGTAGTCGTAGAGCTTTGCCAGATCGATGCCTTCCTCGCCCAGATCGGTGCAATAGACATTCAGATTGGCATGCGTCAGCATCATCTCGATGCTGCGCGAGGTGGTCGGATCGTCCTCGACCAGAAGTATCCGCATTCCATTCACTCCGGCTGCAACTCTTGTCTTAATCAACCCTGCGGTGCATTGGTTAATTGGACGTTACCTTTAAAGTGAATGAGGTCAAACAATTTAAGGTTGTCTATACTTCTGGATGGCAGTCACTTTCAGCGCCTTGTCACCGTGCTGCATCACCGCTGCCGTCCAGAGAGAAAGTTCTTCTTCCGAAAGGCCATAACGCTCCAGCGCCTCGGACTGGCTGAGAAGGCCGTAGGCCACGGCGCGAACCACGACCGCCTTGCGGCTCGCGACCCAACGTTGCGTGTCCGCGGGCGGCAAGTCGGCACGGCTGAGCACGCTGCCGTCCGGCAGCGTAACCTGCCGCGGTCCATCGACTTTCTTGAGATACATCACTTACCCCTGTTGTCCCATCCCCATGGATTGGACCAGCCTTGCAGAACAGCCTTAACCGGCCCTGAAACCGGGGGGTTGAGAGTGTCGAGGATTTTCCTATATTCCTGCGGACTTCGCGGAGCCGCTCCGCCCTTCCCGGACAAAGACCCATGCCCCTCGACCAGCCCCTGAATTCCCTGGGCCTGCCCAAGCCCCCTTCGGCGACCCGCGTCGTCGTCGCCATGTCGGGCGGCGTCGACAGCTCCGTCGTGGCGGCGCAGCTGGCCGAAGAAGGCTATGACGTCGTCGGCGTCACGCTGCAGCTTTACGATCACGGCGCGGCCCTGGCCAAGAAGGGCGCCTGCTGCGCCGGCCGCGACATCCACGACGCTCGGCGCGTGGCCGAAGCGATGGGCTTTCCCCATTATGTGCTCGATTACGAAAACACCTTCCGCGAAGCGGTGATCGACGAATTCGCCGATGCCTATCTGGCGGGGGCGACGCCGGTGCCCTGTATCCGCTGCAATGAACGGGTGAAGTTCAAGGACTTGCTGCAAACCGCGAAGGAGCTCGACGCCGACTGCATGGCGACCGGCCATTACATCCAGCGCAAGATCGGTGCGGCGGGGCCGGAACTGCACATGGCCGCCGATCCGGTGCGTGACCAGAGCTATTTCCTGTTCTCGACCACGCCCGAACAGCTCTCCTTCCTGCGCTTTCCGCTTGGGCATCTTGCGTCCAAGGCCGAGACGCGCGCGCTTGCCGCGCGCTACGGCCTGCCGGTGGCCGACAAGCCCGACAGCCAGGACATCTGCTTTGTCCCGAACGGCAACTATGCGGCGGTGATCGAGAAGCTGCGGCCGGGAGCGGCGGAGCCGGGCGAGATCGTCGATCTGGCCGGCAACGTCCTTGGCACCCATCGCGGCGTAATCCACTACACCGTGGGCCAGCGGCGCGGCCTTGGCATCGGCGGCACGGGCGATCCGCTTTATGTGCTGCGGCTTGACCCGGATGCGCGACGGGTGATCGTCGGCCCGAAAGAGGCTCTGGCGACGCGGGTGATCCCGGTGCGCGAGATCAACTGGCTGGGCGATGCGCCCTTCGACAGCCGGTCGGAATGGCATCTGTCGGTCAAGGTCCGCTCGACACGCGCGCCGCGTCCGGCGATCCTGCGGCCGCTCTCGGCGACCGAGGCAGAAGTGGAACTGCTGTCGCCCGAAGATGGCGTCTCCGCGGGCCAAGCCTGCGTGTTCTATGCGCTCGAAGGCGGCCGCATCTTCGGCGGCGGCTGGATCTGGCGCGGGCGCTGATCGAATTTTCTGCGAAAATTCAACGGGCGAGAAATTTCGCAGAAATTTCGTCTACGACAGATGGGCCAGAACCGACCGCGCCGCCCTGACGCCCGGCGCCTCTCCGCCGCGACCGAGACGGTCCATCGTCAGGTCCATCGCCGCGATCTGTTCCGCGCGCGCCGCATCCTCGCGGAACAGACGCTCGACCGCGGGCGCAACCAGGTCTGCGCGGAACCTGTCGGTCACGAATTCCGGCACGGCACGGGTCTCGGACACAAGATTGACAAGCGTATAGGTGTCCGTCAGCGACAGACGCATGGCGATGGCGTTCGTCAGCCAGTTCATCGTGTAGGCGATGACCATCGGCACGCGATTGGCGGCCAGTTCCAGCGACACCGTGCCAGAGGCGGCCAGCGCCACGTCGGCGGCGCCAAAGGCGGCGCGGCGCGCCGCGGTGTCCTCGACGATCAGCGGTGGCACGGACCAGCCTGTTGACCGCTCGCTCACCAGTTCGGCCACATTCGGGACGGTTGGAAGCACGACCTTCACCCCCGGCAGAGCCGGGGCGATCCGCCCCAGCACCTCGCCGATCAGCGGGCAGAGCCGTTCCACCTCGCTCCGCCGCGATCCGGGCAGGGCCAGCAGCAGTGGCCGGCCCACGGCGCCGATCTCTTCACGGAAAGCCTGCACCTCCTCGGCGCTGGCGAGCGGTTCGGTGACGACCGGATGGCCGACGAAGTCGCAGGTCATCCCGGCGGCGGTCATATAGGGCGGCTCAAAGGGCAAAAGCGCCAGCACATGGTCGATGACCTTCGCCATCTTCGCCGCCCGGCCCGGTCGCCAGGCCCAGACCGAGGGCGCGACATAGTGGATCGTGCGCAGGTCGGGACGGCGGGCGCGGACCAGCTTCGCCACGCGCAGGCTGAAATCCGGGCTGTCGATCGTCACCAGCGCATCGGGTGCGGCGGCGATCACATCCTCGGCCGTCTCGCGGATGCGGCGCTTGAGATGGAAATACTTCGGCAGGATCTCGGCCAGGCCCATGACCGAGAGTTCCTGCATCGGAAAGAGGCTGTCCATTCCCTGCGCCTGCATCGCGGGTCCGGCCACGCCGCGAAAGGTGCAACCCGGTGCAACCTGGTTCATCCCGGCGATCAGCGCCGCCCCAAGCCGGTCGCCCGAAGGCTCCCCGGCAATGAGGTAGAGCTTCACGGTCGCGCCCACAGGAACAGGCCCGCCGCCTCGGCCGCCGCGATAGTGGCCTGACGGTCGAGAAGCAGCGCGCCGCCCGCCGCCCAGGCGATGCCGGCAAGGCCTGCGGCGGACGCTTTCGCCACGGTCGCGGGGCCGATTGCGGGCAAGTCGATGCGGCGGTCCTGTCCCGGTTTCGGGGCCTTGTAAAGCAGGCCCTTCGCGCTCGGCGGCAGCTTCAGGCCCGGCCGCGTGGTTGCGACGAAGTCCAGCATGGCGTCGGTGCCGGGCAGAGTCTCCACGGCAAGGCAGAGTCCCTGCGCCACAACCGCCCCCTGCCCTACATCCATCGGCCCTAGCGTTTCCACGATCGCCGCCGCCCGCGCTGCGTCTTTTTCATCGGCGGCCGAGACGGTGCCCGCAAGCACCCCTGCGCCCGGTACAAGATCGGGTGCGACCTGATCGACGCCGACGACGGTCAGGCCCCACTCCTCGAACACCCCGATCACCGCCCGCAAGAGCGCGTCATCGCCCCCCTGCAGGGCCGGCAGCAGCCGTGGCACCAGTTGTGCCGTCGCCGCATCGAAGAGCGCCGGGTCAAGCCGGGGTCGCTGCGCCCCGCCGGCGAACACCACCCTCTGGATGCCGCTGTCGCGCAGGTGATCGAGGAAAGGTACAAGCCGTTCAACCCGGAAGGTCATGTCGGGCGCGATGCCGTCCGGCGGAAAACCCTCCATGGCGCAGACAAGTGGCGCCTCAAGCGCGGCGGCAACCAGCGATGGCAGGACGCCCCGCCCCGAGACGATGGCGACCCGACCGCCCTGCCCGGTCATTTCGGCGTCAGGAAATTGCGGTCGGACTGGCCGAGGATGAATTGGGCGATTTCCTTGACCTGATCCACGTCCGAGGTCTCGGCCAGCCGCCGCGCCCGGTCAAGGAAGGTGCCCTCGCCCTTGGCCAGCTCCTCATAGGCCGCCCGCAGCGCATGGATCGCCGGACGGTCGACGCCGCGCCGCTTCAGCCCGACAAGGTTCAATCCCTCCAGCTCGCCGCGCGAGGCATGGACAAGTCCGTAAGGGATCACGTCATGCGTGACCATGGTGATGCCGCCGATGATCGCGCCGCGGCCGACACGGACATACTGGTGCACGCCCGACAGGCCGCTGACGATGACGTCATCCTCGAGCACGACATGTCCGGCCAGCGCCACGTCATTGCCAAGGATCACCCGGTCGCCGACCTGGCTGTCATGGCCGACATGGACGCCAGTCATCAGCAGGCAGTCGTCGCCGATACGGGTCCAGCCGCCGCCGCCTTCGGTGCCAAGGTTCAGGGTCACGCCTTCGCGGATGCGGCAGCGCTTGCCGACCTTGAGGTGGCTCTTCTCGCCCTTGAACTTCAGGTCCTGCGGGATCTCGCCGATAGTGGCGAAGGGAAAGATGACCGTTTCGTCGCCGATCTCGGACCAGCCGGTCAGCACGACATGACTTTTCACCTCGACCCGCTCGCCCAGGACCACATTCGGCCCGAGCAGGGAAAACGGACCGACGGTCGAGCCCTCCCCGATCACCGCGCCCGGTTCGACAATCGCCGAGGGGTGGATGACCGCCGACGGATGGATCTTGGTCTTGTCCATTCGTTCAGGCCTTCGGCAGATCGATCATCGCGGTAAAGCTTGCCTCGGCCGCGATCTCGCCATCGACCATGCCCTTGCCGTCGAACCGCCAGACCTTGCCGCCCGGACGGGTCACGGTGACATGAAGCTCCAGCACGTCGCCGGGCACCACCTTGCGGCGGAACTTGCAGTTGTCGACGCCCATGAAATAGACCAGCGGCTCCTTGTCGACGAGGTCCATGGTCAGCCCGACCAGAACCGCCGAGCTTTGCGCCAAAGCCTCGATCACCATCACGCCCGGGAAAATCGGCGTCTGGGGGAAGTGGCCCTGGAACTGCGGCTCGTTGAAGGTGATGTTCTTGATGCCGACGCAGCTTTCCCGCAGCACGATATCCTTCACCTTGTCGACCAGCAGGAAGGGATAGCGATGGGGGATGATCCGCTGGATCATCGCCATGTCCGCAACCTTTATGTCCTGCCACCGATAGGGTTCTGTCATCGCTGTCTCCCTTGTGTCTGCCGGGACCTGCCCTTTTGTCGCCTGACTAGCAACTTGGCCCCGAACGGGCAAGAACCTCAGCCCTGCCCGAGGGTCACGGGGTGCTGCCGGACCCGGATGTCGCGCCGCCCGGACTGCCTGCGCCCGTGCCATCCGTGGCGGCTCCCCCGTCAGCCGGCGGCGGCGCAATGGCGGGCAGGTCTGCTTCCGGTGCCGGAACCGGTTCCTGTGAACCGGCGGCAGGCGCATTCGGAGGGATTGTGCCGCTGTCGTTCGCGAGCTGGGCGTCGATCCGTGCGATGGCGAACTCTGTGATGTCGATCCGCTCGAAGGACAGGAGTACGGCCTTGCGATCGACGATGGCCGAGGCGCCGCGTTCGCGCATGATCTCGGCCAGGATCGGTACGGCGGCATTGAAGAATTTCTTCTGGGCCAGGTCGCGCTGCAGGCCAATGTCCCGCTCCTTGGCGTCACGGGCCGAACGGATCTGCTTCACCTTGGCGTCGAAATCGTTGGCACGTTTGCGGAATTCCTCTGGCGCGAGCGTCGGGCGCTGGTCGGTAAGCGCTTTTTCTTCCGCCTCGAGGTCGGCCTCGATCGTCCGATTCTCTGTCTGCAAGGTGCGCAGCTGAGCGTCGATTTCCGCCAGGATGTTCTGGCCGAACTTCGAACCCGTATAGAGACGCTCCTGATCGATGGTCAGGATCTCGACCGGTCCTTCGGCAAGGACGCCTGTTGCCAGTTCCTGTGCCGCAGCCTCGCCCCCGCCCAGAAGTGCGCCGCCCAGAAGGGCGGCGGCAAGCAGACTGAAAGGCCGCGCGGACATCAGAATGTCGTGGAAACGGACAGGTCGAAGTTCATCGGAATGTCGTAGTCCTCGCGAATGAACGCATTCATGAAGTTCAACCGGAGCGGACCGATCGGTGTGGTCAGGAACAGCGAAGCGCCGATGGTCGCCCGCAAGTGGAAGCTGTCGTCAACCGGGCCCGCCGTTCCGTTGGTGTCGTTCAGATTCCAGACCGAGCCCGTATCCAGGAATAGGCCGCCACGGATGCCATACTGGGCCGGAAGACCGATCGGGAACTCGGCTTCGATCCTCGCCACCGCCAGCATGTTGCCGCCGAGAGCGTCCTGGTTCGGCGCCGTCAGGTCGCGCGGGCCAAGGCCGTAGGATTCGAAGCCGCGCAGGCGGCTCGTGCCAAAGTAACGGGCCGGAGCGATGCTCGTTTCGTCGTCGAGCATGTTGATGACACCGCCCTCGATCGAAGCGCGGAGCGTCACCTGCTCGTTAAACGTCTTCCGCTCGATGGCCGCATATGCGTTGCTCGTGATCGATGTCACGTTGCCGCCAAGTCCTGCAAAGTCCTGACCGAACCGCAGAACAACGCCCCCAAGCGGATTTCGTCCGGTGTTGCGCGTGTCATATGTGTAGAGATAACCGGGCGCGCTGGCGTTCTGCCAGCCAAGGGCTTCTTCGTTCTGCAGGATAAGCGACGAGTCGGCATCGACGTTGCGCAGCTCCTGCTTGGTATAGGCATAGTGCACGTCGAACTTGCTGTAGTCGCCGGTCGGGAAAACCAAGCCGAACTTCAAGGCCCCCGTCGTCGTGTCATAGGCGACGTTTGAGCCGACATTCGTCTCGATATACGAAGCCGACGTACGGAAGGTAATGTCCTGCCCCAGGAAGGCCGGCTCTGCGAAAGTCCCGATGACCCGGGTTTCGTCAGAGGTCGTACCAACGGTAATCCCGACAGACTGGCCACGACCGAGGAAGTTGGTTTCCTGGAGGCCGACGTTGATGCCGATACCGTCCGAGATCGAATAGGTTCCGCCGAGGGTCAAGGACCCCGTCGGTTTTTCCTCGACGTTGACGTCGACGATCACCTGGTCCGGGCTCGTGCCCTGCTTGGTGTTGACGCTCGAATTGCTGAAGAAGTCGAGCGCCTTGATGCGTTCGGCCGCCTGCCGGATCTCGCGCGGGTTGAAGGGGTCGCCTTCGGCCACGCGGAACTGACGGCGGATGACCTGGTCCATCGTCGTGGTGTTGCCTTCGATGTCGATGCGCTCGACGAAGAGCTTCGGCCCCTTGGTGATGGTGAAGGTGATGTCCAGAAGGCCTTCGCGCTCATGGCGGGTGATGACCGGGTCGACGCGGATGAAATTCAGCCCCTGCTGGAGGGCAACGTTTTCCATCCGCTGGATATTGTAGTCGATGATCACCGGGTTGTAGACCACGCCCGAGCGCAGCCGGTTGACCTTGGCGAACGCGCCGGCATCGAGCCCTTCGACCTTGCTGACCGTATCGACATTGCCGATGCGGAACTGCTGGCCTTCGCGCACGGTAAAGGTCACGAAGAAGCTGTCGCGTTCGCGTGACATCTCGACGGTGGCATCCAGCACCTCGAAATCGGCATAGCCGCGCGAGGCGTAGAAGTCGCGCAGGGCCTGTTTGTCGAATTCGATGCGCTCGGGGGCGTAGGTGTCCTTGGTGACGATGCTGCGCAGGAGACCGGCTTGGCGGGTCTGCAGGACCTGGCGCAGGCGTTTGTCCGAGAAGGCCCGGTTGCCGACGAAGGCGATGCGTTCAACCTCGGTTACCTTGCCTTCCTGGATTTCGAAGACCAGATCGACCCGGTTGCCGTCGCGCTTGATGATCTTGGGGTTGACGGTTGCCGCCATCCGCCCCTGCGCGCCGTAGACATCGATGATCGCCTGGGCATCGGCCTCGGCCTTGGACGGCGAATAGATCTGGCGCGACTGCGACGAGACGATCTTCTGCAGCTTGTCATCTTCGAGACGGCGGTTGCCTTCGAAGCTGACGACGTTGATGACCGGGTATTCCTTGACCGTCACCACAAGCGTGCTGCCCTGCGGATCGAGGCTGACCGACTCGAAGAGACCGGAATCCTGAATGCGCTGCAATGCGTCGTTGAGCTGACCAGATGTCACCGCCTGACCGGAAGTGATTCCTGCGTAGCGGATCACGGTCGAGGGATCGACATGCTCGTTCCCGACCACACGGACGCTGGAAAAGCTGTAGTCCTGCGCGCGCGCGAGGCCGGAAAACGCCAGCAACCAAAGCAGGATGACGGTCGCCACGAAAGTAATGAACGAGAACTGCGTGGATGTGCTCTCGATTGCCGCCTGCTTCGCGGCGGCTTTGGTCAGCTTCATGCCACCCACCCTGGAACCTGCCTGTTCAGACCTGACTAGCCCGATTGCGGAGCCTTGTCAAAAGCCTGTGCATCGGCCCTGCTGCAGATACAACATATCCACAGGCAGGCACGGTCCAGCGCTCAGGGATGGGTGAAAGCCGTACCCAGGTAAGCGCCGGCGAGCAGCCCGACAACGATGGTTCCGAGGAAGAAAACCCGGTCCCAGTTCAACCCGACGAGCAGCGAAAGCCCGCGGTAGCCTTTCATGACGTTTTGCATGGTCTTGACCCCTATTCACCGGGGTCAAGGCTCCCAAAGGAATATGGCGGCTTTAGGGCCCAAACGCGGCTCTTCTGGTCCCGCGGCCTCAGGGACAGGTCAGGTCGTTGCTCAGCGCGAAGGCCATCAGGCTCGCCAGAAGTGTCAGGCCCACGGCCATTAGCACCCGAAGCGCCCGGTCCGAGGGCGGCTTGCCGGTCAGCGCCTCCCAGACGTGGAAGACCAGGTGTCCGCCGTCCAGAACGGGGATCGGGAAGAGGTTCAGAAGTCCGACCGCCGTGGACAGCATGGCGATGAAGCCTATGAAGCTGGCGATGCCAAGGCTTGCCGCGGCGCCCGAGGTCTGGGCGATGGTCAGCGGCCCGCTGATGTTGCAGCTGCTGATGGCGCCTGAAACGATATGGGCCATGCCCGAAAGGCTGGTGGTGACGACCGACCAGGTCTGTTCCACCCCTAGTTTGAGCGCCTCAACCGGGCCCGGACGGCGGGTCTCGGGATCGAAGGCGAGGCCGCCCGTCAGGCCGATCAGCCAGCGCGTCTCGAATCCACCGTCGGATTTGGGGATGTCACGGCGGATCGGGGTGAGCGTAGCATCGAAACTCTCGCCATCGCGCCACACTGCCAAAGTCAGCGGGTTGCCCCCCGAAGCCCCGACGATGTCCCGCAACTGCGTAAAGGTGTAGACGGGCTTGCCATCGACTGACTGGATCACGTCACCGGGCCGGAACCCGGCATCCATTGCCGCGGATTTCGGCTGGACCCCGTCGACAACGGGCGGCAGGGGGAACGGGCCCTGGACCGTCATCTGCTGGCCGTCCCGTTCGACCGTATAGGGTACCGTCGGCGATGGCGTCAGGCCGTCTGCAACCTTCCCGATTTCGGCGAAATCGGCGGCCGGCGTGTTGCCGATCGCAAGAATGCGATCGCCCGGCTTCAACCCGTCCTCGACGCCAGGCAGCGGCCGGACCGAGCCGACGGTCGGCACGTCGGTCGCGACGCCCTGGATGAGGAAAAATCCGGCAAAGACCGCGATCGACAGGATGAAGTTGAAAACGGGGCCTGCCGCAACGGTCGCCGCCCGCGCCCAGAGCGGCGCGCCATGCAGGCTGTGGCGCCGCTCGCTTTCGGTCAGGAACTCGAGCTCGGGCGAGGCGCGATCGGACACCGCGCTCGCGTCGCCAAGAAATTTCACATATCCGCCAAAGGGCAAGGCCGCGATCTGCCAGCGAGTTCCGCGCCGGTCGGTGCGCGAGGCGACGACCGGACCAAAGCCGAGAGAAAACACCTCGGCATGGATTCCGCACCAGCGGCCCACGATGTAATGGCCGTATTCATGGACGGTCACGATGATCGACAGGGCGACGACGAAGGCAACGACAGTCCATGCCAGGCCGCCAAGAGACATTAAGGAAGAAAGAAAATCCAAGAACCTACCTCAATCTTTGTCGCGCAACCTCTTCGGCCTTCTGGCGGGCCAGCTGATCGGCATTGAGCACATCTTCGAGGCTGAGCACGGCATCATTGCGGCATAAAGCGCCCGAAACACGGGCCATTGTTTCCTCCACAACGGCTGCCATTTCAAGAAAACCCAACCGACGGGCGATGAAATGATCGAGAGCCACCTCTTTGGCGGCGTTGAAAACCGCGCCCGACAGCCCGCGCGACGCCATCACCTGTCGCGCCAGCCTGAGGGCCGGAAAGCGGGTCTCGTCCGGGGCCTGGAAGCTGAGATTGGCGAGCCGGGCCAGATCCAGACGTTCGACCGGCACATGGGCGCGGCCGGGCCAGTTAAGGGCAAACCCGATGGCATGGCGCATGTCGGCCGGGCCGAGATGGGCGATGATGCCGCCGTCGGAAAAGCCGACCATCGCGTGGATGATCGACTGGGGATGGACGATGACCTCGATCCTGTCGGGATCGAAGCCGAAAAACTCCCTTGTTTCAATCAGTTCCAGCGCCTTGTTGAACATAGACGCAGAGTCGATCGAAATCCGCTGGCCCATCGCCCAGTTCGGATGGGCAACTGCTTGTTCTGGAGTCGCTTCCGCCAGCCGTTCCAGCGGCCAGTCGCGGAATGGCCCACCCGAAGCCGTGATGATCACCCGTTCGACCGCCGAGCGATCCTCGCCCGTCAGGGTCTGGAACACCGCGGAATGCTCGCTGTCCACGGGCAGAATGGTGGCGCCATGACGCCGGGCCTCGGACATGAGGAGTTCACCGGCCGTGACGAGGCTTTCCTTGTTGGCAAGCGCCAGCGTGCCCCCGTGACGCAGGGCGCGCAGTCCAGGCAGCAGGCCTGCAGCCCCGACGATGGCCGACATGACCCAGTCCGCCGGCCGGTCTGCAGCCTCGACAACGGCCTCGGGGCCCGCGGCTGCCTCGATCCCGGTGCCGGCCAGAGCATCCTTCAGGGCCTGGTAACTCTCGGTATAGCAGGTTACCGCCACCTGTGCGCCGAACCGCCGCGCCTCGGCTGCCAGAAGGTCCACTTGCCGCCCGCCGCTCAGCGCGACGATCTCGACCTCACCGGGGGTCAGCAGATCCAGCGTGTTTTGCCCGATCGAGCCGGTCGCGCCGAAAACCGATATGCGTCGCATCAGAGCCGGACCTCGGGCACCACGACGATCAGCGCCACCAGCAGCATCAGCAGCGCCGCGCCGAGAAGGCCGTCAAAGCGGTCAAGCAGCCCACCATGACCGGGAATGAGGTGCGAGCTGTCCTTGACCCCGGCATGACGCTTGATCGCGCTTTCGGTAATGTCACCCATCTGCGAGGCAAAGGCGATCCCGGCCGAGATCCAGGGCAGGTCGGGGCCGGCCGTGGTGAAGCTGCGGAAAATCAGCCCCACCAGAGCGGCCGCGACCCAGCCCGCAACCGTGCCTGACCAGGTCTTTTTCGGGCTGACACGCGGCCAGAACTTCGGTCCGCCGAGGATACGACCGGCGAAATAGCCCGAGACGTCGGTGGCGATGACGACAAGAACCAGCCAAACCAGCCAGACAACGCCATATTCGGCGCGGAAAATAGGCAGGCCCCAGGCCGCGATCAGGATGGCAAGCCCGTAGCCTGCAAAGATCGCCTTGTCCTTCGGCACCACCAGCAGCCCCGCGAGGACGGGCACTAGAAGGAAAAGGATGCCGGTCCAGCCAGCAATCTGCGAGGCAATCAGTACGGCCGCGCCGCCTAGAACCCCCAGACCGCGCGCTGCGGCTGTCTGTCCGGGCGCCAGCATCGCCGCCAGCTCCCAGACCATCAGGCCCGCACCGATCGAGGCAAGGCCGATGAACCACCAGCCGCCCAGCCAGATGCAGAATGCGCCAACCGCCAGCATGCCCACCGCCGAAGCGATGCGCGGCGCAAGGTCGGACCATTTACCGGAACCGCTCACCGCGCCCGCCTCACGCCGGGGCCGCCCCGTAGCGGCGCTCGCGTCCGCCGAAGCGCTCGACGATCGCCGCCAGTTCCTCGGGGGTGAAATCCGGCCAGAGGGTCGGGGTGAATTCATACTCGGCATAGGCCGATTGCCAGAGCAGGTAGTTCGAGATCCGCGTCTCGCCGCTGGTACGGATCACCAGGTCGGGGTCGGGCAGGTCATGGGTATCGAGGCGCTCGGCCACCGTTTCCTCGGTCACGCAGTCGGGGTCGAGCCGGCCGGCGGCGACATCGGCCGCAACCTGGCGCGCCGCGCGCAGAAGTTCGTTGCGGCCGCCGTAATTGATCGCCACCGTCAGGTTCAGCCGTGACAGGCCCTTGGTCCGCTCCTCTATCCCCGCCATCAGCTTCTGCAACTTGGGGTCCAGACGGGAACGGTCGCCGATGAATCGCAGACGCACGCCCTCTGCCGCCAGCCGGTCAGCTTCGCGCTCGATATAACGGGCGAAGATCGACATCAGGCCCAGCACCTCTTCGGTCGAGCGCTTCCAGTTCTCGGTCGAGAAGGCATAAATCGTCAGCCAGCCGATGCCGAGATCCGGGGCGGAGCGGACGATCTCTTTTACCCGCTCGGCACCCCGGCGGTGACCGACCAGCCGCGGCCAGCCGCGCGATGTCGCCCATCGGCCGTTGCCATCCATGATGATGGCAACGTGCAACGGCGGCCGTCCCGGCTGGCGCACGTCATGCTGTTCGGCTATGGCCACGTCCCTGCCCCTTTCCGGGTTGGCGATCCTGCGGGTCAGACCTGCATGATCTCCGCCTGCTTCGCCTCCAGCGCCTTGTCGACCGCAGCGATGGTCTTGTCGGTCATCTCCTGCACTTCGTCCGACCACATCTTCTGGTCATCCTCGGACATGCCGGCGGACTTGGCCTTCTTGATCTGGTCCATGCCGTCGCGGCGGACGTTGCGGATCGCCACGCGGGCCTGCTCGGCATAATGCGAGGCAACCTTGGTCAGTTCGCGCCGCCGTTCCTCGTTCAGTTCCGGAATCGGCAGGCGGATCAGCGGGCCGTCGACCACCGGGTTGATGCCGATGCCAGAGTCGCGGATGGCGCGTTCGACCTTCGACACCATCGCCTTGTCCCAGACGTTGATGACGACCATGCGCGGCTCGGGCACGTTGACGGTGCCAAGCTGGTTGATCGGGGTCATCTGGCCATAGGCCTCGACATGGATGGGCTCGACGATCGCGGCCGAGGCACGGCCGGTACGAAGCGAGGCAAATTCGGTGCGCAGCGCGGCTACGGCGCCGTCCATGCGGCGCTGGATGGCGTCAAGATCGATCTCGATATCGTCCTGGCTCATGGGTCTTCCCTTCGTCTTATTCGGCAGCGCCGGTTCCCGCTCTATAGCGCAGGCGCTAACACCGCGTATAGCGTCAGCCGTGCACCCGCGTATAGGTGCCCTGTCCTGCAAGGATTCCACGGAAGCCGCCGGGTTCGTCCAGCGAGAACACGATGATCGGAAGGTTGTTGTCGCGGGCAAGCGCGATGGCCGAGGCATCCATCACGCCAAGATGCTTCTGTAGGACCTCGTCATAGGTCACCGTCGAATAGCGTTTGGCATCGGTGTGCTTCTTGGGGTCCTTGTCATAGACGCCGTCGACCTTGGTTCCCTTGAAGATCGCTTCGCAAGCCATTTCATTCGCTCGCAAAGTCGCTGCCGTATCGGTCGTGAAATAAGGGTTGCCCGTGCCGGCTGCAAAGATGCAGACCCGTTTCTTTTCCAGGTGGCGCACGGCGCGACGACGGATGTAGGGCTCGCAAACCTGATCCATCGGGATGGCGCTGATGACGCGGGTGAAGACGCCAAGCGCCTCGAGCGCGGCTTGCATGGCGAGCGCGTTCATCACCGTCGCCAGCATACCCATGTAGTCTGCCGTCGTCCGTTCCATCCCCTGCGCCGAGCCCTGGAGCCCGCGGAAGATGTTGCCGCCGCCGATCACCATGCAGATCTCGACGCCAAGATCGTGGACCGATTTCACTTCCTGCGCGATGCGGCTGACCGTCGGCGGATGCAGGCCGTAGCCCTGATCGCCCATGAGGGCCTCGCCGGAGATCTTCAGAAGGACACGCTTGTACAGAACCTTGCCCTTCTCTGCCGCGCCATCCATGCCCGCCCCCAGCTGTTCTTGATTTGGTTTTGATCTTTGACTGGCGCGCAAAATGTCGGAAAACGCCGCGAGGTTCAACCGGGGAAGCGGAGAAGACAGGAGCGATGGCCGAGACAGAGCCCGCCTTCGAGATCTCCGCGATGCTCGACGCGCTGCCGGACGACCGCCCGGTGCTGATCGCCGGCCCGACCGCAAGCGGCAAATCGGCACTGGCTGCCCAGATCGTCGAACGGCGCGGCGGCGTGGTCGTGAATGCCGATGCGTTGCAGGTCTACGGCTGCTGGCGCATCCTCACTGCCCGCCCCTCCGAGGCCGAGGAAACAGCCCTGCCCCACCGGCTTTACGGCCATGTCGGACGCGACCAGGGCTATTCCGTGGGTCATTGGCTGCGCGAGGTGGCCGCGGTCATCGACGAAGGGCGCCGACCCGTGATCGTGGGCGGAACCGGGCTTTACTTTACAGCGCTTACCGAAGGACTGGCCGAAATCCCGCCCATCCCGCCGGACATCCGCGCTGAAGCCGATGCTCGGATGGCGAGGATCGGCGTTGCGACGATGGCGGGGGAACTCGACCCGGATACCGCCGCGCGGATCGACCTGCGCAATCCGGCCCGCGTCCAGCGCGCCTGGGAAGTCCTGCGCAGCACCGGGCGGGGACTGGTGGACTGGCAGGCCGAGACGGGTCGACCGCTTCTGCCGCTGTCCGAGGCGACAGCGCTGGTGCTGAGGCCGGAGACAGACTGGCTGAACGCACGGATCGACCGGCGATTCGACCTGATGATCGAGGCCGGCGCTCTGGAAGAGGTTCGGGCAGAAGAACCCGGTTTCGATCCGATGCGCCCCTCGGCCCGTGCCATCGGTGCGCCGGAACTGGTCGCCCATCTGCGCGGCGAGATGGCGCTGGATGAGGCGATTGCCGCCGGCAAACTCGCCAGCCGGCAGTACGCCAAACGCCAGCGCACCTGGTTTCGCAACCGCATGGGGACCTGGCAGGAACTGACTTTGCCCTGAAAACGGGCTGGCCAGCTTGCAGCGATGCCACAACCGGCCATTGTTCTCGCTTTAGGCTATGGTGTGGGGCGGCGCTGCCGCTACAGTGCACCCGATCGCAACCGGATAAGCGCATCGGATGAAAGACCTCACCCCCCTCTCGCAAGTGCGGCTTGCGGCCATTCCCCGGCTTGCGGCCGGCGGGCGCTGGCGTGTCGAGGCGATGCGGTCGATCTCGGAGCCGCTGCTTCTGTGGTTTACCAAAGGTCAGGGGCGGATCACGGTCGCGGGCGTGACGCGCGGCTACACGCCCCACAACGCGATCTTCATTCCCCCCGGCGTAATGCACGGGTTCGAGGTAGGGCCGCAGGTCTTTGGCACGGCGGTGTTTTTTGGTCGCGACAGCAATGTACCCCTGCCCGATCAGCCCCTGCACCTGCGCATCCGCGAGAACCAGCCTCAGGTCGAGATCAACCTGATTCTCGATTCGATCCAGCGCGAGCTGGAAGCCACCACGCCGGCCCATGACCGGGCCGCACGCCATTACCTCGGGTTGCTCGGGGTCTGGATCGAACGGCAAGCGGCGCGCCAGGCGGCCGAGGCGCAGCGCCCGGATGCAGCGCGCAAGCTCGTCACGAAATACACCTCGCTGCTCGAGCGGGACTTCCGCAGCGGCCATGGTGTTGCACATTATGCCGAGCAGTTGGGCGTGACGCCCACGCATCTGACACGTTGCTGCAAGCAGGCCTCCGGGCGACCAGCTTCGGCGCTGCTGCATGACCGTGTTCTCTTCGAAGCGCGCAAGCTGCTGTCCGAGACGACAATTCCCGTCGGCAAGATCGCCGAAAGCCTGGGTTTCACCTCACCCGCCTACTTCACCCGGGCTTTCCAGCACCATACCGGCAAGACACCGTCGGCCTTCCGCCGCACGCCCTGACTGCCCAAATCTGCCGACGCCGCCAGACGGTTACTGCCGCCTCACGTCGCGGACGACCCGGCCATTTCACAACATCGAGACTATCCGACGCCCCGATGTCGCAAATGACCTTCGATGAGGCGAATCGCGCCGTTGACGCAAGGATGGTTTCTGTGCGGAATAGAGGCAGCCATCGGGTCGGGTCTGGCCCCAAAACGCGGCATCCATAAGCCGCCCAAGCAGACCGGAAAGCACAGGGAGATATAGATGACTGACACGAAATCGAAGGCCGCGCAGATGCATCCAGCTGCCCGGATGTATGCGGACGAAGTTGCGGCTGGGAAGCTGTCGCGTCGCGAGTTCCTGACCCGGACTACGGCGCTTGGTGTTTCGGCCGTCGCCGCCTACGGGCTGATCGGCCTCGAGGCGCCAGCTCGCGCACAGGACACTCCGACCGCCGGCGGTACGCTGCGCATGGACATGGAAACCAAGGGCCTCAAGGACCCTCGCCTGGCCGACTGGTCGCAAATCGCGAACTTCACCCGCGGCTGGCTGGAATATCTCGTCGAGTACGAACCTGACGGAAGCTTCCGTCCGATGCTGTTGGAAAGCTGGACGACCAACGACAATGCAACCGAATACACATTGAACGTCCGTAAGGGCGTGAAGTGGTCAAACGGCGATGATTTCACCGCCGACGACGTGTTGTTCAACATCGAGCGCTGGTGCGATGGCAACGTCGAAGGCAACTCGATGGCCGGCCGCATGTCGGCGCTGGTTGACACGACGACCAAGAAGATGCGCCCCGAAGCCGCGACGAAAGTCGATGATCACACCATCACGCTGAAGCTGCTTGGCCCGGACATCACCATCATTGCCGGCATGGCCGATTACCCCGCTGCCGTGGTCCACAAGTCCTATGATGGCGGCGACCCGTCGAAGAACCCGGTCGGGACCGGCCCCTACCTGCCCGAGGTCAACGAGGTTGGCGTCAAGCAGTTCCTCGTCAAGTCCGACAAGCCCTGGTGGGGCACCGAAGTCTATGGCGGCCCCTACCTCGACCGGATCGAGTACTACGACTTGGGGACCGATCCGGCGGCGATCCTGGCCGCGGCCGGTTCGGACGAGATCGACGCGACCTACCAGACGGTTGGCGACTATGTCGACCTGTTCGACGGTATCGGCTGGACCCTTTCCGAGGTGGTGACGGCCGCGACGATCGCCGTGCGCTTCAACCAGCTTGCCGAGGAATACAAGGACAAGCGGGTGCGGCGCGGCATCCAGATGTGCGTGGACAACGCCGTCGTGCTGGAGCTCGGCTATGCCGGGCGCGGGATGAAGGCGGAAAACCACCATGTCGCCCCGATCCACCCGGAATACTACGAACTGCCGCCCCAGAAGGTTGATCCGGCTGCAGGCAAGGCGATGATCGCCGAAGCAGGCATGGCCGATCACGAGTTCGAACTGATCTCGATCGACGATGGTTGGCAAACCGGCACCTGCGACGCGGTCGCGGCCCAGGTCCGCGACGCCGGCATCAAGATCAAGCGGACGATCCTGCCGGGCTCGACCTTCTGGAACGACTGGACGAAGTACCCGTTCTCGGCCACCGAATGGAACATGCGTCCGCTCGGCGTGCAGATCCTGGCGCTGGCCTATCGTTCGGGCGAGGCCTGGAACGAGTCGGCCTTCTCCAACAAGGAGTTCGACGAGAACCTGGCCAAGGCCATGTCGATCGCCGATGCCGACAAGCGTCGCGAAGTGATGAAGACGCTCGAGACGATCATGCAGGAAGAGGGTGTGCTGATTCAGCCGTATTGGCGCTCACTCTACCGTCACCACAAGGAGGGCGCGAAGGGTCTCGAGATGCATCCGACCTTCGAGCATCACCACTACAAGTGGTCGATGAGCGCCTGATCCGGCTCTGACCTGCGCTGGCGGCGGGGAAAACACCCCGCCGCCATTCACTTCCGCCGTCTGACCAAGGTCCGGCTCGGCGAACGCGTGAGTCGTGGCCCAGGAGCGCCCAGATGATAATTTTCGTGATCCGTCGCATCCTGACGATGGTCCTGACGGCTCTTTGCCTGACCTTCATCGTCTTTTACCTGACCAACCTTCCCGCCAACCTGGAGAAGCTCGCAAAGTCCGAGGCCTCCGCCCGGATGTCGGACGAAGACGTGACGAAGTGGATCGAACGCAACGGCTACGCCACGCCCGTCCTGCAACGCTATGGCGAATGGCTGGGGATCGTTCCCGGCTGGACGCGCACGGAAGAGGGCGTGACCACGGGTCGCTGCATTCCCCGTGGCTCCGATCCTGCGCTCGCCCCGTCGCATTGCGGCATTCTTCAAGGTGACTGGGGCTTCTCGACCGTCTTCAAGCAGCCCGTCTCGGTCATCATCGCCGAACGGCTGGCCGCGACTGGCTGGCTCATGTTCTGGGTGATGGCGGTGATGGTGCCCACCGCGCTGTTGATCGGGGTACTGTCGGGCATGCGCGAGGGCTCGCGGATCGATCGGGCGCTGTCGATCTTCTCGATCACATCGACTGCCACGCCCGAATACGTCTCGGGCGTCGTACTCATCGCGCTCCTGGCCTCGGCCACCACCGGCATTTCGCCATGGCTCGCCGAACACGGCTGGATTGGCGGCAAGACGCTCTTCCCGGGCACCGCAACCTCGGCGATGGAGAAGATCACCTTCTGGAACTTCGCCCTGCCGGTCGCCACGATCGCGCTTTATGGCACCGGCTATATTGCCCGCATGACCCGCGCCTCCATGACAGAGGTCATGACGGCGCAATACATCCGCACCGCGCGGCTCAAGGGCGTGGCCTTCCGCGATGTGGTGCTGAAACACGCGCTTCGCAATGCGCTGATCGCGCCCTTCACTGTCATCATGCTCCAGTTCCCCTGGCTTCTGAACGGCGTGGTCATCACCGAGACCCTGTTCAACTACAAGGGCTTCGGCTGGACGCTGGTGCAGGCGGCCGGCAACAATGACATCGAACTGCTGCTCGCCTGCTCGGTGGTGGCGGTCTTCGTCGTGCTCGTGACGCAGCTGATCTCGGACATCGGCTATGTCTTCCTCAACCCCCGCATCCGCGTGTCCTGAGGAGGAAACCGATGGCAGACGCACTTTCCTGGGGCCAGATCCTCGCGCGGATGGCCGGGCAATTCCTGCCCGTCTGGATCGCGCTGGTCGTCCTTTTCGCCGTGTCGGTCGCCTTCAAGCGGCGGCTCGGCCTGTATGGCAAGCTCTTCGACAGCCCGATTGGCATGATCGGCTTCGGCATGGTGATGTTCTGGGTGTTCACCGCGATCTTCGCGCCGATGATCATGACCCATGATCCCCTGACGCAGGTGTCCGGCATGAAGAACGCCCTGCCCGGCATGCCGGTCAAGGGCGTCGAGGGCACGTTCTACTTGCTCGGCGGCGACAACTTGGCCCGCGACGTCTTCAGCCGCATGGTGGCCGGCTCGACCATCGTGATCCAGATTGCACCGCTCGCCACCGCCTTCGCCTTCATGGTGGGCGTGACGCTCGGCCTGCCGGCGGGCTACTATGGCGGACGGCTGGACACGCTCTTGAGCTTTCTGGCCAACCTGATCCTCGCCTTTCCGGTCATCCTGCTCTTCTACCTGCTCGTGACACCGGAGATCGCACAGTCGGGCCTGCCGCAATACATGGGGATGGTGCTGTTCCTGTTCCCGCTGATCTTCCTGGTCGTGCTGGTCAACTCGCGGCTCTATGTGAAACCGCAACTGCGAAACATGCTGATCGCGGGGATCGTGATCTTTGGCGGATGGATCTACCTGGCCCTGCTGTCCGAGCCGCAGACGAAGTTCGCCCCTCTGCCCGCTTCACTCGACTTCATCTCGGTCCCGTCCAACATCCTGATCGTTTTCGTCTCGGTCGTCTTCGTCAACGCGCCGACGGTGTTCCGGATCATCCGGGGGCTCGTGCTCGACATCAAGACGCGCGACTACGTGGCGGCGAGCCAGACCCGCGGCGAAGGTCCCTGGTACATCATGCTGTGGGAAATCCTTCCGAACGCCCGCGGGCCGCTGATCGTGGATTTCTGCCTCAGGATCGGCTATACGACGATCTTGCTTGGGACGCTCGGCTTCTTCGGCCTTGGCCTGTCGTCGGAAAGCCCGGACTGGGGTTCGACCATCAACGCGGGGCGCAAGCTGCTTGCCGCCTTCCCCCATCCCGCAGTCGTTCCGGCACTTGCGCTGATGAGCCTTGTTCTTGGTCTCAACTTGCTGGCCGACGGCCTGCGCGAAGAAAGCCTGAAGGACTGATGTCGGTTTTTCTGGTCTTCTTCTGTTCTCAAATATCCCACGGGGGTCCGGGGGTGTGAAACCCCCGGTCCCGCGCCAGCCAAGAGAGGCCCGCCATGACCGCGAAAACCGATTGGGATCCGAGCAAACCGATTCTCGAGATCGAGAACCTGTCGATCAGCTTCTTCACCCGCCTTCGGGAAATCCCGGCGGTGATGGATTTCTCCTGCACGGTGATGCCGGGCGAGGCCATGGGCCTTGTCGGTGAATCCGGCTGCGGCAAGTCCACGGTGGCCCTGGCCGTCATGCGCGACCTCGGCAAGAACGGCCGGATCGTCGGCGGCTCGATCAAGTTCAAGGGCCGCGACCTGACCACGATGTCGGACGAGGAGCTGCGCCACATCCGCGGCTCGGAAATCGCGATGATCTATCAGGAGCCGATGGCCAGCCTGAATCCAGCCATGAAGATTGGCGCACAGCTTGCCGAAGTGCCGATGATTCATGAAGGCATGGGCAAGGATGAGGCGTGGAAGCTCGCCCGCCAGATCGTCGCCGATGTACGCCTGCCCGACCCGGACCGGATCCTGCGGTCCTACCCGCACCAGCTGTCAGGCGGCCAGCAGCAGCGCATCGTCATCGCCATGGCGCTGATGTCGAAGCCCGCGCTCCTGATCCTGGACGAGCCCACGACTGCGCTCGACGTCACGGTCGAGGCCGGGATCGTCGATCTGGTCAAGGATCTGGGCCACAAATACGGCACCTCCATGCTGTTCATCAGTCACAACCTCGGGCTCGTGCTCGAGGTCTGTGACCGGCTCTGCGTCATGTATTCCGGCGAGGCGGTCGAGACGGGCTCGATCGAGCAGGTCTTCGACAAGATGCGCCATCCCTATACCCAGGCGCTGTTCCGCTCGATCCCGTTGCCCGGTGCCGACAAAAACTCGCGGCCTTTGGTGGCGATCCCGGGGAACTTCCCCCTGCCCCATGAACGTCCGCCGGGCTGCAACTTCGGGCCGCGCTGCTCCTACTTCGTCAAGGGGCGCTGCGATGCGCAGGACATTCCGATGGACGAAGTTCCCGGCAGCGACCGTCACGCCACCCGCTGCCTGCGCTGGCAGGAGATCGACTGGGCTGCCCCCCCGCAGGTCGCCGCAAAGACCGAAAAGACCAAGATTGGCGATGTCGTTCTGAAGATGGATGACCTGAGGAAGTACTACGAGGTTTCCTCCGGCCTGTTCGGCGGCGGTGCGAAGAAGGTGGTCAAGGCCAACGAGACGCTCAGTTTCGAGGCGCACGAGGGCGAGACGCTCGCCATCGTCGGTGAGTCGGGCTGCGGCAAGTCGACCTTCGCCAAGGTGCTGATGGGGCTTGAGACCGCAACGGCCGGCTCGATCATGCTTTTCGACGAGAACGTCCAGTCCACCCCGATCCAGAAGCGCGCCTCCGACACGGTGTCGAAGGTTCAGATGGTGTTCCAGAACCCCTTCGACACCTTGAACCCGTCAATGACCGTCGGCCGTCAGATTATCCGCGCGCTGGAAATCTTCGGCGAGGGCAAGTCGGACGAGGAACGCCGCAACCGGATGCTTGAGCTGCTCGACCTCGTGAAGCTTCCCCGCGCCTTCGCTGAGCGGATGCCGCGCCAGCTCTCGGGCGGGCAGAAGCAGCGCGTGGGCATCGCGCGCGCGTTCGCCGGCGGGGCCAAGATCGTGGTCGCGGATGAACCCGTCTCGGCGCTCGATGTGTCGGTGCAGGCGGCGGTGACGGACCTGCTGATGGAGATCCAGCGCAAGAACAAGACGACGCTTCTCTTCATCAGCCACGACCTGTCGATTGTCCGGTATCTGTCGGACCGGGTGATGGTGATGTATCTCGGCCATGTGGTGGAACTGGGTTCGACCGATCAGGTCTTCAGCCCGCCCTACCATCCCTATACCGAGGCGCTGCTGTCCGCCGTTCCGATCGCCGACACCCATGTGACCAAGCAGCGGATCGTGCTGGAAGGCGACATCCCCTCGGCTATGAACCCGCCGCCGGGCTGCCCGTTCCAGACGCGGTGCCGTTGGAAATCCCAGGTGCCGGGTGGGCTTTGCGAACGCGAGATGCCGCCGCTGAAGACGCTGGCGCCGGGGCACCAGATCAAGTGTCACCTGTCGGACGATATCCTGAACAGGATGGAGCCGGTCATCAAGATCGCGGCGGAGTGACGCCGCGATCCCCCGGGGCCGTCCGGCCCATTCAGCCCTGATCGAGGATGACCGCGACGTAGTCCTGGGTTTCCTCGAACTCCGGTACGCCGTTCGCTGAATCCACCGCTTCCGGCCCGGCATTGTAGGCCGCCAGCGCCAGCTTCCAGCTGCCGAAGCGGTCATACATCTTGCGCAGGTATTTCGCCCCGCCTTCGAGGTTCTGCTTGGGATCGTTGATATCGACGCCCATCAGGTCGGCCGTGCCCGGCATCAGTTGCGCCAGACCCGTCGCGCCCTTGGTCGAGACTGCCAGCACATTCCAGCCGGATTCCTGCTGGACAAGGCGCAGGAACAGGTCCTCTGGCACGCCATGCTTGCGCGCCGCGGCCTTCGCAACCTCGAGATACTCGCCCTTGTAGTTGCCGCGGTAGCGCAGGAAGGACAGGTCCATGTCCCTGCCGCTGTCGGCGCCGGGACTCAGGCGCGCGGAATTGTCGTATTGCGAGGCGAGCCGCGTATCCAGAAGTTCCGACTGCTGGGCAAACAGGGCGGCGCGGCTTTTCGTTCCGCCCTTCGCGAACTTGATCCCGTCTGCAAGTGCCTGACCTGCGCCAAGCGCGACAGCCAAACCCGCACCGGCACAAAGCACCAGCGTCCCGATCCGCAACTTTCGAGCGATCCCTTGCCGCATCCCAAAAAGTCCCGCCACCCGGCCCCCGATCCATGCGGGCTGGCCGTTATTTTTGCGGCACTATACCGAAAAAAAGCCGCTCCGCCAGAGGCATGGCGGATGCTATTCCGCCGCTTCGGCAGAAGACCGCCCGTTGGCCCGCGCGCGACCGCCTTTTTCGAGCGAGACAAGCGGACTTCCCAGCAGGTCCTCGATCAGAAGGCTGGTCAGTTGCCCGCGCCCCGAGGTCCCCGACTTGCGGTAGATTGCGTTCAGATGGGATTTCACTGTGGCTTCCGCCGACCCGCGCAATTCGGCGATCTCGGCGATGGAATAGCCCTTGATGGTGAAGGTGGCGATATCCTGCTCCGAGGCAGTCAGGCCCCAGCTTCGATAGTACCCTTCCATCACGTCGCCTAGCGCACCCTGCGCGACGTTCAGGCTCTCCTCGATCTGCGACTGTCGGTGGAGAAGTTTCAGCAGGTTCCGCGACAGCATGACGATCCCTGCCGTCAGGCCGAGCGTTGCCAGAAGCTCGGGCAGCACATGCGCATCGTGCAGCGAGGACCAGCCGATCTCTTCCATGTCGCCAAAGACATCGGTCAGGAAGAAGACCGTGCAGAAGATCTGGAACAGGATCAGCCCCAGCAGCGTGAGGCTTTCCCGGTTGCGCAGGATCACGTTCTGATCGCTTCTTGGGCCGGCCGCCTTGGGCCGCAGGAATCTCAAGGTCACGAATGCTGTCCTGTCACTCGCCGGGGGATTGATCCGGCAAGGTCTTGTAGCCCGTCAGCATCGAGCGGGGAAGGTTCACCCCGAGACGTCGCGACTCCGTGAACACGGCCACGATATGTAGCACGACCGAGATCTCGGCCCAGGTGACCAGGGCTTCATGCACTTCCTTGACCCAGTCGATACCGAACCAGGCGACGGTGGTCTGCATGTAGCCGGTCACACCAATGGCGATCAGCGTAAGCAGCAGGTTGTAAATCATCAGCGCGCCAAGAGGCGAATGGCCAAGATGGGCATTCCGGCGGCCCGCCACCATCTCGCGCATCTGATCCATCGCGGCGCCGGCATCGGGCGGGAAATCGCTGAAGCGGGCATGGCGCGGACCAACGAGGCCCCAGACCAGCCGCAGCACGACAAGCCCCAGCACGGCGAGCCCGATGTTGTGATGCAGGCTTTTCTCGGGGTTGGTGAAAAGCGCGTTTGCCGCAAAGCCCGCGACGACGGACCAGTGGAAGACACGCACGAAAGGGTCCCAGACCCTGACCTTGCTTGGCATCGGAAATCTCCTTGGAAGCGGATTTCAGGGCGCGCACCGGGGACAGGGGCGCGCGCCCTTCGACAAGACCGTCAGTCGCCGGTCTTCACGATGTTGAACTGATCATCGAGATAGAGCTCGTAGGTCTCGCCGTCCTTCACGGCATAGACCTCGATCTGGCCGTCCTCGGTCGTGACCTTGCGCACCTCATATCCCTGCGCGGTCATCGCGGCGGTCACCTTTTCCTGCGTCGCGGCATCGAGGCTGCCTTCGCTTTCCGCATGGGCCATCGGGGCGGCGAGGGTCAAGGCCAGGGCGATCACGGCGCCGAAACGGGTGGACTTGGTCATGTCGTGTTCCTTCAGTCAGGTTTCGCCGGGTTGCGGGATGCCCCCGGACTGCGGTCGACATGAGCCATGCGGCAGTGCAGCGATATCGCCCGGAAGGCCTATTCCGCCGTTCTGCAACCCCGGTTGCAGGGGGACCGGCGGTTGCGCGCCGGGGGGCGCAGGGATATACCGGCCGTTAACCAAGCCGGGCCACAGTCCGGGCAGCAGCAACAGGACGGAGGCATCCATGGCGGGTTCGGTCAACAAGGTCATTCTCATCGGCAACCTCGGTCGCGACCCGGAAGTGCGGACCTTTGCCAATGGCGGCAAGGTGGTGAACCTGCGGATCGCCACCTCTGAAACCTGGCGGGACAAGCAATCCGGCGAGCGCAAGGAGCGCACCGAATGGCATTCCGTCGCGATCTTCAATGAGCCGCTGGCCAAGATCGCCGAGCAATATCTGCGCAAGGGGTCGACCGTCTATGTCGAGGGCCAGCTGGAGACCCGCAAATGGCAGGACCAGTCCGGCGCGGACCGCTACTCGACCGAGGTCGTCCTGCGGCCGTTCACCGGCAACCTGACCCTGCTTGGCGGTCGGGACAGCGGTGGCGGCGGCGGTGCCGGCTTTGACGATCGCAGCGCCGGCTATGGCGACGATCGTGGCTACCCGGAAGAGCGCAGCGGCGGTTCGGGCTTTGGCGGCGGGCGCAGCGGCGGCGGCTCGCCGAGCCGCAGCGATCTCGACGACGAGATCCCGTTCTGATGCCGGCCGGACATGTCCGGCGCCCCTGACTTTCCACCTGCCCTTCCATTGGAGAGCCCCGGATGATCGACAGCCTTATGGCGGCCTTCGCCGGGGTCATCACCAGCATCATTTCGGCGATGGGCTATGCGGGGATCGCGCTCCTGATGGCGATCGAGAGCGCCTGTATCCCGTTGCCGTCCGAGATCATCATGCCGTTTTCGGGGTATCTGGTGTATACAGGGCGGTTCGACCTGTGGATGGTGGCGCTGGCCGGGGCAATCGGCTGCAACATCGGATCGACCGCGGCCTATCTGATCGGCGCCTCGGGCGGGCGTCCGGCCATCGAACGGTGGGGCCGCTACATCTGGCTCGACAGCAAGTCGGTGGACCGCGCCGAGCACTATTTCCAGACCTATGGCAGCCTCACGGTCTTTGTCGCCCGGCTTCTGCCGGTCGTGCGCACCTTCATCTCGCTGCCGGCCGGAATTGCGCGGATGCCCTTCGTGAAGTTCCAGATCTACACCTTCCTCGGGTCGCTACCCTGGTGCTTCGCATTGGCCTGGATCGGCATGCGGCTGGGCGAATCCTGGGATTCCAGCCCTACCCTGCGCGCGGTCATGCATATCCTTGATGCGGTGGTGGTTCTGGCGCTTGCGATCGCGGCTGTCTGGTACGTTCACCGCCAGATCCGCGAGCGTATCCGCTAAGGCTTGCCTCCGGGTCGCCGGTACAGTCAGGCCCCGGTCGGAAAGATCCGGTCGCGATGTTCGGCCAGATAGATCCGCAGCCAGGGTGTGAAGCGCTCGGGCGTCTCGGCGATTTCCCGGTCGAGGCTTTCGAGGTCGATCCAGCGCGTATCCTGAACCTCTTCCGGAACCGGCAGAACCTGCAGATCAGCGCCGGCTTCGGCGAGCAGGATGTCGACCACCTCGTGCTCGGTCAGGCCGCCGCCGACATCGGCGCGATATTCGACCGTTTCCGACAGGGTCGGAACCAGCCCCTCGATGCCCAGTTCCTCGCGCAGGCGCCGCGTCGCGCAATCGACGGCCGACTCGCCCCAATGCGGATGGGTGCAGCAGGTGTTCGTCCAAAGGCCCGGAGTGTGATACTTGGTCTCGGCGCGGCGCTGCAGCAGGATCTTCCCCTCACGCGTCACGAAGACCGAAATCGCCGGGTGGCGCAGACCGCGGCGATGCACCTCGAGCTTGTCGACGGGCGTCAACTCATCTCCGACCCAGGCTGGGATCAGGTCGGTCATGCCTTGTGGGCGGGGCTGTTTGCTGAAAGCCGTCACAACATTTCTCTGTTCGGGGCCATTCTATCCCTTTGCGGTTCATCTGTCCCGACGATCGCGCGGGTGGCCAACGCGGCCGAGAGCAGGAACAACACAGCCTCCAGCATGAAAACCGGCGTGAAGGCAAGACGGACGGGCAAGAAAATTCTGAGGACGTCGACCGCCGCCGCCCCGAACAAGCCGCCAAAGCCCGAGGCGAGCGCCTGCGCCGCCCCCCAGATCCCCAGACGTGTCCCTTCGCGCCGGCGCCTTCCGTGGCTCGCCAGACGCATCATCGCGGCGATCATCGCCACGGCAAAGACACCGTTGCTGAAGCCGAGCAGCGCGACGAATGGCAAGAGCCGCCCGGCCTCGAGGGGACCCGCAAGCGCGATTGCGCTCAGTGCTGCGGCCGAGCCGATGCATCCGCCCCTGACCCACTGACGCAGACTGCCGATCCGCAGACCTGTCGCCAAGAGGCCTGCCGTTGCCATTCCGGCAAAGACGCCGCTGCTCTGTACCCCTTGCATTGATGTCGTCTGGCCCGGCGTAAAGCCGAAGACCAGGCCGGCATAGGGTTCCAGGATCAAGTCCTGCAGGAAGTAGGCGGTGATCGAGAGGAAGACGAACAAGGCAAAGCGGCGGGCCGCAGGCTCGCGCCAGATTTCGGCCAACCCCTCTGGCAGCGGCTGGTGCGCTTCGGGCGGCGTCATTGGCAGCCGGCGTTCGACCCCGGCGACCGCGATAATGGACAGGAGGGAAGCTGCTGCCGCGACGACGGCTACAATCCCGAGCAGCCGCGCGGGGGTATAGGGGTCGAGAAGGCCACCGACGACCGCCGCGGTATTGGCGATGCCGAAGACAAGCATCAGCCAGACGATGGTAGAGGCGCCTGCCCGCCGCTCCGGCGGGGTCGCCACCGCGACGAGCGCCAGAAGTGACGTTCCCGCAGCCCCTGCCCCGAGCCCGATCATGCCATAGGCCAGGGTCGACAGGACAAGGCTGGCGGCCCCATGGTCAGTGAAGATCACGATGGCCAGCGCCGCCAGGATCGCGCCCAAGGCCATGACCGCGACTCCGGTCAGCATCAGGGGCGTCCGCCGTCCGCCCATGTCAGAGCGGTGTCCCCAACCGGGGCGGCTGATCTGCAAGAGGTAGTAAAGGGCGACAAGCAGCCCCGGCACCAGCGCCGGCAGCCCCAGCTCTACCACCATCACACGGTTCAGGGTCGAGACCATCAGGACGGTGACCGAGCCGATCGCGTAGTTCACAAGGCTCAGTCGAAGCACGCCCGCCCAGTCCAGCATGAGCTCTCCTGCAGGAACGATCTTTCGCGCTATGCCAGGGAACAGCCCCGCAAGCGGACGCAAGTCTTGCCCTTTTCGGCATGCTTCTGCAACGGGTCCTGCCTGCGATGTTGCGATCGCAGGTCGTGGGGCTTCAATCGCGGGGCCATGGCTGATAGTCACGTATCCATGATCGTACGCTGGCGCCCCTTCGCGAGCCTTGCCCTGACGCTGCTGCTGGCTCTCGCCACGGTGGTGACAGACTGGACCGTTCGGCCGCTTCGGCCGGCGGAAGAGGCGGCGATTGAACGGTTCGTGCTGCAGGGCGGCTCGCTCGCCGATCTCTGCGATGAGACGGGGGCGATCGGCAAATCCGGTTCCCGCCACGGACATGACTGCCAGAGCTGCTGCCTGAGCGGCGGTGCTGCCCTGCTTCCCGGGCGGATGGCGGAGCAACCGGTTCCCATCGCTGTCGCGCGCGCCACTCCGACTGCCCCTCCGCTCCAGCCGGTTTCTGTCGAGGAATGGAACGCGGCCCGTCCCCGCGGTCCCCCGTCGGTGGCCTGAGCCGCGAAACCCCTCTTCTCCAGATACAGTCTTTCGGAGTTTCTCCATGACTTTCGCACGTTTTCTCGGGCTCACCGCAGCCCTGGCTCTTGCCACCACGGCCGCCGCCCATGAACTGAAGGTGGGCACGCTCGACATCATCCACCCGAACATCCCCCAGCCGGCCGCCAATGCCATGGCCGCGGGTGGCTATCTTGCGATCAGCAACGACGGGACCACCGCCGAACGACTGATCGGCGCCCGCGCCGGCTTCGCCGAGGAGGCCTCGATCCATGAATCGAAGACCGATGCGGCGGGGGTGACCTCGATGTCCCCGGTCGAAGCCATCGACATTCCGCCGGGCGACACCGCCGTTCTCGAACGGGGCGGATATCACATCATGTTCATGGGGTTGTCGCAGCAGCTCAAGGAAGGCGACATGGTGCCGGTGACGCTGATCTTCGAAAACGCTGGCGAGGTGACGGTCGACTTCATGGTCGATCCGCCAAATGGCGGTGCAGACCATTCGCAGCACACGATGCCCATGCCGACCGAAGGATCCGGCGGCTGATCGACCAAGGCAGCAAGGGGTGACTTACCCCCCTTGCCTGCAGGCGCCCTATTGGCTACATCCGTCCCATCTGCCTGGCAGAGAGCGGGCGGGTGTAGCTCAATGGTAGAGCCGCAGCTTCCCAAGCTGATGACGAGGGTTCGATTCCCTTCACCCGCTCCAGCCTGCCGCTTCACCAGTTTCCCATGATCCCCGATAAATCGCGCCGCTGCGCATCTTTCTCTGGCCAATCGCCTCGCCGGGGCGCATAGAGTCGGCCAGCCGCGTCGCAACCGGGCTCCTCCTTGTCGGGTGCCGTTCGGCAGAAAGCCACGCAGGCCCGGTCATGCAACGCATGACGGCGCCGCGCAGCGGGCACAGGCCCGCAACTCCGGCCGAGACTGAGTTCGAAACGGACGTCACCTCGCGCTGGTGTCCGACTTCTGCAACGAGACAGCGTCTTCAGGCAATCATTGAGCCGGGTGTGCCCGGCCAAGTTCTGCAGACCGCCCCTTTCAAGGACCGATCAATGGGATTCTCCTCTCCGAAGAAACCTCTCGACCTGGCGGATTTCCTCAGCCGCAAGGGCACGCCTCGGCGATCGCGCTATGCCTATTCCAGCCGGACCGTGTCCGAGCCGGAACAGGTGGACGATGACGAGACCGCGGCCATCAGCGATGTAACGAGCGGCGGCAGCGACGCAGCCGAGAGGTAAGCCCTCCGTCGCTGAAAGATAGTTTGGAGCGATTTCAAGGGCTAACGCGGCCCCTTTGGCAAATCCACCGATAGTGCTGTCATTGTCTCGGGTTTGCGGCTATGGATGCCGGGCAAATCTAATTTCCGGACCTGTTCCTTTCGGCACGGCTCTCGATCTTCAGCTATGCCAGACCGCTGCGCTGTGTGGGCGGTACTAAGAAAAGGAATATCACGATGGCCAACGGCACCGTGAAATGGTTCAACGCCACCAAAGGCTTCGGCTTCATCGCTCCTGAGCGCGGCGGCAAGGACGTCTTCGTCCATGTCAGCGCGCTCGAGCGTGCCGGCATCCAGCGTCTTGACGATGGTCAGGCGGTGACTTTCGACATCGAATCCGGCCGTGATGGCCGTGAATCGGCGATGAATCTCGCTCTGGCGTAATCTCCAGATCGACGCGAGATTGACTCATCAGCGGCCCGGGCAGATTGCCCGGGCCGTTTGCTTTGCGGCCACTCGCCAGTGCCCTTCCCTTCCCCGCTCCGAACCGCTAGCCAAGGCGCGTCAACGCCCTGGAAGGAGCATCCCATGACCATTACCCGCCTTGAGACCGGCGCGCGCATGTCGAACGCGGTCATCCACAACGGCACGATCTATCTGGCCGGCATCGTCGGCGAACCCGGCGAGAGCGTCGGCGCCCAGACCCGCACCATCCTGGCCGAGATCGACCGCCTGCTGGCGCTGGCCGGGTCGGACAAGACCAAGATCCTCAAGGCGCAGATCTGGCTGGCCGATATCGCGACCTTCGCCGAAATGAACGCCGAATGGGATGCCTGGGTGCCGCAGGGCCACACCCCCGCCCGCGCGACCGGTGAGGCCAAACTCGCGACCCCCGATTACAAGGTCGAGATCATCGTCACCGCCGCGCAGGCCTGACCCCTGGCAGTGGGGGCTGTCTGCCCCCCAGTCCGGCCACGAGCCGGGCGTTCTTCTCGGAAGCGCCCCACTGGGGCGTTTCTGATCGCTCATTACTCGGTGGGATATTTGTGAACAGAAGAAAGACTTTGTGAGGTCTTTCTCAGGCCGTCAGGTAAGCCACCAGCTGCTGGGTCGACCCATCCTTCGCCGCAGCGCTTTCCTTGCCGTCGAGGATCGGCGCCAGCGCCAGCGCCAGTTCCTTGCCCAGTTCCACGCCCCACTGGTCGAAGCTGTTGATCCCGAGGATCACACCCTCGACGAAGACCCGGTGTTCGTAGAGCGCGACGATCTGGCCGAGCGTGTAAGGGTCAAGCTTCGGATAGGCGAGCGTCGTGGACGGCCGATTGCCGGGAAAGACCCGGTGGCGCGCCTGGCGTTCGAGTTCGTCACCCGTCAGGCCCTTCTTCGCCATGATCGCCCGAGCTTCTTCGAGGCTCCGGCCCTTCAGCAGCGCTTCGGACTGGGCAAGGCAGTTGGCGACGAGCAGCCGGTGCTGATGGGCCAGCGCGGGTTCGTGACCCTCTTTTGCCAGCAGGAACTCGCAGGGGATCACGCGGGTCCCCTGATGGATAAGTTGGTAGAAGGCGTGCTGGCCGTTGGTGCCGGGTTCGCCCCAGACCACCGGGCCGGAATTGTGGGTGAGGGTCGAGCCGTCCATCGCCACGCGCTTGCCATTCGATTCCATCTCCAGTTGCTGGAGATAGGCCGGCAGCCGCGACAGGCGCTGGTCATAGGGCAGGACGGCGCGGGTGGCATGCCCGCAGATCTGGTTGTGCCAGATGCCGACCAGGGCCAGCAGCACCGGCAGGTTCTGGCCGAACGGAGCCTCGCGGAAATGTCGGTCCATCGAAGCGGCGCCCGCAAGGAAACGGCCGAAATCCTCTGGTCCGATGGCGATCATCAGCGACAGGCCGATCGGGCCCCACATCGAATAGCGCCCGCCGACCCAGTCCTCGAAGCCGAAGACGCGCGACGGGGCGATGCCGAAGGCGGCAGTCTTGTCGGCAGCGGTGGAGACGGCGGCGAACTGTGCCGCCGGGTCGGACACCCGGGCGGACATCCAGCGCTTGACCGTTTCGGCGTTGGTCATCGTCTCGATCGTGGTGAAGGTTTTGGAGGCGACGATCACAAGGGTCGTCGTCGGGTCGAGATCCTTCAGAATGTCATGGGCATGGGCGCCATCGACATTCGAGATGAAGTGGCAGCGCGGTCCGGTGGCATAGGGCGCCAGCGCCAGCACGGCCATCGCCGGCCCGAGGTCCGAACCGCCGATGCCGATGTTGACAACATCGGTGATTGGGCCGCCCTGTCCGGTGAACTGCCCGGTCCGGACCTGGCTTGCGAAGTCCTGCATCCGCCGGTAGGTCTCACGCACCGGCGGCATGACATTCACGCCATCCACCACGACATCGACATCAAGGTTCCTGAGCGCGGTGTGCAACACGGCCCGGTTCTCGGTGACGTTGATCTTTGCGCCGCGGAACATGGCTTCGCGTTCGGCGGCGACACCTGCCGACTCTGCGAGTTGCACAAGCAGATCAATGGCTTCCGCGTCGATATTGGTCTTGGAATAGTCGAAGAGCATGTCGCCCAGTCGGGCGCTGAAGTCCGCCGCTCGGTTCGGATGGCGAAAGAGGTCGAGAATGGGTCTGTCCTGCACCCGGTCGTGATGCGCGGCCAGCGCCTGCCAGCTTGTCTCGATGCTCATGCCTTGCTCCAGTCTGTCCCTGTTCACTCCGCCCAATGGACGGTTGCATTGCCCAAAACCGCTTTCACCGGTGCCTCTGCGGGTGTCAGGCGTTGTGCCTTGTCGAGGGCGGCGCGCTTTTCCGGCCCGGTGATGAGAATGTGGATCGACATCGCCCCCTTCAGCACGGGCGCCGTCAGGGTGATGCGCGGCTCGCCCGCTGCCTCCGCCCGCATCGGCAACAGGATCGGGGCGGTATCGGACATCGCCTCTTCCAGCCGGTCCGCGCCGGGGAAAAGCGACGCCGTATGCATGTCGGCGCCCATGCCAAGAAGCAGGACCGTAATCGGCAAATGCGGCGCTATGCCTGCGGCGAGCGTGTCCAGCACATCCTCGGGCCGGTCGGCAGGTGCGTGGAGCGGCACCACTTGGGCGGTGGCGGCGCGGTTCACCAGCAGGCGGTCGCGCAGGAGCCGCGTGTTCGAGCGCGGGCTGTCCTCGGAGACCCACCGTTCGTCGTTCAGGAATACCGCGACATTCGCCCAGTCCAGATCGACACCCGACAGCGTGTCGAAGATCGGCCCCGGCGTTGTACCGCCGGGCACGCAGAGGCTGGCCTTGCCTTCAAGCCGCAGCGCTTGACCCAGTTCCCCGGCGATGATGTTGGCGAGCGACAGCATCATCAACTCGCGATCCGGATACTCGATCAGGTTCATTCGCGAATGTCCCGCCAGCGTCGTCCATCCCGATGCATCAGCATCAGCGCGTCGTCGGGGCCCGAAGAACCGGGATCGTAAGGTTTCGGTCGATCCTCGGAGCTTTCCCACCCGCCGATGATGGGATCTGTCCAGGCCCATGCGGCCTCAACCTCGTCCCCGCGCATGAACAGCGTCTGGTTGCCGCGGATCACGTCCATGATGAGTCGCTCGTAGGCGTCAGGAATATCCGCTCCTTCTTCGCCAAGCGCCTCGGCAAAGGACATGTCGAGCGGTACCTGCACCAGCCGCATGCCGCCGGGACCAGGTTCCTTGATCATGACGCTCAGGTTCATGCCTTCGTTCGGCTGCAGACGGATCGTCAGCACATTCTCGCGCCAGCCCGCGGCGTCGTCAAAGATCGAATGCGGTGGTTCCTTGAACGTGATGGCGATCTCGGAAGCGCGCGCACGCAGCTTCTTGCCGGTGCGCAGGTAAAAGGGAGTGCCCTTCCAGCGCCAGTTCGAGATGTTGACCTTGAGCGCAATATAGCTTTCGGTCCGGCTGTGCGGGTTCTCGGAATCCTCGAGATAGCCGGGCTGGCCATTCTGGCGGGCATACTGGCCGCGCACGATGTCCTCGGGGCGGACCGGGTCCAGGGCGCGGATCACCTTCAGCTTCTCGTCGCGGACTGCGTTCGGATCAAAGTGATAAGGCGGCTCCATCGCGATCAGGCAGAGGAGTTGCATCATGTGGTTCTGCACCATGTCCCGCATGGCGCCAGACTTGTCGTAGTAGCTGCCGCGTCCGCCGACGCCCACCGTCTCGGCTACGGTGATCTGGACATGATCGACGTATTGGGAATTCCACAGCGGCTCGAACAGGATATTGGCAAAGCGGACCGCCATCAGGTTCTGGACGGTTTCCTTCCCGAGATAGTGGTCGATCCGGTAGATCTGCTCTTCGCGGAAATGGGCCGCCAGCGTCGCATTCAGCGCCCGCGCGGAGGCAAGGTCGCGGCCAAAGGGCTTTTCCACCACGATGCGGCTTTCCGGTGTCGCGATGTCGAAGGAATGCAACCGTTCCGCCAGATCGCCGAACAGCGCCGGGGCAACCGAGAAGTAGAAAGCCGAAACGATGCCGGGCCGCATCTCTGCCTTCAGCTTGTCCCAACCCCCGGTGCCCTTGGCATCGATGGGGACATAGCAGATTCGCGACAGGAAGGCCGAGATCGTGGCCTCGTCCTTCTTGTCCGGCGCCACGAATTCCTCGATCGCGGACTTTACCTGCTCGCGAAAGGCCTCCGATGTCGCTTCACTGCGCGCGGCGCCGATGATCCTGCTGTCGGGAGGAATCTGGCCCGCCCAGTAGCGGCGATAGAGGCCCGGAAAGATCTTGCGGCGCGCCAGATCGCCAGTTGCACCGAAGATCACGAGGTCGAATGCCTCGACGGGGATCACACGCGATACCATGGCTTTCTCCGCCTTTTTCTGCAGCGCACGTGTTAGCGCTAACGCAGTGGCTCTTAGCCACATGGCCTGCAAAAGTCTAGCATCCTGTCACCCGCCGACAAGATGAATGCGGGGCAAGAACGTCAGTCGGCATTCTCGCCCGCCCATTCAGCGCGGCGAAGGCCCGGTTCGGCCGCCAGCGCCAGTAGCACACGTTCCGGGGAAGCTGGGTCGGCGGCGGGTACCGACAGCCCTGCCCTGACCTCGATCCGTCCTTCCTTTTCGCGCATTGTCTCGATGGATGACAGCACAAGCCGTTGCGCCGCGATCTCGCGCGCGGCGGCTGCCCGGACCGTGGCCTCTGCGTCCTCGTCGCAGATCAGCCGCAAGGTCATGGGCACCTGTCCCTTTGAACCGCTCAGGAAACGCCTGTCGATCCAGTACATGAGCGGCCGCAACCCCAGGTTCACGAACATGACGACGCCGGTCAGCATTACCGCAAGCGGGTAGGCCGCGATCCCGCAAAGCATTCCAACCGCCGCAGAACACCAGAGCGTCGCCGCCGTGTTCAGGCCGTGGACCGAAAAGCCGTCGCGGAAGATCAGGCCGGCCCCGAGAAAGCCCACGCCCGAGACGATCTGAGCTGCAACGCGCGTGGGCGAGCTGTCGCCCGGAACGAGTGTGGAGAAAAGCACGAAGCTTGCCGCGCCGACGGCCACCAATGCGTTCGTGCGGAGGCCAGCCATCCGGCCACGCGCCTGCCGTTCCATCCCGATGATGGCGCCAAACAGCATCGCCACCAGAAGGGTGGCAAGATGGTCGTCCAGTCGTTCGAACATTCCCGGCACTACTCTGCCCCTGCGCGTGCTTAGCGTCAGGCTTCCAGCTCTGCATCCCAATAAAGGTAATCGAGCCAGCTGTCATGCAGATGGTTCGGCGGAAACTTGCGGCCGGCATTCTGCATCTCGTCCGCGGACGGCTGGCGCGGGATGCGATGCAGGCGCATCCCCGCCTGTTTCAGCGTCTTCGACCCCTTGCGGAGGTTGCAGGGGGAACAGGCAGCGACGACGTTTTCCCAGCTGGTGATGCCCCCGCGCGAGCGTGGCAGGACATGATCGAAGGTAAGGTCGCCCTTGGCCCCGCAATACTGGCAGCAGAACTGGTCCCTCAGAAAAAGATTGAAGCGCGTGAATGCCACGCGCTTCTGGGGTCGGACGAAATCTTTGAGGACGACGACGGAGGGTATTCGGAATTCGGCCCTCTGGCTTCGGACGACATGGTTATATTCGGCGACGATGGTGACCCGGTCGAGGAAAGCCGCCTTGATCGCCTCCTGCCAGGGCCAGAGCGACAGGGGATAATAGGACAGCGGGCGATAGTCGGCGTTCAGCACCAGTGCCGGATAATGCCTCAGCGCCGCCGGGTCGCGCACGAAACTGGTTCGGAAATCGCCGTCCATCTTCAATCAGACTCCGCTTTCGTCCTGCCTGCCGTTCCCGGCACCAGGGCGGGGAGCCCGCCCCGTTAACAGAAACTATATATGGCGGTTTCCCGCTGGCAAGCCCCCCGATCTCTTGTGGTGACCAACCGAGGGCTCGCCCGGTCTGTGGATAACCCGGCGGGGTGACGAAACGATGACGAATGCGGCAGGTTCTTATCCCAACCGGTCTTTCAGGAAACTCAGCGCCACGGACAGCCCGTCAGGCGCGATGCCGTGGCCAGTGCCCCGCATGACATGGCCGTAGGTCCCAACTCCGGCGGCAACCAGTGCATTTCCGGCCTTGGCCATGTCGTCGAAGGGCACGACCGGATCGGCATCGCCGTGGATCAGCAGAACCGGCGGGCGCGAGGCGATCTCGGCTTCCAGCCGTTCCGGCGCCAGCAGACGGCCCGAGAAGGCAACGATTCCGGCTATGGGCTCTGGCCGGCGCAGCGCCACATGCAGGCTCATCATCGTGCCTTGTGAAAATCCGACCAGCGCCATCCGGTCAGGGGTCAGTCCTTCCTCGGCGAGGCGGGCGTCGAGGAAACGGTTCAGATCCTCGGACGCGGCCTGAAGCCCCGCGGCCGCTTCAGCCTCGCTCGATCCGTCGAGCCAGGGAATGGGAAACCACTGAAACCCGAAGGGATTGCCCGAGCAGCGTTCCGGCGCGTTCGGGGCCAGGAAGACCGTCCCGGGCAAGTGCGCGGCGAGCGGATCGGCCAAGCCGAGCAGATCCTCACCATCGGCGCCATAGCCATGCAGGAAGATCACAAGGCTGTCCGCCAGACCCGAGGCGGCCGCCCGCCGGCTGAACTGCAACTCCCGCGTCATGTATGGCTCCCTGTTCCCTCGGGGGAATCGCCCCGATGCGCGACCTTAATGACCGCCCTCCGCCGGGTCGGCAACGCGGATCTCGTCGCGAAGCGGACTGCGACGAAGAGAAGGCCGACAGCCAGCACTGCCCGGAGCCTGAAATTCCTCCGCGTCCCAAGACGCCAGTCCGGAAGACCCGCCGGCCCGGCCATACCGCTACCTTACACCTTCGCGCCGCTTCGCAACCCTGTAGTAGGACCAAAGGAGGCGGGCAGCGACTGCGCGCCAGGGCGACCAGGCCTCGGCCATCGCCCTAAGAGCTTTTTCCTGCGGCCGGTCGGGCAGGCCGAACAGCAGGCGCGCCGCTTCCTGCAGGGCGAGATCGCCGGGGGCGAAGACATCCGCGCGGCCAAGCGAGAACATCGCGTAGATCTCCGCCGTCCAGTGTCCGATCCCCGGAAGGGCCACGAGGCGGGCGACCACCTCGTGATCCGGCACCAAGCGCAGTCCGGCATAGTCGAGTCCGGCCTCGGCAAGCGCCCGTCCGTAGCGCATCTTCTGTCGGGACAGACCGATCGCGCGCAGATCGTCGTCGGAAATGTCGCGCCAAGCGGGCTCTTCGGTCAGCCCTGCCGCCTTGAGCCTGCTCCAGATTGCCGCCGCAGAGGCAGTCGAAACCTGTTGGCTGACGATCGCGTCCAGAAGGGCCGCGAAGCCGTCGGCGCGCCGGCGAAGCGGCAGCGGGCCGGTCTGGGCCAGCGCCGCCGCAAAACGCGGCTCGCGCTGTGCAAGCCATTCCGCCCCTTCGGCCACGCAGTCCGGCGTCTCGATGATGCGTCCGACCATGTTCACCCCGCAGATCCGGCGGGATCCTGACAGCCCGATGTGGACCTGTCACGTCCCCTCGGACCCGGCAGGGGGCCTTGCCGCCCCCCGTGCTGCCGCCTAAGGCTTGGCGCATGACCGACTCCGCCCCGCCCCAGTCTTCGGACGCGCTTGCGCGTCGCAATGTCGTCGTGCTTGTCGCCGCGCAGGCGCTTCTCGGCACGCAGCTGCCGATGGTCTTTACCATCGCCGGACTGGCGGGAACCACGCTTAGCCCCAACCCATGCTGGGCGACCCTCCCGATCACGATGATGGTCATGGGCTCGATGCTGGCTGCCACCCCCCTGTCGCTGGTCATGCAACGGTACGGACGGCGTGCGGGTTTCGTCCTTGGCACCTTCGGCGGATTCTCTGGTGGTGGCCTGTGCAGCCTGGCGCTACAGCACAACTCGTTCCTGTTGTTCCTTGGCGGATCGCTGCTCCTTGGCCTCTACATGTCGGCTAACGGGTTCTATCGCTTCGCGGCGACCGACCTGGCCAGCGCCGAGTTCCGCCCCCGCGCGATTTCCTGGGTGATGGCCGGGGGGCTCCTGTCTGCCTTTATCGGTCCGCAACTGGTCAAGCTGACCTCGCAGGCGATGCTGGTGCCGTTCCTGGGCACCTATCTCGCGGTGATGGCCCTGAACATGATCGGGGTCTTCCTGTTCGCGTTTCTCAACAGTCCCCGCCCGGCCCCCCGCGCGCATGATGCGCCAAGGGGACGGAGCTGGGGCGAGCTTCTGGCCGATCCCTACATCCGCGTCGCGGTGATCTGCGCGACCGTTTCCTACGCGCTGATGAACCTGGTGATGACCTCCTCCCCCCTCGCCATCGTCGGCTGCGGGTTCGACACATCGAACGCGGCCGATGTCGTGTCGAGCCATGTGCTGGCGATGTATGTCCCCTCGTTCTTCACCGGGGCGCTGATTGCCCGCTTCGGCACCGAGCGGATCATGGGACTGGGCCTCGTCATCCTTGCCGGGGCCGGGATCGTCGCGCTGACGGGGGTGACCCTTCCGCATTTCTTCGGGGCGATGATGTTGCTGGGCCTCGGCTGGAACTTCGGCTTCATCGGCGCAACGACGCTTCTGGCGGCACATCACGCCCCCGAAGAGCGGGGCCGCGCCCAGGGCATGAATGATTTCATCGTGTTCGGCGGCGTGACGCTCGCCTCGCTGTCCTCGGGCGGGCTCATGAATTGCTCTGGTGGTTCGCCCGAGGCCGGATGGCAGATGGTCAACTTGGCCATGCTGCCCTTCCTGATCCTGGCCGGCGGGGCGCTGATCTGGCTGGTGATGCGGCCGCGGTAACGATGCGCTGACCGCAGCCTGATGGGGGCAGACTTCGCCCCGGCACTGCGATATTCTTTCCGTGTTGTTAACGAGTACATGAGTAAACCAATGCGAATCGCGACGTTCAACGTCGAGAACCTGTTCCAGCGCGCGCGGGTGATGAACCCTGAGAGTTGTGCCGAAAGCAGGCCCCTTCTCGATGCCTTTGCCGAACTGACGGACCTGCTGGAACAGCCGGTCTATGGCCCCGCCGAAAAGACCCGGATCATCCTTCTTCTCGACCAGCTTGGACTCTTGGGGTCGGATACAGGGCCCTTTGTCCACCTCAGCGGTCATTCGGGCGACTTTCTCAGGCGTGATGCGGACGGAACGGTCGAGATCCTGGCGCGGGGCCGCGAGGACTGGATCGGCCGCGTCGAACTTCGCAGGGAACCGATTGACGCGGTTGCGGTCGCGAACACCGCCCGGGTCATCGCCGACGTCAACGCTGACATCCTGTGCGTCGTCGAGGCGGAAAGCCACATGGCCCTGTGCGAGTTCAATGAAACCCTCCTGCCACGCATTCAGGGTCAACCCTACGAGAACGTCATGCTGATCAAGGGCAACGACAGCCGTGACATGGAGCTCGGGCTGATGACGCGGGCCGGTTTCGACCTCGCCCTGATGCGCAGCCATGTCGGCGCTGGCGGGCGAAACAGCCCGGTCTTCAGCCGCGACTGTCCCGAATATGTGGTTCACACCCCGGGCGGGGAAAGGATCTGGTGCCTGCTGAATCACCTCAAGAGTAACGATTTCGGACGTCCGAGCGAAAACGATGCGCGGCGCAAGGCGCAGGCGCAGCAGGTCGCGTCCTATTACAGGCGGCTCAGGTCAGAAGGTGCCGAGCACATCATCGTCATGGGGGACCTGAACGACACGCCCGGATCGGCATCCCTCTCCCCGTTGATGGACGAAACCGATCTCAGGGAAATCTCGACCCACCCGGCCTTCTCAACCGGCGAGTACCCTGGCAAGGGTACATATGGCCAGGGAAACGACAGCGAGAAGCTTGACCACCTGCTGCTGTCTCCATCCCTTTTCGCCCGGGTCTCCGGGGGCGGGATCTTCCGCAGGGGTGCCTGGCCGGGCGATGGCGCGGCGCGCTGGACTGTCTATCCGGAACTGCAGCAACGAAACCAGGCCGCCTCGAACCATCACGCGCTCTGGGCCGAGATCGGCTGAGGCCGCTACCACCGCCCCGTGAGCGCGGCCCAGGCGAGGCGACCGCGCCGCGCCGCCTCGGAAAGGCCCAGACGCCCTTCGGCCACGCGCAGCGGCTCGGCCGCGGCCTGGGACAGGATCGGGGCGGTCTGCCAGGAGGCGAGCATTGCGGCAGACGGCACCCCGGCGCGTGCGCGCCGCGCCGCGGCCAGCCGTTCGAGCCCGCGCCGCGCCAGTGCCGCAACGGCGGCAGGACGGCCATCGACCAGCGGAAAGCGCCCCCGCGCCTCAAGCGCCGGGACGGCGCGCAGGAAGTTCGCCAGCCCCATCGCCCAGCCCGCATCCCGCGCCGCCTGTTCTCCCGTGCCGCCAAGTGCGCGGACGGCAAGCCACATCAGCCCGGCAGCGGTATCCTCGAGATAGGAATCGAAGGCCGCCTCGTCGGCGAAGGGGTCGCGATAGATGTCCCACCGCCGGGTCTCGACCAGCCGGTCGAGCACATCTGCCGGCAGACCGACCTCCCGGATGACCTCCGCCATCGGCCCGGCCACTTCGTGCGCCCGCACCGGCCCGCCGGACACCGCCGCCTCGACCATGTCGCGCCACCATTGCAGGCGCATCTCGGCGATCATCGGTTCCTGTGTGACCCAGGGGGCGCGGGCAACCTCGAGGTTGAAGGCGTAAAGCGGAAACAGCCGCGCGCGTGCAGCGACCGGGGCCGCCATGACAGCGGCAAAACGGTCGGGGTCGCCGCGTTCGACCAGCGCCGCGCAAGCCGCGATGGTCACGCGACCGCCACGGGCTGGCCGTGGTCACGGATCAGCTTCCAGGTGATCGCGTCCAGCAGAGCCTCGAAGCTCGCGTCGACGATGTTGGGCGAGACGCCGACCGTCGACCAGCGCCGCCCCTGCCCGTCCTCGCTGTCGATGATGACGCGGGTGACCGCCTCGGTTCCGCCCTGGGTGATCCGAACCTTGAAGTCGACCAGCCGCATGTCGTCGATCGCCGCCTGATAGGGACCCAGGTCCTTGGCCAGCGCCTTGGACAGCGCGTTGACCGGGCCGCGGTCAGTGCCATGTTCGTCCATGCTTTCGCTGACCGACAGCATCTTCTTGTCGCCGATCTTCACCACGACGACCGCCTCAGACAGGGTGACCATCTCGTTGTACTTGTTCTTCCTCCGCTCGACGGTGACGCGATAGCGCTTGACCTCGAAGAACTCGGGCAGCAACCCCAATTCCCGCCGGGCCACCAGTTCGAACGAGGCCTGCGCCCCGTCATAGGCATAACCCTGATCCTCGCGTTCCTTGACGATCTCGAGGATACGGCCAAGGCGCGGGTCCTTGGCGCCCACCTCCAGCCCTGCCGCGGACAAGCGGGCGCGCAGGTTCGACTGGCCCGCCTGGTTCGACATCGGGATCAGCCGCTCGTTGCCGACACGGGCGGGATCGATGTGTTCGTAGGTGGTCGGGTCCTTGAGGATCGCGCTGGCATGGAGACCCGCCTTGTGGGCAAAGGCGCTGGCGCCGACGTAGGGCGCACTTCGCAGGGGAACCCGGTTCAGGATGTCGTCAAGCATCCGGCTGACCCGTGTCAGCCCCGACAGCGCCTTGGGCGTCACGCCGGTATCGAAGCGGCTGGCATAGGGTTCCTTGAGCAACAGCGTCGGGATCAGGCTTGTGAGGTTGGCGTTGCCGCAGCGCTCGCCAAGGCCGTTCAGCGTGCCCTGCACCTGTCGCGCGCCCGCGTCGATGGCGGCGAGCGAATTGGCGACCGCATTGCCGGTGTCGTCATGGCAATGGATGCCGAGCCGGTCGCCGGGGATGCCTGCCGCGATGACCTCCGCCGTAACGCGGCCCACTTCGGCCGGCAGCGTCCCGCCATTGGTGTCGCACAGCACGATCCAGCGCGCGCCTTCCTCCAATGCGGCCTTGAGACAGGACAGCGCATAAGCGGGATTGGCACGGTAGCCATCGAAGAAATGCTCGGAATCGAGAAGGGCCTCGCGCCCCCTGGCGACGAGATGGCGGATGCTGAGGCGGATCGAGTCGAGGTTCTCGTCCAGGCTGACGCCGAGAGCCGTCCTGACATGGAACTCGTGTGTCTTGCCGACGAGGCAGACGGCGGGCGTCTGTGCGTCGATGACCGCCGCCAGCACATCATCGTTCTCGGCCGAGCGCCCTGCCCGCTTGGTCATGCCAAAGGCCGTCATCGTGGCGCGGGTCTGCGGCGCCTCGCGGAAGAACTCGCTGTCGGTCGGGTTCGCCCCCGGCCAGCCGCCCTCGATGTAGTCCACGCCAAGCGCATCGAGCGCCTGCGCGATCTGGGTTTTTTCGGCGGCCGAGAACTGCACGCCCTGCGTCTGCTGCCCGTCGCGAAGCGTGGTGTCGAAGAGATAGAGGCGCTCGCGGGTCATGCCGCTTCCCCTGCAAAGGCCCAATCAGTGCCGAACGGTTCCGCAAGACCGACCGGGCCGGCGGCCCGGTCAGCGCCCGACCCGCCCCCCCGGGGCGGGCGCTTCTCGCCCCCCCCCGCGGGCCGGGCGCTGACCGCGGGTGGGCGGCATTCCAGGCGTTTCATTGGAGTGACTCGAGTTCTGCAGGATTGAAGTTTGGGCCAGGTTCAAGCGTGACGCCGTCCGAGCGCATTTGCACGACAACACCCGCGTCTCCGAGCCGCTGCTTAAGACTATCAACCTTCGAGAAGTCCTTGCTGGTCTTGGCTTCAAGCCGCAATTGCTGCAACCGATCAGCATGAACCGACAATTCGGATACGGCGTTCCGACGGGCCGCTACTTTCTCGGCGAGCTTGTCGAACGACATGAGACCAAGGAAGTCGAGCCCCCGCGCCAGCCCTGTTCCATCCGCTTCGTTCGCCAATCGATCGAGCGCCACCAATGCAGCGTGGCTGTTCAAGTCGTCGGCGAGGGCATCGATGATATCCTGATGGGCGTCTTGCCTTTTGGCCGCCTCAAGGTCGGCATAGCGATCCAAGATCGCAATGTAGTCATTCAGCTTTGCCTCCGCGCCGACGGCCTTCTCCTCGGTCCAGTCCATCGGCTTGGAATAGTGCGTCTGGAGATAGACAAACCGGATCACCTCGCCCGGCCAGCCTTGCTCCAGCAGATCCCGCACCGTGAAGAAGTTGCCCAATGACTTGGACATCTTCTTCCCCTCGACCTGCAGCATCTCGTTGTGCAGCCAGTAGCAGGCGAACTCGCTGTGAGGGTGGGCGCAACGGCTCTGCGCGATCTCGTTCTCATGATGCGGAAACTGCAGATCGATTCCGCCACCGTGAATGTCGAACGTGTGCGGGTGTTTTTGAGCCTCGACCGACAATGTGTCGGCCTCAAGAAACTTGCGCCAGAGGAGCTCCTCTGACATCGCCGAGCACTCGATGTGCCAGCCCGGTCGGCCCCGTCCCCAAGGGCTGTCCCAGCCGGGCAGGTTCTCATCCGACGGCTTCCACAGCACGAAATCCATCGGGTCTTCCTTGAACGGCGCGACCTCTACCCGCGCCCCGGCGATCATGTCATCGACCGACCGGCCCGACAGCGCGCCGTAGTCCTTGTAGGACCGCACGCGGAACAGGACGTGGCCGTCCTTGGCATAGGCGTGGCCCGAGGCGATCAGCCCCTCGATCATGCCGATCATCGCGCCGATGAACTCCGTCGCGCGCGGCTCCTGGTCGGGCCGCAGCGCGCCGAGCGCATCCATGTCTTCGTGATACCAGCGGATCGTTTCCTCGGTCCGCTCGCGGATCAGTTCCTCGAGCGTGCCCGGCGCGCCCGCCGCCTGCCGCCGCAGCGCCTCGGCGTTGATCTTGTCGTCGACGTCGGTGAAGTTCCGGACATAGGTCACATGCTCCGCCCCGTAAACATGGCGCAGAAGCCGATAGAGCACGTCGAACACGATCACCGGGCGGGCGTTGCCGATATGGGCGCGGTCATAGACGGTCGGTCCGCAGACATACATGCGGACATTCGCCGGATCGAGGGGAACGAACTCCTCCTTCTTCCGTGTCGCCGAATTGTGCAGCCGGATCGTGACCATGTTGTTCCCTCGCGAAGCCACCCACAAGCCCATCCTCGGGCGGGAGCCGGTTTTCGTTCGGGAAGAGACGAAAGGACGGGCCCGCCTGACGAAGTCAGCCGGTAATGCAGCAGATGCCGATGATGCCCGTATGCGTCATGGCCCGCCTTCTATCCGCTGGCGGGCCGCCGGGAAAGCGAAAAGATGCCTCAGATCCCCATCCGCGAGAAACTGCCGCGCACATCGGGACCGGTGCCGAGCCAGCCGGCGATGGTCTGGGCGACATGATAGGTGATCTGCGACTTCTGCGTCTCGCCTCGGGCGCGGGCGGCGCGCATCTGGTTGCCCGACAGCGCAGGGAGTGCCGCGTCGATGTCAACGGGCGGCACAAGCACCTCCCCTGACTTCGCATCCACCACCTGGATCAAGAAGTTGATGTTGTGCACACCTGCATTGGACAGCCGCGTCTCCGCCTCGAAGGTCAGGGCGTGAAAGCGCGACATGGTCAGCTGCAGGATCACCGGTCGCGGGCCGTGCAGACCCTTCGCGCCCAGCCGGACCGCGTTTTCCATGATCGCCGCGACCTGCGCATGGCGATCGCCGGGTGGATCCTCGCGCCAGACGATGTCGGCGCGCGGTTCAAGCGACTTCGCTTCGCTTACCGTCAGGCTTTGTGGGACGTCCACCTGCACGTCGACCACATGCCAGCCCTTCGTCACAGACGGGGAAAGCGGCTCTTCGTACCAGGTCTGGAAATGACCGCTGCAACCGGCGAGCGCCAATGTCGATGCCCCGGCAAGAAGTAGGAAACGGCGCGTGACCGCCATGAGAAAGCTCCCGTCCATATCCGACATGACCATCCGCATGCGGTCGCGCGGGAATAGCGCAAGAAGTTGACTGCTTCACCACATTTTTCAGGCGAATTGCCGTCAACTCGAACGAAAGTGAGCCATTGGTCGGCTGCAAGTCCTGTCACGCCGCATCGCAGGCTATCTCGGCGCGATGTCGGCCAGTGCTGGAGTTTCCTCTCCCTGCAGGACGCCAGCGACGTTTGGATTGGCGGCCGAGCACTGACCGCTTCCCCGCGCTTGCAGGCGCCGCGCTCGCCATGCAGGAATGCCGGGCCGAGGAGAGCCCCATGAATCACGACGACCTGCGCGACTGGTCCAAGCGCGCCGCGGACTGGGCCCATGCTTACCACGCGACATTGCGCGACCGGCGGGTCCGCGCGCCTCTGGTGCCGGGAGCCGTTGCCCGACAGTTGCCCGCCGTACCGCCCGAGGCGGCCGAGCCGATCGAAACGATCTTTGACGATTTCGAGCGCATCGTACCTCCCGGCATGACGCATTGGCAGCACCCACGGTTCTTTGCCTATTTTCCGGCCAATGCCGCCCCGGCGTCGATGCTGGCCGAACAACTGGCCAATGCCATGGCCGCACAGGGGATGCTGTGGCAGACCTCGCCCGCAGCGACCGAGATCGAACAGGTAATGGTGAGTTGGCTGCGGCAGGCGCTTGGCCTGCCGGACGGGTTCACCGGCACAATCCACGACTCGGCCACGACCGCGACCTTGTCCGCCGTGCTGACCATGCGCGAGCGCGCGCTTGGCTGGCGCGGGCTGGCCGAGGGGCTGAGCGGACTGCCGCGCCTGCGGATCTATGCCTCGGCCGAAGCGCACTCCTCGGTCGACAAAGCGACGCGGCTCTCCGGGATCGGTCAGGACAATCTGGTCAAGATCCCGACCGATACCGGCCATTCGATGAAGCCAGGTGCGCTGGCCGGGGCCATCGCCGCCGACCGCGCGGCCGGTCATCTTCCGGCGGGAGTCGTCCTTTGCGCGGGCGGGACATCGATCGGCGCCTTCGACCGGGTTGCCGACTGCATCGAGGTGGCGCGCATCCACGGCGTTCCCGTGCATGTCGACGCGGCCTGGGCCGGGTCGGCGATGATCTGCCCGGAGTTCCGTGACCTCTGGGCGGGTGTCGAAGGGGCCGACAGCATCGTCTTCAACCCGCACAAATGGCTCGGCGCTCAATTCGACTGCGCGGTCCAGTTCCTGCGCGACCCCGGGCCGCAGATCCGGACCCTCGGCCTGCGACCGGCCTATCTCGCCACGCCCGGCGATGAGGAGATCGTCAATTTCAACGAATGGACGGTGCCGCTTGGCCGCCGCTTCCGGGCGCTGAAACTGTGGTTCCTGATCCGCGCGGAGGGTCTGGAGGGTCTGCGCGCCCGCATCCGCAACCATGTCTCATGGGCCGCCGAAGCCGCGCGGGCCATAGCCGCCCTGCCGGGGGTCGAGATCGTCACGCCGCCATCCTTGTCGCTTTTCACCTTCGCGCTGGTGACGGGTGACGAGGCGACCGAGACGCTGTTGAACCGGATCAACGATGACGGGCGCATCTACCTGACGCCCACACGGACGGGGGGCCGCCTCGCGATCCGGGTGCAGGTCGGCCAGTTCGACTGTACCGCCGAGGATGTCGCGATGATTCCGCAGGTGGTGGAAGAGCTTCTGCGGCAATGAAAAAAGGGCGCAGGGAAAATCCTGCGCCCTTCCGTTCCCACGGGGGGAAGATCAGAACCGGTATGCGAGCCGGGCCTTGATGGTCATGACGTCGCCATCGACGCCGGCATTGCCGAAATCGTTGAACTGGTTCCACAGCACCTCGCCGCCGAGGATCCATTTGTCGGTCAGGGCATAGTCGGTGCCGAAGCCCGCGACCCAGCCATTGCTGCTGACGCCATCGCCATTGATCGTGGTGTCAGCGCGGGCAATACCGGCCGTCCCGTAGACCAGCGCGCGGCCATTGGCGACCGGAACGCCCGCCTGCAGCTTGAAGCGATAGATCGAGTCAAGGCTGGAATTGCCGGTGTCGCCCAGATCGGCGCCCGACCAGTCGTAATCGGCTTCGGCGCCGGCGACCCAATTGCCGAAATCGTAGCGATACCCGCCAAGGATGCCGCCGATCACGCCGCTGCCATTGGCAATGTTGGTGTCGGTATTGATGTCGCCATAACCAAGCGACGCACCGCCATAGAAGCCGGTCCAGTTGGTCGAAGGTGCGACCGTGACAACTGGAGCCGCTACGACAGGCTCGGGAACGGGCTGGCTTACTCCGCCGGCCTGGGCGGCAAGCGGTGCCATCAGGGCCGAACCAACGGCAAGGGCTGCGATACGTTTCATGAATTCAACTCCTGTCTCTCTCTTGCGGCGCGCCGTTCGCGCTGTCCGCAGGTGACGGGACGCGTCAGGCGCCCGTGCAGGCAGGACATGGAGGTGTTTCGCGGCCAGGGTAAGGGCAGCTCACGGTCTGGTGAACCGGTCGGTACAATTTGGCCGATTTCGGTCCAGATGATCGGCCGGTATTGGCCGATCTCAGATTTCTGATTTTTCCTCCAGGAGCAGCCATTCCTCCTCGGCTTCCATCAGGGCCGTCTGGCGTTCGGCCAGGGCCTCGCTTGCCTTCGCGAACTTCGCCGGCTCGCGCTGGTATAGCCCCTCCGCCGAGAGGAAGTCGTTGAGCTTGCTGATCTCGGCTTCCAGCCGCTCGATCACACCGGGCAAGGCTTCCAGTCTTTTCCTTTCGGTGAAGGTCAGGCCTTCCGTCGCCTTCCTCACCTCGATCCTCGGCTCTGGCGCGGAACGCGTTGTTTCATTAACAATTTCCGCCTCTGGCGCAGGGCGCTGCGCGGCATAGTCAGACCAACCGCCGGGATAGACCGTTGCCCTGCCCTTGCCCTCCAGTGCGACGGTTGCCGTCGCCACGCGGTCGATGAAGTCGCGGTCGTGGCTGACAAGCAGGACCGTGCCATCATACTCGCCCAGGATGTCCTGAAGCAGGTCCAGGGTTTCGACATCCAGATCGTTGGTCGGCTCGTCGAGGATCAGGAGATTCGATTCCCGCGCCATGATGCGGGCCAGCAGGAGCCGGGCTTTCTCCCCGCCGGACAGCGACCGGACGGGTGCCCGCGCCTGCCGCTCGTCGAAAAGGAAGTCCTTCAAATAGCCGACGACATGGCGGGGCGTGCCGCGCACCATCACCTGATCCGACGACCCCGAGACACGCATTGCCGGATCGCCGGTCAGGCTGTCCCAGAGGCTGGCCTCGGGATCAAGCTGCGCCCGCGTCTGATCGAAGACGGCAATGGCCAGATTGGTGCCAAGCGTGACGGTGCCTGCATCCGGCGCCACTTCTCCGGTCAGCATCTTCAGAAGCGTGGTCTTGCCGATGCCGTTCGGCCCCACGAAGGCCACCCGGTCCCCGCGCAGGATGCGCAGGTCGAAACTCCGCACGATCGGCTTGTCGCCGAAACTCTTGGTCAGGCCCTTGGCCTCGATCACCCGCTTGCCCGAGGCCGGACCGCTCTCCAGCTCCAGCGCCGCCGTCCCCTGCCGGCGGATCTGCGCGGCGCGTTCGGCGCGCATCGCCTGCAACGCCCGCACCCGGCCCATGTTGCGCTTGCGCCGGGCGCTGATGCCTTCGACGGCCCATTTCGCCTCGGCCTTGATCTTTCGGTCAAGCTTGTGGCGCGCCTCGTCCTCTTCGGCCCAGATCGTCTCTCGCCAGTCCTCGAACCCCTCGAAACCCGCCTCGCGCCGCCTGACCTCGCCCCGGTCGATCCACAGCGTCGCGCGGGTGAGCGCCCGCAGGAAGGCGCGGTCGTGGCTGATGAGCACATAGGCCGAGCGGGTGCCCTTCAGCTGCGCTTCCAGCCATTCGATCGCCTCGATGTCGAGATGGTTTGTGGGCTCGTCCAGCAGCATGAGTTCCGGCGCCTCGGCCATCAGCTTGGCCAATGCTGCGCGCCGCCGTTCGCCGCCTGAAGCTTGGGCAACCGGGGTATCGGGCCGGAACTTCAGGCCCTCGGCCGCCATGCCGACACGGTAGGCCTCGCCCTCGGGCAAGCCGCTTGCCGCATAGTCGCCAAGCGTGGCGTATCCGGACAGGTCCGGGTCCTGCTCCATGTAGCCGACCGTCACGCCGGCCGGCACGACCCGCTCGCCCTTGTCGGGTTCGACGAGCCCCGCCATGACCTTCATGAGTGTCGACTTGCCGGAGCCGTTGCGTCCGACCAATGCCACGCGATCGCCCGGCTGGACCACCAGCGACAGGTCGTCGAAGACCGGGTTGCCGCCAAAGGTCAGCGAAATGCCGTTGAGTTGGAGAAGGGGTGCGCGCGCCATGATGGCGCGGGAGCTAATCGGCGGGGCGCGAAAGGTCAACGGCAGGCCGGACGTGCCGCCGCCGAATTTTCTACGAAAACTCTGGCCCGGGAACACCGAGGCGCGCGATTCTTCGCAGAAAAATCGTCTATCCCGCCACCCCGCGCAAAAGCCGCGCCCGCGCTGGCGGAATGGCGCGGATCTCTAGCCCGGTAAAGACATGCAGCGTGTCGAGGTCGCGGTCGACAACGGCGTGATCGCTGACCCAGCCCCCCATGAGCAGATAGGTCCGCAGCAGGGGCGGCATCGCCTGCATTGCCCGCTTCGCATCCGGTTTGAGCCGCTTCAGCGCGCGGGCAAAGCGGAAGACAACCGGCGCCTTGACACGGGGCAGCCAGCGCTTCGGTGCCAGATGCGCCTCCTTCAGCATGGCGAAGGCGTCGAGATAGGCCTCTGCCTCGGTCCCGCGGAAGGACGAGCAGCCAAAGAGCATCTCGACGCCGGTTTCGTCGACGAAGCGGGTCATCGCCCCCCAGGCCACGCGCAGGATGTCGGGATCCTTCCAGTCGGGATGGATGCAGAAGCGGCCCATCTCGACCATGGGCCCGTCGAAGGCCGACAGGGCGGAAAGGTTGTAATACTGCGCCGAATAGCTGCGGCCGATCTCCGCCCCGCCGGCCAGAGGCATCAGCCGGAAGCAGCAGACAAGCGTCCCGCTGCGCGTGTCCTCGACCAGCATGTGCAGGCAGGTCTCGTCGAAATCGTCGGCATCAACGCCCTCGACCTCAACGGCAGAGCGTGCGCGGAAGGTCAGGTAGCGCAGGCGCTGCGCGCGAAGCAGATCGGCCTCTCCCGAAGCCAGTCGCGCATGATAACGTCCCTTGCGAAGTGTCAGCATCGGCGCCTCCTGCCGAATGACGCGGCTTGCGGCCCGCCAGGGGCCGCCTAGATAACACGGCGACACTGACATTGCCACATGACAAGGTTGCGAAACCTGGTCGCGAACAGGAGCGAACGGATGGAAAAGATCGTGAAATCGGATGAAGAGTGGCGGGCCGAGCTGGACGATCTGGCCTACAAGGTCTTGCGCAAGCACGGAACCGAGCGCGCCTTCACCCATGACAACTTCCCCAAGACGCCGGGCGTGTTCCATTGCGCCGGCTGCGGGGCCGAACTGTTCGATCAGGCAACGAAATTCGACAGCGGGACGGGCTGGCCGAGCTTTTTTGCGCCGATCTCGCAGACTGCGGTCGAGACAAGCGAGGACCGGAGCTGGTTCATGCGCCGGACGGAAGTCCATTGCGCGCGCTGCGACGGGCATCTTGGCCACGTCTTTCCGGACGGCCCGGCGCCGACGGGGCTGCGCTATTGCATGAACGGCGTGGCGATGACTTTCTCGCCCGAGGACTGAACCCGACAGGAAGACCGATGCGGGGGGCTGATGTCAGGCCCCCGCCCTTTCAGATTACGGCGCGCCCGAGCGGCTCCCGAGCAGGTCGCCCGTCGTCATCCGGCCCATGTTCCGCATCAGCTGATTGAGGAAGCTCACGCCCTTGATGTTGCTTTCGGTCACACGGCGCGACAGCACCACGACATTGCCGTCCTGCAGGCCGAAGCGCTCGATATTGGACACGGTGCCGGCGTCGGAAAAGCTGATGACGACGACCTGACGGTCGATCTCGGTCATCGGCTTCAGGCCTTTCTGCTGGAAGCGGCTCTGAACGAAGAACCAGGCATCGTCATTGAGCAGGCCCTCGGCCGAGGGATGTCCGATCTTCTGTTCGACCGTCTCGCGGGTGTCCTTGCCGACCTCGACCGTCTTGAGTTCCTGATCTGTGGGCGCATAGCCGTGATAACGGACGATCGGGTTGCAGGCGGAAACGGCCAGGATCAGCGCCCCGAAAAGAGCAAGCAACACCAGACGCATGGCGAGACGCGCGTGGGGAACTGTCCCCGCGATAGAGCTCGTTCCCATGCCCGGCCTCCTGCTGCCCCTGCGAACCGCTGCGCGCGGCCTCTTGCCTTGCGGATTGCGGATGCGTATCCGAAACTCATGACCGGCTTACAGAAGGTAGCGGCGCGGTTCAAGAAAGGAACGTGGGGCTCCGCGTCGGCGGCAGCCGGATAATGCAGCTCTCGCCTTTCAGGATCTTCGCCGTGACAGGTTCACCCCCCTTTTCCCAACCGTATCGCGTCTCGGCCCTGTCGCCGCGGCGTCCGACCCGGTTTGATCTGCGTCCTGCAGAGGACGCGCGTGCAGCCGCGGCCGGGGACCTTGGCATCCTTGCCATTCCAGAGCTGCGGTTCCGCGGAGAGATCAAAGCCGATGGGCGGCATGACTTCCTGCTTGAAGGGCGGCTCGAGGCGCTGGTCGTGCAGGCCTGCGTGGTGACGCTTGCCCCGGTCGAAACACGGATCAGCGAGCCGGTCCGCCGCTGCTACGTTGCGGATTACCGTCTGCCCGAAGGCGACGAGATCGAGATACCGCAGGATGACGCGGAAGAGCCGCTCGGGACGGTCATCGACCCCGGCGAGGTGATGATCGAGGCCTTGTCCCTTGCTTTGCCCGACTATCCGCGCGCCGACGGGGCCGAAGCGGGGGAGATGGTCCATGCCGCCCCTGGCATCGCCCCCCTGCGCGAGGCTGACCTGAAACCCTTCGCGGGCCTTGCTTCGCTGGCCGACCGGCTTCGTGCCACGGCCGAGCCCGAGGCAGGAGAGTCGCAGAAAAAGCCGGGTGACGGCACGGAACCCGAAAGCGAAAGCTGAAGCGCCAGAAAGGGCTTGCGCCCGATCAGAATCCGGCTATTTTCCGCGCCTCGCTTGCAGGAATGTCCGAGACAGGGCCCGATGGCCGGGCTATGGATGTTCCAGTCTTCAAATCAGGGGCCTGTCCCCACTATCCGAGGTTGTGACATGGCTGTCCCTCAGAACCGTACCACCCGCTCGCGCCGCAACATGCGCCGCGCGCATGACGCCCTCGTGGCGGCGAACCCGGCCGAATGCCCGAACTGCGGCGAACTGAAGCGTCCGCACCACGTGTGCAGCGCCTGCGGCCACTACGACTCGCGTGAAGTCGTTGCGCTGCAGCAGGAAGTCGACCTGGACGAGGACGCGGCGTAAGCCGTTCCCTCCGTGCGCCGCTGAGCCATGTCGGGACCAGACGACAAGCAGGCACCGGGCGGCACAGCCCTTGTCATTTCGGTGGATGCGATGGGTGGCGATCGCGGGCCCGCGGCAGTTGTCGCGGGTATTCTGCGTTCTGCTGAAAAGAATCCCTCCATCCGCTTCATCGTGCATGGTGACGAGGCCGAGCTTTCCCGGCTGATGGCGCGTCACAAGACGCTGTCGGGCCGTGCGGAGATTCGCCACGCGCCCCGCGTCGTTGCCATGACCGACAAGCCCAGCCAGGTGATGCGCCACGGCGAAGGCACGTCGATGTGGGCCTGCATCGACTGCGTCCGCAGCGGCGAAGCCCAGGCGGCTGTCTCGTGCGGCAATACCGGGGCGCTGATGGCACTGTCGATGATCCGCCTGCGCAAGCTGCCTGGCGTCGATCGTCCCGCCATCGCCTGCCTCTGGCCCTCGCGCAATCCCGGCGGGTTCAACGTGATGCTGGATGTCGGAGCCGACATCCGCGCCGAGCCGCGCGATCTGGCGCAATACGCCATCATGGGTGCGGCCTATGCCCGCGACGGGCTGGGGCTGACCCGCCCCCGCATCGGCCTTCTCAACGTCGGGACCGAGGAACACAAGGGCCGGGCCGAGCTCAAGACCGCGCATGACATGATGCCGCAAGTGGCCGAATCCGGCGGCTTCGACTTCGTCGGCTTCGTCGAGGGCAGCGATATTCCGTCGGCCAAGGTCGACGTGATCGTCACCGACGGTTTCACCGGCAATGTCGCGCTCAAAACCGGCGAGGGCACGGCGCGGCTGACGTCCGATTTTCTGCGCGAGGCGTTCAAGGCCACGCTCCTGTCCATGTTTGCGGCGCTTCTGGCGCGCGGCTCGCTCAAGCGGTTGCAAAAGCGCATGGACCCGCGCCGCGTCAATGGCGGGGTCTTCCTCGGGCTGAACGGCGTCGTGGTGAAATCGCATGGCGGCGCGGATTCGACCGGGGTCTCGGCTGCGATCAAACTCGCCTTCCAGCTGGCCGAATCTCGGTTTCAGGAACGGATGGCGGCACGGGTTGCATCGGCGGTGCTGGCCGGGCAGGATGCCCCCTCGGATGGGGCCACAAGCGGTAAGGCTGAATGACAATACGCGCCGTCGTAAAGGGCGTCGGGCACTATTTGCCCGAGCGGGTGGTTCCGAATTCTGAATTCGAAGCGACAATCGACACAAGCGACGAATGGATCCGCAGCCGCTCGGGGATCGAACGGCGCCATTTCGCCGCCGAGGGCCAGACAACTTCCGATCTTGGCACCAGGGCGGCCCGCGCCGCGCTGGCCGATGCCGGCCTTGTCGCCGATGACATCGACGCGATCCTGGTCGCCACCTCGACCGCTGACCTGACCTTCCCCTCGGCGGCGACGATGATCCAGGCCGAGCTTGGGATGACGCGCGGTTTCGCCTTCGACCTGCAGGCGGTCTGCGCCGGATTCGTCTTTGCCCTGACCCAGGCGCAGGCGCTGATCATTTCGGGCCAGGCGCGCCGCGTGCTGGTCATCGGCGCCGAGACCTTCTCGCGGCTGATGGACTGGACCGATCGCGGAACCTGTGTGCTGTTCGGCGACGGCGCCGGCGCACTGGTGCTCGAGGCCGCCGAGGGTGCGGGGACCTCCGCCGATCGGGGTATCCTCGCCTCGGACCTGCATTCGGATGGCCGATTCAAGGACATCCTCTATGTCGATGGCGGCGTTTCGACCGGCAAAACCGGGCATCTGCGCATGTCCGGCAAGGAGGTCTTCCGCCACGCGGTCGAGAAACTTGCCGAAACCGCCCATAGCGCGCTTGAGAAGGCCGGACTGTCCAGTGGCGACGTCGACTGGATCGTGCCGCATCAGGCGAACCTCCGGATCATCAGCGCCACCGCGCAGCGGATGCAGGTGCCGATGGAGCGTGTCGTCGTTACCGTACAGGACCACGGCAACACCTCGGCCGCCTCGATTCCCTTGGCTTTGTCCGTCGGCAAGCAGCGCGGGCAGATCAAGCCGGGCGACCTCGTGGTCACCGAAGCGATCGGTGGCGGGCTTGCCTGGGGCTCGGTCGTCCTGCGCTGGTAAGCGCTCTCAACTCGGCTTCCCAAGCCATTGATATTGACTTGGGTTTCCGAAGGTCTCAATCTGACCTGAAAACCGGGGGGTCGGAATGAGTGAACGTACATTGACGCGCATGGATCTGAGCGAGGCCGTGTTCCGTGAAGTCGGGCTCAGCCGCAACGAATCCGCGCAGCTTGTGGAAGCCGTGCTGCAACATATGTCCGATGCGCTGGCCTCGGGCGAAACCGTCAAGATCTCGTCCTTTGGCACGTTTTCCGTGCGTGACAAGTCGGCCCGCATCGGCCGCAATCCAAAAACTGGCGACGAAGTCCCGATCAGCCCGCGCCGGGTGCTGACTTTCCGCCCGTCGCATCTGATGAAGGATCGCGTCGCTGCTGGCAGCAAGCGCTGATCACCGCCGCAGCGGCGGCTGACTGACCGGACCGGAAGGAGGGCCACATGGAGAAATCGCGCGAGGCTTTCCGCACAATCAGCGAGGTATCGGAGATTCTCGATACTCCGCCACATGTGCTCCGGTTCTGGGAAAGCCGCTTTCCGCAGGTGCGCCCGGTCAAACGGGCCGGTGGCCGGCGCTATTATCGCCCGACGGACGTGGCGCTCTTGTCCGGGATCAAGCGCCTTCTGCATACCGATGGCCTGACGATCCGTGGCGTCCAGAAGGTGCTGCGCGAACATGGCATCCGCCATGTCATGGCGCTGGCCGATGCCCAGCTTGCCGGCGAGGCAATAGCCGCCGAGGCGATGCCCGCTCCTTCGGCCCCGGTAGAGCCGCCTGTGGCCCAGGTCCTGACTTTCCCCGAGCCGCGCGCAACGTCGTCCGTCACGGAACTGACCTATGCTGCGGAAGACGGCCCAAGCGCCTTCCCGGAGACGGCAGTTGCGGCTGAAGACCTGGTCGACGATTCCGCGGCCGTGGTCCTGGAAGAGACGCCCTATGAGGAAAAAGGCCCGCAAGAGCCGCAAGACGATCTGGATGTGGAGGTTTCGCTGCAATTGACCGAACTGATCGCGGAATTCGTCGAGCAGGCCGAATCCGATACGGAAAAAGAGCCGGTCGCGCCGGAATTACCGCTTTGGGCAAGCGCCGCCGCCGCGTCCCCTGCCCCTCCGCCTGCCCCATCCGCTGCGGATCTGCCCGACGACAGCGCTGATGCGTCTGACGGGGCCGAGGCGCCGCGCGGAGCCTGGATTGCGACAGAGCTGCGTCGGCTGACCCCGACGATGGCCGCGCCCTACAGCGCGGAATTCTCGGCGCTTGGTCGCCGTCTCGAGGCGCTGCGCGCCCGTCAACTCGCCGCCTCGCCTCCGCGGAAAGGCTGACCGCTGGCCCGCGCTTTCCTGCTTGCCCCCGCCCGGAATATCGGTATGTATCCGCCCGTGTCGGGCCGTAGCGCAGCCTGGTTAGCGCGTCCGTCTGGGGGGCGGGAGGTCGTGAGTTCGAATCTCACCGGCCCGACCATCTTGAAATCGCCCGTGCCCCCTGGGGCGCGGGCGGTTCCATATCAGGGGGCATGATCCACGTGACGACCAATGGTGTTCTGCCCTCGCAAACGCTGCGCGCGATGATCGCGGCCGGCCAGATCATGGCCACGACTCCGATCCAGCCAGCGCAGATCCAGCCCGCCTCGATCGATCTGCGCCTTGGCGCCGTTGCCCATCGCGTGCGCGCCTCGTTCCTGGCCGGTCAGGGCCGGACCGTGGCCGAGCGCATCAAAGAATTCGGGATGCACGAGATCGACCTGACCCGTGGCGCGGTGCTTGAAAAGGGTTGCGTCTATCTCGTGCCCCTGATGGAAGGGCTTGCCCTGCCCGAGGATATCTCGGCGGTAGCGAATGCGAAAAGTTCGACCGGGCGGCTCGATCTGCTGACGCGGGCGATCACCGACGGCGGGGTTGAGTTCGACCGCATCCCCGCAGGTTACAGGGGGCCGCTCTGGGCCGAAATCTGCCCCCGCTCCTTCTCAGTGCTCGTCCGTCCCGGGATGCGGCTGAACCAGATCCGCTTTCGCCGCGGGCACGCGGCGCTGGACGATGCCGAACTGACCGCGCTCCATGCCCGTGACCCGCTGGTCGATGGCAGCCCCGTGATTTCGGAAGGCCTCGGCTTCTCGGTCGATTTGCGGCCTGCGACGGGCGATCTCGTCGGTTACCGGGCCAAACCCCATACCGGGGTGATCGACCTCGACAGGATCGGCGTCTATCCCCCTGCTGATTTCTGGGAAGAGATTCGCACCGATCAGGGCCAGATCATCCTTGATCCCGGCGCCTTCTATATCCTCGTCAGTCGCGAGGCGGTGACGATCCCGCCCGCTTATGCCGCCGAAATGGCGCCCTATCTGGCTATGGCGGGCGAGTTCCGCGTGCATTACGCGGGCTTCTTCGACCCCGGATTCGGGCACCGTGCCGCCCATGGCTCAGGCTCACGTGGGGTTCTGGAAGTGCGCTGTCACGAGGCGCCCTTCGTGCTGGAACACGGGCAGGTCGTGGGCCGGCTGGTCTACGAGCGAATGGCCGAGGTGCCGGACCTCCTCTACGGGGCGGACCTGAAGTCGAACTATCAGGGACAGGGCCTGAAGCTCGCCAAGCATTTCAGGATGGGTTGAGGGCTCAGTCCTCGAACAGTTCCGATTGTCCGGTTGTCGCTTCATCCTCGTCGTCGGCCTTTTCGGCTCCGGGCAACGGGCGACTGTCGAGAAGCCCCGCCTGCCGCAGCTCCTTGATCCCCGGCAGGTCGCGCGCGCTTTCGAGCCCGAAATGGTCCAGGAACGTCTCGGTCACCACGAAAGTCACCGGGCGACCCGGCGTCATCCGACGACGGCCGAAGCGGATCCAGTCGAGCTCCAGCAGCTGGTCGATGGTGCCACGGCTGACGGCGACACCGCGAATCTCTTCGATCTCGGCGCGGGTGACAGGCTGATGATAGGCGACAATCGCCAACGTCTCGATTGCGGCGCGGCTGAGCTTCTTCTGCTCGATCGTCTCCTTGTGCATCAGGTGGCCAAGGTCAGGCGCCGTGCGAAAGGCCCAGGCGTCACCCACGCGCACCAGCTGGACCCCCCGGCCTTCATACCGGCGACGCAGGTAGGCCAGGGCTTCGGCTGCGTCGCAACCATGCGGCAGGCGCGCCGACAGATCGGCCACCGTCATCGGCTCGACCGTCGCAAACAGGATCGCCTCGACCATGCGTTCCTGCTCGGCGATGGGAGGCGCCTCGAACAGGCTCTTTTCCGGGAGTTCGGTGGTCTCGCTCATGCGCCCCTCTTGCGTATCTGGATCGGCGCGAAGGTCTCGCCTTGTCTCAATTCGATCTGACCGGCCTTGGCCATCTCCAGCACAGCGGCGAAATGCGCGGCCGTCACCGAGCGCCGCCGCATCGGGTTCGTGTCCCAGCCCGGCGGAAGATAGGCGGCGAGGTCGGTCCAGATCCCGGAATAGCTGATCAGGCCGCGCATCCGTTCCAGCGCCTGCTCCATTGTGAACACATGGTCACGATCCATGACGAAGGGGCGGAATTCGTCCTTCGTGCGGATGCGGGCATAGGCCTGCATCAGGTCAAGAAGCGTCGCCGTATACTTGATGCGCCGGATGCGGGTCACGTCCTCTGGTATACCACGCGCGAAGAAGTCGCGGCCCTTCTGGTCGCGCGCCATCAGCCGAGCCGCCGCCTCTCTCATCGCCTCGAGCCGTTCAAGCTGGAAGGCGAGGTGCGCGGCCAGTTCCTCGGCCGACGGGCCCTCGTCGCTTGGATCGGGCGGCAGGAGAAGGCGGGACTTCAGATAGGCGAGCCAGGCCGCCATAACCAGATAATCCGCCGCAAGTTCAATTCGCAGCGCCTTGGCCTGGTTCACAAATCCAAGATATTGCTCGGCAAGCTGGAGAACCGAGATCCGGCGCAGATCGACCTTCTGGGTGCGCGACAGCGTCAGAAGCAGATCAAGCGGGCCTTCGAAGCCGTCGACATCGACAATCAGCGCCTCGGCCGCCAGCCGAGCCTCGACCGGCATCGCAGCGTCAGTCGCTTCCCAGTCGTCCTCGCTGGCCATCAAGCCGCACCTCGCCCCTCCATCAGGGCGGAAAGTTCGGCCTCCAGCGCGGCGATGTCAACATGATCCGGTGCCTTGCGCCGTGCAAGCGCCGCTGCCGCGCGCCGTTGCGCCTGGGGCGAAAGGCGGCCCGCCGCCGGGACGACCTGCTCCATCTCGTGCCGCTTGCCGTTGCAGTGAAGCATGACATCGCAACCCGCTGCCCGGGCGTCCGCAGCCCGTTCGCCAAGCGACCCGGACAGGGCCTGCATCGACAGATCGTCGGTCATCAGAAGCCCATCGAAACCAATGTCCTGGCGGATGATCTTCACAATGATGTCCGAAGCCGTCGCGGGCCGGTCATCCAGTTCGGCAAAGACGATGTGGGCCGTCATGCCAAGCGGCAGGTCACGCAGGGCGCGGAAGACGGCAAAATCGCTTGCGGCCAGCTCTTCGGCGCTTGCGGTCACGCGCGGCAATTCGTGATGGGTGTCAAGCGAGGCCCGACCGTGGCCGGGCATATGCTTCATGACCGGCAGGACGCCTCCGGCAAGAAGACCGTTGGCCACTTCGCGCGCTACATCAACGACTGTCGCCAACTCGCTGCCATAACACCGATTTTTGAGGAAGGGATGTGTCACCCCGGTCGCCAGATCGGCTGTCGGCGCGCAGTTGCCGTCAACGCCAACGGAACGGAGTTCCGCGGCGATCAGCTGGAAGCGCAGGTTCATCATCCGGGGGGCAGCCTCTCCCGCGGCTGCGACAGCATCCAGGGGCGGCGCCCATTCGCGCCAGTGCGGAGCCCGGAGGCGCTGCACTCTTCCGCCTTCCTGATCGACGAAGATCGGCGCGTCGCGCCCGACAGCGTCGCGCAGGTCACTGGTCAGGCGGCGAAGCTGGTCGGGCGCTTCGACATTGCGGGCGAAAAGGATGAAGCCCCAGGGATCAGCTTCGCGGAAAAACGCCTTCTCGTCGGCCGACAGGGTCGCCTCGAGGCATCCGAGAATCGTCGCGCCGGTTGCGGTCATCAGCGCTGGACGACAGGAATGCAGGTGGCGTTTTCAGCCAGTAGCGCCGCGCAGAAGCGGCGGGCATCGGCATCGTCATCGAAGCCGAAAGCGCGGAGGCGGACGAAGGTGCGACCGCCCGCCGTTGCCGTTTGCAGGACCATCGACTTCGGCGCGATCAGATCACCGAACTTGTCCTGCAGCCGGGTCCATTCGGCCTTGGCGCCGGCTTCGTCATCGAAAGCGCCAAGCTGGACAAGACGCGAGCCCGGCGTGATCGAGGCCACGTCCAGTACCGCCGTCGCCGGCTTGGTCTCTTCCTTTCCGGTTACGCTTTCGCCCGAGCCATCGCCCTCGGGCCGGCGCTGTGGGCGGATCGATTTGGTGATGCCACCGGTAGTGTTGCCGGATGCGGATTCGGTGCCGCCGAGCGCCTCGGCCAGCGCCCCGTTCACCGCGTCTTCCAGCGCCACGGCCGAATCTGCGGCGGCCGGCGTATCGTCGACCACCCCGGTCGCCGTCTCGACATCCGGTGTCGTCCCTTCATCAAGGGCGGGCGTCTCGGTGACCTGCTCCACCGGCGCCTGCGGAACCAGAGGGGCGAGTGTGCCATCCGTCGACGCCGCGCGCGGCAGAGAGGCGAGAACGGGCGTCACCGCATCGGCGGGCGCGGCGCTCGCCTTGGCGACCATGGCCTCGCCCGGGGTGTCCTCGGCCGCAAGGTCGAGCGGTTTCGGTGCCAGCACCATCTTCTCGGGCAGGGGCGCAGCTCCGCCCTCTGCGGCGATTTCATTGACGGAAAGCCCGACATGGGCAGCAATCTCGCCTCCAGGCTCCTGCGGGGCGATCCGCATCGGGCCGGCCATGGCCCGGACAACGGGGATGCCCGAGACGTCCCGGACGGCGAGCTTGTAGCCCCAGACCCCCAGGCCGATCACCAGCGCCAGTGAGGTCAAGGCCCCGGCGATGTTCACAAATGACTGCATCCGGCCAGGCGCCATCTGGTCCTGCACAGGGACGCCAAAATCCTCTTCCGAGTAGATCGCCATGTCTGCCCCGCCCGGCCCGCCTTCAAATTCCGCGGGCTCTCTTGCCTGTTGACCGGCCGGGGCGCCCTAGCTGCTCAGCGCATTTCCTCGACCGGAGTAACGCCAAGAATACCAAGACCGTTGGAAATCACAACGCCCACGGCCCGTGCGAGGCCGATTTTCGCCTGACTTTTCGCGGAATCTTCCTGGATGAAGCGCAGATCTGGGTCGTCATTGCCGCGATTCCACAATCCATGGAACTCCGAGGCGAGTTCGTACAGGTAGAAGGCCACGCGGTGCGGTTCGTTGTTGCGCGCCGCGATCTCGACCAGCCGCGGCCATTCGGCGAGCTTTCCGGCCAAGGCGAACTCTGCCGGATGGGACAGGTTCGACAGGTCCGCCGCCGCCAATGCCGCGTCGTCGCAAGCGATCCCGGCTTCGCGCGCCTTGCGCAGCACCGAATTCACACGGGCGTTCGCATATTGCACGTAGAAGACCGGGTTGTCCTTGGATTGCTCCAGCACCTTGTCGAAGTCGAAGTCGAGCGCCATGTCGTTCTTGCGGGTCAGCATGACGAAGCGGGTCACGTCGGCACCCGCCTGCTCGACCACGTCGCGCAGGGTGACGAAGGTCCCTGCCCGCTTCGACATCTTGAAGGGCTCGCCGTTCTTGAACAGCTTGACGAGCTGGATGAGCTTCACGTCGAGCGGCACACGGCCATTCGACAGCGCCGCAACCACCGCCTTCATCCGCTTCACATAGCCGCCGTGGTCGGCACCGAGCACGTCGATCAGCAGGTCGAAGCCGCGCTGGATCTTGTCATAGTGATAGGCGATGTCAGGGGCGAAATAGGTCCAGGAGCCGTCCGATTTCTTCACCGGCCGGTCCACGTCGTCGCCATGCGCGGTCGAGCGGAACAGGGTCTGCTCGCGCGGCTCCCAGTCGTCGGGGGTCTTGCCCTTCGGCGGTTCCAGCACGCCTTCGTAGATCAGGCCCATGCCGCGCAGCGTGTCGATCGCCGCCTCGATCTTGCCGGTGCCGTACAGCGCCTTCTCGCTGGAATAGACGTCCATCTTCACGCCAAGCGCGGCCAGATCCTCGCGGATCACCTGCATCATCATCTCGGTCGCGAAGTTCCGCACGTCGGTCAGCCAGGCCGATTCCGGCTGGTCGAGCAGGCTCGCGCCATACTTGGCCTTCAGCGCCTCGCCGACCGGGATCAGGTAGTCACCGGGATAGAGACCCGCGCGGATGTCGGGCTCCAGCCCGTTCGCTTCGCGGTAGCGCTCGTAAGCCGACCGGGCGAGGACGTCGACCTGCGCCCCGCCATCGTTGATGTAATACTCGCGCGTCACCTCATGGCCCGCGAAATCCAGAAGCCGCGCCAGCGCATCGCCGAAGACCGCGCCGCGCACATGGCCCACATGCATCGGGCCGGTCGGGTTGGCCGAAACGAATTCGACGTTGACCTTGGCCCCCTGCCCCAGATCGGACCGGCCATAGGCGGCGCCTTCGGTCAGGACCGACTGCACGAGGCCGCGCCAGACGGTCGGGGACAGGCGCAGGTTAAGGAAGCCCGGCCCCGCAACCTCGGCCGAGGCGATGCGGGGATCGGTGGCCAGACGCGGTGCCAGCTTGTCGGCAATGACGCGGGGCGAAAGGCCGGCGGGCTTGGCCAGCACCATGGCAGCATTGGTCGCCATGTCGCCATGCGCGGGGTCGCGCGGCGGCTCAACGGCGACGGCGGAAAGGTCGAGACCGGCCGGCAGGTCGCCCGCGGCGGTCATTGCGTCCAGCGCGCCGACGACAAGGGCGCGAATGTCGGAAAACAGGTTCATGGCTCGTCCCATATGATCAAAATGGCTGTGCCAGAGCCGCCCCGGCACGTCAATGCCAAGCGACCGGAACCGGATTGCCAGACGAGGCGCGCCGCCGCACTCTGGACGAGGGCATGACCGGTGGAGGAGACCCGTCAATGATCGACCTGAGCCTGATGAAGAAGGATGGCATCCTGATCGTCGCCCCGACCGGGGCGCTGACCGATGACGACATGGAGGAGTTGCGCGGCACCCTGTCGGGCATGGTTGCCGATGGCGACGAAGTGAAAGGCCTGCTGATCGACGCCAAGGGCTTTCCGGGCTACGCCGACTTCCACGCCTTCCTTGCCCATATGGGTGTGGTGCGCGACTTCCACGGCAAGATCGCAAAGCTGGCGCTGGTGAGCGACATGGTCTTTGCCGCGGCCGGCGAGATGTTCGCGCGGACCTTCCTTGGGGTCGACGCGAAGCATTTCGCGTCCGGGGACAAGGACAAGGCGATTGCCTGGCTGAAGGGCTGAGCCGTCGATATTTCTGCGGAAAACCAGGTCATCAGGCCGAGAATTTTCGCAGAAAACTCGTCAGGGGCACAGGCGGGCGTGTTCCTGCAGCGCGAAGCGATCGGTCATGCCGGCGACATAGTCCGCCACCGTGCGCGCCAGCTCGGTTTCGTTGGTGGCCCCCTGCACGTCGGCCTGCCACTCGGCCGGCAGCAGGTCGGGCTGCGAGAGGAACAGCGGGAAGAGGTCGTTGACCACCCGGGTGACCTTGGCACGCTCCGCCATGACCGAGGGGGCGCGGTACATCCGGGTAAAAAGGAACGAGCGGATCGCCTTCAGTTCCTGGTACAGCGGCTTCGAAAAGCGGATGACCGTGGCGCCCATCGCCCGGATATCATCAACCGATTTAGGCTGCGCCGCGTCCAGTCGGCCCTGCGCCACCGCAATCACATCCTCGACCATCCGGCCGAAAACCCGCCGCAGCGCCTCATGCCGCCGCCGCATCGGGTCGAGACCGGGATAAAGCGCATCCACCTCGGCAAAGGCCGGGCCGGTCACCGGCAGTTCCATCAGGTCCAGTTCCGTGAACAGGCCCGAGCGCAGCCCGTCATGCAGGTCGTGGTGGGAATAGGCGACGTCATCGGCAATGGCCGCGACCTGCGCCTCGGCGCTGGCATAGGTGTTCAGCTCCAGATCCCAGGCGGCGTTCACCTCGGCCAGCGCATAGGCATAGGGCGGCTCGACCGGGCCGTTGTGCTTGGCGATGCCTTCGAGCGTCTCCCAGGTCAGGTTCAGCCCGTCGAATTCGGCATAGTGCCGTTCGAGCTTTGTGACGATGCGGAGGGCCTGCGCGTTGTGGTCGAAGCCGCCATAGGGCTTCATTAGCGCTTCCATGGCGTCCTCGCCGGTGTGACCGAAGGGCGTATGGCCCAGGTCATGGGCCAGAGCGATCGCCTCGGCCAGATCGGTGTTGAGGTTCAGCACGCCGGCGATGGTGCGGGCGACCTGCGCCACTTCGATCGTGTGGGTGAGGCGGGTGCGATAGTAGTCGCCCTCGTGCTCGACGAAGACCTGGGTCTTGTGCTTCAGTCGGCGGAAGGCCGAGGAATGGATAATGCGGTCGCGGTCGCGCTGGAACGGCGAACGGAAGGTCGACATCCGTTCGGGATATAGCCGGCCCCGGCTGGCTTCGGGCAGGCAGGCATAGGGCGCGAGCATCGGCAGGCCTGTTCTTGTCGGTCTTCGGGGACGAGCCTATATTCGCAAGACTACGGGAATGATACGGGTTTTCGCCATGGATGCACTGGTTCTTCCGCCGAAAGTCACTGACCGGGCCTTTGCCCGGCTGGCCGAAATTGCTGAGATCACTGGCGATGGCCGCCCCTTGCGCGTCGCGATCGAGGGCGGCGGCTGTTCGGGCTTCCAGTATGACATCAAGCTCGACGAGGCCGCGCCGGACGATCTCGTGATCGAAAAGAACGGCGTGAAGGTGCTGGTGGATTCGGTCTCGCTGCCGTTCCTTGAGAATGCGGTTATCGATTTCACCGACGAGCTGATCGGCGCGCGCTTCGTGGTGCAGAACCCGAATGCGACCTCGTCCTGCGGCTGCGGGACAAGTTTTTCGATGTGACACGGGCGCGGGTCCTGCCCACATCACGCGGGGGTTGGGGGTTTTCCTTTGAGGTCTGGCCGGACTAGAACAGGCAGACCGGCCGGAGACCGCGCCCATGAAACTCGCCACATTCAACATCAACGGCATCAAGGCGCGGATCGAGGCGCTGAGCGACTGGCTGAAGACGGCTGATCCCGACGTCGTCGGCCTGCAGGAGATCAAGTCGATCGACGAGGGCTTTCCCCGCGAGCATTTCGAGGGGATGGGATACCGCGTCGAGACACATGGCCAGAAGGGCTTCAACGGCGTCGCGATCCTGTCCAAGCTTCCCCTCGAGGATGTGACCCGCGGTCTGCCCGGCGATATTGCCGACGAACAGGCGCGCTGGATCGAGGCGACAGTGATCGGCAAGCGGGCGATCCGCTTTGCCTCGCTCTACCTGCCGAACGGCAACCCGGCGCCGGGGCCGAAATACGACTACAAGCTCGGCTGGATGGCGCGGATGCGCGACAGGGCGGCGGAGTTGCTTGCGACCGAGGAGCCCGTCGTGCTGGCCGGCGATTACAACATCATTCCCCAGCCGATCGACGCGGCCAAGCCCGAGGCCTGGGTGACCGATGCGCTGTTCCTGCCCGAAAGCCGCGCCGCCTTCCGCCGTATCCTCAATCTGGGCTACGCGGATGCCTTCCGTCTTCGCGACCAGGGGCCGGGACATTACAGCTTCTGGGATTTCCAGGCGGGCGCGTGGCAGCGCAACAACGGCATCCGCATCGACCACCTGCTGCTCAGCCCGCAGGCCGCCGACCTGCTCCAGT
>JAYRKT010000050.1:0-25195 GCA_041905595.1 Rhodobacter sp.
GAAGAAGTCGCCGCCATCGGCACGGCCCGTGGCGTGCGGGCGGTTTCGGTGGCCGCCGAGGTGAACGGCCGCATCGAGGCGATCACCGTCGCGGCAGGCGACCGTGTCGAGCAGGGGCAGGTGATCGCCGAACTCGACAGCAGGGCCGCCCGGTTCGCGGTGGAGAAGGCCGATCTGTTGCTGCAGGACGCCCGGGCGGCGCTTGATCGCGCGAAGCAACTCTCTGCCAGCGGTGCGGGGTCCGCCCTGCAATTGCAAGAGGCCGAGCTGACGGTGCGCACGGCGGAATTGTCGCTGCACCAGGCGGAATACGACCTGAGTCAGCACACGATCACCGCTCCGATTTCCGGCTGGGTCGGACTGATCGCCGAGCAGGAAGGCAGCCTTGTCGACTCCGGCACCGAGATTACGCGCATCGAGGATCGAAGCTCGCTCATCATCGACTTTCGTGTGCCGGAACGGGTCGTGAGCCGCCTGACGATCGGCGATGCGCTGCAGGCTTCGCCTCTGGCCGATCCGACCCTGGTTCTGCCGGGCCGCATCCTCGCGCTCGACAACCGAGTGGACGAGACGAGCCGCACCCTTCGGGTACAGGCGTCGATCGAGAACTGGGATGACCGGCTGCGCGCTGGCATGGCCTTCCGCATCTCGATCGGCTTCACCGGCGATCCGCATCTGGCTGTCGATCCGCTGTCGATCCAATGGGGGGCGACCGGGGCCTATGTCTGGGCTGTGCGCGATGGAAAGGCCAAGTACCTGCCGGTGCGCATTCTGCAACGCAATGCCGAAGCCGTGCTGATCGAGGCCGAAACCAGTCCCGGCGACCTGATCGTGACCGAAGGCGTCCAGTCGCTGCGCGATGGGGTCGAGGTCACTCTGGCCGATGCGCCGACCTGAGGGCAGCGATGACGACGCTTTCCGACGAGATCGACCAGAAGGAACTCGCGCGGTCCGGCACGGCGCTGTTCATCCGTCGTCCGATCCTGGCCTTCGTTCTGAATGCCCTGATCGTGCTGGCGGGGGTCGCCGCGCTGTCGGGGGTCGAGGTGCGGGAACTGCCCGACGTCGACAGCCCGGTCGTGACCATTACCACGACCCTCGACGGGGCCGCGCCCGAAACCATCGACCGCGAGGTCACTGCCGAGATCGAGGGCGCAGCCAGCCGCGTGGCGGGGGTGAAGTCGATCTCGTCGTCTTCGCGCTTCGGCACAAGCCGGGTGACTGTCGAATTCCGTGACAACATCAACCTCGACGTGGCGGCGACCGATCTTCGCGACGCCGTCGCCCGCATCCAGAACCGCTTGCCGGACGATGCCGATCCGCCGCGCGTGGTCAAGGCCGACGCGAACTCTGACCCGGTGATGCGCATCGCTGTCACCTCGCGCGACCGGACGCCCCAGGACCTTACGCAGATCATGCGCGACCAGATCGAGGACCGGTTGCTTGCCGCCCCGGGCGTGGCCGATGTGCAGACCTTTGGTGCGCGCGATCTCGTCTTTCGCGTGGACATCGACCAGATGCAGCTGGCCAGCCGGGGACTCGCCTTGGCCGACCTGCAGAACAGCCTGGCCAATGTCAGCTTCGACTCCCCCTCGGGTGCGCTCAGTTCCGACCGGCAAAGCCTTGTCGTTCGCGCAACCGCCGCGGTGACGACTGCCGACCAGTTTGAAGCGCTTGAAATCGCGCCGGATGTGCGGCTGGGGGATGTGGCGCGGGTCACGCTTGGCCCGGCGCCCGGGGCCTCGCTCTTGCGGGCCAATGGCGAGACCGGCATCGGCCTGGGCATCATCCGCCAGGCGCAGGCCAACACGCTGGAGATCTCGAAGGCGGTGCGCGATGTGATCGAGCGCATCCGCCCCAACCTGCCGGCTGATGTCAGCATCTTCGTCACCTCCGACAGCGCCCGCTTCATCGACGGCGCGATCCACGAGGTCGAGCTGGCGCTGATGCTGTCGATCCTGATCGTCACCCTGACGATGTATGTCTTTCTTCGCGATCTGCGGGCGACGATGATCCCGCTGCTCGCCATTCCGGTATCGTTGGTCGGGACAATCGCGGCGATCTGGATCGTCGGATTCTCGGTCAATATCCTGACGCTGCTGGCGTTGGTTCTGGCAACCGGGATGGTCGTCGACGATGCGATCGTGGTTCTGGAGAACATCGTGCGGCGGCGGGCTGCGGGGATGGGGCCGCGCGCCGCCGCGGTACTGGGCACGCGACAGGTCTTCTTTGCCGTCCTTGCCACGACCACGACCCTTGCGGCGGTGTTCATCCCTTTGTCTTTCCTGCCCGGCCAGACCGGGCGGCTGTTCCGCGAATTCGGCTTCACGCTGGCGATCTCGATCGTGCTTTCGGCCGTCGCCGCGCTGACGCTTTGCCCCGTGCTGGCCAGCCGCCTGCTCCGCATGGGCGAGGTGGAGCCTTCCAAGGCAGGCGTGCTGGGTTGGCTCGGCGGCTGGCTTGCTGCCTTCTACGCCCGGAGCCTGCGCGCCACCCTGGCGGCGCCGCTCGTTGCCGTCGTGGTCGCCGGGCTGTTTGCGGCCGGGGCGATGCTCCTGTTCCCGACGCTCCGGCAGGAACTGACCCCGTCCGAGGATCGCGGCACGATTCTTCTGTCCATCAGCGGCCCGCAGGCGGTTTCTCTGGATTACACCGACGGCAAGATGCGCGACATCGAGGCGATCCTGCAGCCCTACCGCGACAGCGGCGAGGTCCGCAGCGTCAACGCCATCGTCGGCACCGGCGGCGACAATCAGGGCTTCGTCGTGGTGACGCTGGCGGACTGGTCCGAGCGCGGCCGCAGCCAGCAAGAGATCACGACCGAGCTGAACGACAAGCTGAAAAAGGTGGTGGGTGTGACCGCCTATGCCTTGCAGACCAATTCGCTCGGCATCCGCGGGGCGGGGCAGGGGCTGAAATTCGCCATTCTCGGCAGCGATTACAGCCAGCTTGCCGATGTCGGCCAGCGGCTCGTCGACGAGATGGACAAGGATCCGCGCTTTGGTCGGGTGAGCCTTGGCTATGGCACCGACCAGCCGCAGTTGTTCGTCGAGGTCGATCGCGACCGCGCGGCCGATCTGGGCGTCAATATCGAAGGCATGGGGCAGGCGCTGCAGGCCGTCCTCGACGGGCGGACTGTCGCGACGGTCTACCTTGCTGACAAGAGCTTCGACATCAAGCTGATCTCCTCGGCGGAGCCGGTGAACGATCCTGGCGATCTGGAGAAGATCTTCGTCAAGGCAGGCGACGGGCAGATGATCCCGATCTCGACCTTCGTCAGCCTGACCGAGCGGGCGGTTGCGCCCGAATTGCGCCGCGAAGGGCAGATGCGCGCCGTCACCGTCACCGCGAGCCTTGACGACGGCCTGTCCCTGGGGGCGGCCCTGGCCGAGACGCGAAGACTGGCCGCAGGCATCCTCACGCCAGAAAACCGGATCGAGCCCTTGGCCGAGGCCGCTACGCTGGACGAAGCCTCGGCGGGGATGCGTCTGACCTTCGGTCTGGCCATTGTCGTTGTTCTGCTCGTGCTGGCCGCCCAGTTCGAAAGCTTTGTCTCGGCGGTTGTGGTGATGGCGACGGTGCCGCTCGGGCTGGCCTGCGCGGTCTATGCGCTGGTGCTGACCGGGGGCAGCCTGAACGTCTACAGCCAGATCGGTTTGGTGCTGCTGGTGGGGATCATGGCCAAGAACGGCATCCTCATCGTGGAGTTTGCCAACCAGTTGCGCGATCAGGGGCAGACGGTTCGCGAAGCGATCACGAATGCTTCGATCATCCGGCTCAGGCCGGTGATGATGACCATGGTGGCGACCGTGCTGGGCGGGCTGCCTCTGGTCTTCGCTTTCGGGGCAGGGGCCGAGGCGCGGGCCGTTCTGGGCTGGATCATCGTCGGCGGGCTGGGCCTTGCCACGCTTGCCACGCTTTACATGACGCCGGTGGCCTATCTGTTGCTCGCGGGCTTCTCGAAGCCGCGCGTGGCCGAACAGGAAAGGCTGCAGGACGAATTGCGCGCAGTGACGGACGACCGGATGGCGCCCGGCTGAGCGGTCAGAACTCCACCTCGAGCTCGACGATCTCGTCGGGTTCGGCCACGGCGCCATCGGTCCATTCGCGCACCAGGGCCCAGTTGCGGATATGGTCGGCATAGGCCTGCGACTGCGCGTCAAGCGGCACGCTGTAGGTGTGAAAGCGCGTGCAGACCGGGGCGTACATCGCATCGGCGACGGTGGGCTTGCCGAACAGGAACGGCCCGCCGTAGGCGTCGAGGCATTCGCGCCAGATGGTCTTGATCCGCTCGATATCCGCGCGCGCGCCCGAAAAGACCTTGAAGCGTTCGTGCTTGGCCTTGAGGTTCATCGGCAAGGCCGAGCGCAGGTTGTAGAAGCCTGAATGCATCTCGCCCGAGATCGCCCGGCAATGGGCGCGAATGGCGCGAACGGCGGGATAAAGCCCGGCATCTGGCGCAATTTCGTAGAGATATTCGGCGATCGCCAGCGTGTCCCAGACCTCGACCTTGCCATGGGTCAGGCGCGGCACAAGCACCGAGGGCGACAGGAGCAGAAGTTCTTGCCGGGCGTCGGCCGCCAGCGGGTCCACCATCTTCTCCGTGAAGTCGAGTCCCGCCATCCTGCACAGAAGCCAGCCACGAAGTGACCACGAAGAGTAGTTCTTTGATGAAATTGTAAGCGTCGCTTTGGCCAAGCCGCCTTCCTCCCCGCCGGAACCGCGTATCCGTCAGCTTTTTGTCACACGGTCCGCCGCGCGGGGCTAGCGTCGGACTGAGGAAAAGCGCGGAAGAAAGACATGCTCTATGCAGGATACCAGTCCGTTGATGATTTTTTCGGCCCCGTGCGAACGGCGGCGCTCTGGGGACTGACTTTCCTCCCGCAGGGACGGGGGCCAGTTGGCCGGCTTTCGCGCCATACCGTGGCCGGGCTCGAGATGACATCGCGCTTCCGCCTGACGCACGATCGCCCGGCCTTCGGCATCGGCAGCGTTCTGGCCGGCAACCGCGAGGTGCCGGTCACCGAGGAAGTCACGCTTGATCTGCCGTTTGGACAGCTGGTGCATTTCGCAAGGCCGTCCGAGACGCCCCTGCCCAAGGTGCTGGTCACCGCGCCGCTGTCGGGTCATTTCGCCACGTTGCTTGCCGGAACGGTCCGGACGTTGCTCCGCGACCATGACGTCTACATCACGGACTGGAAGAATGCCCGCGACGTGCCACGTTCCGCAGGCGATTTCGGGGTCGAGGATTACGTCGGCTACATCGTCCGGTTCCTCGAGGAGATCGGCCCGGGCGCGCATCTGCTCGCGGTGTGCCAGCCCTGCGTGCAGGCGCTGGCTGCTGTGGCCGTCATGTCGGAAGAACACAACCCAGCCACTCCCCGGACGCTGACGCTGATGGCCGGCCCGGTGGATGTGCGCGAAAGCCCGACGGTGGTGAACGACCTGGCAAATGAAAAGCCGATCAACTGGTTTCGACAGAACGTCATTGCCAGCGTGCCCGGGCGTTTTCCTGGCGCTGGCCGCCGCGTCTATCCGGGCTTCGTGCAGCTGACCGCCTTCATGCAGATGAACATGGATCGCCACAAGGCGCAGCACCGCAAGCTCTACGATCATCTCGTGGCCGGCGAACACGCCGAGGCCGAGAAGATCAAGGAGTTTTACGACGAATACTTCGCGGTACTCGACCTGACCGAGGAATTCTACCTGGAAACCATCGACCGGGTTTTCCAGCGGGCCGAACTTGCCACCGGCGACTTCACCTATCGTGGCCGCAAGGTGAACCCGGGGGCCATCCGCAAGACGGCGCTGCTGACGGTCGAGGGGGGGCGCGACGACATCTGCGGCATGGGCCAGACTGCGGCGGCGCACGAACTCTGCTCCTCGCTCCGCCCGCATCTGAAGCGCCATCACCTGCAAGCGAATGTCGGGCATTATGGCGTCTTCAACGGCCGGAAGTGGGAAGCCGAAATCTATCCGGTGGTCCGCAACATGATTGCAGCGCTGGAGTAACTCGCTGCATCAGCGCTTGGCGCGCCAAGGCAAGAGCCTTGCAGCGGAGGCGCTACATTGGTGGCGTGCATGTAAGATGGGGTAACGAATGAAGTCGGGTCCGCGCGCCAGGGAAGCATGGATCGACGCGGTCCGGAATACCATGCGGGACCTGCTCGAGAAGGGTGAAGTCACAGTTGCCGCGGTTGCCCGTGATACGGGAACCAGTCCACGCACCCTCCAGCGCCGCCTGGCCGAGCAAGGTACGGGCTTTTCGGAAGTTCTAGAGTCCGTCCGCCGCGAAATCGCGCTGTCGGCCCTTCGCGAGGGCAAGGTCAGCATGGCGGAACTGTCGCGCCGACTGGGGTATCGGCGGCAATCGGCGCTGACACGGGCGGTCAGGCGCTGGACCGGCCATGCACCGACCCAGTTTCGCCGACTTCGTGACTGACCGGGGGCGTTGACTTCGCTGCCACGACCCTCGACCCTCGGCGCGGGGCCGCGGTCCGGCTGCATTGCAAGGAATCATGGCGTGACCATCGTTCGATTTGGATTGTCCACGCTGATTGCCCTGGTCGTCCTGATTCCGCTCCGGCTGCTGGCCCAGGATGCTACGCCCGCCTATGTCGGATCTGCCGCCTGCACCACGTGCCATGCGGCCGCTTCGGCGGATTGGGCGAAATCGGATCACGCCCACGCCTGGATGATCCCATCCGAAACTTCGGTCCTGGGCGATTTCGGCGATGTGACCTTTGACCACGGCGGTCAAATCAGCCGCTTCTTCCGCCAGGGCGCCGACTACATGATCGAGACGGAAGGCCCCGACGGCCAGCGCCGCGCCTACAAGGTCGTGGGTGTTGCCGGTATCCGTCCGCTCCAGCAATACCTGCTGTCACCGGAACCCGGGCGCACGCAGGCCTATGACATCGCCTGGGATGTCGAGGGCAAGCGCTGGTATCCCGTGTTCGCCGACCAGAACCCGCCGCCCGGCGACGGCCTGCATTGGACCGGTCCCTACAAGAGCTGGGAGGCGCGCTGCGCCGAATGCCATGCGACCGGCTACAGCCGCAACTACGACGACAAGTCCCGCACTTACGCGCCGAAGATGTCCGAGATCGGCGTCGGCTGCGAAGCCTGTCACGGGCCGGGATCTGCCCATGTCGCCTGGACGGAAAAGCCCGACGCGACCCAACTCGCCAAGGGCCTTACCGCGCTCGGCCTCACCGTGGACCTGTCCAGCCAGACAGCCGAGGTCGGCCAATGCATGGCCTGCCATTCCCGGCGCGAGGCGATGATCGACGGCAACATGCTGCCTGGGACCGACTATCACGACGTCTATACCCTGTCGCTTCTTCGACCCGGGACCTACTTTGCCGATGGCCAGATCCTCGACGAGGTCTACGAAGGGGGATCGTTCCTGCAGTCGAAGATGTTCGCCAAGGGCGTGCGATGCACCGATTGCCACGACCCCCATACGATGGAGCGCAAGGCCGAAGGCAATGCCGTCTGCACCCAGTGCCATTCGCCGGCGGGCAATCCTCGCTTCCCCTCGCTGCCGCTTCAGGTCTTCGACGGCCCCGAACACACTCACCATCCCGAAGGCAGCCCCGGCGCGCAATGCGTCTCGTGCCACATGATCGAGCGCACCTACATGGGCGTCGACACGCGCCGCGATCACAGCTTCCGCATCCCGCGCCCAGATCTGGCAGACAAGACCGGCGCGCCCGACACCTGCACCGCCTGCCACACCGACAAGGACCCCGCCTGGGCCGCCGAACAGGTCGCCGGGTGGTTCCCCGACAGCACCCACCGCGGCCCGCATTATGGCACCACCCTTGCGGCCGCACAGGCCGACCCGACCAAGCAGGTTCAGGCGCTGCTGGCTCTTGCCGAGTGGACGGATGGCCCCGGCATTGTCCGTGCTTCCGCGATCGAGCTTCTGGGGCAGGCGGGTCATGCCGCCTCCGCAGGTCGGGTCGAGACCTTGCTTGCCGATCCTGACCCGCTGGTCCGGGCCGCGGCGGCCGGGGCGCTCGGTGCCTTGCCGCCTGATCAGCGGCTGGCGGTCCTTATGCCGGCCTTGGGCGATCCCACCCGTTCAGTCCGCGAGTCGGCCGCCAAGGCGCTGCTCGATGCCCGGCCGGAGCCCGGTTCGGCACAGGCCGAGGCGTTGGGCAAGGCAATCGCCGAATGGCAGCAGGCTCTTCGCACCCGCACCGATTTTCCCGAAACCCATCTGCAAATTGGCGGGGCGGCGCTCCAGATGCGCAACTTCCCGCTCGCTTTGCAAGCGTTCCAGACCGCGACCAGCCTTGATCCGCAGTTGGTCGATGCCTGGTCGATCCAGGTCCGCATCCTCGCCGCCCTCGGCGATCAGGCCGGCGCGCAGCAGACCCTGAAGCAGGCGCTCGCCGCCAATCCCGGCAATGCGCAGCTCATGGCGCTGAGTGGAAAGTAGCAATCAAAGCGGCTTGATCATCAGAAGGCAGGGGTTTCCCGGCGACCAGAGTGTCGGGAACACCTCGACCGGAACAAAACCAAGCGCCTCGTAGAATCCCAGTGTTCGCAGATAGGCCGGATCGCCCGCCTCCGGCGCCAGCGTTTTCACGCTCAGATAACGGGCACCATCCTGCCGGGCCCGTTGCGCCGCAGCCTCCATCAGCCTCCGCCCGATCCCGCGGCCGTGCCAGTCGGACATAACCCCCAGGACATAGATTTCGCAGACGGCGTCCGTCTGGCGCCTGAGCGACAGGAAGCCAAGCACCTTGCCGTCAGCAGAAGACGCGCCGATCATTGGCAGGGCGGTTGCTTGGGCCGAATAATCGTCGATCGCCTCGGGGATGCCGAACCAGTCTGGCAAGGCGTCAAGGATCGCACGGCATATCGCCGAGCGGTCGTTCCGAATCTCGATGATGCTGGTTTCCGCTGGCTTGCCCATGTCAGCACCCTTTTGGGGGCGCCCACTCAGCCCCGCTCGGCCACCTTCTTCAGATAGGCGCCATAATCGTTCTTGCGGTAGGTCTCGGCCATCGCCAGCAGATCGGACTTGCTGATCCATCCCATTTGATAGGCGATCTCCTCGGGGCACCCGGATTGCAGACCCTGCCGGTCTTCCAGCGTGCGAACGAAGTTCCCCGCTTCCAGAAGGCTGGCATGGGTCCCGGTGTCGAGCCAGGCATAGCCGCGCCCCATCCGCTGCACCGACAGCTGGCCATCGGCCAGATACATCTCCAGCAGCGTGGTGATCTCCAGCTCGCCCCGTTCGGAGGGCTTGACCTTCTTCGCCCGCTCCGGCGCCGTCCCGTCCAGGAAGTAAAGCCCCGTCACGGCGAAGTTCGACGGCGGAACCTTCGGCTTTTCGATGATCGAGGTGACCTGCCCATCCGCGCCGAAGGCCACGACGCCATAACGCTCCGGGTCAGAGACCTGATAGCCGAACACGGTTCCGCCGGCGGTCTGCCCGTCGGCCGCCTCCAGCAATTCAGGCAGGCCGTGGCCGTAAAAGATGTTGTCGCCCAGCACCATGGCCGACGGGGCGCCCGCCAGGAAATCCTCGGCCAGCAGATAGGCCTGCGCTAGCCCGTCGGGCGAGGGCTGCTGGATGAAGGTAAAGCTCAGACCCCATTGGCTGCCGTCGCCAAGAGCGCGCTTGAACTGATCGGCATCCTGCGGCGTGGTGATGATCGCGATCTCGCGGATGCCCGCCAGCATCAGCACCGAGAGCGGATAATAGATCATCGGCTTGTCGTAGATTGGCAGCAGCTGCTTCGAAACCGCCACCGTGATCGGGTAAAGCCGTGTACCGGACCCGCCGGCCAGAATGATGCCCTTGCGTGTCGTCACGTCAGATTTCTCCAATTTCCTTGAGAATGCGATGCAGGCTGGCTCGCCAGTCCGGGCGCGTGATGCCGAACATCAGTTCCGTCGTCCGGCAATCAAGCCGCGAATTGTGCGGGCGCTTCGCCGGTGTCGGGTAGGCCTCTGTCGCGATGTCGGTGACCTTTACCGCCTTGCCCGCCTGCCGGAAGATCTCGCGCGCGAAATCCGCCCAGGAGACATCCGGCGCGCCCGAGTAATGATAGGTTCCCGGCGCCCCGTCGCCCCGGTGCAGAAGCCGCGCCATGTCAAGCAGCGTCGCCGCAATGTCGACCGCCGCCGTCGGCCCGCCGATCTGGTCTGACACAACCGTCAGGGCGTCGCGCGACTGCGCCAGCCGCAGCATGGTCTTCACGAAATTCGTGCCATGCGCGGAAAACACCCAGGAAGTGCGCAGGATGACAAAGCGCCCGCCCGCCGCATGGACTTCCCGTTCCCCCGCGAGCTTCGACCGGCCATAGGCGCCAAGAGGACCGGTCGTGTCGTCCGGCCGCCAGGCCCGCGTCCCCGACCCGTCGAAGACGTAATCGGTCGAGACATGCAGGAAGGGCACGCCCTTCGCCGCCGCCGCCCGCGCCATCGCGCCCGGCGCATCACAGTTCACCACCCGCGCCGCCACTTCCTCGACCTCGGCCTTGTCGACCGCCGTCCAGGCTGCGGCGTTGATTACTGCCTCGGCATCCGAAGCCGTGATCGCCGCGGCGCAGGCCGCAGGATCCATCAAATCGGCCTCGGCGCGTGAAAGATAGGACGCCTCCGGCTCCAGCCGCTGCAACTCCCGCGCCACCTGGCCCGTCGCGCCGAATACCAGAAGTCTCATTCTCCGCCTTCCTCGAACACCTGCGCCGGCCATGACGCCAGAATGCGATACCGATCAGGCAACACTAGGGCAAAATGCTTGCAGGGGCACAATAGCCGCTTGATCAGGACTTCACACCCAGCCGCTGCCCGACGCCGGTGCGATCCATCAGCGGCCGCCACCAGTCCTCGTTGTCGAGATACCACTGCACCGTCCGCTCCAGCCCTTCCTCGACCGTCACCGACGGCCGCCAGCCGAGTTCCTCGCGGATGCGAGTCGGGTCGATCGCATAGCGCAGGTCGTGGCCGGGGCGATCCGCGACAAAGGTGATCTGCTCGGCATAGGGCGCCGCCTTGGGCCGCTTCTGGTCGAGAATCTCACAGATCGTCCGCACCAGCGCGATGTTCGTGCGCTCATTCTCGCCGCCGATATTGTAGGTCCGCCCGACCTCGCCCTTCTCGACCACCGTCAGCAGCGCATCGGCATGGTCCTCGACATACAGCCAGTCGCGCACGTTCTCGCCCTTGCCGTAAACCGGGATCGGCTCACCGGCCAGCGCCTTCAGGATCACCACCGGGATCAGCTTTTCCGGGAAATGATAGGGCCCGTAGTTGTTCGAGCAGTTCGTCACCAGCACCGGCAGGCCGTAGGTCTCATGCCAGGCGCGCACCAGATGGTCGCTCGCCGCCTTCGAGGCGGAGTAGGGCGAATTCGGCGCATAGGGCGTCTCTTCGGTGAACTGACCGGTGTCGCCCAGGGTGCCATAGACCTCATCGGTCGAGATGTGATGGAACCGGAAATCCTCGGGCTTGCCCTTCCGCACCCAGTAGGCGCGGGCGGCCTCCAGCATGTTGAAGGTGCCGGTGATGTTCGTCTCGATGAAATCGCCCGGCCCGTCGATCGAGCGGTCGACATGGCTCTCGGCCGCAAGGTGCATCACCGCGTCAGGTTGATATTCTGCAAACAACCGGTCCAGTTCGGCCCGGTTCCGGATGTCGACTTGTTCGAAAACGTAAAGCGGACTGTTGGCCACCGGGGCCACGTTCGCCAGATTGGCGGCATAGGTCAGGGCGTCGACATTGATGACGGAATGCCCCGCCCGCACGGCGTGGCGCACGACGGCCGAGCCAATGAACCCGGCCCCGCCGGTCACGAGAATCTTCATCGCTCTATCCTTCAAGAACAAACGGGTTGCCGATCTCCGATAGCAGCGGCGCGTCGCGATCCTTGCCGCTCAGCACCGGCTCGCCGGTCAGGCCCCAGTCGATCCCGATCGCCGGATCGTCGAAGCGCACCGCGCCATCGCAATCCGGCGCATAGTAATCCGTACATTTATAGACAATCTCGGTCTCCGGCTCGCGTGTCGCGAAACCATGCAGGAAGCCCGCGGGGATCAGCAATTGCTTGCCATTCTCGGCGCTCAGTTCCACGCCCACCCATTTGCCATAGGTGGGACTGCCGGTCCGGATGTCCACGGCCACGTCGAACAGACTTCCCCGCCCGCAGCGCACAAGCTTGGTCTGGGCATGGGGCGGACGCTGGAAATGCAAGCCCCGCACCGTGCCGACCTGTGCCGAAACTGAATGGTTGTCCTGCACGAAATCATAGGTCAGCCCATGCTGCGCATGCGTCAGCTTGTTCCAGCTTTCACTGAAGAAGCCCCGCGCATCACCGAACCGGCGCGGCGTCAGGATCAGGACGCCCGGAAGGCTCGTCAGTTCGATCTCCACGAAGGCTCCTTTCTCTCGACCCTTCGCGGAGATAGCAACTCACCATGGCACTGTCACGACGGCATTTTGGCAATCCGCGATCAGAACCAGCGGCCGACCGCCAACGCCCGGATTGACAGCGCCGCTGATTTCGAAACGGCGGAAACCGCCCTGAAACCGATCTGCGTCAGCGTCGGCGTGCCTCCCACCGCCCAGGCATCGCTGTCATCGACTTCGCCCTTCACGACCGGCAGCGCGATGAAGGAGGCCGGGTAGCTCCAGAAGACGCTCCCTGAACGGTAGAGCGCACCTGTCGCCGTCGAAGCGTTCGAAACCGACAGTCCCGCGATCGTGCAGATCTGGGTACCGTCGGCAAAGCGCGAGTATTCGCCATTGGCGTTGCTGCCGCGCTCGATCGCCGCACCGGTCGGTAGACCTCCGCTCTGGCTTACCGTCCCCACCAGAGTTGACTGTGTCATGACCAGCGACCAACCCGTCCAGGCGCCGCCGGACGACCGTCTCAGCCAGGTCCGCGTCGCGGCATCGGCCGAGGTCGCGGTCCAGCGTTGATGCACGCTGTCCCCACCGGCGCCGTGGAACACCTCGAGCAGACCCGACGCCGCCGCGACAGGCAGGTTCGTCGTCGCCATGTCTGTCCGATAGAACCCGGAGACCGCCACCGCCGACGCGTCCGTCACAGCACTCCCAAGCGTCTGCCCTTGCGCCACGCCCAGACCGAAGATCCCGCCAGAGGCAAAAATCCGCGCCACCCGCCCCGGGGTCGCGTCATGGCTGCCCGTGCTTACCGCCGTCCCGACCAGAGGCACGTCCAGTTGCAGGGCCGTGCCCGACAAAAGCGCCCGCTGCACACCCCCGGCCACCAGTCCGATCTGATCCGCCCCGGGCCGCGCCAGGCCGGTATCAACATCGCCGGCAAAACGCAGGCCGGGCAACGCCACCGTGCCATCCGGCAAAAGCGCCCCACCGGGCAGGCTCGCCGTCCCGCCGGCACCGACCCGCAGGCCCTCGGCAAACACGGTTCCGTTGGAAGAGACCTTGATCGAGAAATCGTCGTTGCCGGCCAGCCCCATCTCGGCCCGGCCCGAAAACCCGGTCTGAAACAGGAGGCTCGCCGTATCCGTGACGGTCGCCTTGTTGACCTTCAACTGGTGGCCGGCGCCTTCGTGGGTCAGAAGCGTCGCGGCAGAGGCTACGGCAAACCGGTTCGTAGCATCCGGACTGGTATTGATGCCCAGCCGGTCGACCGACAGCGGCACCCCGCGCGTCGTCCAGGCGCTGCCGTCGAACACGACGCTCGCGCCATCGCCCACCACTTCGGCCCGCCAGCCCGGCAGCGGGGTGAAGAACACCCAGCCTTCGATATCATAGACCGCGATCTTGCTGTCCTGACCGGCCCAGGCCCCCGTCGCGCCCCCGCCGACGATATGGCGCTCTCCGGGAACCGGTTCCGTCGGCGGCACGGTCTGGCTGCGTGACCTGACCGCCAATTGGACGATCACATCCAGCACCCGCAGCGCCTCGTTATGGGTCACATGCTTCTGGGCCTGGGCGGGCTGGATATAGGGCAGGGCAAGAACCGCCGAGACCTCGGACATGGGGCTTCCTCCGATGACGAATGCCCCGATCCTGCGTCGTAACGGTTAAGACGCGCCGACCCGACCGAGCGCTGTCGGCCGGAAAACAGCGCAACTGGATAATACAATAACGTCAAATAAATGTGCAGAAAAGCTCACGCCGCGTGAGAGGATTCCTTACCCAAATCCTGTTCTTCTGTTTCCAAATATCCTCGGGGGCGCGGGGGAAGACAGCCCCCGCTCCGACGCTTCCCACAATCACAGCCCTCAGCCGTGTTTGACCATCACATGCCGGACGAAGGTGTAATCCTCCAACGCATAGGCGCTCATGTCCTTGCCATAGCCCGACTGCTTGATCCCGCCATGCGGCATCTCGTTGACCAGCATGAAATGGGTGTTGATCCAGGTGCAGCCATAGCGCAGCCGCGCCGCGGTCGCCATCGCCCGGCCCACGTCCCTCGTCCAGACGCTCGATGCAAGCCCATAGTCGCTGTCATTGGCCCAGTCGACCGCCTGATCCACATCCGAGAAGGGCGTGATCGACACGACCGGCCCGAAGACCTCGCGCCGGACGATCTCGTCCTCCTGCCGCGCCCCGGCGATGACGGTGGGCCTGTAATAGAACCCTTCGTCCATCCGCGCGCCCCCCGTTGTCACCTCGACATGCGGCAGTTCCCGCGCCCGTTCGACGAAACTCGCGACCCGGTCGCGCTGGCGGAGCGAGATCAGCGGCCCGATCTCGTTCTCTGTGTCGTCCTCGCGGCCAAGCGCGATGGTGGACACGGCTGAACTCAGATCCGCCACCAGCTTGTCGTACACCTTCTTGCCGGCATAGATCCGGCAGGCCGCCGTGCAGTCCTGCCCGGCGTTGTAGTAGCCGAAAGCGCGCAGCCCTTCGACCACCGCGCCCACATCGGCGTCGTCGAACACCACGACCGGGGCCTTGCCGCCCAGTTCCAGATGGGTGCGCTTTACCGTCTTGGCGGCGGCATCCAGCATCTTCTTGCCGGTCGCCACGTCGCCCGTCAGGCTGATCATGTCGACGCCCGGATGGTTGATGAGGTAGCTGCCCACCGTCTGTCCGCGCCCCGCGATCACCGAGACCACGCCTTCGGGCAGTTCTTCGGCCAGGATACGTGCCATCTTGATCGCGGTCAGAGGCGTCTGTTCGCTCGGCTTGAACACCACGCAGTTGCCGCCGCCGATGGCCGGGGCCAGCTTCCAGGCCATCATCATCAGCGGATAGTTCCACGGCGCGATCGAGGCGACCACGCCCACCGGGTCGCGCCGGATCATGCTGGTATGGCCCGCCAGGTATTCCCCCGCGACCGCCCCGTGCTGGCAACGCACGGCGCCCGCGAAGAAGCGGTAGCAGTCCACGATCGCAGGGATCTCGTCATTGCGCGCCGCGTTGATCGGCTTGCCGCAGTTCAGCGCCTCGAGCGCGGCAAAGCCCGCCGCTTCAGCTTCGACCCGGTCGGCAATCCGCAGAAGCGCGGCCGAGCGTTCGGCCGGGGTGGTCCGCGACCAGCTCTCGAAGGCCTTGCGGGCAGCGGCTACGGCGCGGTCGACCTGGGCGGTCGACGCCTCGGCCAGTTCCAGGATCAGCCCGCCGGTCCGGGGGTTGAGGACCTGTTCGCGCGCCTCCTGGCCCGGCTCGAATTGGCCGCCAACCAGAAGCGCGGTGTCGATGGTGTCAGCTTTGGTGTCCATTTGGACTTCTCCCTTCATTTTCCCCCGCCGGCCGTCTCGGCGCCTTCGCGGGTCAGGTAGTAGGCGATCAGGATCGGCACGAAGGTCGCAGCAAAGACGACGATGGCGACCACGTTCGTCACCGGCCGCTGACGCGGGCGGATCAGTTCCTGAAGCATCCAGATCGGCAGGGTCGATTGCTGCCCTGCGGTGAAGGTGGTGACGATCACCTCGTCAAAGGACAGGGCGAAGGCCAGCATGCCGCCCGCCAAGAGGGCCGACCCCAGATTCGGCAGGATCACATGGCGGAAGGTCTGGAACCCGTTGGCGCCGAGGTCGGTCGAGGCTTCGACGATCGATCCCGAAAGCCGCCGGAACCGGGCGACGGCATTGTTGTAGACGATGACGATGCAGAAGGTCGCGTGGCCAAGGACGATCGTCCAGGTCGAGAACGGGATATCCATCATCGCGAAGGCAGACCGCAGCGACATGCCGGTGATGATGCCGGGCAGCGCGATCGGCAGCAGGACCAGAAGCGTGACCTGATCGCGACCAAAGAACCTCGTCCGGGTCATTGCGGCGGCGCAAAGGGTACCCAGGACAAGTGCCAGCGCCGTTGCGATGGAGGCGACCTTCAGCGACAGGAACAGCGGCGGCCAGATGTCGGGCCGGTTCCAGGCGACGGCGAACCATTTCAGCGTCAGCCCCGGCGGCGGGAACTGATAGCTCTTCTCCTCGGTGGTGAAGGCGTAAAGGAAGATCAGCGCGATCGGCAGGTGCAGGAACAGAAGGCCAAGCGTGGCCCCGATCCTCAATCCCCAGGAGGCGCGGGCGTCAGAGTGCATCGAAGGCCCCCATGCGCTTGGCGATGGTCAGGTAGACCAGCATCACCACGATCGGCACCACGGCGAAGGCGGCGGCGAGCGGGATGTTCCCGGCCGTGCCCTGCAGCGTGTACACGGCCTGCCCGATGAACAGCCGCGACGACCCGACGATCTGCGGGATGATGTAGTCGCCAAGCGTCAGCGAGAAGGTGAAGATCGACCCCGCGATAACGCCCGGCAGCGCCAGCGGCAGGATCACCGTCCGCAGCGTCTGCCCGGACGAGGCGCCCAGATCGGCCGAAGCCTCGATCATCGACACCGGCACACGCTCGAGCGCCGCCTGCATCGGCAGGATCATGTAGGGGATCCAGACATAGACGAAGACGATCCAGGTCCCGATATAGGAGGTCGAAAGCGAGTTCCCCCCGATGACGGGGACCGACAGCAGCGCGTCGAGGATCCCCGACGTCGCGGTCTTGTCCGCCGCCCAGGTGACGATCCCCTCTTTGGCCAGGATCAGCTTCCAGGCATAGACCTTGACGAGGTAGCTCGACCACAGGGGCAGCATCACCCCCAGATAGAACGCCGCCTTCCAGCGCCCCCGCGCGTATCGGGCGGCGAAATAGGCGATGGGGAAGGCGATGACGATGCAACCTGCCGTGACCGCCGCCGCCATGACCACCGTCCGAACGATGATGTCAAAGTTCGAGGGCCGGATCAGCTCGGCATAGGTCTTGAGCGTGAACTCGGGGACGACGATGCCCGAATACTCGTCGATCGAGTAGAAGCTTTGCAGAAGCAGCGCGAAGAGCGAGCCCAGATAGACCACGCCCAGCCACAGAAGCGGCGGCGCGATCAGCAGGAGCAGGAGCAGCCGCGGCCGGCGCCAGAACAGGTCCGACAGCCGGTCGCCGAACCCGCGGACGGGCAGGGTGGCGGGACGAACGGTCATTTCTCGCCTGCCATCACATGCAGCGCCCCGGACATGGGCCGGAGCGCGACGGTCGTTCCCGGAGCGGGCACCGCCTGACCAGGAGGCAGGACAACGCTGATTTCCATGTCTTCGCCTCGGCCCAGATGCACGGCCAGCTTCGTCCCGGCGCCGAGGTAGCGCGCCGATCCGGCGGTGCCGGTGACCTGTCCCCCGCCTTCAACCACGCGGATCGCCTCGGGGCGCAGGCTGCACCAGGCATCCGGACCGCCGAACTGGCGGCTCAGGGCGGGCGGCAAGACGTTGGAGGAACCGACGAAATCGGCCACGAACTTTGTTGCCGGGCGTTCGTAGATGTCGGTCGGGCTGCCCACCTGCGCGACCTTGCCATTGGCAAAGACGGCGACCTGATCGGCCATGCTCAGCGCCTCGCCCTGGTCATGGGTGACGAAGACAAAGGTAATGCCCAGGCGCTGTTGCAGCGCCTTGAGTTCATCCTGCATCGACTCGCGCAACTTCAGGTCCAGCGCGCCGAGCGGCTCGTCCAGAAGCAGGACGCGCGGCTCGTTCACCAGCGCGCGGGCCAGCGCCACCCTCTGCCGCTGGCCGCCGGACAGTTGCCCCGGCTTGCGGTCACCGTAGCCGGCGAGCTTCACCAGTGCCAGCATCTCTTCCGCCTTGTTGCGGCGGGTGGTCTTGTCCACGCCGCGCACCATCAGGCCATAGGCAACGTTGTCGCGGACCGTCATGTGCGGAAACAGCGCGTAGTCCTGGAAAACCGTGTTCACGTTGCGCCGGTTGGGCGGCACATGTCCCGAGTCCTCGCCGAAGATGCGGATCTCGCCGCCGGTCGGCGCGTCAAAGCCCGAGATCAGCCGCAGGCAGGTCGTCTTGCCCGAGCCGGACGGGCCGAGCATCGCGAAGAACGACCCTTCGGCGATGGTCAGGTCCACTCCGTCCACGGCGCGGACCGGGCCGAAATGGCGGGTTACATTGCGAAATTCGACAGCTGCGGTCATGTATCTATCCTTGCCTGCCCGGTCAGGGCAGGAGAGACGCCCCGGACATGCCGGGGCGCAAAGGTTGGTTTGCAGATCTGCGGGCGGTCTGGCGGTGGGGCCGCCGGCCGCCCGTTCTTCGTAATCCCGGGTCTCAGCGGCCGCCGATCACGCCGATATAATCGGACACCCAACGATAGTAGGGAACGCAGGCGCCTTCCCCTTGGGCGCAGTTCGCGGTCGGCGTGGTCCAGAAGTGGATCTTGTCGAAGTCATCGAAGCCGTTCAGCGTGCAGGTTTCCTTGTTCAGCATGCCGCTGCCGTCGGTGCAGGCCGCCGGAACCGCCGGGTTCGAACCGAACCAGACGGCAAGGTCGGATTGCAGGTTGGAATTCAGCGAATGCTCGAGGAATTTGTAGGCGCAGTTCGGATGTGCGGCATCGGAATGCAGCATCAGCGTGTCGGCCCAGCCGGTCGCGCCTTCTTCCGGGATGGTTGAGGCGATCGGCTGCTTGTCGGCCTCGAGCAGGTTGACCTGGAACGGCCACGAGCCCGATGCGACGACGCCTTCGTTCTTGAAGTCGTCGATCTGGATCATCGCGTCATGCCAGTAGCGGCTGACAAGGTCGCGCTGGCCGCGCAGCAGTTCCAGTGCCGCCTGATACTGGTCCTCGTTCAGTTCATAGGGCGAGGTGATCCCAAGTTCCGGTTTGTGCTTCATCAGGTAAAGCGCGGCATCGGCGATGTAGATCGGGCCGTCATAGGCCTGGACCCGACCCTTGTTCGACTTGCCGTCGGGCAGGGTCTGCTCTTCGAACACCACTGACCAGGATTTCGGCGCCTCGCCCTTGAAGGCATCGGTGTTGTACATCAACACGTTCGGGCCCCACTGGTAGGGCACGCCGTAATGGACGCCGCCGACCGTGTGCCAGGGGGCGTCCTTCAGCCGGTCGTCGACCTTCGACCAGGACGGGATCAGGTCGGTGTTGATGGGCTGGACCTTCTTGCCGGCAACCAGCCGCAGCGAGGCGTCGCCCGAAGCGGTGACAAGGTCAAAGCCGCCTTCGTTCATCAGCGCCACCATCTCGTCCGAGGTGGCGGCGGTCTTGACGTTGATCTTGCAGCCCGAGTCGGCCTCGAACTTGGTCACCCAGTCATAGGCCTTGTCGGTTTCGCCGCGCTCGATGTAGCCGGCCCAGGCCACGATGTTCAGTTCGCCTTCGCCTGCGCCGACCTCGGTCATCTGGGCCAGCGCCGGGGTCACGGCCATCACGATGGACAGCGCCGTCGAACCCCAGAGGGTCAGTGTCTTCATCGATAGTCTCCCTGTTGCATCCGGCCGATGGAGTCGGCCTGTCTTGATGCAACAAGAAGAGATTGCCCGACGACCTTTCGCAATAACAAAACGCGGAAAGGTAATATCGGATTTGCCGATAGGTCAGCGTTCCGGAAGGGAACTTGCGGTCACCGCGCTTTGGGCAGCGCGGACGAAGTTGAGGGCCGGGGTCGACAACGGCGCCCCCCGCCGCCAGGCAAGGCCCACCTGGATGGTCGGCAGGTCGCCCGACACGTCGCGGATCTCGATCCGGTCGCCCTCCAGTGACCAGGGCCGGTACATAAGCCCCGGAAGAATCGCGATTCCCGCCCCCGTGGCGACAAGACTGCGCACCGCCTCAACGGATCTTGTGCGGAAGGCGATCTGCGGCCGCACCTTCAGCGCGCCCATCAGCGCCCGCATCGACTCCTCGATCTCGTCGACCATGAGCTGGATCATCGGCTCGCCGCCCAGTTGGTCGAGCGCGATCGACTCCGCCCCGGTCAGCGCGTGACCAAGCGGCAACCACAGCCGGTAGGGCGAGACGACCAGCGTTTCCACCTGCATCGCCATTCGGTCGCGGATGGAAGAGGTCAGCAGCACCGCCACATCCAACTCGCCGCCGATCAGCAGGTGCTGCAGGTATTCGCCCGAATCCTCGATTACGTTCAGCTCGACCTGCGGATGGGCGCGGCGATAGCGGCTGAGGATGTCGGACAGGACGTAACCGGCGACGAGGCTGGTTACGCCAAGCGACAACCGCCCGGTGCCGCCGCCTTCCTCCTCGGCAAAGGCCATGCGGGCGGTGGCGACGTCGCCTAGGATCTGGCGGGCATGGCGCAGGAAGAGGCTGCCCTTGTGGGTCAGGCCAAGGCCCCGTGCCTGCCGGTCAAACAGGATCACGCCCAGATCGTCCTCCAGGGCCCGGATCGCTTCGGTCACCGAGGACTGGCTGATCGACAGTGCGCGCGCGGCGCCCGAGACGCTGCCCTGTTCGGCGGCGGCGACGAAAAACTGAAGTTGTCGGAAGGTGAAGGCCAAGATGCACCGGCGGGAATTGCAGGCCATGGTGTCGCGCCCCGGAGCGGTCTGCGTCAAGGCCCGACAGCCATCAGCCTTTTCTCGGCGGCGCGAACGGGCTATCAGCGGGCGATCCCCGTTCCGGATGGTTCCATGGCCAAGAGACAGATCGTCGTCACCCTCACCAGCATCCCGCCGCGCTATGCGAACCTGCCGCGCAAGCTGGCCTCGATCGGGCGACAGACCCACCGGCCGGACCGTGTGGAACTGCATGTCCCGCGTGAGTACCGCCGCTTTCCCGGCCCCCGGCCGTCGCTGCCGGCGCTGCCTTACTGGGTCGAGGTGGTCGAGGACGATGTCGACTATGGTCCTGCCAGCAAGGTGTTGCCCGCCGCCGCCCGTTGGAGAGGGACGGAGACCGACCTTCTCCTGTGCGACGATGACCGCATCCAGGACCGCGGCTGGGTCGCGCGCTTCGTCGAGGGGCGAAAGGAACGGCCGGACGACATCGTCTGCGAACGTGGCTGGAATATCGCCGACCGTTTCGGCATCGTCCGCAAGGCGGCCGAGCAGCCCCGCGCCGAACTGGCACCGGACCGGGGGCGGACTCTCGGATACCGCCTGCGCCGCATCGCCTCGCTGAACTTCTGGCACCCGCCGCGCAAGATCTATGCGACGTCCGGCTATGCCGATGTCTTCGAAGGATTTCTGGGCGCGCTGATCCCCGTCGACGCATTCCCGACGGCGACCTGGGACATACCGCCTGTGGTCTGGACCGTCGATGATGTCTGGCTGTCGGGCATGGCCTATTCGAACGGCTTCAAGGTCTGGGTCAACGGCATGGCGCGGCCGGTTTATGCCAACAGCCATTTCGACAAGGTTGCGGCTCTGACGGACCATGTCGAGCAGGGCGTCGGTCGCGAGGCCGCCGACCGCCACGCCGTCGACTACCTGCGCGACACCTGGGGGGCCTGGCCGTGAGCGGTAAGGACCGGGTCATCCTTTGCATGAAGTGGGGTACGCTCTACCCCGCGGATTATGTGAACGTGCTTTACTCGGCTTGTCGCAAAAACCTGACAGGCGACTTCAGGTTCGTCTGCCTGACCGATGATTCAACAGGATTTTTCGATGGGATCGAAGCCTTTCCGATTCCCGAGCTGAAGCTCTCCGAAGGGATGGAGCGCAGCGGCCAGTGGAAGAAGGTCGTGATCTACGCCGCAGACCTTTACGGGCTGAACGGGCGCGCGCTGTTCATCGACCTCGACATGGTGATCTGCGGCAATCTCGATGCATTTTTCGACTATCCGTCGGGCTTCGTGACCACCGACATGGGCGAGGACTGGCGGCCGAACCCCACGGGCAAGGCCAAGCCCGCCCCCGGCACCTGCCTGTTCGCCTTCAACCTCGGGCAGGAGGCGCAGATCCTCGACCGCTTCCTTGCCGCCCCGCAGAAGGCCGCGGATGAGTACGTGATCGAACAGGAATGGGTCGGCGCAACGGCCTCGTCGATGGATTACTGGCCGGCAGGCTGGGTCATCAGCTTCAAGCGCCACCTGCGCCAGCCGATCGGTCTCGACCTCTTCCTGCCGCCGAAACTGCCGCCCAAGGATGCAAGAGTTCTGGCCTTCCACGGAGAGCCGCGACCGGCCGACCTGATCCGGCGCAATGCCGGTTTCTGGGACCGCTTCCCACATATGGGCCACGGTCAGGTGAAGTGGATCGCCGATTACTGGGTCGAGAATGGCGGGCGGCTGCCTGGCTGAAGCGGTGTTCGGCGGGCAAAGAGCCGCCCCTTGCGCATCAGCCAGAAGAGCTTGCCGAACTGGTTGCGCCAGCGCGTGCCATACATGGGCAAGCGGCGATACCAGGGGAATTTCTTCACCGCGGCAAACCCGGTGCCGGTGATCGTGCTTTCGTTGCCATCATCGACATGGCTCGGAAACGGCTCCAGCCCGAAATGGCGGAAATCATGGGCGGCAATGCGGTCCAGCTCGTGGTCGATCGGCCGGGTGATCGGCAGCATTGCGGGCAAGAGCCTTACCGCCAGGCTTCGCCGGATCAGATAGGCGCCAAGCCCGGTCGCAGGGCCGAGATAGGCGTTGAGCTGCCATTGCCCGATGGTGCCTTGGGCAATCGGCTGCTTGGCGCGAATCTTGTTCAGCTTCAGGAAGTCCCAGTCGCCCCGGATCGACAGAGCCGCATCAAGCGCGGCGCGGAATTCCGGATGGAAGACCACGTCATCCTCCATCACCAGCGCCACCTCGGCGCCCGAGGCGACGAAGGCCCGCCAGACATTCAGATGGGCATGATAGGCGCCGATCTCGCCCGGCAAGACAGGACGGCCGACATGCGCGACGAAGGCCGGCTCGTCGAGATCGCCTTTCAGCCTCTCCCATTCCGCGCGCCCATCGACACCGGGGATCAACGTATAAGGCAGGCCGAGCGCGCCCAGCTGCGCTTCCATCCGCTCCCGGCGGTCGGCCGAGCGGGGCAGGTTGATGAGGTAGCTGGCAAGGACGGTTCCCATGTCCGACCTATGCCATGCCGGGACGCTGCGCGCCACTCACCCCTTCGCCCCCTGACCGCGGGCATAGACGTCGTCGTAACGGATTATGTCATCCTCGCCGAGGTAAGTGCCGGTCTGCACCTCGATCAGGACCATCGGCACCTTGCCGGGGTTTTCCATCCGGTGCTTGGCGCCGAGCGGGATGTAGACCGACTGGTTCTCCGACAGGAGTTTCACCTCGTCATTCACGGTTACCCGTGCAGTGCCCGAGACGACGATCCAGTGCTCGGACCGATGCATGTGGCTTTGCAGCGATAGTGCCGCGCCTGGATGGACGGTGATGCGCTTGACCTGAAAGCGGTCTGACAGCGCCAGCGTCTCGAACCAGCCCCAGGGCCGGTGATCGCGGGGCAGGGTCTCGGCCTGCTTCATGCCCTTGGCCTTGAGGACCGCGACCGCCTCCTTCACCTCCTGCGCGCGGGAGCGGTCGGCGACCAGCACCGCATCCGGCATGGCGACCACCACCAGATCCTTCAGCCCGATGCCCACAAGTTCCTGTGCCTCGGATTCCGCACGCAGGAGCGTGCCTTCGCAGCCCATGACCGTCACCGGGCCGTGGGTGCCATTGCCCGCCGCATCCTGCTCGCCTTCGCGCCAGACCGACGCCCAGTCGCCGAGATCGGACCATTCGCCGTCGAAGGGCACGACCTGCAGGTTCGCCGCCCGTTCCATGATCGCGTAGTCGATCGAGATTTCCTCGGCTTCCCCCCAGGGCTCGGCCGCCAGCCGCAGGAAGCCGAGATCGGTCTTCGCCTCGTCCACCGCCCGGCGGACGGGGGGCAGCATCGACGGCGCATGGGCCTCGAAGGCCGCAAGGGCAGTCCTGACCGACATCAGGAAGATGCCCGCGTTCCACAGGTAGCGGCCATCGGCCAGCATCTGCTCCGCTGCCGCCACTTTCGGCTTTTCGACGAAGCGCTTGAGCGGGATCGGCTGGGGCGCTGCGCCTTCGGTCTGGCGCGAGAGTTCCAGCCAACCATAGCCCGTTTCGGCGCGAGTGGGGCGGATACCGAAGGTGACAATTCCCCCCGCCTCGGCGACTGACATACCCGCCCGGACGGCCGCGTTGAAGGCATCGCGATCGGGAATGACATGGTCCGAAGGCATGACGAGGAACAGCGCCTCGGGGTCGCGCGCGGCAAGGTAAAGGATGGCCGACAGGATCGCGGGCGCGGTGTTGCGCGGCGTGGGTTCGATCAGGATCGGGCCGGGATCGACCCCGGCCTCGGCCAGCTGTTCGGTCACGATGAAACGGAAGTCGGAATTGGTGATGATGATCGGCGCGGCAACGTCCGGACCAGTCAGCCGTCGCGCCGCCGACTGGAACAGCGTCTCCTCGCCGATCAGGCGGACGAACTGCTTGGGGAACGACTTTCGCGACAAGGGCCAGAGCCGGGTGCCGGAGCCTCCGCACAGAAGAACTGGATAAAGATTTGGCATTTCGTCACTTTCAACAAGGCGGACACGGGTCCGATCTTTGCCGCAGCCCGCGCCGATGACAAGCCGCCTTGACCGGCGCACCGTTCCGTGGTCACCGCTTGGCCATCCCGTTTGCCGTGGAGCCGCGCATGACCGACCTGACCTGCTTCAAGGCCTACGATATCCGCGGGAAGCTGGGTTCCGAGCTGAACGAGGACATCGCCCGCCGGATTGGCCGGGCCTTCGCCGAGGGTCTCAAGGCAACGCGGGTCGTCGTCGGGCGCGACTGCCGCGCCTCGTCCGACGCCCTGTCGGAGGCCTGCATCGCGGGACTGGTGGCGGGCGGGGTCGAGGTGCTGGACCTCGGACTGTGCGGAACCGAGGAGATGTATTTTGCCGTCACGCATTTCGAAGCGGATGGCGGGATCGAAGTGACGGCCTCGCACAATCCGATGGATTA
>JAYRKT010000051.1:0-24327 GCA_041905595.1 Rhodobacter sp.
GCACTTTCTTCGGAAGATCTTGATTCCACCGGCGTACGAAAGGCCCCTCCTCCTCCCTGGGCCGATCGGACCAGCGGCGACCCCCTCCTCCTCCCTGGGGTCGCCGCGCCAAGATCCGGGGATCGGGCGCTGGCCCGCCACCCCAAAGCAGATGCGTTCGGCCTTCCTCCTCCCTCGGGCCGGGCGTTGTAAGGCGGCGATACCCCTCCTCCTCCCTGGGTGTCGTCGCAGACATACCGGATCCATCGGGTCCGAGGGCTACGAAGGACCCCTCCTCCTCCCTGGGTCCGACGTGCAGAACGGCGGCGCTCCTCCTCCTCCCTGAGCGCCGCCGTTTCCTTTTCTGCTCCCCCCGACAGCGTTCCGATTGCAACTCTGCCGCCGCCCGCTAAAGGTCGGGCGAAAAGCAGGAGTTCGTGATGCGTCTGTCGATGATCTCCGCGGCCCTTGTCGCCGCCCTCGTCGGATACGGCTCGACGATCACGCTGGTCCTCGCCGCCGCCGCCGCCGTTGGTGCGACCCCGGCGCAAACGGCATCCTGGGTCTTTGCGGTCTGTCTCATCAAGGCGGCGGGAAGCGCCTTTCTCAGTGCAACCAGCCGGGTACCTGTTGTGCTGGCCTGGTCAACGCCTGGCGCAGCGCTGATCGCAGCCACGACCGGAATCAGCATGGCGCAGGCGGTCGGAGCCTTCCTGCTGGCCGGGGCGCTGATCGCTATGACAGGGGCTGTCCGCCCGCTCGGCAAGCTGGTTGCAGCGATTCCCGACGGTATCGCCGCAGGCATGCTCGCGGGCGTCCTCCTGCCCTTCGTGCTGAAACTCGCGGGCGCAGTGCAGATCGCGCCGGCGCAGATCCTGCCGATGGTCGTCGTCTTTACCCTCGTGCGACTGTGGAATCCGTCCATCGCCGTGCTCGCCGCGCTGGCGGCGGGTGTCGCGACCGGCCTCCACCCCGAGGCGCTGGCAAGCTTCTCCTTCGCGCGGCCACGCCTGACCTTCATCGCGCCCGAATTCACGCCGGGCGTTCTGATCGGCCTTGGCCTGCCGCTCTATCTGGTGACGATGGCCTCGCAGAACCTTCCCGGCTTTGCAACGCTCCGCGCCGCCGGATACGAACCACCCGTCCGCCCGGCACTCGCTGTCACCGGCGGACTGTCGGCCCTCGGCGGCCTCTTTGGCTCGCACACGATCAGCATGGCCGCGATCACCGCCGCGATCTGCCTGGGCGACGATGTTCACCCCGATCGAAGCCAGCGCTGGAAGGTGGGTCTCGCCTATGCCGCCGTCTGGGTCGGCCTCGGCATCTTCGGCCCGCTGATTCTCGCCCTGATCGGCGCGCTGCCGGCGGCCACTGTGACAGCGCTCGTGGCACTTGCGCTGCTCGGCCCCCTGACAGGCGCGCTGACAGGCGCCTTCTCGCATCCCCCGCAGCGCTTCGCCGCAGCCGTGACGCTGACCACCACAGCCTCAGGCATCGCCTTCTACGGCATCGGCGCCGCCTTCTGGGGCTTGATCGCGGGCCTGACGATCTTTGGGCTCGATCATGCGGCCAGCCGCCTCAAGAGACGGTAGCCTTTCTTCTGTTCCCAAATATCCCGGGGGTGAATGGGCCGTCAGGCCCAGAGGGGGCAGAGCCCCCTAGAACGGCACGTCATCCGCTTGCGCGGCGCCGACGACGAAGCGCGCCACGATCTTCTTCACGCCGGCCTTGTCGAAGGCCACGTCGAGCTTGTCGCCCTCGATCCCGACGACCGTGCCATAGCCGAACTTCTGGTGGAACACCCGGTCATCCAGCACGAAAGAGGACACCGCCGTGGCGTCGATCACCATGTTGCGCGCCTCCTGTGGCTGCGCCATGGGCCGCTCGGACCCGCGCGCCTGCATTCGCTTCCAGCCCGGCGAGTTGTAGACATCGGCCTTTGCCGCCTTCTGCTCGATGGTCGAGCCACCGCCAAACCCCGCCGCCATCCCCGCCGCGCCGAAGCCGCCGCCATAAAGGCCGGGCGGGGTCAGCACCTCGACATGCTCGCCCGGCAATTCGTCGATAAAGCGCGAGGGCAGCGCCGACTGCCACTGGCCATAGACCCGGCGGTTCGCGGCGAAGGAGATCGTGCACAGCTCCTCGGCCCGGGTGATGCCGACATAGGCGAGTCGACGCTCTTCCTCGAGGCCCTTCAACCCGCTTTCATCCATGCTGCGCTGGCTGGGGAACAACCCATCCTCCCAGCCCGGCAGGAACACGGCGGGAAACTCCAGCCCCTTGGCGGCGTGCAGCGTCATGATCGACACCTTCTCGACCGCATCCTCGCTGTCATTGTCCATGATAAGCGAAACGTGCTCGAGAAAGCCTTGCAGGTTGTCGAACTCTTCAAGACCTTCGATCAACGACTTGAGGTTCTCCAGCCGCCCCGGTGCCTCGGGCGTCTTGTCCTGCTGCCACATCTCGGTGTAGCCGCTTTCCTCCAGGATCGTCTCGGCCAGCTCGATATGGCTCTGGCCAGGTCGGAGTGTCGCCTGATGCCAGCGCTCGATCCCGTCTAGGAAGGCGCGAAGCTGCCCGGCGCCCTTGCCGGAGATCCCGCCCTCGGCCAGCAGGATGCGCGCGCCCTCGGCCAGCGTCGTACCGTTCTGACGGGCGATGACTTGAATCGTCTGCTGGGCCTTATCGCCAAGGCCTCGCTTCGGCGTGTTCACCACCCGCTCGAAGGCGAGATCGTCGTCTGGCGAGACGGCCAGTCGGAAATAGGCCATCGCGTCCCTTATCTCGAGCCGTTCGTAGAAGCGCGGGCCACCGATCACGCGATAGGGCAGGCCGATGGTCAGGAAGCGGTCCTCGAAGGCGCGCATCTGGTGGCTGGCGCGGACGAGGATCGCCATGTCGTTCAGTGACATCCGCTTCAGGTCGCGCGTGCCCTTCTGCAGCCGCTCGACCTCTTCGCCGATCCAGCGCGCCTCTTCCTCGCCGTCCCAGTGGCCGATCAGGCGGACCTTGTGGCCGTCCTCGACCTCGGTCCAGAGCGTCTTGCCCAGCCGTCCGGCATTGGCCGCGATCACGCCAGAGGCGGCAGCGAGGATGTGGGGGGTGGAGCGATAGTTCTGCTCCAGCCGGATCACCTTGGCGCCGGGGAAATCCTTCTCGAAGCGCAGGATGTTACCCACCTCGGCGCCGCGCCAGCCATAGATCGACTGGTCGTCGTCGCCGACGCAGCAGATGTTGTGATGCGCCTGAGCCAGCAGCCGCAGCCAGAGATACTGGGCGACGTTGGTGTCCTGATACTCGTCGACAAGGATGTAGCGGAACCAGCGCTGGTATTGCGCCAGCACGTCAGGATGCGTCTGGAAGATGGTCAGGACATGCAGCAACAGATCGCCGAAATCCACGGCGTTCAGCGTCTTCAGCCGATCCTGATACTGCTCGTAAAGCTCCGTCCCCCGATGGTTGAAGGCGGCGGCCTCACTGTTCGGGACTTTCTGCGGGGTCAGCGCGCGGTTCTTCCAGCCGTCGATCAGCCCCGCCAGCATCCGTGCGGGCCAGCGTTTCTCGTCGATATTGGCGGCGACGATCAGTTGCTTCATCAGCCGGATCTGATCATCGGTGTCGAGGATGGTGAAATTCGACTTCAGCCCGACGAGTTCCGCGTGCCGCCGCAGGATCTTGACGCTGATCGAGTGGAAGGTGCCCATCCACGGCATCCCCTCGACCGCCTCGCCCAGCAGGCGGCCGACACGATCCTTCATCTCGCGCGCGGCCTTGTTGGTGAAGGTGACGGCAAGGATTTCGTTCGGCCGCGCCCTGCCGGTCGTCAGCAGATGCGCAATCCGCGCGGTCAGTGCCTTGGTCTTGCCCGTCCCCGCCCCGGCCAGCATCAGCACCGGGCCGTCCAGAGCCTCGACCGCCGCGCGCTGCGCGGGGTTCAACTCGTCCAGATACGGGGCCGGCCGCGCAGCCATCGCGCGACGGCTGAGCGGCACCGCTGCCTCAAAGGCGTCGCTTTCGTCAAATCCGGTCATGGGCCGAATCTAGCCTGCCTCGCGGCAAAGTTAAAGCTTTGTTCCTTCATTGTTCCCCGCATCTGTCACAACCCGCTACCACCCGCTCGATCCCGGTCGGGGCTAGGCTTTGTCCAGAGCCAGAACGGGAGGAAACGATGGCCAAGATCCTGATGATTACCGGTGACTATACCGAAGACTACGAAACCATGGTGCCGTTCCAGATTCTTCTGGCCTGCGGCCACAAGGTCGACGCGGTCTGCCCCGACAAGAAGGCGGGCGACCGGGTTGCAACCGCGATCCACGATTTCGAGGGCCACCAGACCTATACCGAAAAGCCCGGCCACCTCTTTGCGCTGAACGCGGATTTCGCAGCCATCGATCCGGCCGACTACGATGCCCTCGTCGTGCCCGGCGGGCGGGCGCCGGAATACCTGCGGCTCAACGGCAAGGTGCTCGACATGGTCCGGCACTTCTTCACCGCCGACAAGCCGGTGGCCGCCATCTGCCACGGGGCGCAGATCCTGACCGCCGCCGGCGTGCTCAAGGGGCGGACCTGCTCGGCCTATCCGGCCTGCGGGCCGGAAGTGACAGCCTCGGGCGGCACATTTGCCGATATCGCCGTCGATGCCGCGGTGACGGACGGCAAGCTGGTCACTGCGCCCGCCTGGCCCGCGAATGCGGAATGGATGGCGCAATTCATGCGGCTGCTCTAGCCTGCCGCAACACCGTCGATACTGCTGAAACGAGGGGGGAGGCCCATGTGCCAGCTGTTCATCGGGGCCGACCCCGACAACTGGAATCAACGCACCAAGTCGCTGCGCATCGATGGCGTGGCGACCTCGATCCGGCTCGAGGCGTTCTTCTGGACGACGCTCGAAGAGATTGGTGCGCGGGATGAGCTGACGGTAAACCAGCTCATCACCCGGCTCTATCGCGAGGCGCTTGAGGCGGATCATGACATGGGCAACTTCACCTCGTTCCTACGGGTGTGCTGCGCGCGCTACCTGTCGCTGATCGCAGCGGGAGAAATCTCTGCCGACCCGTCGCACCGGCTGCGCGAGGTCGATGCGGTGTCGATCCTGGCGCGGGAGCGGCAGCGCGACCGGCTGCGACCCGACCAGACCCATGTTGCGGTGCGTTCGCGACCCGTCTGAGGCTGCGCCGTCATTCCGTATTGCAAGGGGAGTCCGCCTACCGGCTCAGATCGCGGGCTTTCGCGGAAGCGGCCGTAAGCGCCTCTTGCATAGCCTGGTCAAAGGCCGGTCCGGCAACCTCCATGCCGGCGGCCGTGATGCCCTTGTAGGACAGGAAGGCATCAATGATCTCCTGCAGCTCGCCAATCCGTCCCTCGAGCAAGGCCGCCGATCCGCAGATCACCGCCTCGACCGCCCGCCGCGCGACAGGCTCGGGCAATCCGCGCGCCGCAGCATCGCGCAGCATCGCCCGTGCCAGCAGCGCCGGATAGGCCGGGCCGGAACCGGACAAGGTGCTGAGGTAGTCCAGTTGCCCCTCATCCTCGACCCGGTCCTGATCGCCCATCGCCGACAAAAGGCGCGCGACCAGTGCCGCATCGTCGGCCGCCAGCCCCGGCGCGACCCAGGGCGTATAGGATCGCCCGACGCTCGCCCCGCCATTCGGCATTGCCCGGACCAGTCGCGCGGCCGGCCAGCGGGTCGACAGCTTTTCCAGCGTCCAGGCCGGCATGAACGAGATCACCAGGCGGTCGCACGCATCAAACCCCTCGGGAGGAAAGTCCTCGGGGCGCGTGGACAGGATCAATATGTCGGACTGCGCACAAAGATCGGCCGCATTCCGCGCCCAGATGACCGGGTGATCGGCATAGCCGCCGACCTTGCCGGAACGGTTCAACGCCACCAGCCGGTCCGCTGACCACAGCCCTTTCGAGATCAGGCCAAGGCCAAGCGCCTGCCCCAGCCAGCCTGTCGCCCCAAGAATTCCAAGACGCATGACGCCCCCCGCAGGTTCAGCGGGCAGCCGGATACTGCGCGCGCATCCCCTCGTTATAGCGCTTCAGAAGCCGTGCGAAGGCCAGAACATCCTCTTCGGGCCAGTCGCGGAACAGCCGCATCGTCCGCTGCCACTTCGCCCGAAGAAATGCCTCGAGCAGGGCCCGCCCTTCGGCGGTCGGCACCAGGACCGACCGGCGGCCGTCCTCCTGGCTTGCCGCGCGCGCCACCAGACCACGCTCCACCAGATCGGCCGCAATGCGGCTGGCGCGCGAGGCGTCGACCTGCATCTCTTCGGCCAGCAATCCAACGGTCGGTTCCTCGGCGGGCCGTCCGCGCCCGGTCTCGATGCGGATGATCGCCGCCAGCGACAGGAACTGCATCGGTTCGATGCCTGCCCCCATCTCCTCCATCAGGCTATGGGGAATGTCGCCCTTCTTGACCCGCCGCATAAAGGCGAAGTTCTCTGCGTCGATCTGCAGCAACGCCTCGGCCGCGATGGCGGAAAAGCCCTCCTCGGCGAGCGCCTGGGCGATGATCGCTGAAAATCGGGAGGCGGTTTCACTGCTCATGCCGGCGACTTCGCCTAATCTGCTGCTGGTGTCAACAATATGCTAAAGTCATTTATGTGCCATTGACACATAATGTCGCAGACTTTAGGGATGCGCGGCGCCCTTCAAGCCGAGATCACCCAGAATGCCGGATTCCCTTCCTCCCGATCCACAGCCAAATGCACCCGCACAAGGCGCAACGGGGTCGAAGCGACTTGTCATCGCCTCGATCGGCGTCCTGCTGCTGCTTGCCGCCATGGATCAGACCATTGTCTCGACCGCGCTACCGACCATCGTCGCCGATCTCGGCGGTCTGGATCACCTGTCCTGGGTCGTGACGGCCTATGTCCTCGCCTCGACGGTCGTGGCACCGCTTTACGGCAAGCTCGGCGATCTTTACGGGCGGCGTCGGATGGTCTTCATCTCGGTCGGGTTGTTTCTGTTCGGATCGGCGCTTTGCGGTCTGGCGACCTCGATGCTGTTCCTGATCATCTCGCGCGCCATCCAGGGCCTTGGCGGCGGCGGATTGTTCGTGCTGGCGCTGGCCGTGGTCGGCGACGTCATCGCCCCCCGTGATCGCGGGAAGGTGCAGGGCATCTTCGCCATCGTCTTTTCGCTCGCCTCGATGCTTGGCCCGCTGATCGGCGGCTGGTTCGTCGAGGTGGCAAGCTGGCACTGGATCTTCTACGTCAACATCCCCTTCGGCCTCCTGGCCGTCATCTTCTTCATGCTCAGCTTCCCTCCCTTCACCGCTCATCACGACCACAAGATCGACTGGGCAGGAGCCGCGACGCTTTCGGTCGCGCTGGCATCGCTGACATTGGTGACCAGCCTCGGCGGCTCGACGATCGCCTGGCTTTCGCCCGTTACACTTGGCCTTTTCGTGCTGGCGCTGGCCGCGGGCTGGCTGTTCTTCCGGATCGAGGCCCGTGCCTCCGAACCGATCCTGCCACCCTCGCTGTTCCGCCTGAACGTGTTCCGCAACACGTCGGCCATCGGGTTCATCTCGGGCGCGGCAATGTTCGGGGCGATCACCTTCCTGCCGATCTATCTTCAGATCGCGAAGGGCGCGACGCCCACGGTCTCGGGGCTTCTGCTCGTTCCGATGACGCTCGGCATCCTGACCGCCGCCAACCTTTCGGGGCGCTATATGGGCAAGACCGGCCGCTACCGGATCCTGCCGGTGACCGGAACCGCCGTGATTTCGGTGGCGGGACTGCTTCTTGCGACGCTGAGCGGCACGACCAGCGAGGTTACCTTCGGCCTGATCATCGCCCTGCTCGGCCTTGGCATGGGCTGCATCTTTCCGGTCGTCACGACCGCCGTGCAGAATGCCGTGCCCCGAAAGCAACTGGGAACTGCGACCGCGGCAGGGGTGATGTTCCGCCAGATCGGCGGCTCACTTGCCGTCGCCGCCTTCGGCGCGCTGTTCACGACGCGGATGGCATCAAGCCTTGCCGCAAAGGGCGTGACACTTCCGGCGGGGGTCGAGATCGGACCACAGCAGATTGCGGGCTTTGACCCGGCGCTGAAGGCCGACGTGGCCTCGGCCGTCGTCAATGCCATCCACCCGATCTATTGGTCCGTCGCCATCCTGGGCGCGATTGGCGTCCTGATCGCGCTTCGGCTCGAGGAGATCCCCCTGGCCAACCGCGTGGTTCCAAGAGGCGAATAGTCGCAGCCGGGCATTTGCCTGAATTTTGAGCGCCTCCAAGACTAGGGCGCCAAACCTTGCCCGCAAATGTCGCAATTTGCCCCACAAACGGCAGTTCCCGCTCTTGCGCCGCACCGCAGCACTCATAGACTGCGGCCGTTAGGGCCACCGTCTTCGCGCAGGGAGAAACCGATGTCCGAATTCCGCAAGATCCTTGTCGCCAACCGTGGGGAGATCGCAATCCGCGTGATGCGGGCTGCGAACGAGATGGGGAAGAAGACGGTTGCGGTCTATGCGGAAGAAGACAAGCTGAGCCTTCACCGCTTCAAGGCCGACGAGGCCTATCGGATCGGCGAGGGTCTGTCGCCGGTCGGGGCTTATCTGTCGATCCCCGAGATCATCCGCGTGGCGAAGCTTTCGGGCGCCGACGCGATCCATCCGGGCTATGGGCTACTCTCCGAGAACCCCGATTTCGTCGAGGCCTGCGATGCCGCGGGCATCACCTTCATCGGGCCCCGCGCCGAAACGATGCGCGCGCTCGGCGACAAGGCTTCTGCCCGCCGCGTGGCGATCGAGGCGGGGGTGCCGGTCATTCCGGCGACCGAAGTACTCGGCGACGACATGGAACTGATCCGCAAACAGGCGGCCGAGGTCGGCTATCCGCTGATGCTCAAGGCCAGTTGGGGCGGCGGCGGTCGCGGGATGCGGCCGATCACCGGACCCGAGGAACTGGCCGACAAGGTGCGCGAAGGCCGGCGCGAGGCCGAAGCCGCCTTCGGCAATGGCGAGGGCTATCTCGAAAAGATGATCCTGCGCGCCCGCCATGTCGAGGTGCAGATCCTCGGTGACAAACAGGGCGATGTCTGGCACCTGTGGGAACGCGACTGCACCGTCCAGCGCCGCAACCAGAAGGTCGTCGAGCGCGCGCCCGCCCCCTACCTGACGCAGGAGCAGCGCGAAGACGTCTGCGCGATGGCCAAGCGCATCTGCCAGCATGTCAATTACGAATGCGCCGGCACTGTCGAATTCCTGATGGATATGGATTCGGGCAATTTCTATTTCATCGAGGTCAACCCCCGGGTCCAGGTCGAGCACACCGTCACCGAGGAAGTGACCGGCATCGACATCGTGCAGGCCCAGATCCTGATCGAAGAGGGCAAGTCGCTCGCCGAGGCGACCGGCGTCGCCAGCCAGGCCGAGGTCAAGCTGAACGGCCACGCGCTCCAGTGCCGGGTCACCACCGAAGACCCGCTGAACAACTTCATTCCCGACTATGGCCGCATCACGGCCTATCGTTCGGCCACGGGGAACGGCATCCGGCTTGATGGGGGCACGGCCTATGCGGGCGGGGTCATCACCCGCTATTACGACTCTCTCCTGGTCAAGGTCACCGCCCATGCCCAAACACCCGAGAAGGCCATCGCCCGCATGGACCGGGCGCTGCGCGAGTTCCGCATCCGCGGCGTGGCGACAAACATCGAGTTCGTCATCAACCTGCTGAAGCACCCGACCTTCCTCGATTACAGCTACACGACCAAGTTCATCGACACGACGCCTGACCTTTTCCAGTTCAAGAAGCGGCGCGACCGGGCGACCAAGATCCTGACCTACATCGCCGACATCACGGTGAACGGGCACCCCGAAACCGCGGGCCGGCCGAAGCCGCCGGCCGAGGCGCGCGCGCTCCGCGTACCGAAGCTCCACGCCGAGCCCGCCATGGGCACGCGCAACTTGCTGGAGCAGAAGGGTCCGCAGGCGGTCGCCGACTGGCTCAAGGCGCAGAAGAAGGTGCTCATCACCGACACCACCATGCGCGATGGCCATCAGAGCCTGCTGGCCACCCGGATGCGCTCGATCGACATGATCCGCGTGGCGCCGGTCTATGCCGCGAACCTGCCGCAGCTCTTCAGCGTCGAATGCTGGGGCGGCGCCACGTTCGACGTGGCCTACCGCTTCCTGCAGGAATGCCCCTGGCAACGCCTGCGCGACCTGCGCGCCGCCATGCCGAACCTCATGACGCAGATGCTGCTGCGCGGGGCCAACGGCGTCGGCTACACCAACTATCCTGACAATGTGGTGAAGTTCTTCGTCGCCCAGGCCGCCAAGACCGGTGTCGATGTGTTTCGCGTCTTCGACAGCCTGAACTGGGTCGAGAACATGCGCGTCGCGATGGACGCGGTGCTCGAGGCGAACAAGGTCCTCGAAGGCACGGTCTGCTATACTGGTGACATGCTCGACCCCAACCGCTCGAAGTATGACCTCAAGTATTACGTCGCCCGCGCGCAGGAATTGAAGGCCGCCGGCTCTCATATCCTCGGGCTCAAGGATATGGCCGGACTCCTGAAACCCGCCGCCGCGCGCCAGCTGGTCAAGACGCTGAAGCAGGAGGTGGGCCTGCCCGTCCACTTCCACACCCATGACACGAGCGGCGCTGCGGCGGCGACGATCATCGCTGCCTGCGATGCGGGCGTCGATGCGGTCGATGCCGCGATGGATGCCTTCTCGGGCGGGACTTCGCAGGCCTGCCTCGGCTCGATCGTCGAGGCGCTGAAGCATACCGACCGCGACACAGGGCTCGACATGGCGGCGATCCGCGAGATCTCGAACTACTGGGAAGCGGTGCGCCAGCAATATGCCGCCTTCGAAAGCGGCCTGCAGGCCCCGGCGTCCGAGGTCTACCTGCACGAGATGCCCGGCGGCCAGTTCACCAACCTCAAGGCCCAGGCCCGCAGCCTGGGGCTCGAGGACCGCTGGCACGAGGTGGCGCAGGCCTATGCCGATGCCAACCAGATGTTCGGGGATATCGTGAAGGTCACGCCTTCGTCCAAGGTCGTGGGCGACATGGCGCTGATGATGGTGGCGCAGGGTCTGACAAGGGCGCAGGTCGAGGATCCGGCGGTGGACGTGGCCTTCCCCGAGTCGGTCGCCGACATGCTCCGGGGCAACCTGGGCCAGCCCCATGGCGGCTGGCCAAAGGGCATCCAGGCCAAGGTGCTGAAGGGCGAGAAACCCTTCACCGACCGGCCCGGCCTGCTGGCCCCCGAACTCGACATCGAAGCCACTCGCAAGAAGCTGGTGAAGGATCTCGGCCTTGGCAAGGGCGACGCCGAGGGTGAGGTGATCGACGACGAGGACCTGAACGGCTACCTGATGTATCCCAAGGTCTTCTCGGACTATCGCGCGCGGCACCGCACCTACGGACCTGTCCGGGTGCTGCCGACCCGCACCTTCTTCTACGGGATGCAGCCGGGCGACGAGATCACCGCCGAGATCGATCCCGGCAAGACACTCGAACTCCGGCTGCTGACAGTCGGAGAAACCGGCGACGATGGCGAGGTCAAGGTCTTCTTCGAACTGAACGGCCAGCCCCGCACAATCCGGGTGCCGAACCGTGCGATCAAGGCCAAGACTGCCGCCCGGCCCAAGGCCGCCGAGGGCAACCCTGCCCATGTCGGCGCACCGATGCCGGGCTCAATCGCCTCGGTCGCGGTCGCTGCCGGGCAGAAGGTCAATGCCGGCGATCTTCTCCTGACCATCGAAGCGATGAAAATGGAAACCGGACTGCACGCCGACCGCACCGCAACAGTCAAATCTGTCCTCGTCACGCCCGGCGTGCAGATCGACGCCAAGGATCTGCTGGTCGAGCTGGAATAAGGTCGCGCGTCCAGCGCGGCCTCACGCCTCGCAGATATAGGTGACAGTCCGGATCCGGCGGTCACGCAGGTTGGTGACCTGATTCCGGGCCATGACCGGGAAGTCGTTGCCAAGGAAGGTCTGGAATGTGACCGCCGGCGCGGCGACCGACAGGCGCGCCGCCATGGCCTCGAACCAGTGTAGCGATTCTTCGGTCGAATCTTCGATTGAGACCACGCGGAAACCTGCGGCGGCCAGCAGACGAGGCATCTCCTCGGGTGTTGCGAGGTAGCTGATCTCTGGTGTTCGCGCCCAGGGCACGGGATAGACGAGCGGCCCGCCCTCGCCCTGCAACACGTCATAGACGGCGAAGCGGCCGCCGGGCTTCAGGACCCGGTGCGCCTCGGAGTACAAACGGTCCTTCCGCGCGATGTTCATCGCGACATGAATCGTCATTGCCGCGTCGAAGCTCGCGTCCGCGAACGGCAGGTCGGTGGCGTCGCCCTGAAGGAAGGTCACGCGGTCGGAAAGGCCGACCCACTCGCTCAAGGTGGTCGCCGCCTCGCAGAAAGCCGGCGTAAGGTCGATGCCGGTGACATGGCAGCCATAGGTCTCGGCCAGGGTGCGGGCGGGGCCACCAAGGCCGCTGCCGAGGTCAAGGACCCGTGATCCGGCCGAGAGGTTCAGCGCCGCAGCGAGCTGCAACGTCGACTTGCGGCCACCAATGTGAAACTCGTCGACGCTGGCCAGATCGGCCGTGGTCAGCGTTCGGATATCCTTGCCTGCCTTGCGCAGGCTTTCCGCTATAGCCTGCGATAGACGGTCTTCTCCGCTGTAATGCTGTGCAACGCCATCGGTCATCGGGGCCCCCTCCTGTCGCGGGATCACTCCACAGCGCCGGCGCGTGGGAGTCGGTCACCACGGCGGCAATGGTAAAGGAACGCCACAGCCGTTCAACGCGCTTCGTGACAGTGATGTCGACCCTGCGCTGGTCCGCGGCTTCGCACGGCGCGCCTGGCCCGGACAAATTCAGCCGATTTCCGTCGACGCACCGTTTTGCCTCTTGCAAGCCGCAACAGGGCTTTATAAATCCCCGCCACCGGACCAGGAACGCGGGCGTAGCTCAGGGGTAGAGCATAACCTTGCCAAGGTTAGGGTCGTGAGTTCGAATCTCATCGCCCGCTCCAGATCCGAACGAAACGCAAGGGCGCCCCGTGGGGCGCCCTTCGTCTTTCCCGGATCGGCCTGCGGCCCCTCATCAGCACCAGTTTGACGATGCGAGGTCTCGCCGTGGCACAAGTGAATAGGATCGAACCCGAATCCGCACCTCCCCCGTGGGACCAAATCCGATCTTCTCGATCCTGCTCCAGTTGCCGCCCGACGACCTGCGGCAGTGAAACCCGCTTGCCCTCGCCCGGCACTTGCGCTAATCGGCAGCCAACGGTGCGGGCGTAGCTCAGGGGTAGAGCATAACCTTGCCAAGGTTAGGGTCGTGAGTTCGAATCTCATCGCCCGCTCCAGACAAACAGGCCACCCTCCGGGGTGGCCTTTTGCATTCGCGCCCTTTCCTCGCCACATCGCCCTGCCTATAAGGCCCTGACACCACAGGCGGAGGCGCGGATGCGCAAGGCAGAGATCAGCCGCAAGACGGCCGAGACCGAGATTTCGGTCGCCGTGAATCTCGACGGCACCGGCGCGCGCCGGATGGCCACGGGCGTGGGCTTCTTCGACCACATGCTCGACCAGCTTGCCCGCCATTCGATGATCGACATGGACATCTCGGCCAAGGGTGACCTGCATATCGACGACCACCACACTGTCGAGGATACCGGAATCGCGCTTGGTCAGGCGCTGGCAAAGGCGCTTGGCGATAAGCGCGGGATCCGGCGCTATGGCGAATGTGCGCTGCCGATGGACGATGCACAGGTGCGTTGCGCGCTCGACCTGTCGGGCCGGCCCTACCTGATCTGGAACGTGACCTTGCCGACCCCCAAGATCGGGACCTTCGACACCGAGTTGGTGCGCGAATTCTTCCAGGCGCTCGCCACCCATGGCGGGATCACGCTTCACGTCGACATGGCCCACGGCATCAACAGCCACCACATCGCCGAGGCGGCGTTCAAGGCCGTCGCCCGGGCCCTGCGCATGGCCGTCGAACCCGATCCGCGGGCGGGCGGCGCCATTCCCTCGACCAAGGGCGCGCTCTAGCCAGCCCAGGGCGCGGCCCTACGGAAAGGCCTTCTTCTGGAAGTCGGTGCGGTCCACTGCATTCGTCACCGGCGGGATCGTTCGCAGATACGCGACGACGGCATCCAGATCTTCAGGCGTCATGTTCCTGAACCATGGCACCGGCATTGGCGGCGAGACCTTGCCTCCGTCGGGCCGGACCCCTTGGGTCATCGCCGCCTTGATGTCGTCGTCCGTCCACTTGCCGATGCCCGTCTCCGGATCGGGCGTGATGTTGGGGGTCCGTGCGTCAATTCCTGGCGCCAACGTGATGAGAAGCCCACCGCCGCCCATCTTGGTCATGTCGGGCCCCTGCGGCCCCATCGGCGTATGGCATTCGAAACAATGGGCGATGGCGGTCACGAGGTACTGCCCATAGGCCACCTTGTCCGAGGCATCGGGGGCAGGCTTGCCTTTCGCCGGCGGCATCGCCTGCTGCGGTATGTTCCAGAACGACGTGTCGGGTATTTCGTGCTTTACCGGCGCGAGGGTGTGCAGGTAAGCGACAATCGCCTTCACGTCATCGTCGGACATGTTGTTGTAGGTCGGCACCGGCATGGGCGGGAAAATCACCTTGCCCTCGTCATCCACGCCTTCGCGGATCGCCCGGATGATCTGTTCGTCGGTCCAGTCTCCGATGCCGGTTTCCTTGTCCGGCGTGATGTTGGCGGCATAGACGTCGAATGCCGGATCGACGATATGGAATCCACCGGCAAAATCCATACCGGGCTGAATCGAGAAATCCGGGTTGCGGGTGGCGTGGCAATTCGCGCAGCCCGCCGGCCCATTCACAAGATAGGCGCCCCGCTTGACCAGGGCGTCGTCGGCGGAGGCGGGAACTGCCAAGAGACCGGCCAAGGCCGTCAATGCGAGAGTCTTTCTGGACATTCGCTTTTCCTTTGCAGTGGGTTGCACTGCGGTCAGGATCACGCGAGGAACTTCTTGGCGAAGCGAAACAGGCCTCGTCACGGCCCGTGGCGCGCCCCAGCCCGGCCCCATCGATTAGGCGCCCGGCCCACCCCTTGCACAAGGGGGCAATCCTGCACCGCAGAAATGCCCGTGCCAGCCGCGGCGTCGCATCTTGGCCTGCCCTCGCCGCCCGCCTATAAGACCGCAGACCGGAGCCAGACCATGATCCCAAGCCGCCGCCGCAAGATGTCCGCGCCGCCCTTCAATCGAAGGGCGATGCCATGCTGACGGTCCTTGTCGACTATGAAAGCGGCAACCTGCATTCGGCCGAGAAAGCCTTTCAGCGCATGGCGCAAGAGACCGGCGCCGGTTCGGTGCTCGTCTCGGCGCGTCCCGAGGATGTCGCCCGCGCCGACCGGATCGTGCTACCCGGCGATGGCGCCTTCCCGGCCTGCCGGCGGGCGCTCGGGTCCCATGGCGGGCTATACGAGGCCATCGAAGACGCGGTGCGCGTCAAGGGCCGCCCCTTCCTGGGCATCTGCATCGGCATGCAGATGCTGGCAACGCGGGGGCTTGAATACGAACCGACCGCGGGTTTCGACTGGATCGAAGGAGAGGTGGTGCGGATCGCGCCCGCAGACCCGACGCTGAAGGTGCCGCATATGGGCTGGAACGATCTTGTCGTCGACCAGACCCATCCGGTGCTGGAGGGCATCTCCACCGGCGACCACGCGTATTTCGTCCACAGTTATCACTTCCGGGTAGCTGAACCCGCGCATCTTCTGGCGCATGTCGATTACGCCGGTCCGATCACCGCAATCGTCGGGAGCGACAACGTGGTGGGTACACAGTTCCACCCGGAGAAAAGCCAGAAGACCGGCCTTCGGTTGATCGCGAATTTCCTGCGCTGGAAACCGTATGGTACCGTCGGGCGCCACGACGCGCCCGACCCACTCGTTACTGCACCCGGGTCCAGGTGCCGCCATCGCGGCAGATCATCAGGACACAGCCCGACACCGACAGCCTGTCGCCGGTCAACTGCATCTTCGAACTGTAGGTCTTGTCGCGATCCGGGCTCCAGACCTTGCCGTCGCCATAGGCGCCGTCGCCTTGCGCCACCATGTCCCAGACGATCTGCTTTCCGATATTGGGCGAGGCGATCTCGGCACCGGTCTGGTCGAAGGCCTTGACCAGACGGCCACAGAAGGCAGGTCCGCAAGGCTCGATCTGGACGTAGCCGTAATGGCCGTTGTCATCGGGCTTGGTCTTCCACAGCCCTTCGACCGGATCGGCCGAGGCTGCAGTCGCCGCAAACACCAGCCCCACGGCCAGCATCACTGATTTCATCGATTTCCCCTCCCTCAGGAATGCCGCGATCCTCGGGCGCACACCCCGATTCCGGCAAGCCTGACGCAGGGTCATGCCCCGCGTAACCTTGCGTCTTGTCCCGGTCAGCGCCCCATGCCAAAGGGACCGCGCCAGCCAGACGGAGCCAGACCATGATCCTTTACCCCGCCATCGACCTCAAGGACGGCCAGTGCGTAAGGCTTCTGCGCGGCGAGATGGAGGCCGCGACCGTCTTTGGCGACGATCCGGCGGCGCAGGCTGCAAGCTTCGTCGCCGCGGGATGCGAATGGCTGCACCTCGTGGACCTGAACGGCGCCTTCGCCGGCAAGCCGGTCAACGCCGCCGCGGTCGAGGCGATCCTCGCCCGGGTCAAGGTGCCTTGCCAGCTGGGCGGCGGCATCCGCGACATGGCCACGATCGAGGGCTGGCTGTCGCGCGGCCTGACCCGCGTCATCCTTGGCACCGTCGCGGTCGAGAACCCGTCGCTGGTGCGCGAGGCCGCCCGCGCCTTTCCCGGCCACGTTGCCGTAGGTATCGACGCCCGCAAGGGCCGCGTCGCAACCCGTGGCTGGGCCGAGGAGACCGAGGTCATGGCGACCGACCTTGCGAAAAGCTTCGAGGATGCCGGTGTCGCGGCGCTGATCTACACCGACATCGACCGCGACGGCGCCATGCAGGGCCCGAATGTCGAGGCCACCGCCGCGCTCGCCTGCGCCGTCACCATCCCGGTCATCGCCTCGGGCGGCGTCTCCTCGATGGCCGACCTCCTCGCGCTGCGCGACACCGGCGCCATCGCCGGCGCAATCTCAGGCCGGGCGCTTTACGACGGAGCGATCGACCTGCGCGCGGCGATCGATGCTCTCAGCCATTAATCTCCCCGAAACCAGCCCCCGCAGCGACCCAATCCGCTCCGAGGCTTCCCGCATCATGCATCCCGGCAATGTCTCTTTTGCTCAAATATCCTCGGGGGTGAGCGCCGCAGGCGCGAGGGGGCAGAAAGCCCCCTTCCCCCGGTCCCCGCATTGAGGCAAGAGGGAGCGAAGGAGCCCGCCCATGCTCAAGACCCGCATCATTCCCTGCCTTGACGTGGCTGACGGCCGCGTGGTCAAGGGTGTCAATTTCGTCAACCTGATCGATGCCGGTGACCCGGTTGAGGCGGCCAAGGCCTATGACGCGGCAGGGGCCGACGAGCTGACCTTCCTCGATATCCATGCCACGCATGAAAACCGCGGCACGATGTTCGACCTTGTCACCCGGACCGCCGAGCAGTGTTTCATGCCGCTGACCGTGGGCGGCGGCGTGCGCACGGCAGAGGATGTGCGGGCGCTTCTCCTCGCCGGGGCGGACAAGGTCAGCTTCAACTCGGCCGCCGTTGCCAATCCCGCTGTCGTGGCCGAGGCCGCCGACCGCTTCGGCAGCCAGTGCATCGTGGTGGCAATCGACGCCAAGACGGTCGAACCGGGCCGGTGGGAGATCTTCACCCATGGCGGGCGCAAGCCCACAGGCATCGACGCGGTGGAATTTGCCCGCACAGTCGCCGCCAAGGGCGCGGGCGAGATCCTGTTGACCTCGATGGACCGTGACGGAACGAAGGCCGGGTTCAACATCCCGCTGACGCGCGCCATAGCCGATGCGGTGCCGATCCCGGTCATTGCCTCGGGCGGAGTCGGGACACTCGACCACCTTGTCGAAGGTGTAACCGAAGGCCACGCGAGTGCCGTCCTCGCCGCATCGATCTTCCATTTCGGCACCTACACCATAGGCGAGGCGAAAGCCCACATGGCCGCCGCCGGCATCCCCGTGAGGCTGACATGAGCGCGCTTGACCGCCTTGCCGCAACCATCGTGGCCCGCAAGGGCGCCGATCCCGAGACGAGCTGGACGGCCAAGCTTCTTGCCAGAGGCCCCGAGAAATGCGCCGAGAAGTTCGGCGAGGAATCGGTCGAGGCGATCATCGAAGCGGTGAAGGGCGACCGCGACAAGCTGACGGCCGAGGCCGCGGACGTGCTTTATCACCTTCTGGTCATGCTCGCCGCGCGGGATCTGACGCTGGCCGATGTAGAGGCCGAACTCGACCGTCGCGAAGGCACTTCGGGGATCGCCGAGAAAGCCGCACGCGAGTAGCCGATTTTTCTACGAAAAATCACGCATTGATCCCTGAATTTTCGTAGAAAACTCGTCTGGTCACAGTCCAAGCCGCGGGATCTCGATTGCCGGGCATCGGTTCTGTATGACATCGATCCCGGCAGCCTCGGCCAGGCCAGCCGCCGCCGGATTGGTCACCCCCAACTGCATCCATACCGTCTTCAGGCCCGGGAGATGGCGCAGCGCCTGTTCCACAACGGGCCCCACCTCTTCCGAGCGGCGGAAGATGTCGACCATGTCCACCGGCTCGTCGATCTCGGCCAGGCTTGCCCTTACCGTGGTGCCAAGCGCCTCGCGCCCCGCCTGGCCGGGATTGACCGGAATGACGCGATAACCGCGCGCCGCCAGATAGCGCGCGACGCCATGGCTGGGCCGCGCCGGATTCGGCGACCAGCCGACAAGGGCGATCGTCCGGGTCTCGCGCAGGATGCGGGCAATCTCGTTGTCAGGAGGGTTCATTCGTCTCTCGGATGAAAAAGCGCCCGGACCTTGGGACCCGGGCGCAAGTGTGGAACGAGGGACAGTGAAGGGAAACGGCGGTGTTCCGGCCTGCCATTCCTCACCTTCATATGGGACTGTTTCAGAGACATTAAAGAGAGGTCGCAAAAGCGTGAAGCAGCCTACCTTGACGTTGCGGCATAGAGCGAAACCGCAGCGGCATTCGAGACGTTCAGCGACCCGAAAGCACCCGTGTAGGGAATGCGCACCAGCCGGTCACAGGTTACGCGTGTCTTCTCACGCAGCCCCGGCCCCTCGGCGCCCAGCACAAGCCCGACCGGCCGCGACCCGATCGCCGCCAACCCTTCAGCCAAAGTCTCGCCCGCCTCGCCTTCCAGGCCGAGAAGGACGAATCCCATACCCTTCAGCGCCTCCATCGCGTCCGACAGGTTCTGCACCCGAAGATAGGGTTGACGTTCCAGCGCGCCGCTTGCCGTCTTGGCCAGCGCCCCGGTTTCGGGGGCCGAGTGGCGGTGGGGCGCGATTACGGCCCGCGCGCCGAAAACCTCGGCCGAGCGCAGCACCGCGCCCACGTTGTGCGGGTCCGTTACCCGGTCAAGCAGGACCACCAGCGGGGCACCGTCGCCGCCTACGCAAACCTCCTCGAGGCTGCCCCAGTGAAGCGGCTTCGCCTCGAGCGCCGCGCCCTGGTGCACCGATCCCTCGTCCAGCGGCACGTCGAACTTGCGCGGATCGACGATTTCCGGCTCGATTCCGCCCGCCGCGATGGCGTCGCCAAGCTTGTCGGCGGCGTTCTTGGTCAGGACCAGCCGCAGTTTCTCGCGGTTCGGGTTCATCAGCGCATCCCGCACGGCGTGAAGGCCGAACAGCCAGACCGTTTCGCGCGCATCGGCGCGCTTGGCGCGTTCCTTCTCGATCACCCAGGCCGGTTTCTTCATGGCGAGACACCCTTTCGTTCCCGCGGACCATTCCACTTCCAGCCCGCGTTCCGCAAGCGGAAAGCCCTGCGCATCGCTCCTCCGTTTTCGCGCTTGACGCTCCCGGGGGCCTCTTATATTCCCCCGCCAGCGTCGGGCGACGAGCTGCAAGGTGCGGCAGCGGACTGTAACTCCGCCGGGGAGACCCATGCCTGGTTCGATTCCAGGGTCGCCCACCATTCTTCCCGAGATCGGGCATGGAAAGATCGGGTCGCTTGACCTTTCATTTGCCATGCCGTCGCACGGGTCGGATCCCATGCGTCAATCGCCGATCGGTTCCGTACAGCAGTCGGATCAGCGCGTGGAACGCAAGAGCCCCGGCAGATCACGGTAATCGTCGAAAGCAAAGGCATGGGACAGGCAGTCGACGGGGCTGTGCCGATAACCGAGGGTGAACAAGCCGAAGGGAACCCTTGCCGCATCAGCGGTCGCTGCGTCCACTTCGCTGTCACCGATGAAGATGCCCTGCTGACCCAGTTTGTCGAAGGCGGCCCACAGGGGCGCCGGATCCGGCTTTTTCTGTGGCAGGCTGTCCCCCCCGATCACGACCGCAAACTGGCCGTCCAGATCAAAGGCGCGCAGGATCTGCATCGTCGGTGCCAGCGCCTTGTTCGTGCACAGGCCAAGCGCATGTCCGGCGTCGGCCAATTGCCGCAGCGCTTCTGGCACGTCTGGAAACAGCCTGGAAAGCGCAGCGGGGCTCGCGAGATAATGCTCGAACATCCGTTCGGTCATGGTTTGCTGGTGCGCCGCGTCGATCCCGCGTGACTGGCGCGCCCGGTCGACAAGGTTCGGAATTCCGTGCCCGATAAGACCTGTGGCCTCGGCAAGTGTCAGCGGCGCGGCGCCCTGTTCGGCCAGCACCTTGTTCAGCGCAACATGCAGATCCGGCGCGCTGTCCAGCAGGGTTCCGTCCAGGTCGAACACGATCGGCATCGTCATCGGGTCTTCCTTCCGTTTCCGGAAATTCATCAGGGACGCTCGACCAGACGGCGTAGTGCGGCCAGGCCACCGATCTGCCCCAGATCGGGGACGACCGCCAGAGCCCCAAAGAAATTCTCGTCGCGGGTATAGGCCGCGGGAGTAACGATGCAGCGCAGATCGGCGGCCATCGCCGCATGCAAGCCGTTCGCGCTGTCCTCGAAGGCGACGGCCTGTGCCGCAGCTACACCAAGTCGCGAAAGCGCCAGGGCATAGGCGTCGGGCGCCGGCTTTTTGGCCGCAACATCATCTCCCGCGACGATCACCTCGAACACCTCTCGCGCGCTCCTGCCGAAGCAGGCCTGGCACAGGGCTTCGACATTGGGGGGGCTCGTGGTCGTGGCGATTGCCACGCGCAGATTGACCGAGCGGGCCTGCAACAGCAAGCTGCGGACACCGGGCCGCAGCACCAAGGCGCCCTGATCAACCAGTTCGGCATAGCGCCGGTTCTTGTCATGATGCAGTGCGGCGACATCGACCTCGGCCGGGTCGACATTTGTCTCAGAAAGGTAACGGGCGATCCGCTCCTTGCCGCCCGTGGTCCGCAGCAGCCGAGTGTAATCCGCAACCGACCAGTGCCAATCGAATCCAGCCGCCGCGAAGGCATCATTGAAGGCGCGGCGGTGAAGCTCTTCCGTTTCGGCAAGCGTGCCGTCCACGTCGAAGATCAGCGCCCTGAGCGGCTCAGCCAAGGGAAGCCTCCGCCGCCTTCCGGATGGCGCGGATATTCGCGCCATATACCTCGGGGGTCGCAACCGATCCACCCGTGAACACCGCCGAGCCCGCCACCAGGACGTCGGCCCCCGCCCCCGCCACCAGTGACGCCGTCTCGGGCGTGATACCGCCGTCGATCTGGATGCGGATCGGCCGGTCGCCGATCATCCGCCGGCAGGCGCGAGTCTTTTCCACCCCGGAATCGATGAATTTCTGCCCGCCGAAGCCTGGGTTCACTGTCATGATGAGCACCATGTCGATCAGGTCGAGCACGTGTTCGATCGACGAAAGCGGCGTGCCGGGGTTCAGGCTGACCCCGGCCTTGACGCCCTGCGCCCTGATCGCCTGCAAGGTGCGGTGGATATGCGGCCCCGCCTCGACATGCGCGGTGATGAGGTCGGCCCCGGCCTTGGCATAGGCCTCGATATAGGGATCGACCGGAGCGATCATCAGATGGACGTCCATGAAGGTCTTGACGTGACGGCGAAAGGCCGCGACCGCCGGGGGTCCGAAGGTCAGGTTCGGCACGAAATGGCCGTCCAACACGTCGACATGCACCCAGTCGGCACCCTGTGCCTCGATCGCCTGAATCTCGCGGCCGAAATCGGCGAAATCGGCGGAAAGGATCGAAGGGGCAATCTTGATCTTTCGGTCAAAGCTCATGGCGGTCTCCCGGTCTTGTCGATGATGCGCGGCCCGGTCGGGACGGTCACAGGTGTCAGAGGCTGCCGGCCTTGTAGCGCTTAGCCATCTCGTCCATCGCGATCACCTTGATCTTGCTTGCGTTTCCGGCGGTGCCAAAGGCCTCGAGCCGCGCCTTGCAGAGGTCGCGCATGGCATCCATGGCCGGCTTGAGAAACTTGCGCGGGTCGAACTCCTTGGGGCTTTGCATCGCGATCTTGCGGAACTGGCCGGTCATTGCCATGCGGCAATCGGTGTCGATGTTGACCTTGCGCACCCCGTGGCGGATTCCGCGGACGATCTCCTCGACCGGAACGCCGAAGGTCTGGGGCATCTCGCCGCCGAACTCGTTGATGATGTCCTGAAGTTCCTGCGGCACCGACGACGAGCCGTGCATGACCAGATGTGTGTTCGGCAGCTTCCTGTGGATCGCCTCGATCACGTTCATCGCAAGGATGTCGCCGGTCGGCTTGCGGCTGAACTTGTAGGCGCCGTGACTGGTGCCGCAGGCGATGGCCAGCGCGTCGACCCTGGTGCGGCCGACAAAATCAACGGCCTGATCGGGGTCGGTCAGAAGCTGGCTGTGATCGAGCGCCCCTTCGGCGCCATGTCCGTCCTCGGCCTCTCCCTGCCCGGTCTCGAGACTGCCAAGCACGCCCAGTTCCCCCTCGACAGAGGCGCCGACCCAATGCGCCATCTCTGCAACCCGGGCGGTGATCGCCACGTTGTAATCATAGCCTGCCGGGGTCTTGGCATCCGCCTCGAGCGAGCCGTCCATCATCACGCTGGTGAAGCCGTGGCGGATCGCGGTCAGGCAGGTGGCCTCGTTGTTGCCGTGGTCCTGGTGCATGCAGAGCGGAATGTCCGGATAGATCGCGGCAAGGGCTTCGATCATCTTCGACAGCATGATGTCATTCGCATAGGACCGGGCGCCGCGGCTGGCCTGGATGATGACCGGTGCGTCGCAGGCCTTGGCGGCCTCCATGATCGCGAGGCCCTGTTCCATGTTGTTGATGTTGAAGGCAGGCACGCCATAGCCGTGCTCGGCGGCATGGTCGAGAAGCTGGCGAAGGGTGACAAGGGCCATGGTTCAAACCTCTTGGCTCGGGCGCGTCGGCGCCGGGATTGCTGGGCGGCCGCCGAACGGCGGAGAGGCGGGATCAGATGAGCTTTCCCATGGCGACGGCGGTATCGGCCATGCGGTTGGAGAAGCCCCATTCGTTGTCGTACCAGGACAGGATCGAGCAGAAGGTGCCGTCCATGACCTTGGTCTGGTCCATGTGGAAGACCGAGGAATGGCTGTCGTGGTTGAAGTCGGACGAGACGTTCTTGAACGTGGTGTAGCCGAGGATGCCCTTCAGCGGGCCTTCCGCCGCCGCCTTGATCGCGGCGTTGATCTCCTCGACTGAGGTCGCGCGCCTGGCGAAGAACTTCAGGTCCACGACCGAGACGTTGGGCGTCGGCACGCGGATGGCGAAACCGTCGAGCTTGCCCTTGAGGTCGGGCAGCACCAGCCCCACGGCCTTGGCCGCGCCGGTCGAGGTCGGGATCATGCTCAGCGCGGCGGCGCGGGCGCGGTAGAGGTCCTTGTGCATGGTGTCGAGCGTCGGCTGGTCGCCGGTGTAGGAATGGATGGTGGTCATCATCCCCTTCTCGATGCCGATGGCGTCATGCAGCACCTTGGCGACCGGGGCGAGGCAGTTCGTGGTGCAGGAGGCGTTCGACACCACGATGTCGTCCTTGGTCAGGACATTGTGGTTCACGCCATAGACCACGGTCTTGTCGGCGCCGTCGCCCGGGGCCGAGATCAGCACCCGCTTCGAGCCGTTCTCGAGATGGGGCAGGCATTTCTCCTTCGAGGTGAAGATGCCGGTGCATTCGAGCACGATGTCGACATTGCCCCAGGGCAGGTCGGCGGGGTTCTTGAGCGCGGTGACCTGCATCGGGCCGCGGCCCACGTCGATCCAGTCGGGTCCGGTGGTCACCTCGGCCGGAAAGCGGCCATGGACGGAGTCGAAGCGCAGCAGATGGGCGTTCGTTTCCACCGGGCCGAGGTCGTTGATCGCCACCACCTCGATGTCGGTCCGGCCCG
>JAYRKT010000052.1:0-23064 GCA_041905595.1 Rhodobacter sp.
AAACGTATCGTGCCCGCGCTCTGGTGAATGCCGGCGGCCCCTGGGTCGAGGACGTGATCCGCAATGTGGCGCGCATCAACTCGTCCGAGGGTGTGCGGCTCGTACGCGGAAGCCATATCGTGACGCGCCGGCTGTTCGACCATGACCGCTGCTATTTCTTTCAGGGCAGCGATGGCCGGATCATTTTTGCCATCCCCTACGAGCAGGATTTCACCCTGATCGGCACGACCGACAAGGATCACCAGGGATCACCTTCCGAAGCACACTGCACCGACGAAGAGCGGGACTATCTCTGCGCGTTCGCCAGCCAGTATTTCGCCAAGCCTGTGACGCCCGCAGACGTTGTCTGGATCTATTCGGGGGTGCGGCCGCTTTACAATGACGGGGCGAAGTCGGCCACGGCTGCAACCCGAGACTACGTGTTGAGCCTGGATACTGCCGGAGCGCCGATGCTGAACGTGTTCGGCGGCAAGATCACCACCTATCGCCGATTGGCGGAACATGCCCTGGACAAGTTGGCACCGGTTCTGGGGGTGACGGAAAAGGGTTGGACGGCCCGAGTGTCCCTGCCGGGAGGGGACTTCCCGGTCGATGGTGTTCCGGCGCTGATCGAAGCTCTGAAAAGCGACTATCCGTTCTTGGATGCCTCCTGGGCTGAACGACTTGTGCGCGCCTACGGAACAGAAACGCGCGCTATCCTTGGTTCCGCCCGGACAATTGCCGACCTGGGCCGCGATTTCGGGGCCTCCCTGACGGAGGCCGAGCTGCGCTGGCTCATGACACGAGAATATGCCGTTGCCGCCGATGACGTGGTTTGGCGGAGATCGAAGCTGGGGCTGCGTCTGTCGAAAGACGAGATCGCGGCAATCGACGCCTTCATGGCGGCTGAACGAAAGGCCATGGCCGCAGAGTAGGGCGGTCCAAGGGAGGAAGGACATGGCGCTGGAACTGGACGGGGTGGCCAAGGTCGTAAGTGGCCGCACCCATATCCACCCCACGCATCTGACGCTGGAACGTGGCACGATGAATGTGCTGCTGGGCCCGACTTTGTCCGGCAAGACTTCGCTGATGCGATTGATGGCTGGGCTTGATGTTCCCACCGCAGGGCGGATTCGCTGGAACGGGCAAGATGTGACCGGAATGCGGGTGCAAGACCGCAAGGTGGCGATGGTCTATCAGCAGTTCATCAACTATCCGTCGATGACGGTTTACGAAAACATCGCATCGCCGTTGAAGCTGATGGGCAAGGGCGCCGCGGATATCGACCGCGCGGTCAAGAAGACTGCCGACATGCTGAAGCTGACGCCGCTTCTCCAGCGCAAGCCGCTGGAGTTGTCCGGCGGCCAACAGCAGCGCTGTGCTCTGGCCCGGGCGCTGGTGAAAGAGGCGGGACTGGTCCTGTTGGACGAACCCCTGGCGAACCTCGACTACAAGCTGCGGGAAGAATTGCGCGCCGAAATTCCCCGGATTTTCGCAGAATCAGGGTCGATTTTTGTCTATGCGACGACCGAACCGGAAGAGGCGCTGCTTCTCGGCGGCAATACGGCGACGCTGTGGGAAGGCCGGGTGACGCAGTTCGGTCCCACACCGCAGGTCTATCGCGAACCGCAGGACGCCACGACGGCGCGTGTCTTCAGCGATCCGCCGATGAACTTCATGCAGGTGTCGCGCACCGGAAACCGGGTGATGTTCGGCGACGGTCAGTCCGTCGAGGCAACGGGCGCCTTCGCCAAGCTGCGGGACGGACGCTATATTGCCGGTTTCCGCTCGAACCATCTCGAGATCAGCCGCCCCTCGGGGCATGCGATGGAGTTCCTGACGACCGTTTCGGTGGTCGAGATCACCGGATCGGAATCCTTCCTGCACCTGACCCACGGGTCCGACCGCTGGGTGGGGTTGGTGCAGGGCGTGCACGACCGCGATCCGGGCAGCAAGTTGCAGGTCTGGCTGGAACCCCAGCATGTTTATGTCTTTGCCGAAAATGGGGCGCTTGTCGCCTCTGCGGCCTACGCGGCCGCGGCCTGAGGGAGAGGGAACATGGCACGCATCACTCTCTCGCACCTGGCGCACAGCTACATGGCCAATCCCCGTGGGGAACAGGACTTTGCGTTGAAGGAAATGGACCACGTCTGGGATGATGGCGGCGCCTATGCGCTGCTGGGCGCTTCAGGCTGCGGAAAGACGACGCTTCTGAACATCATTTCGGGTCTGTTGCGGCCCAGCCAAGGCCGGGTTCTGTTCGGTGAACGCGATGTCACCGATGCAGCCACGGCGGAACGCAACATCGCGCAGGTGTTCCAGTTCCCGGTCGTCTACGACACGATGACCGTCCGCGACAACCTCGCCTTCCCGCTGCGCAACCGTGGGCTTGGCGCTGCCTATGTCGCGCAGCGTGTCCAAACGATCGCCCGCATGATCGGGATGGAAGCCGACCTGGGTCGAAAGGCGCGTGGGTTGACCGCCGATGCCAAGCAGAAGATCAGCCTCGGGCGCGGCATGGTTCGCGAGGACGTCAACGCCATCCTGTTCGACGAGCCGCTGACAGTGATCGATCCCCACATGAAGTGGGAGCTTCGGACTCAGCTGAAGGCTCTGCACCGCCAGTTCGGGCATACGATGATCTACGTCACCCATGACCAGACCGAAGCACTGACGTTTGCCGACAAGGTCGTGGTCATGCACGAAGGCCGCGTCGTGCAGACCGGGACGCCCGAGGAGTTGTTCGAGCGGCCGAGCCATACGTTTGTCGGCTATTTCATCGGCTCGCCGGGCATGAATCTGCTCGACGCAAAGGTCGATGGCGCGCAGGCGGTGGTCGAGGGCGTTCCGGTCCAGCTCGGCGCCCAATACGGACGGCCAGAGGGGCGGGTGCAGATCGGCATCCGGCCGGAATTCGTCCGGCTGACCCGGGACGAGGGCCTGCCGGTTCGTGTGACGCGGATCGAGGATGTGGGCCGCCACCGCATAGCACGGGCCGAATTCTTCGGACGCGAGATCAACGCCATCCTGGCTGAAGACGCGCATGTGCCCGCAGATGCCTCGCGCCTGGCCTTCGATCCGCATCACACGCTCGTCTATGCAAACGACTGGCGCGTCCAGCCGCATCCCGGAACCGAAGGGAGGGCCGCCTGATGGAAAAGACTGTCAACCACAAGGCCTGGTTCCTTGTACTGCCCGTCCTCGTGCTGGTGGCTTTTTCCGCGGTGATCCCGCTGATGACCGTGGTCAACTACTCGGTCAATGACACCTTCGGAAACAACGAGTTCTTCTGGAACGGCCTCGACTGGTTCGACGAGATGATCCACTCAGACCGGCTCTGGGCGGCCTTCTGGCGCCAGGTCCTGTTTTCGGGGATCATCCTTGCGATCGAGGTACCTCTGGGGATCTTCATCGCGCTGAACATGCCGAAGAAGGGTGTCTGGTCCTCAGTCTGTCTCGTGCTGATGGCGCTGCCGTTGCTGATCCCGTTCAACGTCGTCGGGACGATTTGGCAGATCTTTGGCCGGGTCGACATCGGGCTGCTGGGACACACGCTCCAGGCGTTGGGGATCGACTACAACTACGTGAACGATCCCATCGATGCATGGGCCACGATCATCGTTATGGATGTCTGGCACTGGACAAGCCTCGTGGCGCTTCTCTGCTATGCCGGTCTGCAGTCGATCCCGCAGGCCTATTACCAGGCTGCGAAGATCGACCAGGCAAGCCGCTGGAAGGTGTTCCGCTACATCGAGCTGCCGAAGATGAAGGGCGTTCTGCTGATCGCGGTGCTGCTGCGCTTCATGGACAGCTTCATGATCTACACCGAGCCCTTTGTCGTGACAGGCGGCGGGCCCGGCAACTCGACGACCTTCCTGTCGATCGACCTGGTGAAAATGGCCGTTGGACAGTTCGACCTTGGTCCTGCTGCTGCCTTCTCAATCATGTACTTCCTGGTGATCCTGCTGATCTCCTGGGTCTTCTACACCGTGATGACCGGCTTCGACCGGGAGGAGGCGCAGAAATGACTACCGCAGCTGTTTCCGCCACCACCCGCAAGGAGCGCTCCATGCCACGCGTCCGCGCATCGGTCATCGTGATGGTGCTCTACATCGTCTTCCTGCTTCTGCCGATCTACTGGCTCCTGAACATGAGCCTCAAGACCAACAACGAGATCCTGTCGACCTTCACGCTGTGGCCGCGGAACCTGACCTTCGCGAATTACCACACGATCCTGACAGATCCGGCCTGGTACATGGGTTATGTGAACTCGACGATTTATGTGGTGCTGAACACGGTCATCTCGATCACTGTGGCGCTGCCGGCCGCCTATGCCTTCAGCCGCTACACCTTCATGGGCGACAAGCACCTGTTCTTCTGGCTGCTGACCAACCGGATGGCGCCGCCCGCCGTGTTCGCGCTGCCGTTCTTCCAGCTCTATTCCTCGGTCGGACTTTTCGACACCCACATTGCTGTGGCGCTGGCGCATTGCCTGTTCAACGTGCCCTTGGCGGTGTGGATCCTGGAAGGCTTCATGCGTGGCGTGCCCAAGGAAATCGACGAAACTGCCTATATCGACGGCTATTCCTTCGGGCGGTTCTTCGTGCGGATCTTCATGCCGCTGATCGCCAGCGGCATCGGGGTCGCCGCCTTCTTCTGCTTCATGTTCAGCTGGGTCGAACTTCTGCTCAGCCGCACGCTCACCTCGGTCAATGCCAAGTCGATCGCCGCGACGATGACGCGGACGGTTTCGGCCAGCGGCATGGACTGGGGCGTGCTGGCGGCCGCAGGGGTCCTGACCATCGTTCCGGGAGCCATCGTGATCTGGTTCGTACGCAACTACATCGCCAAGGGCTTTGCCCTGGGGAGGGTGTGATGGTCTCTCGTCGCTGGCCGACAGTCTATATCACCACGGGCGTCGTCCTGCTGGGTATCCTTGCTGCCCTCTTTGCGGTCGCTCCGCGAGGGGAAGATGGCGGGATCGCCTGGTTTGACCCGATGATCCCCGGCGGCTGGATGGCCTGGACCCTGCCGATCGCGCTGTTCTTCTACACGATCGGCTGCCTGCTGGTGATCCTCACCATACTTGCAATCCGCTTTCCGGAAACCCCGCGTTTCGGCGTGCTGCGCATCGAGACGACACGTGGCGACCGCTTGTTCATTTCGCTTCTGGGGTCAGCCTTCATTTGTCTTGGCTGGCTCGCCGTCTTTGGCGCACCCCTCTGGGGGGCGCTGATCCTGTGCCTCGTCTACGCCGCAGCCGTGTTCCGGTGGGTCTAGACGGGTCAGACTGCCCAGCCGGGGGGAGGCCCGGCCAACGACCTGTTCTTTCGGGAGGAGACAGAAAGATGAAGTTAAGGCTCACGTCGACCGCGATGGCGCTTGCGCTTCTCGCCTATGGCGCGCCCGCCTGGGCCGACATGGACGCGGCGAAGAAGTTTCTCGACACAGAGATCGGTGATCTTTCGACCCTGTCGCGTGCCGATCAGGAAAAGGAGATGCAGTGGTTCATCGATGCCGCAAAGCCCTATGCCGGCATGGAAATCAAGGTCGTCTCCGAGACGATTACGACGCATGAGTACGAATCCAAGGTCCTGGCACCTGCCTTCGAGGCGATCACCGGCATCAAGATCACCCATGACCTGATTGGTGAAGGCGACGTCGTCGAAAAGCTTCAGACGCAGATGCAGACCGGCGAGAACATCTACGACGCCTATGTGAACGACTCGGACCTGATCGGCACGCACTGGCGCTACCAGCAGGTGCGCAACCTGACCGACTGGATGGCTGGCGAAGGCAAGGACGTGACCTCGCCCACGCTCGACCTGGCGGACTTCATCGGGACCAAGTTCACGACCGCGCCCGACGGCAAGCTCTACCAGCTGCCCGACCAGCAGTTCGCGAACCTTTACTGGTTCCGCTACGACTGGTTCTCGGACCAGAAGACCAAGGACGACTTCAAAGCCAAGTATGGCTATGACCTGGGCGTTCCGCTGAACTGGTCGGCCTACGAGGACATCGCCGAGTTCTTCACCGGGCGTGACATGTCCTACATGGGTGGGCCCGCCACCGGTGTCTATGGCAACATGGACTACGGCAAGAAGGACCCCTCGCTTGGCTGGCGCTACACCGACGCCTGGATGTCGATGGCCGGCATGGGTGACAAGGGCGAGCCGAACGGCCTGCCGGTCGACGAATGGGGTGTGCGCGTGGACGAGAATTCGCGTCCCGTCGGCTCCTGCGTCGCGCGCGGCGGTGCGACTAACGACGCGGCGGCGGTCTATGCCGTGACCAAGGCGATCGAGTGGCTCCAGAAGTACTCGCCGCCGGAAGCCCAGGGCATGACCTTCGGCGAAGCCGGGCCGGTGCCTGCCCAGGGCAACATCGCCCAGCAGATGTTCTGGTACACTGCCTTCACCGCGGCCTCGGTCGCTCCGGGAACGCCCGTGATGAACGAGGACGGCACGCCGAAATGGCGGATGGCGCCCTCGCCGCATGGTGCCTACTGGTCGGAAGGCACGAAGATCGGCTACCAGGACGTGGGGTCCTGGACGCTGATGAAGTCCACGCCAGTGGATCGTGCCCAGGCGGCCTGGCTCTATGCCCAGTTCGTCACCTCGAAGACCGTGGACCTGAAGAAGTCCGACGTCGGGCTGACCTTCATCCGCGAAAGCACGATCGACAGCCAGCACTTCACCGATCGTGCCCCGAAGCTCGGCGGCCTGATCGAGTTCTACCGCTCGCCCGCCCGCGTTGCGTGGTCGCCCACCGGCACCAACATCCCGGACTATCCGAAGATGGCGCAACTCTGGTGGCAGAACATCGGCGATGCCATGTCGGGGGACAAGACCCCGCAGGAAGCGCTGGATGCCCTCTGCGCCGAGCAGGAGAAGGTGCTGGCCCGGATCGAGAAGTCCGGCGTGCAAGGCGATATCGGCCCGAAGCTGAACGAGGAGCAGGACCCGCAGGTCTGGCTTGACGCGCCCGGCGCCCCGGTCGCGAAGCTCGAGAACGAGAAGCCGCAGGGCGAAACGATCGGCTATGACGAGCTGATCAAGTCCTGGCAGAACTAAGAAATTGGGCCGGGCGGGGAATACCCCGCCCGGCTTTTCCTTGCCGCGCGGATCGGTTGCGGCATGATCCCTGCGTGGCCCGGACAGCCGGAGCCGCCGTCTGTTAACCGGAGCGCCGTTGCCATGTCCCACATCCTTGCCATCGATCAGGGCACGACATCGACTCGCGCCATCCTCTTTGATGGAAGCCTAAGGCTGGTTGCGACATCCCAGCTGGAGTTTCCGCAGCATTTCCCGCAATCGGGCTGGGTCGAACACGATCCGGCCGATCTGTGGTCCACAACCGCCGCCGTCTCTCGCGGCGTCATCGAGCAAGCCGGGCTGACCGGCGCCGATATCGCCGCCATTGGCATCACCAACCAGCGCGAGACGACCCTAGTCTGGGATCGCCAGAGCGGCGAGCCGATCCATCGCGCGATTGTCTGGCAAGACCGCCGGACCGCCGATACCTGCGCCCGGCTCAAGGCCGAGGGGTTGGAGCCGAAGGTAACCGATCGGACGGGCTTGCTGCTTGATCCCTATTTTTCGGCAACGAAGATCGCGTGGATCCTTGATCGCGTGGAAGGAGCGCGCGCCCGAGCAGAACGGGGCGAGCTGGCTTTCGGCACGGTCGATACCTGGCTTATCTGGAAGCTGACCGACGGAAAGGTCCATGCCACCGATGCGACCAACGCCGCCCGAACCCTGCTGTTCGACATCGGGCGGGGCGCCTGGGATGATGATCTGTGTGCCATCTTCCGTGTCCCCCGCTCGGTGCTGCCAGAGGTGCGTGACTGCGCTGCCGACTTCGGCATGACCCGCGCCGACCTGTTCGGTCGTCCGATTCCGATCCGAGGGGTTGCGGGCGATCAGCAGGCGGCCACCGTGGGACAGGCCTGCTTCGCGCCGGGAATGATGAAGTCGACCTATGGCACTGGCTGCTTTGCGTTGCTGAACACCGGCAAGGACCGGGTGGCGTCGAAGAACCGCCTGCTGACCACGATCGCCTATCAGCTGGACGGCAAGCCGACCTACGCGCTGGAAGGGTCGATCTTCATCGCCGGGGCGGTGGTGCAATGGTTGCGCGACGGTCTGAAGATCATCCGCGAGGCGGGTGAAACCCATGCGCTGGCCGATGCAGCCGATCCCGGGCAGGACGTGATCCTTGTGCCGGCCTTCACCGGCCTCGGCGCGCCCTACTGGCAGCCGGAATGCCGGGGGGCGGTCTTTGGTCTGACGCGCAATTCCGGTCCCGCCGAGTTTGCCCGCGCCGCGCTGGAAAGCGTCGGCTACCAGACCCGCGACCTGCTCGAGGCGATGCGGGCCGACTGGGGCAGCCGCAGCGAAGGCATCCTGCGTGTCGATGGCGGGATGACCGCCAGCGGTTGGGCGATGCAGTTCCTGTCAGACATTATCGGCGCGCCCGTCGATCGCCCGGTGGTGCGCGAGACGACGGCCCTGGGGGCGGCTTATCTCGCCGGGCTGCAATCCGGCCTCTGCCCCGACCCGGAGTCGTTCGGGCGGCAGTGGTCTCTTGACCGGCGCTTTTCGCCCGGTCTGAGTGCGGAACGACGCGACGAGAAATATGCTCGCTGGAAGGCTGCGGTCGACGCGACCATCCGCTTCGCGGGCGGCGGTCAGCCTTCGTGACCGTCAGCCCGGCCTTGTTCGATACGAGCGCGTAAACAGCACGATGAAGCGCCAAAACAACGCGGCCTGGTTGCTGGTGGCCCCTTCGGCCGCAATCCTGGCCTTCGTGGGGGTCGTGCCGCTTGTCGCGGTTTTCAACTATTCCTTCCATGACATCTTCAGCCTCGACCAGGCCTTTTGGGTCGGGACGCAATGGTATGAGGAGATCGCCGGTTCCGAGCGGTTCCGCGCCAGTCTTGCACGCAGCCTGCTGTTTTCCGCGCTGGTGATCACGGTCCAGTTCTCATTGGGCATCTGGATCGCGCTGCGGCTGTCGCGCGCGCCCCGCTACCGAACGCCCGTCCTGATGTTGCTGGCCATTCCGCTTGTCGTTCCGTGGAACATGATCCCGATCATGTGGCTGAGCCTCGTAAACCCCGACACCGGACTGGTCGGTCAGGCGTTCGAGACGCTCGGAGTCGGGTTCGACTACAAGTTCACCGCGCTGCATACCTGGTTCCTGCTGGTCGTCATGGACACATGGCATTGGCTTGGGCTCGTGGTGATTCTGGTCTATGCCGGCCTTTCCAGCATCCCGCCCGCCTATTACCAGGCCGCGGCGATTGACGGCGCGTCGCGTCTTCAAGTGTTCCGGCACGTCCAGCTTCCCCGGCTTGCCGGCGTCCTGTCGATGGCATTGGTCCTGCGCTTCGTCGACAGTTTCATGATCTATACCGAGGCCTTCCGCATCAACGCCGGCGGCCCAATGGGCGCGACGACCTTTCTGGCGTTGGACCTGGGCGAAAACATCAACGGCTTCAGCTATGGCATCGCCGCGGCGCGGTCAGTGATCTATTTCCTGATGGTGCTGACGGTCGCCTGGGTGTTCCGACTGGTGACGCAATCCCACGAAGAGGCCGGGCGATGAATGCGCCGCGTCCAATCGCAGGACTTCTGGGTTTTGCCCTGCTGGCCGCGTTTGTCCTGTTGCCGCTAGTACAGACCCTGTTGCTGAGCTTTCTGTCGACGATCCCGCGCGAGGGGATCCCGGAAGGGCAGGTCACCCTTCTGAACTATCGCAACATCTTCGAAATGCCGGTCCTGCGCGAGTCGATCCTCAATTCGCTGATCTATGCGTTCTTGAATGTGAGCCTCTGCCTCGCCGTGGGCTTGCCCGCCGCCTACGCCTTTTCGCGCTATCGTTTCGTCGGAGACCGCCACTTTTTCTTCCTGCTGCTTGCCTTTCGGGTGACGCCCCCGGTCGTTCTGTCGTTGCCGGTGTTCATCCTCTTCGCCAAGGTAAGTCTGGTGAACTCGCCGGTCGGGATCGCGTTGGCTCATTGCCTCTTCAATATCCCGATCACGATCTGGATCCTGGAAAGCTTCATCTCGGCCATCCCTCGCGAATTCGACGAGACGGCTTTCCTCGACGGTCACAACCTGCCCGGCTTCTTCGTGTGGCATCTCATCCCGGCGATCGCGCCGGGCATCGGCGTCGCGGCCTTCTTTTGCTTCATCTTTTCCTGGGTGGAGGTGGTGATCGCCCGGATCCTGACGGTCACGGCAGGCAAGCCCATAACCATGGCGATCAACGCACTTTTTGGGTTTCAGACCGATATCGGCCTCGTCATGGCGATGACGGTTGTCTCGCTGATACCGGGGGTGGCGATGATCTGGTTCGTCCGCAACCACATCGCGCGCGGGTTCATCGTCAGGGCGTGACATGAAAATGGGGCCGCGAGCAGTTGTTGCTTGCGGCCCCTTCTTGCTGGTGTCGCGGCTCAGCCCTTCTTCGCCACTCGCGCATTCCGCGTGGCGATCAGCTTCAGGCGCAGAGCGTTCAGGCGGATGAAACCGGCAGCGTCCTTCTGGTCGTAGGCGCCGGCATCCTCCTCGAAGGTGACGTGCTTTTCCGAGTAGAGCGACTGGTCCGACCACCGTGCGACCGTCCGTGCGACGCCCTTGTAAAGCTTCAGCCGCACGGTGCCCGAGACATGTTCCTGGCTCTTGTCGATCAGCGCCTGCAGCATCTCGCGCTCGGGGCTGAACCAGAAGCCGTTGTAGATCAGCTCGGCATAGCGCGGCATGATCGAGTCCTTCAGGTGGCCCGCACCGGAATCGAGCGTGATCTGCTCGATCCCACGATGCGCTTCCAGCAGGATCGTGCCGCCCGGGGTCTCATAGACGCCGCGCGATTTCATGCCGACGAAGCGGTTTTCCACGAGGTCCAGAAGGCCGATCCCGTGCTTGCCGCCGATCTCGTTCAGGCGGGTCAGGATCGTCGCTGGCGACAGACGCTCGCCATCGATAGCGACGGCATCGCCCTTCTCGAAGGTGATCTCGATAAACTCGGCCTTGTCCGGGGCCTGCTCGACCGGCACGATGCGCTGGTAGACGAAATCGGGCGCTTCCTCGGCCGGATTCTCCAGCACCTTGCCTTCGGACGAGGTGTGCAGAAGGTTCGCGTCCACGCTGAAGGGCGCCTCGCCACGCTTGTCCTTGGCGATCGGAATCTGGTTCGCCTCGGCGAATTCCAGCAGCTTGGTCCGGCTGGTCAGGTCCCACAGCCGCCAAGGCGCGATCACGCGCAGGGCCGGGTCAAGGGCCGCCACCGACAGTTCGAACCGCACCTGGTCGTTGCCCTTGCCGGTTGCGCCATGCGCCACGGCATCGGCGCCGGTCTCATGCGCGATCCGGACGAGTTCCTTGGCGATCAGCGGACGGGCGATGGAGGTGCCGAGCAGATACAGGCCCTCGTAGAGCGCATTGGCGCGGAACATCGGGAAGACGTAGTCGCGCACGAATTCCTCGCGCACATCCTCGATGAAGATGTTCTCGGGCTTGATGCCCATCAGCAGCGCCTTGTTGCGTGCCGGTTCCAGTTCCTCGCCCTGACCGAGATCGGCGGTAAAGGTGACAACCTCGCAGCTATATTCGGTCTGGAGCCACTTGAGGATGATCGAGGTATCCAGCCCGCCGGAATAGGCAAGGACGACTTTCTTGGGCGCAGACATACAGGGCCTCTTCGGAAGGAACTTCTCTTCGGCCCTGCGTCTATTGCGTTTTGTCTGGCCCAGCAAGGGCAGCGGTCAGGGCGTGCCGAGCCCGATCTTCTCGCGGAAGTAGGCCAGCGCCTCATCGGACAGGACCCGGCCGTCGGTCGCAGCGAGCAGCGCCTCGTCTTCGGTCTGGGCCGCCGTGCCGGCCGCCTCTTCGGCGTCGGCAAGCTCGGCTTCGCTGGCAGTGAGACTTTCTTCTGCGGTCGCGAGCTTTCCTTGGAGTTCCACCTTTTGCGTCTCATAGTCCGTGGCGGACGGGCGTTCCGCCTCAAGCGCGGCGACTTGCGCGTCGTAATCCTCAGCATCGGGATCAAGCGCGCCGATCTTTTCGTCGATTTCAGCGTTCTTGGCCGCATAGTTTGCGTCGAGGTCGCTGATCTCTTGCTGGATGCCGTCGCGGATGTCCTCCTTTTCGGAAACAGCAGCCGCGGCCTCTTCGGCAAGGCGCCCGTTTTCGGTCGTTGTGAGTGCTGCCTCGCGATACGCGGCGATTCGACCAACGCGGCTGTTGGGGCTGGCATTCTGCCAGGCCTGCTCGCTGGCATGGTAGGCGTTGAGCCCCTTCAGCTCGGACGCGAACTTGCCCGGATTGTCGACCTCGAAAGCCACGTCGATTTCTTCTTCCTCGGCCGACTGTGGGTTTGGCGAAGCGGCTGCTTTGGTTGCCTTGCCGGTCGATGACTTGGGAGAATGAGTCTTGCCTGGACCGGAGACGGTCTTGCCCTTGCCTGTCGAGGACGACGACTTCCCGTTACCGCTGCCCGATTTCTCCGATTTGCCACCGCTCCCCTTGCCGCCGTGTTCTCCGCCACCACCACCGCCGCCGTTCCCGCCGTGGTCGCCGGACTTTTCGTTCTTGGCATGGGCGAGCGTCACGAAGGAAAGCGGCGAGTCCGGCGCGACGGCACCCAGACCGGTCGCGGCAAGTCCGAGGACGAGAATCGGGGTCAGATGTTTGAACATGGCTGGCAGCTCCATTTCCTCGGGCAACGGCTATGGCACAATGACGGCAGAGTTGGGGCGAGTTCTGGCCGAAAACAGTCCAAATGCGGCGTTGACCACGGCGGCCGAGCGACGCAGCCTAGATATCCATCGCGCGGGCGCCGCCAACGAAGCCGAAGCTCGTCAGCTGCGTCGAGGTCATCGCGCATCGGCAGATGGAGCGCGCGGGGAACTGAGTGGTCGGGTGCCAGGACGGGCGTTGTCAGGGTCGAGCGGCGGGGATAAACGGGCGGCATGACCACTTTCGCCGAAGCCGCCCGCAAAGCCACGCTTGCCCTGCGCGATCTGTTTCCCGAGACGCCGCTGCAGCGCAACGAACATCTGAGCCAACGCTATCAGGCCGATATCTGGCTGAAGCGCGAGGATCTGACGCCCGTTCGCAGTTACAAGCTGCGCGGCGCCTTCACCGCGATGCGCCGCCTGTTGGCGGACCGGCCGGATCAAGGTCATTTCGTCTGTGCCAGCGCTGGAAACCATGCCCAGGGCATGGCCTATGCGTGCCGTCATTTCGGCGTGAAGGGCACGATCTTCATGCCGGTTACGACGCCGCAGCAGAAGATCGACAAGACGCGGACCTTTGGCGGCAGTGCGATCGAGATCGTGCTGACCGGCGATTACTTCGACCAGACGCTTGCCGCAGCGCAGGGATTCTGTACCGAAAAAGCGGCCTATTTCCTTTCACCCTTTGACGATGACGATGTGATTCTCGGCCAGTCCAGCGTCGGGGTTGAACTGCTCGATCAGCTGGGCCACGCGCCCGATCTGGTCATTCTTCCGGTTGGCGGCGGAGGACTCGCATCGGGGGTGACGCGGTTCCTGCGTGCAGCGGCGCCCGAGACGGATTTCATCTTCGTCGAGCCGCAAGGTGGGGCGAGCCTGTCGGCGGCCCTGAAGCAACATGGCCCGGTGACGCTGCAGCGGGTGAACAGCTTTGTCGATGGAGCCGCAGTGGCGCGGATCGGTGAGCGTAACTATGCGGCGCTGTCCTGGGCGCGGCCCAGACAGGTCCTGCTGGCGCCCGAGGACCGCATCTGCGTCACGATGCTGCAATTCCTCAATGTCGAGGGGATCGTGCTGGAACCGGCAGGTGCGCTGTCGGTGGACGTCCTGCCTGATCTCGCCGACCAAATCCGGGGCAAGACGGTTGTCTGTGTTACCTCGGGCGGCAATTTCGACTTCGAGCGCTTGCCCGAGGTCAAGGAGCGGGCGCAGCGATATTCAGGCGTGAAGAAGTACTTCATTCTGCGGATGCCGCAGCGACCGGGCGCTTTGCGCGAGTTTCTGACGATGCTGGGCCCCGAAGACGACATTGCGCGGTTCGAATATCTGAAGAAATCGGCGCGGAACTTCGGTTCGGTCCTGATCGGGATCGAGACCGGCAAGCCGTCGAACTTCGCCGATCTCTTTGGCAAGATGGAAGCGGCGGGTTTCACTTATCGCGACATTACCCAGGACGAGACGCTGGCCGAATTCCTGATCTGACCTGGATAACGGTTCAGGCGGCGAAGCGGGCATCCAGGCCGGCCAGCAAGGCGCGTCGCGACGCGCCGTAGCAGGCTATTACCGCGGCAACATCGACGACCCCGCCCTGTCGTGCCACCCGTTCGCCGTTGCTGCAGAACCCGGCCAGTTCGGTCAAGCCAAGGTTCAATGCCGCGCCTTTGAGGGCATGCAACTCGGCCTCGTACGAGATTCCGGTCTTGCCTGCCCTAAGCCGAAGAATGACTTCGTCCGACTCGGCAAGAAACATTTCGAGTACCTCGGCAAAATCGGTGACACCAATTTCCGCTCGCAGCGATGTCACTCGACCCCAGTCGACCATCTTCACCTCCGACCCCAGACAGACCCATAACCCACCTCAGCCATCGTCATGGTAGCCGGGTTAACGGCGCGTAACTCGGACCAGGGCAGATCGGGCCAATTTTAGACTTCACTCCGCATTAATCCGGTCGAGTCACGACTGCAGCGGATGGATCCGCGAGGTCACGACGTGTCAGCCAATGTCCAGCATGACGGCCTGCCGTCCGGCCCAAGGCCGCGACGCGTTCTGGTCGTTGACGACAGCGCGGCCCAACGCCGGGTCCTGACGCTGGCGCTGCGGCAGTCAGGCTACGAGGTGACCGAAGCCGGATCGGGGGCAGAGGCCTGGGAGCTGTGCAAGAACGGAAGCTTTGAAATCATCCTCAGCGACTGGGTGATGCCCGGCATGACCGGTCCGGAACTATGCCGCCGCCTGCGCGCGTTGCCCCGGGACGGCTATGGCTACTTCATCCTGCTGACCTCGAAATCGGACAAGGCAGAGGTAGCGGATGGGCTGAATGGCGGCGCGGACGACTTCTTGTCCAAACCGGTCAATCCGGCCGAGCTGCGGGCCAGGATGCGCGCGGGCGAGCGCATCCTGGCCATGCATGACGAACTTGTCGAAAAGAATCGGTTGATCGGCAACACGCTGGACAAGTTGCAGGATGTCTATGATTCCCTTGACCGGGACCTGATCGAGGCGAGGAAACTTCAACAGACCCTGTTCCGGGACCGGCAGCGCGACTTCGGGCAGGGAACGGTGACGATCCTGATGCGGCAGTCGGGTCACGTCGGCGGCGATCTGGTCGGCTGCCTGTCACCGTCGCCCCGGCACCTTTCCTTCTATTCCATCGACGTGGCCGGGCACGGCGTGACCTCGGCGATGATGACGGCCCGGCTGGCCGGGCTTCTGGCGGGGGCGTCTTCCGATGTTGGCGGCCTGTCTCTGGGTCAGCGCGATCGCTGGCCACCCGAAGTATTCGCTGCACGGCTGAACCGAATGATGATCGAGGATATGCGGGTCGATACCTATTTCACGCTCGCCCTTGCCGAGGTCGATCTCGAGACCGGAAAGGTTCTTCTGGTTCAGGCCGGGCACCCCCATCCCGCGATCCTGCGGGCGGACGGCAACGTTGAGTTCCTCGGCTCTGGCGGATTGCCGATCGGACTTATTCCGGATGCGCGGTTCGAGCGTGTCGAAGCCAGCCTGCAGTCCGGCGATCGCCTGTTCCTCTTCTCGGACGGTGTGACAGAGTGCGCGGATCCATCGGGCCGGGAGTTTGGCGAGGACGGACTGGCTGGCAGTCTTGGGCGGGCTGCGCGACTGGACGGTGAGGAGCTGCTGGATGCGCTGGTCGAAGATCTGAAGGAGTTTTCGGGCGCCGCGCAATTCCGGGATGACGTGTCCGGCGTCCTGTTCGACTACCGTGGACCTGCCAGCAGCCCGGCAAGCATAGCCCGATCGCCGGCATTCCCCAGGCGCAGTGCGGCCTCCGCTGCCGGTAGCCAGACCGCCGTGTGACCGGGTTCGGTTGGCGGGCCAAGTCGGAGGACGGGCTGGGCGAGGTAGATCGTGCAGAGCTTTTCGGCCCAAAGATCGTATTCCGGCATGTAGGCGAAGCGGCGGAAGGCGCCGATCCGACGGATCACCTCGATCTTCCAGCCGGTTTCCTCCATCACTTCGCGATGTAGCGCCGCAACCGGCTGTTCGCCCCGGTCGATCCCGCCGCCAGGAAGCTGGAACTCGGGCGTCGGATCCATCTGGAATGTGGTCAGGACGCTATCGCCCTGCATGAGGATCGCATAGACGCCCGGTCGCCGGGTGTAGCGTTGTCCCGACCTGACAGGCTCTCCAAATCTGCGGATCATCTGCTGCCCTTGGTGCTGAGGTTGTCGTGCCTATATAGTCGCGGTATGCCAAGGCTAGCCTGCCAAGGAAACCCCAAGATGCTCGGTTCTCAACTCGCCTGGGACGATACCGTCCTGCCCTTTCAGCTTGACCGCTCGGACATCCGCGGCCGCGTGGCGCGGCTTGACGGTGTGCTTGACCGCGTCCTGTCGCAACACGCCTATCCGCCACAGATCGAGGCGCTGGTTGCCGAAGCCGCTCTGCTCACCGCGCTGATCGGCCAGACGATCAAGCTGCGTTGGCGGCTTTCTCTGCAAATCCGTGGTACAGGTGCGGTCAAGCTGATCGCGACCGACTACTACGGCCCGAGCGAGGATGGGGAAACCGCCCGCATCCGCGCCTATGCCAATTTCGATGAAGAGCAGTTGGTTCCCGGCGTCGATCCGTTCAGCCTGATCGGCGAGGGATACTTCGTCATCCTGATCGACCAGGGGCAGGGCATGGTGCCCTATCAGGGGATCACCCCACTGACCGGCGGCTCGCTTTCTGCCTGTGCAGAGACGTATTTCGCTCAATCCGAGCAGTTGCCGACCCGGTTCGCCGTAACCTACGGGCAGTCGCAAAGGCCGGGGGAAGCTTCGCATTGGCGGGCAGGGGGCGTGATGATCCAGCACATGCCGAAGGCGTCGCCCTCGGTCGCTGCCGAACAGGGGTCGGGCGAAGGTGGCCTGCTTTCTCACGTCGACATCCTCGATGGCGAGGAAGGCGAGAACTGGAGCCGCGTCAACCTGCTGCTGGATACGGTCGAAGAGCTGGAGCTGATCGGCCCCAACGTGCAGCCCACTGATTTGCTTGTGCGATTGTTCCACGAAGAGGTTCCCCGTGTCTTCGACGCCCAGCCTGTGCGCTTTGGTTGCTCCTGTTCGGCTGACAAGGTGCGCATGTCGCTGTCGATCTACTCGGCGAAAGAGATCAGCCACATGCTGACGGCAGAAGGGATCCTGACTGCCGACTGCCAGTTCTGCGGCGCGCATTACGAGTTCGATCCAAAGACGCTCGGTCGCGAGGCCGAGGAGGTTCAGGGTGACCGCCATTGATCCTGAGCGACTGAAGGAAATTCTGGACCGGCCCGCTGGCGCCTCTTCGGACTTCGATCTGAATCCGGGGATAGCGCTGCCGCCGGGCCGGGTGCTGCGTCCGGCTGGCGTCCTTGTCCCGATCTGGGACAGGGGAGAAGGCGCTGAGGTCATCCTTACGATGCGCTCGTCCCGGCTGAAGCATCACCCGGGCCAGATCGCCTTTCCGGGCGGCAAGGTCGATGCCGGGGATGACGGGCCAGTCGGCGCTGCCCTGCGCGAAGCAGAGGAAGAGATCGGCTTGCCCCGGTCGCGGGTCGAGGTGATCGGCACTTTGCCCACCCATGAGACTGTGACTTCCTTTGTCGTCACTCCGGTTGTCAGCCTGATCCGGGGGAATTTCACACCCGTGCCAGAGGCTGGCGAAGTGCAGGAAGTTTTCTCTGTTCCGCTGCGCCATGTCACCGATCCTGCGCGATTCAGCATTGAGCGGCGGCGTTGGCGCGGTGAATGGCGCAGTTACTACACCGTTCCTTGGGGCCCGCATTACATCTGGGGCGCGACCGCCCGCATCCTGCGGGGGCTGGCGGAAAGGTTCTCTGCATGAGAGTGACTGGCGAATGGCTGACGCGGTCCGAGACGCAGGCCGTGTGCCGCGCCTTGACGGATGCCGGTTACCGGGCGCTGTTCGTCGGGGGTTGCGTGCGCAACGCCTTGCTGGGCCAGCCCGTGGCGGATGTCGATCTTTCGACGGATGCTTTGCCAGAAATCGTCTCTGATCTCGCGGAAAAGGCCGGCCTCAAGCCGGTTCCGACCGGAATCGCCCATGGGACGATCACCGTGGTCTCGGGCGGCATCCCGCATGAGGTAACGACGTTCCGGCATGATGTCGAAACCTTTGGACGGCACGCTCGTGTCGCCTTTGCAAAGACGGTCGAGGATGATGCGGCCCGGCGCGACTTCACCATGAATGCCCTCTACGCCACGCCGGAGGGCAAGGTTGTCGACCCTCTGGGCGGGCTGGCCGATCTGGAGGCGCGACGGGTCCGCTTTGTGGGCGAGCCGGCCGAACGGATCGCCGAGGATTATCTGCGGATCCTGCGGTTCTTCCGCTTCCACGCCTGGTATGGCGATCCCGACCGTGGCCTTGACGCAGAGGGTCTGGCCGCCTGCGCGGCCAGTGCAGCAGGCCTGGACGCCCTGTCGAAGGAGCGGATCGGCCACGAGATGCGTCGACTTCTGGCTGCGCCCGATCCAGCACCGTCGGTCGCGGCGATGGCCCAGGCCGGTATCCTGGCACATATCTTGCCCGGGGCTGATCCACGGGCCTTGCCTGTCCTGGTGCATCTAGAAAGCGACATGCCCCCCGACTGGATCCGTCGCTTGGCCGCCATCGGGGGCGAGGATCCGGCCGAGCATCTTCGTCTGAGCCGCGCCGAAACCGTACGGCTGAGCCGGATCCGCGACACCGCGCTCGCCGAGACATTGCCGGCCATAATTGGCTATCGGCTTGGGGAACACGATGGCACCGATGCCCTGCTTCTTCGCGCAGCACTCCTGGGTCAGGCCCTTCCGCCTTCGTGGCCGGAAGAGATTGCGCGCGGCGCAGCGGCCCGATTCCCGGTCAAGGCGGCCGACCTGATGCCCGGGCTCACAGGGTCCGCCCTGGGTGCGCGGCTATCGGAACTCGAGTCTCGGTGGATCGGCTCGGATTTCCGGCTGTCGCGGTCCGAACTTCTTCGCTGATCCAAGACCCGTTTCACTTTCCTCGCAGAGGCTCTATATCCGGAGCATGGAGTTCTGAGGTTCCCCCGTGTTTCGCTTTTTCGAGGGCCTCGTCGATCCTTACCTCGCCTATGAGGAGACCGACACGCCGCCCCGGCGGCTATGGCCGTTCCTGATGCAGTTCGTGCGCCCCTTCCGAGGGGTGTTTCTGGTTACGGGCGGTCTGGCCATGGCCGCTGCGGTCGTCGATGTCGCCCTCATCTGGTATGTTGGGCGGGTCGTTGACTATCTCGGCCAAGGCGCGCCGGTCGAGGTCATGCAGCGACACGGCCCTGAGATGGCATTGGTCGCCTTTGCCGTCCTTTTCTTGCGGCCGCTGCTGATCGTCGGAAATGTGGCTTTGCTTCACAACACGATCTTGCCGAATTTTGGCACGATGGTTCGCTGGCGCGCGCATTCGCATCTGTTGCGCCAGCCCGTTGGCTGGTTCGAAAGCGATTTCGCCGGCCGAATCGCCAATCGCATCATGCAGACACCGACCGCTGCCGGCGATGCAGTGTTCCAGGTGTTCGACATGGCAGCGTTTGCGATCGTAACGGTGATCGGTTCGTTGATCATGCTGGCTGGCGCGGACCTGCGGCTCGCCATTCCGCTGGTCATCTGGTTCAGCCTGTATCTGCTGCTGGTTCGCTGGACCCTGCGGCGGATCGGTCCTGCGGCCCAGGCGTCCTCGGATGCGCGATCGGCAGTGACGGGACGGATTGTCGATTCATATACGAATATTCACTCTGTAAAACTCTTCCCCCATGACGATCACGAGCGTGTCTACGCGAAGGAATCCATCGAGGAAGCGCGCCAGACCTTCATGCGCGAGATGCGGATCATCACCAAGATGGACCTCGCCTTGACGACCCTGAACGGCGGGCTGATCGTCGCGGCGAGCGGCTGGGCGATCCTGCTGTGGTATCAGGGGCAGGCAACGATCGGTGTGGTCGCCGCCACCACGGCGCTTGTCCTTCGCCTGAACAACATGACCTACTGGATCATGTGGGCCACGACCAACCTGATGCAGTCGCTCGGCGTCGTTCAGGAAGGGATGGAGACGATCACCGCGCCGGTCTCCCTGACCGACCGCAAGGATGCCCGGCCGCTAAGCCTGTCGGCTGGCAAGATCGAGCTGCAGGGCATCTCGCATCACTACGGACGTGGCTCGGGGGGATTACAGAGTGTCGACCTGACCATCCAGCCTGGCGAGCGGTTCGGGGTGGTCGGCCGGTCCGGCTCGGGCAAGTCAACCTTGGTCAAGCTGATCCTGCGCTTCTACGATTGCGAGGGCGGGCGGGTTCTGATCGACGGTCAGGACATCTCACAGGTGACGCAGGACAGCCTTCGCAAGATGATCGGCGTGGTTCAGCAGGAGTCGAGCCTGCTGCACCGGTCGGTGCGCGACAACATCCTTTACGGGCGGCCCGACGCCACCGAGGCCGAAATGGTTCTCGCAGCCAAGCGCGCCGAGGCGCATGACTTCATTCTGCGGCTCGAAGACCCCAAGGGCCGGCAAGGTTACGACGCGCATGTGGGCGAGCGCGGGGTGAAGCTTTCGGGTGGACAGCGCCAGCGTATCGCCATCGCCCGGGTGATCCTGAAGGATGCCCCGATCCTGATCCTTGACGAAGCAACCTCGGCACTGGACAGCGAGGCGGAGGCAGCGATCCAGGAGACGCTCTATGGCGTCATGGAGGGCAAGACGGTGATCGCCATTGCCCATCGGCTTTCGACCATCGCTGCAATGGACCGGATCGTCGTGCTCGAAGACGGCAAGATCGCCGAGCAGGGGACGCATGACGACCTGATCGCCCGTGAAGGCCTGTATGCGCGCTTCTGGTCACGGCAGTCGGGCGGGTTCCTGGGAACCGAGGAGGCCGCGCAGTGAGCCGTCTGATGCGCTTGGGTGGCCTGATCGACTCCTTCGTGCCGGCAGAAGGACCGCCGCCGCAGGCGCTTGGCGCCTTCTTCAAGTGGTGCTTGTCGGGTGCCTGGCCGATGCTGTGGGTCGCCGCCGGAATCTCGGCAATCGCCGGCGCGACCGAAGTGCTTTCGGCAACCATCCTTGGCTGGGTGATCGACGCCGCTGTTGATAAGGGCCCGGCCGGGTTCATTGCCGAGCATCTGGCCCTGGTGCTGGTATTTCTCGTTTTCTACCTCGTTCTGCGACCGTTGGCCTTTGGCCTTTCCTCGGCCTCGAACTCCATCATCATCGGGCCGAACGTCATGCCGTTGGTGCTGAGTCGGCTGCATCGCTGGACGCTCGGGCAGGCTGTAACCTTCTTCGACAATGACTTTGCCGGGCGGATCGCGGCAAAGCAGATGCAGGCGGCTCGGGCCGTGACTGATGTCGCGACCGAGATGATCAACACGGTCGCCTTTGCGCTGGCCTCCATCATCGGCTCGGTCATCTACCTTCTGGCAATCGACTGGAAGATCGCCTTTGCGCTTGCCGTCTGGCTGGTGGCCTATGTTGGCCTCATCCGGTTCTTCCTGCCGAAGGTGCGGGAAAACTCCGCGGCGCGCGCTTCGTCCCGGGCGATGGTGTCGGGGCAGGTCGTGGATACGATCACCAACATCAAGACCGTGAAGCTTTTCGCCCATGCTGCTTTCGAGGATCGTGTCGCCCTGCAGGCGATGGAGGTCTTTCGCGACAAGTCGCTGGAATTCGGGGTCATTTCGACCTGGTTCCGCTATTCGCTGATGACCTTGGCGGGCGTACTGCCCGTGGTGCTGATCGGCGGCACCGTCCTGTTGTGGCAGAATGGTGCTGCGACGGCGGGCGAGATCGCCGCGGCCGGGGCTATCTCGATGCGCATCGCCCAGATGTCGGGATGGGTCAGCTTCACCCTGATTTCGATCTACACCAGCGTCGGCGAGGTCGAGGATGGCATGCGGACGCTCTCGGTCCCGCATACGCTGGACGACAGACCGGATGCGATCGAACTGGCCCGGGTTCAGGGTGAAATCCGGTACGAGAAGGCGTCCTTCGCCTACGGTCGGCGCCGGGGAGGGGTCAGCGACATCACCCTGACCATTCGCCCCGGAGAAAAGCTGGGTATTGTCGGTGCGTCGGGGGCGGGCAAGTCGTCGCTCGTCTCGTTGCTGTTGCGGCTCTATGACACCGAGGATGGCCGGATCCTGGTCGATGGCCACGACGTGCGCGACGTGACGCAGGAATCCCTGCGCCGGCAGATCGGGATGGTCACGCAGGAAACCGCGATGTTCAACCGCTCGGCGCGCGACAATATCCTGTATGGTCGGCCCGACGCCTCGGAAGACGATCTGGTTGCGGCGTCGAAGGCCGCCGAGGCGCATGAGTTCATCAACCACATGATCGACCATCAGGGCCGCAAGGGCTACGACGCCCATCTCGGCGAGCGCGGGGTCAAGCTGTCCGGCGGGCAGCGTCAACGGATCGCACTGGCGAGAGCCTTCCTGAAGGATGCGCCGATCCTTGTGCTGGACGAAGCAACTTCCGCGCTCGACAGCGAGGTCGAGGCGAGCATCCAGGATGCATTGGGCCGGGTGATGCAGGGCAAGACCGTGCTTGCCATCGCGCACCGCCTTTCGACCATCGCGGCGATGGACCGGATCATCGTGATGGATGAGGGCCGCATCGTTGAAGAAGGCACGCATGACCAGCTTCTGGCGCGCGGCGGGCTTTACGCACGCTACTGGAACCGCCAATCCGGCGGATTCATAGGCACCGACGAACAGGAAGCCGCTGAGTGAGACTGACCATCGACCGATTGGGCCATCTTGGGGATGGCATCGCCGCCGGACCGGAGGGCGCGGTGTTCATTCCGCAAGTTCTTCCCGGCGAAGTGGTTGAGGGAGAGCTTTCG
>JAYRKT010000093.1:0-3594 GCA_041905595.1 Rhodobacter sp.
CGGGTCAACTGGGAGTCTTTCTTGGTTGTGGTCTTGTTGAACGGGCCTTCGAGTCCTGGGTGAGTTCGCTAACGGCCTAGGCCATGCTTATCTTGAGCGAACGCAGCATGACCACGACGGCCGCGCGGGCGGGATCATCACACGCGGTTGAACCAATCTGCGAAGCCCGTCGTAACGGGCGGCATTGGCTTCGGCCTGAGCCGCAGGCTCAGGACCTATGGCTCATCGATGTGCATCGGCGCCCCGGCTTGCAGTCGATCAGCTGGCGCAAGAGGTCGCAGGAGGACCTCGGTTCCATGACCTCGGACTGGTTGCGGCGCCCTGGCAGCGCTGTATCTCAGGGAACGGCGCGGTAGGAACTGCTGGCCCTTTCCTTGGATGACTGTTTGAAAGCCTTGCCTTGCGGCTCCCGGACGGTCTCAAATTCGTGACCTTTCAATCCCCGCCGGTAGTCTTCGGGCGCCATCCCCGTTGCCTTGCGAAAGGCGCGCGAGAAATTCGCCGGTGCCGCGTAGCCGAGTTCGGTCGAGATGTCGGTGATGGATGCATCCGTCCCGCGCAGCAACTCGGCGGCCCGCCGGGCACGGATGGCGTTTCCAAGGCTTCGGAAATCGGTTCCATGTTCCTGAAGCGAGCGCTGCAGCGTCCGCCTCCCGATGTCGAGTGCATGGGCCGCGGCGTCGAGCGATACCACGCCGGCCAGCACCTGCGTCCAGATCTGCGCGGAAATGACGCCGACCAGATCGCCGCGGCTCGCGGGATCGAGCCTGGCGCGCGCCAGGTCCTCGACCGTCATCAGCCGCCTCCTGGTGGCGCGGGGCCGGGCGGCGCCGAGAAGACCGGCGTCGAACCAGACAGCAATCGCAGGCGCGCCGAACGTCACCGGGCAGCCGAAGGTTTCCTCGAAACGGGCAGCGGGACCACCGGCTCGCGCGATGTCGAGGTCGACGCGCCAGGGCTTCCAGGCGGGTGAGGTGAAGGAACGACAGAGATTGAGCATGACGGCCGCGGCGCCCGAGGCGATGTGCGGATAGGCCAGGCTGCCGCGGGCCGCGCTGAAGTAGGCGAACCTCGCCATGCCCTCGTGGATCGACAGTTCGATGGCTTCGCCGCAGCTGTGAAAGCCGATGGTTGCCGAGGCCCGGGTGATGGCCGCCCCGAGGGTTTCGCTGGCGAGCACATAGTCGCCCCAGCATCCATAGGTTTCGAACGACAGGTGCGGCGCGATCAGCAGGCCGATGTGCTGCTCCTTCGTCCGCCTTTCGACTTCGCCGAGGAAATCGGCCATCGTGATATGCGGAATGAAGCAGTCACGATCCTCGATCAGTTCGATATCGAGCATGGCCGCACGGTTGGCGTGCTGCAACACCTTGTAGCCGAAGGCGTGGCGCACCATCGCCGGCACCCCGGCGAGCGCTGTCACCGAGATCATCGTCGGCGTGCCGACTTCTCCCCTCCGGGCGAGCTTGCCCGGGACTGGCGCAAAATGAGTGGTTGGCCGGTTCACGTGCAGCATAATCCTCGCGGGCAGGGTGAGAATTGCTTGCCCGGAACGAAGCATTGGCACGCCGGCCGACGCAATGCGAGTCGGTACCCATACTAGGAAAGGAGACCGCAAATGAGACTGATTTCAAGCCTGCTGCTCGCAGCGAGCACACTGGTGTCCGTCGGGGCGGCGCAGGCCATGACAGCCGACGAGGCGAAGAAGATCGCCCTCGACGCCTATGTCTATGGCTACTCGCTGGTCACCACGGAGGTGACGCGGGTGCAGATGACCAGCGTCGAAAAGGCCGAGGGCCTGCATGCCCCGATGGGCCAGTTCGGCAATGTCAGGCGCTACCCGCCGGCCGACTATCGCGGCGTCTCGGCACCGAACGCCGACACGCTCTATTCCCTCGCCTGGATGGATCTCGACAAGGAACCCTGGGTGTTCTCGCACCCCGACATGGGCAATCGCTACTTCCTGTTCCCGACCTATGACCTCTGGATGCCGGTGATCGCCTCGCCCGGATCGCGGACGACCGGCGGCAAGGCCGCCAGCTACCTGCTCGCCGGCCCGGGCTGGAAGGGCGAAGTCCCGGCCGGAATGACCAGGATCGACGTGCCGACGCGCTATGTGCTGATTCTCGGCCGCACCTATGCGGATGGCACCGAGATGGATTACCAGGAGGTGAACGCGCTGCAGGACCAGTACGACATTCGTCCGCTCTCGAGCCTGGGCAAGACGGACTACATCTACAAGGCGCCGCCGGTCGATCCCAACCCCGGCTTCTCGCTGACCGACAAGCCGCAGGACGTCATCCTCGCCATGGGTACCGAGGGCTATTTCAATCGCCTCGCCACCCTGATGTGCCATGACGCGCCGCCGGCCGCGGAAGATGCGCCGATCCTGGCCGAGATGGCGAGGATCGGCATCGAACCGTGCAAGACGTTCAGCCTGTCGGCACTGGAGCCCGACGTCGCCGCCGCGCTGAAGGACCTGCCGCAGCAGGCGCTCGACTACATCGGCAAGAACCAGCCGACGATGGGCATCGAGAAGCAGGGCTGGATCTTCACCAAGATCGGCGCCTATGGCACCGACTATCTGAAGCGGGCCGTCGTCGCGGCCTTCGGCTGGCCCGCCAACCTGCCGGAAGACGCCGTCTACCCCTATACCCAGGTCGACAAGGACGGCAACCCGCTCACCGGCGCCAACAACTACACGCTGACCTTCGCCAAGGGGCAGGAACCGCCGGTCAACGGCTTCTGGTCGATCACCATGTACGAGATCGACAAGGGCTGGTGGTTCGTGCCGAACCCGCTCAACAAGTTCACGGTCAGCCCGCGCGACAATCCGGTTCCCAATGCCGACGGTTCGGTGACGCTCTACTTCCAGAACGAATCGCCCGGCAAGGACAAGGAGGCGAACTGGCTTCCGGCTCCCAAGGGCGCATTCCTTCCGATGATCCGGATGTACTGGCCCAAGGAGAAGGATCCCTCGATTCTCGATGGCACCTGGACGCCACCGCAGGTCGTCAAGGCAAATTGACGAGGCCGATGATGGAACAACTTCTCCGCACGCCCGCACGGCGATCCCGTGTCGGACTGCTGGCGCTGCAGTGACTTGAACAGCATGAGATCGGGTCGGCCGTGAGGTCGGCCCGATCTCGTGTTGGCCGGATATTGGTGGAGGAAATGCGAGTTCTCGACTTGGGCCGTTGGAATGTCTGATGCTGGCTGCAGAGAATTGTTTGTGGCGCAAGATCAAGTCGACGTAGCTGCCCGCAAGATCAGCCAGTCCGTAGCCGGCCTCACCGCAGCTTCCTGCCGTAGTGTCCAGCTTGGAAGTCCGAACTGGGCCGCTCGAATGCAACAGCCGTCACGAAGGAGTGTCTGAGCTCCCTCCTGGCACACTTGATCATACAACACCTCGATCGCGACTGCGTGGGATGAGCTTCTCGGCATCATAGAACGGCAGATCGAGGATCTCGCAGTCGAGCAGTCTGCCATCGGCTGTCTTTACTGCAAGCTTCCGGTCAGACCAGATGCCCGGCACATCAAAGCGGACATAGCCGATCCCGGACTTGAGGAATGGCGACCAGGCCCCGGCGGTCA
>JAYRKT010000053.1:0-22554 GCA_041905595.1 Rhodobacter sp.
GCATCCTCGCTGTTCCAAGGCGTTGATGGAACGACAAAAAGCGCCCCTGGGGGCGCTTTTGGGTCTGTCTGTCAGATTTCGGTGGTTGCGGGGACAGGATTTGAACCTGTGACCTTCAGGTTATGAGCCGATCCGGGCTGAAAATTGGAAATCAAACGATTTCAGCAACTTACAAGACAACCGTTTGATTTCTTGCGATTTCCATTCCGGCGTTCGACCGCATTGAGCGGCTTTAGACAGCACAAGCTGCGCGAAAACTGCAGCCAAGGGTTGAGGTGGCGTTGAGGTGAGCAATTTTCAGTACCATCCATTTCGCTAGATGATCACGCAAAACGTGGTCCCGCACGAACGCAGCGACGAAAGTGCACGTTTGACTTGACAGAATTTCGTTCGGCTCACCGCCGATATGCCAATCGATCTGGCTGAGATCAGGTTGTCGCCCCGAGGTCAGGGTAACGATGATCGGTCGCGCAAAGCGAATGGTCGCCCAATGCTTCGATGACGCGGCAGTCCGCTATTTTACCGCCCGCGCATTGCGTCAGAATCCGCTGCAGTTCGACCTTGAGCGCGCCCAGCCGCGCAAGACGACTTTCAACCTCGGCCAATTGCGCGACAACGATTGCATCGGCCGCCGCGCAGGGCTGGCCGGGCTGGTCTGACAGGCTGAGGAGGTCACGGATCGCCTCGAGCGTGAAACCCAGATCGCGCGCGTGCCGGATGAAAGCCAGCAGTTCCAGCGCCTTTTGGCTGTAGAGCCGCTGGTTTCCGGCACTGCGTTCGGCCTCGGGCAAAAGGCCGATCTGCTCGTAATAACGGATCGTCGGCACCTTCACGCCTGTTGACGCCCCCAGTTTTCCAATCGTCAGCATCAGATTCCTCTTGAAGCTCTAGTTGCTAGAGACATTAGGTTCGCGAATCAATGAAGGCAATTCCCCGATCCGGGGCGAGGATAGTGACATGACAACGACAGATCCCAACAGCGGAACGGCCTGCGACTGGACTGTTTCCGGCATGGATTGCGGATCCTGCGCGGCCAAGATCAAGGATGCCGTGACACGTCTGCCAGGCGTCAGCGGCGTTGAAATCGGCATCATGTCGGAACGGCTGCGACTAACGCTGGACGAAACGCAGACCGGCCGCGACAGAGTCGAAAAGGTGGTGAAATCGCTTGGCTATGGAATCACGCCGCGTGCGGCAGGGACGAAGAAGGACTTCGTCATGCCCGTCATGAGCGATTCGTCGGCAGATGGTCATGATCAGAATCATGCCGACCATAGCCATGACCGCAGTGGCACCACCGCAGTGGCGCGGGACGACAGCGGTCATGGCAGCCCAGGCCATGTGCATGACGACCCCGCCGACCGAGGCAAGCGATGGTATCAGACCAGCAAGGGCAAGCTGGTGATCTTCACGGCGATCCTGCTGGGCTCTGCCTGGATCATCGAATTGCTGGCGCCGCAGATCGGCAAATGGGCTTTTGTCGCGGCCTGCCTGATCGGCGTGGCCCCGATTGCGAAACGCGCCTTTGCGGCCCTGCGTCTGGGCCAGCCCTTCACCATCGAAAGCCTGATGACGGTCGCGGCCATTGGCGCGCTGTTCATTGATGCTGCGGAAGAGGCGGCGTTGGTCGTGTTCCTGTTCGCGGTCGGCGAGGTGCTGGAGGGTGTGGCCGCCGGCAAGGCGCGCGATGGCATCCGGGCACTGGCCAATCTGGTGCCCAAGACTGCGCTTCTGCTGGTGAATGGTACAGCGCAGGAAGTACCGGCATCAAGCCTTGCCGTCGGGCAGATGGTGCTTGTCCGTCCGGGCGACCGCATCCCGGCAGATGGCGAGATCGCCGAGGGCACTTCGGGCGTGGATGACAGCCCGGTGACCGGCGAAAGCGTTCCCGTCACCAAGGGTCCGGGCGATCCGGTCTTCGCCGGCTCGATCAATACCGAGGCCGCGCTGCGCGTGACCGTCACCAAGGCCGCCGAGGATAACACCATCGCCCGCATCATCCGGCTGGTGGAAGAGGCCGAGGTCGCGCGCGCGCCGACCGAACGCTTCATCGACCGCTTCAGCCGCTGGTATATGCCCGCCATCGTCACCGTCGCGGCTCTGGTGGTTCTGCTGCCGCCGCTGGCCTTCGGTCAACCCTGGGACACCTGGATCTATCGCGGACTGGCGCTGCTGCTGATCGGCTGCCCCTGCGCTCTGGTCATCTCGGTGCCGGCCTCGATCGCTTCTGCGCTGTCCACGGGCGCCCGGCGCGGGATGCTGATGAAGGGCGGTGCGGTGATCGAGGCGGCGGCCAATGTGTCCCGCGTCGCCTTCGACAAGACCGGCACCCTGACCCATGGGCGCCCGGTGGTGACGGATGTTGTCACCTTCGGCGCGACGACCGAGGCCGAGCTGCTGGCCGTGGCGGCGGGGGTCGAAACCGGATCAAGCCATCCGCTGGCCGTCGCCATCCTGACCAAGGCCGACCAGGCAGGCATCGAAGCGCTGCCGTCACGCGATGCGAAAGCACTGATGGGCAAAGGCGTGGTCGCAACGGTGGGTGACGCCTCGGCATGGGTCAGCTCGCCGCGCTATGCGCTGGAAAATGGCGGGATCGACCCGTCTGACCTGCAACTGGCCACGGCCTTAGAGGAAGATGGCAAGACCGCCGTCGCCGTCTTCCGCGAAAAGACCCCGCTCGGCCTGATCGCCATGCGCGATGAGCCAAGACAGGATGCGGCCGATGCGGTTCGCCAATTGACCGCGATGGGCGTGACTTCGGTGATCCTGACTGGGGACAATCCGCGCACGGCGGCCGCAATCGCTGGCGGGCTGGGCATGGAGTTTCGGGCCGACATGATGCCCGAAGACAAGCTAACCGCGATCCGTGAAATGGGCGGGCAAGGCGGCGTGATGATGATCGGAGACGGCATCAACGACGCTCCGGCCCTGAAGCAGGCCAGCATCGGTGTCGCGATGGGATCGGGCACCGATGTGGCACTGGAGACGGCCGATGCCGCGATCCTGCGCGACCGGGTGACCGACATCCCCGCACTGATCCGCCTTGCCCACACGGCCATGGGAAATATCCGCCAGAACATCACCATCGCGCTTGGGCTGAAGGCGGTGTTTCTTGTGACCTCGGTTCTGGGGATTACCGGTCTGTGGATCGCCATCATGGCCGATACCGGGGCGACGGTTCTGGTCACGCTGAACGCTTTGCGCCTGTTGCGCTTCGATCCCGAGCGCGAGGCGTGACGCCGTGATTTCCGCTTTCGGTTGGGCGGCGCTGACCCTGCTTTCCGCCTATCTCATGCTTTTTTTTCCGGCAATGCCATGGCGGCGCAAGCGGCCGGTCGGCCGGTCTGGCTGTTCTCGTGGGCGAAACGGCGCGACTGTTATGCCGCGCTCGGCTTTCGGGCTGGTTGGCGCTGTTCGACGCCTCAGAGTGCGGGCAGAGACTCGGCTGGCTCAAGACCCCGGCTCGACTGTTGCAGGCCGCCGCCCCGCTGATCTTCGGGACGGCGCTTTCGGTCTGGGGGCTCGGGGCGCTATATGTGACCGCCGGGATCGGCGCGCTGGCCACGCGCGCGCTCCAAGCAATCAAACGAGCCTGAGGCGACGCGCGGCAAGCCAACTGGCAAGCGCCATTACCCCGGCGGTCGCAAGGCAGAGCGGCAGCCCACCAAGCTGAAAACTGACGCCCGAGAGTAAAGTCCCGATCAAGCGGCCCGCAGCGTTGGCCATATAATAGAACCCCACGTCGCGTGTGATCCGCTCGGCCGATCCGAAGGCGAGGATCAGGTAGGAATGTACGGAGGAATTCACCGCGAAGATAAAGCCGAAGACCAGAAGCCCCACGACCAGAAGAATTGTAAGCCAAGGGGCGGGTCCACCCGCGACCAACGCGGCAAGGGCCAGCACGAACGGCACCGGCACGAGGAGACCGGACCAGAAGACCGCCTTGTTGACCGTCTCAGCCTCGGGTTGTCCTTTGCCCCCCAACAGGCGCGGTGCGAAACCCTGCACAACGCCATAGGCGATGATCCAGAGCGCCATGAAGCCGCCGACAAGGAAAAAGGCCTCGCGCCGTCCCTCGGCGGTCCCGTCCGACAGCACCGCCTGGAAATAGACCGGGATGCCCACGACGAACCACACATCGCGCGCCCCGAACAGGAACATGCGCGCCAGCGACAGGCGGTTCACGCGGATGTCCTTCGACCGCCAGCCGGACCAGCTTTCGTCGGATTTCATCCGCCCGGGCAGACCCGCAGGCAGAAACAGCACGACCGCGAGCAAGATCACCGCCAGTACCGCCGCCATGCCCCAGACGGCGGCGTCGAACCCTGCAAGGCCAAGCAGCGCCGCACCCAGGAAGAAGCCGAAACCCTTGACGGCATTCTTCGATCCGGTCAGAGCCGCGACCCAGCGGAACAGCCCCCCGTCCTCGGTCGGGGCCAGCAGTTTCACCGCAGATTTCGACGACATCTTGGCCAGATCCTTGGCCACGCCCGAGACGCCCTGCACCGCCATGACGAAGGCGACCGAGGCCGCAACCGACCAGGCCGGGTCAAGCTGCGCCAGGGCGACCAGCGCCCCGATCTGCAGCGACAGCCCGCCGTAAAGCGTCGCCGCCAAGCCGAACCGCGCCGCCAGCCAGCCTGCGGCAAGGTTGGTCACGATGCCCGCGACCTCATAAAGTAGGAAAAGCCAGGCCAGTTGCACGGGCGAAAAGCCAAGCGCGTTGAAATGCAACAGGACCAGCATCCGCAGCGCGCCATCCGACAGCATGAAGGCCCAATAGGCCGCCGTCACCGCCGCATAGGCGCGCAAGGGGTTCGCAGAGGCAGTCACGTCGCTCACATCGCTCCCGCAACCATGCGGGCGATATCGGCCAGTCGGCAGGAATAGCCCCATTCGTTGTCATACCAGGCGTAGATTTTCACCTGCGTGTCATTGATCACCATGGTCGACGGCCCGTCGATGATTGACGAGCGAGGATCATTGGTGAAATCGCAGGACACCAGCGGCCGCGTCTCGAACCCCAGAATGCCCTTCAGCGGCCCTTCGGCGGCGGTTTTGAACAGGGCGTTGACCTCTTCGGCGGTTGTTTCGCGCTCAACCTCGAACACGCAGTCGGTCAGTGACGCGTTCAGCAGCGGCACGCGCACGGCATGGCCGTTCAGGCGGCCTTTCAGTTCGGGATAGATCAGCGTGATCGCGGTGGCCGAACCTGTGGTTGTCGGGATCAGGTTCATCAGGGCGGACCGCGCGCGGCGCATGTCCTTGGCAGGGCGGTCGACGATGGTCTGGGTGTTGGTCACGTCGTGGATCGTGGTGATCGAGCCATGCCTGATCCCAAGGTTCTCCTGGATCACCTTGACTACCGGCGCGAGGCAGTTCGTCGTGCAGGAGGCCGCCGTCACAAGGTTCTGCGATCCGTCGTAAAGATCATGGTTGACACCGTAGACAAGGTTCAGCGCCCCGCCGTCCTTGACCGGGGCAGAGACGACGACCTTCTTCACCCCGGCGGCATAATAAGGCGCGACCTTGGCCGCTGTCTTGAAGACGCCTGTGCAATCGATCACCAGATCGACACCAAGCTCTGCCAGCAGCAAAGCCTCGATGGTCTTCTCATGGGTCAGCCTGATGCGTTTTCCGTTCAACTCCAGCGCACCCTCGGCGGCGGCAACCGGCGTGCGCCAGCGACCATGGACCGAGTCGAACTCCATCAGCAACGCGTGCTGTTCGGCGTCGCCGACAGGATCGTTCAGCAGGACGATGTCGCCACCTGCGCCTGTATCGATAAGGTCGCGCAAGACAAGTTTGCCGATCCGGCCAAGGCCGTTGAGGGCGATACGGGGCATGATCTCAGTCTTCCTTGAGGGCTTCGGTGTCTATGGCGTCGACGCGGTTTTGCAGCGATAGCCGGTTAAGGGTTGCGAAGGGCAAGGAAATGAACGTTTCGATCCTGCGACGCAGCGCACCATAGGTCTGGGCGAATACCAGTGCCTTTTCGGCGTCGGTACCCATGGCTTTTACCGGGTCCGGCAGGCCCCAATGGCCGGTAATCGGCTGGCCGGGCCATGGCGGGCATTCCTCGGCGGCGGATGTGTCGCAAACTGTAAAGACGAAATCCATGACGATGGAGTCAGGCTGCTGGAACTCGGACACATGCTTGGATCGCAAGCTTGAGGTGTCATGGCCATTTCGCTCAAGCACCTCCAGCGCGAAGGGATTCAGCGCAGTATTGGGGCGGGTGCCGGCCGAAAAGGCCTGAAACTTCCCTTTGCCAAGATCGCGCAACAGGGCCTCGGCAAAGATCGAGCGGGCGGAATTTCCTGAACAGATGAAGAGCACGTCGAAGTCGGTATCGTCCATGGCGGGATCCTTCTGAGCCGACAGGGAGGGAGAAATGAGGTCAGGTCGGGCGCGGCCTACGTCTAGCGCGAGATAGTCGATCAGCGCCTCGGTGAGTTGGCGGTTCGCGGAGTAGAAGAGTGACCGCCCTCGCCGTTCGACACTCGCGAGCCCTGCCGACGCAAGGTCCGAGAGATGGTGCGACAGCGTATTGGCCTTCAGACCTAGCGCCTCGGCAATCTCGGTCGGGCGCACGCCACGCGGGGCAAAGCGCATCAGCAGCCTGAAGACGGCGAGGCGGTCAGGGTGACCGAGGGTGGCGAATGCATGGGCGGCGCTGTTTTTTTCCATAATTCCGGAATACAGGAATTAACAATGCTGTCCAGTGAAGTTTTTATGACGCAGCCTGATCGGGCCACTCCATCCATTCGCGCAGGCTCACCCCTGCGGACTTCTGCGTCCACCGGTCGCAGTGTGCACTAGGTCGAGGCCGAGAGATTGACCCGCCGCGTCAGGGCCTCCGCGCTTTCCTTGCGCTCGGAGAAGCGATCAACAGGATAGTCAGCCCGGTCGCGGGTCAGCAGGGTGAACTTCATCAACTCCTCCAGCCACAGCGGCAGGCGAACGGGATGGCGGCCAGTACCGGGATCAAGTCCCCTCAAGTGAGGCGGGAACGGCTTCAATGCAATCGGCGCCGCCCAAATCGAGCGCGACACATGAACTCAACGGGGAGGGGGAAACCTTGGTCAAAGGCCAAGTATTGCAACTATGTCGAGCATAGGCGCCACTGATGGTGGGAGTTTCAGATCTTCGCAATGCTGTCTTTGCAATGTTACATGGCCTGCTGTGTCACAGATCGACCCGTTTCAGCCGTAGCGCGTTGGCGATGACGGACACCGAGGACAGCGACATGGCCGCCGCCGCGATCATCGGCGACAGAAGAAGGCCAAAGATCGGATAGAGCAGCCCCGCCGCCACCGGGATGCCGGCGGCGTTGTAGATGAAGGCGAAGAACAGGTTCTGGCGGATATTGCGCATGGTGGCCACGGCAAGCTTGCGGGCGCGGACGATGCCGGTCAGATCGCCGCCCAGCAGGGTCAGCCCGGCGCTTTCGACCGCCACATCGGCGCCGGTGCCCATTGCGATGCCCACATCCGCCGCCGCAAGGGCTGGCGCATCATTCACCCCGTCGCCCGCCATGGCGACCTTGTCCCCCTTGCCGCGCAGCCCGTCGATCAGGTCCTTCTTACCCTCGGGCAGCATCCCGGCGCGGACCTCGTCGATGCCCAACCGGCTGGCCACGGCCAGCGCCGTGCGTTCATTGTCGCCGGTTGCCATGATCACCTTGATTCCCAGATCATGCAGGTCACGTATCGCCGCCTCGGCCGTTGGCTTGATCGGGTCGGCAACGGCGACAAGCCCCGCCAGCCTGCCATCCAGCGCCACGAACATCGCCGTCTTGCCCTCGCCGCGCAGGCGGTCGGCGGTCTCCTCGCCCGTGTCGCAGTCGATGCCAAGCGACGTCATCAGCGCGTTATTGCCAAGCGCCACATCGCGTCCATCGACCTTGCCAATCACCCCCTTGCCGGTTACGGCCTCGAACTCCTCGCCATTGCCAAGGCTCAGCCCACGCGCCTTGGCACCCTCGACGATTGCCTCGGCCAGCGGGTGTTCGGAGGCGCGTTCCAGCGCGGCGGCGGCGGCCAGCAACTCATCCTCGGGCACATCGCCGAAGCTGGTCACATCGGTCAGTGCAGGCTTGCCTTCGGTCAGCGTGCCGGTCTTGTCGACGATCAGCGTATCGACATCGGCCATCAGTTCCAGCGCCTCGGCATTCTTGACCAGCACGCCGGCCTGCGCGCCGCGTCCCGCTGCCGTGGTGATGGAAATCGGCGTCGCCAGCCCAAGCGCACAGGGACAGGCAATGATCAGCACCGAGACCGCAGATGCGACGGCAAAGACATAGGACGGGCTGGGACCGAAGATCAGCCAGACGACAAAGGCCGCGATGGCGATCACCACCACCGCCGGCACGAAGATTGCCGAGACCCGATCAGCCAGCCCCTGAATCGGCGCCTTGGACCGCCGCGCCCCGGCCACCATCTGGACGATCTGCGACAGAACCGTATCGGCGCCGACATCTGTGGCGCGGATCGCCAGCGTCCCGTTCTTGTTGATCGTGCCGCCGGTCACGCGATCGCCCTGCACCTTCTCGACCGGCACCGGCTCGCCCGTGATCATGCTTTCGTCTAAGGACGACCGCCCCTCGACCACCTCGCCATCCACCGGCACGCTGTCTCCGGGACGCACGCGCAAGAGATCCCCGGCCACGATGTTTTCCAGCGGCGCGTCATATTCGCTGCCATCGGGCAGGATGCGCCGCGCCGTCTTGGGTGCCAGATCCATCAGCGCCCGGATCGCATCGCCGGTGCGTTCCCGCGCCCTGAGTTCCAGAACCTGTCCGACAAAGACCAGGGCAACGATGACCACGGCAGCCTCGTAATAGGTGCCGACCATGCCGCCCATCCGGTATTCTTCGGGAAAGATGCCCGGCAGGAAGGTCGCAAACAGCGAATAGAGATAGGCCGCGCCGACCCCCAGCGAGATCAGCGTCCACATGTTCGGCGAGCGGTTTTTGAAGGAATCCAGCCCGCGCTGAAAGAAGGGCCGCGCCGCCCACAGCACGATGGGCGTAGCCAGCAGGAATTCCAGCCAAGCGGCGGTGCGGTGCCCGATCCAGTCGCGGACCGGAATGCCCACCATCTCGCCCATGGTCAGGATCAACAGCGGCACGGCGGCGGCCACGCTGACCCAGAGCCGCCGGGTAAAATCGGTCAGTTCATGGCTGGGCTCGTCCGAGGGAATCATCGGCTCCAAGGCCATGCCGCAGATCGGGCAGGCGCCAGGTTCGTCGCGGACGATCTCGGGATGCATCGGGCAGGTCCACTGCGTGCCTGCCGGGGCGGATTTTTCGACCTTGACCGCCGCGCCCGAGGCGTAGAACCACGGATCGCCGTCGAACTTCGACTGGCAACCGTCCGAGCAGAAATAGAAGGTCTGTCCCTCATAGTCGCGCTGGCGTGCCTCGGGCTTGATCGTCACCTGCATGCCGCAAACCGGGTCGATGGCCTTACCGGGATCAGCCTGTGCCGGTGCGCCACCGTGTGTCCCGTGATCGTGCTGCCTATGCGAATGATCGTGCTTGTGGTCCATGACTCTCTCCCGGCAGATACCTATAGGGGGTATATCAGACTTGCTCTATACCCCTTGAGGGTATAGCACAAGCTGCAGATGTTGAAGTTCGGAGCCCTCCTTGGCGCATGACAAGCAGAACCGAGACGCGATCCTGAAGCGGCTTTCCCGCCTGAACGGTCAGGTGCAGGGCGTGTCGCGCATGGTCGAGGACGGGCGCTATTGCGTCGATATCCTGAACCAGACCGCCGCCATCCGCTCGGCCCTGCGCGGGGTCGAGCGCCTGTTGATCGAGGATCATGCGCGAAGCTGCATGGAAGACGCGATCCAATCTGGCGATCAGGACCGGCAGAGGGTGATGTTCCGTGAGGTGGTTGAATTGATGGACAAGGTGCGCGACTGATGCGGTTCCTGCTGTCGGCCCTGCTTGCTGTCATGCTGGCGGTGACGATGCCGCTGGCCCTGACCGGCGCCGCAACGGCGGAAGCGTCGCAGACGGCCTCGATAGCCGAAACATCCGTGCCGCCGGCCGCGCATGAATGCTGTACCCCACAGCCGGACTCTCAGCATGGCGACTGCACAGCCTGTGCCGCCATCGGCCATGCCGAAGTCACGCCGAACGCGGCCCGTTTGCCACGCCGCATCCGGCACATTCCCGCGTTGCAGGATATGAAATCCGCCAGGCCGCGTTTGCCGCTGCCCCCTCCGCGACCCGTTGCTCTCTGACGCCGCCTGGCCCGATGGGCCTGCAAGCTGATCAATTGCGCCACGAGAGGGGCGAATGCCCCTACGGCGCGCAATATCCTGAAGGACATCAGATATGAGCAATCCCAATTTCTCGCGTCGCGGGGCGATCCTGGCGGTCGCGGCGATGCTGTCGACAACCTCTACCCTTGCCTTTGCCGCCACCGGCTCGGACGAAAAGCCGAACCTGCTGAGCATCACCAAGGACCCCGGCTGCGGCTGCTGCGGCGCCTGGGCCGATCTGGCCATCGAGGCGGGGTTCGAGGTCGAGACGACCGAAACCAGCGATTATGTCGGCATGAAGCGTGACGCCGCTGTGCCCGAAAACCTGTGGTCCTGCCACACGACCCGGATTGGCGGCTATATCGTCGAGGGCCATGTGCCCTTCGCGGCCATCAGGCAGCTTCTGGAACAGCGCCCCGATATTACCGGAATCGCCGTGCCGGGGATGCCCGCCGGATCGCCGGGAATGGGCGGCGGGGTCGAGGCCACCGCCGAGGTCATCGCCTGGGGCGGCATTGCCGGCGATGGGCGCGCCTTTCCGCTGGACGGGTAGCAGATGACGCGCAACGCACTCATCCTCGTCGCAGCGGCCGGTCTGGCCGCTGCGATCCTGATACTATGGCGCGGCAGCGGGGCCACTGAACCATCCACGCAGGATCAGGCCGTCATCGCGCTCGGCCAGCGGCTCTACGCCGAAAACTGCGCCACATGCCACGGCGCCGATCTGGAGGGCCAGCCGGACTGGCAGACCCCGCTCGCAAATGGCCGCTATCCGGCGCCACCGCACGACGAGACCGGCCACACATGGCATCATGCCGACGCGCTTCTGGAACGCATCATCCGCGACGGCACCGCCGCCGTGGTCGGCGATGGCTATGAAAGCGACATGCCCGGCTTTACTGATGTCATGAGCGATGCCGAGATTACCGCCGTTCTGGCCTATATCAAATCCACCTGGCCGGAACGCGAGCGCGCGATCCAGAGCCGCATCACCAAGGACAGCGCGCCATGACCTCCCGGCGCGTCACCACCATAGCCTAGGAGTTTCCCAATGCAGATAAGAACCGCCGCAATCGCCCTGACGCTGCTTGTCCTTGCCGGATGCGCGGCCCAGAGGCCCGATATCGCCGCCGAGGAAGCCTCGCCCTATCCGATCCCGAACGAGGTCGTCGCCATTGCCGGCCCTAACCAGGACCTGACCACGGCGCGCCTCGACCCGGCGGATGACTGCTATTGGTACTACCACGCAGGTCCGGTCGAAACGACGCTGGTGCCGCTGCGGGCCGCGAATGGCAACCAAATCTGCAACGCAAAACCGGTCTGACCCATCAGGATCGCCGGAGGGCAGCAGACTAGCTTATCGCCGTCACGCTGCCTTCCGGTGAATAGAGATAGGCGGTCGAACCGATCTGGACCCGCGGGTAGAGCCCGTTGATATGGGCCATGACCATGCGGACGCAGCCGGAACTGGCGCGGCTGCCGATCGAGGTCGGAAACGGCGTACCGTGAATGCGCAGATAGGTATCGCGGTCGCCGAGGTAGAGGTAAAGCGCGCGCGAACCCAGCGCGTTCTGGGGGCCGGGCTCGACGCCACCCTCAAATTGCGCATAGATCTCGGGCTCGCGCTTGATCATGTTCCGTGTCGGGGTCCAGTGCGGCCATTCGACCTTGCGCTTGATCGTATAGGTGCCCGGCTCATACAGATCGCCCCGGCCGATAGCGACGCCGTAGCGCATCGCCGTGCCACCCTCTTCGATGTGGTAAAGGTATCTTGCCACGGCATCGACATGAATATCGCCCGGCACCAGACCATCATTCGCGACGATCCGCTGCGGCAGGAAGCGCGGATGCAGACCCCAGGGATTGGGGCCACCGGCTTCCACCTCGGCATCCCAGGCGGCCTTCTGCGTCGCGTCGGGCCAGGTCGATGCCATTAACGGATTGGCAGCGGCAGCCGAGAACAGGGCGGTTGTCGTCCGAATGAAATGTCTGCGTGTCAGCATGTGATTGCTCCTCATTTATTTCTAACTTGAGAGAATGTGGTAAATGCAGCGAGTTCAGCGCCCATCTACCTCTGGCGTCGCCGCAGGTCCGCCTTCCAGATCGGCGATCAGCGCCTTCATCTCGGCGATTTCCAGCGTCTGGGCCTCGATGATGCTGTCCGCCAGCGCCCGCACACGAGGATCCGAGATATCGGCACGGGTGGATGTCAGGATCGCAATCGAGTGATGCGGAATCATCGCCTTCATCCAGGCGGTGTCGTCGACCGTTGCCTGACTGCGAACCAGAAACAGGCCGAGGGCAAATGCCAGAATTGAAAGGCCCGCGACGATCAAATTGGCACGCGGATTGCGGTACATCCCCAGCATGAAGGCCAACATGATCAGAGCCATGGCGCCGCCCATATACAGCGCCATCCACATCCGGGTCTGGCTGAAAAAGACATGATCCATCGCCCAGGTGTTCAGATACATCAGCCCGAACATGATCATCGTCGAGGTAGCGATCATCGCCGCGAAACGGCCATAGCTTCCGCCGCTCATGCTTCCGTGGCTCTTGTGTCGATCAGAATGATCCATAGCATTGTCCTTTCTTGAAATTTGTCAGTTCCGGCGCGAGGCCGCGACCAGTTCGGCCAATTCGGATGAAGAAATGGCGCCAAAGCGTGAATCCGATCCGGCGATGAAGGTGGGCGTGCCGACAAGCCCCATCGCCTCGGCCAGCGTATTGGACTGCTGGATATGCTGAGCAATCTCCGGGCCGTTCATATCGCGCTGCAATTGCTGCGTGTCTAAACCCATGGATCGCGCAACACGCAGGACGCTGGCCCTTTCGGCCCGGGGTTTCTGACTCATCAGGGCGCGATGAAAGTCGGCGTAGCGGTCCTGCTTGCGCGACGCCAGCGCCGCGCGGGCCGCGAAAACCGAACCCTCGCCGAAGACCGGCCATTCCCGCATCACCATCCGCAAGCCGGAATCGGCTCCTAACACGGCATCCACCACCGGCATCATCGCTCGGCAGAATTGGCAGTTATAGTCGAAGAACTCGATCAGAGATGCGTCGCCGTCTGGATTACCGAAGATCGGTGCATTCGCGTCGTGCTCAAGCTGCCTGCGGAATTCGGGTGGAAGCGAATGACCAGCCCAAGATAGGCGCGGTGCGATGGCCATCGCCGGTGCGGTAAGGGCCAGGGTCAGGATCATGCGTCGCTGAAACATCATGTCACTCCCTTCACGCCGAGACCGCGAACGTCGTCATCATGCCGCTGGCAAGATGCGGCATGTGGTGACAATGCAGCATCCATTCCGCCGCCTCGCCCGCATCCAGCGCCACCGTGACCATCGACATGGGCGGCACATATACCGTGTCGCGCAATGCACCGGAAAACCGTCTGCCATTGATCGCGACGACCTGGAAATGATGGCCATGCAGATGCATGGGATGACCCATCATCGACATGTTGTGGAACATGATCTCGACCCGCTGACCCGACTTAGCCCCGACGGGCACGCGTTCCTCGAACACGCGGTCATTGATGGTCCAGCGATAGGGCTGCATCTGCCCACCCAGCATCACCATGGGTGATGCATCGGCAACTCGTTCCGTCAGCGGAGCAACGGCCCGCAAGGCGGCTTCCTGCGCAAGGTCAATATCGAATGCAGGTGCCGCATCGTCGGCCATTCCGAGAAAGACCGGCACGATGGCGCCAGCGGTCGCAAGGATCAGGCCGGTTCGTTCATGCGCCCCCTCGCGCAGCGCAAGGATTGGCCACGCGCCGCCGCCTGCGGGCAGGTCAATTTCGATATCCAGGCGCTGCCCCATGGCAAGACCGAAGCGCGTCCCCGGCAAAGGCTGCACCGGCTGGCCATCCACCGCCACAAGCCGCCCCGGAACCTCACCGCTGTCGATCCAGAACACCGTGGCAGCAGCCGCATTGATGATCTGCAGCAGGACCCGGCCACCCTTTTCTACCCGCACAACTTCCGGGTCGCTCAAGGTGCGGTCATTCACCAGATAGGCATCGAAATCGAAGTCGTTCAGGTCCATCTGCATCCCGGTCATGCCGGGCATGGACATGCCGCTCATTTCCGACATCCCATTCATGGCCATACCGCTCCCCATGTCATGACCGGCTGGTTGCGACATTTCGGCTTCGGCGGCCTCGTCATGCCCCTTTCCCGAGCGGATTTCGTCCAGCACCTCTTCCGGCGGGCGGAAGGAAAAATCATGCAGGAACATGGTGACCTCTTGCCGATCAACTCGCAGATCCTCAGGGCGGCGGACGATCAGGGGTGCGGCCAGCAACTGCATCTCCTGAATGGGCAGATGGCTGTGCATCCAGTGCGTGCCTGCTGCGGCCTCAAAATCATAGGCACGCGTCTCTCCTGGCTTCAGCAGCGGCATCGGCATATCGGGAACGCCGTCCTGCGCGTTCGGCGGGATCTGTCCATGCCAATGAATGATCGTCGGCTCGGTCAGATCATTGGTCAGGTCCAGCAGGAAACGCTGGCCCGGATCCAGAATAAGCCCGGGTGTTCCGTTGCCGTTGATCAGCCCGAAAACCGTGGCGGCGCGGCCATCGATGTCAAGCGTGCGCGTCGTTGCCTGCAATGCCAGCGCGGCTGGCTGAGCAAAGCCTGCGCGCGGGATGGCAAAAGCTGCGGCCATGGCAGCGGATGCGGTCAGAAAGCCGCGGCGATTCAGTGTGCAAGTCATATGAATAATCCATCAGACCCCGTAGGGCGAACCATGTTCGGCACCTTGAAAGGTGCGGCAAGCAAGTGTTCAGATGGATTTCGGAGGGCGGTATCCGGGGCCGACCAGAAGGCCCTCACGTGTCTCCGATATAGAGTGCCATTTCAGCGAATGCTCTGTCTCAACAGGCGCAAGTTGCGCGGCAGCAAGCCAGGGCGTAGATGTGCCGACACATACAATCGCACAGGCATCGGTCATATCGTGCCGAGAGGTTTCCCCCGGAGAGCCGTGCTCATGCCCGCCTTTGTCACCGGGATGGCTGATCGAAGCGACAACGTGATCGGCCGACAGTCCGGCTGTGCCAGCACTTTGCCCATGCTGCGTCACGCCCGCGAACACGAGCAGGACAACAAGCAGAGAATATATCGCGCGGCACATCATGTGGTTGAGTTGGAACCGATGAAACTAGCTTGACAATACGCAGGACAGGCTCTCGTTGCAATTCACGGTTTAATCAACAGAGGGTGTAGGTTTCTCCCTTCAGAGCCATTGACCGGCAGCCCTCCCCCGAGGTTCTGCCACCTTCCGCCTCCCCGCCGGTCTGACCGGCGATGTATGACTTGCCATGCGCGCGAGGCTGAGCCTCATGTGGGATGCAAGTCGGAGGCACTGGGCATGGTGAAGCGATTGAGGTTGAACGAGAAATCGGTGCGCGAGGCGGCACCGGAACCGGGCCGGGACTATCAGATCTTCGACAGTGAGGTGCGGGGATTTGCCATCTGCATCTACCGTTCCGGAAACCGGGCCTTCACGCTGGATTACCGACATGCCGGGCGGCAGCGGCGGATGACGCTGGGGCGCTGGCCGGAATGGTCGACGGCGGCAGCGCGGGAACGGGCGAAGGAATTGCGCCGCGACATCGATGCCGGGGGCGATCCGCTGGGCGCGAAGGAAGACGGGCGGGACGCGCCGCGCTTCAGGGATCTCATCGAGCATTATTCCGAGGTGCATCTCCCGAATCTGGCGAAGACCAATGCCTCGGATCAGCGGTCGATGCTGACCAAGCTGGTGGGGCCAGAGTGGAACAACAGGCTCGTCACCGAGATCACGCCCTATGACGTGGAAAAGCTCCTGAACCGAATCGCGGAGGGGCGCGCCCGCCCGCACAAGGCCAAGCCGAACAATCGTGCCCGAAAGCTGCAGGGGGCGAAGCCGACGCCGGTGCGTGCCAATCGTGTCGGCGAGGTGCTGCGCAAGATGTTCACCTATGCGCAGAGCTGGGGCTGGCGCGAGGATAATCCGGCTTCGGGCTTCCGCCGCCGCATCGAGAATCCGCGCGAGCGGTTTCTGTCGCAGGAGGAGATCCGGAAACTGGCATCGGCGCTGGACGCGGCCGAGGATCGCCGTGCGGCGGATATCATCCGGCTCTGCATGCTGACCGGGGCGCGGGTGGGCGAGGTCCGGCAGGCAAGGTTCGAGCATTTCAACCTCGAACATCTCAGCTGGTCGAAGCCCGCCAGCATGACCAAGCAGCGGAAGATCCACAGGCTGCCGATCTCGGACGAAGCGGCTGCCATCGTCCGCCAGCGCCAGCTGCTAGTGCCGCGCGGCTGCCCGTTCCTTTTTCCGGGCGATGTGCCGGGCCAGCCGGTCAAGGAAATCCGCCGCTTCTGGCACCAGATCCAGAAGCAGGTCGGGATCGAAGATGTCCGCATCCACGACCTGCGCCACACTTTTGCCTCGCTTCTGGTCAGCGGCGGTGCCTCGCTGGAAATGATCGGCAAGCTGCTGGGTCACAGCCAGACCCAGACGACGGCGCGCTATGCCCATCTGATGGATTCGCCGCTGCGGGCGGGTGTCGATGCTGTGGCCAGCGCCTTCCGGCCAAAGCCGGTGCTGGTGCATGAAGCCGAAGAACAGGCGCGCAGGAGCGCCTGATCGTTGCTGCGACCGCGCTGGGCGGCGTGATGAATGGATCACGATCACACACCGCTCTATGCATCCTCCTGCAGCGATTTCCAGATCGGCCCCAGCCTGCGCCGAATGGTGCTTTCGTCCGGCACCTCGCCATTGCGGGACTTTTCGGCAAACCACGCCTGCGCATCCGCGATCCATTCGGCCTGCGTCGCCGGAAGGCCGTGGAAATGAACGCGTCTGATCAGGGCGACATAGAGCCCCTCCCAGTCGTATCGTGACGGTGCACCGCCAGGATCGGTCCAGCGGTTCGCCATGCCATTCAGCAGTTCGAACTGATAGACCTCATCGGCCAGAACCATGAGATCGGCCAGTTCGACCTGAATGTGATCCGACGGGTCGGCGATCATAATCCAGCCTTCCTGCCCCGGTATGCGGATACGGCGGATGCTCCGAGAGGCCTGTCCATTTTCCCAGCGCCGGAACATGCTCAGGATATCGGCAACCGGCACGACGACCAGACCTGCCAGCACCTCGCCACCCTGCTCGATCGGTTCGATCGCGGCGACGATGTCCAGCTTGCCGGCAATCGCCCATCCCGCCAGATCGTAGGGGCTGCAATCCCAGCGGATCGTCACCTCCTGAACGGTGAAAAACGTGCGTTGCGGCAATGTCATGATGTCTGCTCTCCCTGCTCTCGACGCCCGGCAGTCCGTCCTTCGGACCACTGGCACCTGCCTTCGTTGACCCCGCACCCGGAGACAGCTCCGCCATTCGCGGGTTTCCTTGAAACTCCGCGTTGATCGACCGCATCGGGCGTGATTGGGGGGATTTCTTCACCACCGGAGCGCGATTTGGCAAGAACATTTGGCTGTGGAAAACGAACTCTTTGTTCTTGACATGTTCCGGGGCCAGCAACGGCAGAAACTGTTAGCGGCAACCGGCAGAACCGGTTCTGCCGGTTGTGGTTTCGACGGCTTTCGACGGCGTTCAGACCCGGCGCCGAATCACTGTCCTTCGCCCTGAGTTACGCCAAACCCAGCAAAACATGGGGTGGCATAACCTCCGGCGAGGTTACGCCACCTTCCGCCTCCCCGCCGGTGCTTTCGATGTGATTGTTCTTCTCCCCGTCAGCGGCCCGGTCCGGGCGATGCGAGAAGGAGACAAGAGCATGACACAACCCATGAGTGCGGAACCGGTAATCGAGCCGCGCCTGCTGCGCGGCTGGATCAGCCGCTATGACCTGGCACAGGAACTGGGCCTGACGGTCGACACGCTGGGGCGTTGGGAGCGTCGGCGGAAAGGTCCGGCCTGCGTCCGCGCCGGTCGCAAGATTTTTTACCGGATGAGCGTGGTTCAGGACTGGCTGCAGTCACAGGAAATGCCGCGGGTCACCGAAACGAAACCCGGCAAGGCGCGGGGGCGGAAATGAACGTCATGTCCCCGATCCCCGATACCAGCGCCATCAGCGACGTCGATGCGTACTGCCCCGCGGACTGGCCCGCCCAGCGCCTCGCCGAGGCGCGCGGCATTGTCGCCGATTTCGTCCAGCACCCGGACAGCCTGATTATCCTCGCCTGTCGCGCCATCGCCGCGCATAGCCCTGACCCTCGGGAAGGACGCGAGGCGTTGGCACTGGCCGGTCTTCTGATCTGCGTGTCTAAACGCAAACCGAAAGGCGGTACCGCATGACCCGCCGCACACCTGAAGCCGATATCCAGCGCGCCATCGTACACACATTGCGGATCGTCCTGCCCCGCGATGCCATCATCCACCACTCGGCGAACGAGGTCGGGTCGGGCGGCAAGGCAGCCCGCCAGCGCCAAGCGATCCTGACCGGCATGGGCGTCTTTCCAGGCTTCGCCGATCTGATCGTCCTGACCGGTGGTCAGGTGCTGTTTCTGGAGGTCAAAAGCCCCTCCGGCCGTCTCAGCCCGGCGCAGAAGGCCTTTCGCGACATGGTGAAGGCCCAGGGCTTCGGTTGGGCGCTGGTCCGCTCGATCGAGGACGCGCTAGACGCGCTCGCGGATCACGGCATCACCACCCGCGTCCAGGCGCAGAACCCGCGCCGGAGGGCCTGCGCCAGCGCCAACGCCTCGACGTCCCGGAGGACCTGCGCATGAGCCATTTTGCGACCAACTGGGCGATCCTGCAGCGCGGGTTGAAGCCTGCCACCAAGATCGTGCTCTGGCATCTCTGCGACCGTCACAACCCCGATTTCGGTTGCTTCCCGACCCAGGCGCGGCTGGCAACCGATTGCGAGATCAGCCGCTCGGCCCTGAACGACCATCTCCGCAAGCTGGAACTGGCCGGTCTGATCCGTCGCTGCGCCAGCGTCGATCCGGTGACAAAACGCCAGCAGCCGACCCGCTACATTCTGGGGTTCGAGGACGGGTTCGACGATCCGAATTCGGACCCGTCTCCGGAATTCGGACATGGCGATTTCCCGGGTTTTTCGGGCGGTGATCCTGACGGCGAAACACGCCAGATGTCGCCCAATGCAGTGAACCTGTGTCCGGAAACTGGACACGGAGCCGTGTCCAGATTTCGGGCAAAGCCGTGTCCGGAAAATGGCGATTTCCGTGTCCGGAATCCGGACACTAACCCTGTAAGAGAACCATTAAGGGAACCAGTAAAGGAGGAGGAGGACGCGCGAGCGCGCGATGATCGATTTGAGGAGTTTTTCGGCAAGTTGCTCGACGCGCTGGGTTTCGACACCGATGCCGGCCTTCCGGGCTGGTGGCAGGGCTGGCCACCGAGAGAACACGTTCGACGCTGGATCACCGATCTCGGCCTGACAGAAGACCGGATCGTCGCGGTCGCCCGGGACAGCCGCAGCACCCACCCCAATCCGCCGGACGGACCGAGGGCGCTGGACCGGGCCATGGAACGGGCGGCAAGGAACGCCGGGGCCACGAAGCCCGCTGAGGGCGATAAGCGCCGCAAGCGCAGCGGCAAGCCTGCAGACGCGCCACGCGCCAGCATGGACGAGATCGCGGATTTCTACGCCGGGCTGGTGAACGGGGATGGCTACCTGCCCTCCAACGCCATCTCGAACACCGTCCGCAGTGCCATGCTGGAGCGCGGGCTGGTGACGGCCGAACGGCTGCGAGAGCGGGGCGTGGCATGAGCATCTATTCTCGCTTCCCGAACGGGAACACCAGCACCCGCCGCGCGCTGGGCGTCCAGCAGGTGCTGGAATGGGCCTTTCGCACCGAGAAGGCGCGGCTGGAGCTGCCGGAACCTCCCGACCCCGAACGCGACGAAGGTCTGGGCTTCGGCCTCGAATACGTGCTGATGCAGCGGGCCGCGCTGGGCTGTCGCATCGACGGGGGCCGCTACAAGCCGGACAGCTCCGCCCACGAGGATGCCGAGGTCATCGCCGCCTGCGTCGCGGGCCTACCGACGTCGCTGGGCGGCACTCGCATGGCGATCCGCATCGCGGAACTGACCCGGGCTGGGATGACACCCGACTGGATGCCCGGCGCTGTGCCGCGCTGCGTGCCGGTCGAGATGAAGCGCAACCAGCATGGCGAACGCTCGATCACCATCCCGGTCGGCACAACGCGTGTGCTCTCGCGCGGCAAATGGCGGACGGTGGAACTGCGGGCCTGCCCGGTCACCTGGTCACCGCATCCCGACCAGATCGCCGCCGCGCATCGGCACTACGAGCACTGGTGGCTGGCGCTGGACTGGGTGCGGCAGGGTCTGCGCGACGGCGGCATGCTGCGAAGCATCGACGTCACCGATGCCATGCCGAAACGGCAACCGTGGGCGCGCCCGACGGGCCACGAACAGATCAGCAACAAAACAGTTTGACATTCGTGCCCGGGTTGACTCATAACCCAAGCATCGAAGACGAGCGCCCGGAGAACAGACCTTCTCAGGCGCTCTTCCGGTCAGATCCTCCAGCCCTACCCCTGTGCCATGGTTCCTCCCCGGCGCTGTCCGTATTCGGGGGGGCGCAGCGCGGAAGTTTGCCAGCGTCAGGCGTTTTCACCGGGGAATCCACCCGGAATCCACCTGAGCCACCAGCGAGTCATTTTTATCAATAAAACAAAGCCTTAAGCGCCGTAACTGGGTGGATTCCTGCTGGATTCCGAGGTGGATTCCAGAAGCCACCTGCGGGATCCACCGCCCGGAAGCCAGGCCACCGGAAGCCAGCAAGAATCCAGTCGGGATCCACCCGCCCGAAAGCCACCCAAAACCACAGGATCACCCTGCCCCATGGACCTCACGTTCGCGCCGCGCCAGATCGAGTTCTGGCCGATTGAGCGGCTGCGCCCCTATGCCCGGAATGCGAAGATGCACGGGCCCGATCAGGTGGCCCGGATCGCCGCCAGCATGGCCCGCTTCGGCTGGACCGTGCCCTGCATGGTCGGTGACGATGGCGAGCTGATCGCAGGCCATGGCCGCGTGCTGGCGGCGACGGAATTGGGTCTCAGCGAGGTGCCGGTGATCCGCCTTGGCCATCTCGACGAGGCGGAGCGCCGGGCCTATCGCATCGCCGACAATAAGCTGACCGAACTCGGCGACTGGGACGAGGGCCTGCTGCGGGACGAGGTGGCTGGGTTGCTGGCCGAGGATTTCGACCTGTCGCTGCTGGGCTTCGCCGAGGACGAGCTGGAGGCGCTGCTGCAGGATCCGGATCTGGCAGATGACGGCGCGGCCGAGGGCGAGGACGAGATACCGGAACCACCCGCCGACCCGGTCTCGGTGCCGGGCGATCTCTGGCAGCTCGGGCCACACCGGCTGATCTGTGGCGACAGCACCTGCGCTGATGTGGTGACAAACCTGCTGGGCGATGTCCGTCCGCTGCTGATGGTCACCGACCCGCCCTATGGCGTCGAATACGACCCGTCATGGCGGAACCAGTCCGGCGCCTCGGCCACGAAACGCACCGGCAAGGTGCTGAACGATGACCGCGCCGACTGGCGCGAGGCCTGGGCACTGTTTCCGGGCGATGTCGCCTATGTCTGGCATGGTGCGCTGCATGCCACCACCGTGGCCGACAGCCTGATCGCGGCGGGCTTTGACATTCGGTCACAGATCATCTGGGCCAAGGACCGGCTGGTCCTCAGCCGCGGCGACTACCACTGGCAGCACGAGCCCTGCTGGTACGCCGTGAAGAAGCGCGGCAAGGGCCACTGGGCGGGGGATCGCAAGCAGACCACGCTCTGGCAGATCGCCAACAAGGATCAGGATGCGGAAACGGTGCACGGCACCCAGAAGCCGGTCGAATGCATGCGCCGCCCGATCCTGAACAATTCCAGCCCCGGACAGGCTATCTACGAGCCCTTCATGGGATCGGGCACCACCCTGATCGCCGCCGAGACCACCGGCCGGGTCTGTTACGGGATCGAGTTGAACCCCGCCTATGTCGATGTCGCCATCGCCCGCTGGCAGAACCTGACGGGTCAGACTGCCGTGCTGGACGGCACCGACAAAACCTTCGCCGACCTGACCGCCACAAGACGCTGAGACCATGAATGACCTGGCTTTACCTGCCCCCGGAAGCAATTCCGGGACCGATGACACCTGCCTTTTCGGCCTCTCCCTCTGCTCCGGCGCCGGCGGGATCGATCTCGGCCTCACCCTCGCCTTGCCCGGATATCGAACTGTTGGCCATGTCGAGCGGGAAACCTACGCCGCGGCCCCTCTCGT
>JAYRKT010000054.1:0-21935 GCA_041905595.1 Rhodobacter sp.
TGAAACCCCGATCGGTGACGAGGAGGACAGCCAGCTTGGCGATTTCATCGAGGACAAGAATGCGATCCTGCCGCTCGACAGCGCCATTCAGGAAAACCTGAAGGAGACGACGACCCGCGTCCTCGCCTCGCTGACCCCGCGCGAGGAACGTGTCCTGCGCATGCGCTTCGGCATCGGCATGAACACCGACCACACGCTGGAAGAGGTCGGCCAGCAGTTCAGCGTCACCCGCGAACGCATCCGCCAGATCGAGGCGAAGGCGCTCCGGAAGCTGAAGCATCCGAGCCGGTCACGGAAGCTGCGGAGTTTCCTCGATCAGTAATTATCGCAGGCGACCGACCTCGAATGAGAATAGTCTACTTTGACGAGGTGAAGCCCAACCCGGGAGCTTTTCCTGACTACTTAATCGCAGGGCTGTCTCTTTCTGAGCAGTCCCTGCGATCTACCATCGCCGCATTCAACGAGACTAAGAATATACATTTGCGTTCTTTGGGTATCGAAGGCGACGTAGAGATACATGCGCAGCACATATACCACGGCAAAGCTTGCTGGAAGGGAAAGGACTTGGATGGCAGGCTAAAGCTAATTGCCGATATGGCAAAACTCTTAGAGCCAGAAGACGTGCGCCTTGTCTACTCGTGGATTGATGTCGCAAAGCTCTACAACTCCAGCCATGCGCTAGATCAATGCTTCACCCATTTCTGTGAGCGTGCCCACAATACGCTCTCCGGTTCCGAAACAGGAGTATTGATTGGCGATCTTGATCAGCAATCCAGAAATCACCTATGGGCAAAGTTTGCTTCGTTTAGACGCAATGGAACGCCTTGGGCTTTCGGCCAAAAGCTACCGAAGTTCCCGGATTCTGTTCATTTTGTAGATTCAAGGGTTTGCGAGATGGTTCAATTGGCAGATGTATACAGTTTTATTCTTTCTGGCCGGGCAGGAACTGGTTCAGGTTATCCGCAGACGCGCCTGAATGAATTGCTAAGGGATGTCAATTTATTCCCATGCTCATACAAAGTCTTCCCAAGATAATAGGCCTGAACTGATAGGCTTAATCGAGTATTAGGAGCTGACTAAGCCATGAGTCCACCCAGCCTTGCCCGCGAACCCGAAACCCGCCCGAGGGGCGTTGCGCGGGTCTTGTGGATGGGGCTGGCCGCCGTCTTCTTCCTTGGTGCGATTCCGATCGCGGTGAAGAAGTTCCACGTCGACTTCCTTCCGAGCGAGGCCTGGGTCGTGCGCACCGAGGGCTTCGCCTCGACCTTCTGCTTTGGCGCGGCGGTGCTGGCGACGATCCTGTTTGCCGTGGACATGGTGCAAAGGGGCGAGCGGATCGGAAAGCTTGGAAACATCGCGATGATTTTGTTCATCCCGGTCTTCTTCTGGTTTCTCGGCAGTGCCTTGATAATGATGGGTTATCCGATGCTGCGCACGATCTGGGCGGGCGAGCAGACCTCACTCGTCTATCGGGTCGAGCGGGCCGAGATGAGCTACAGCGCCCGCTGCCGCAACAAGATCGAGCTTCAGCGGCTGCCCTTCCTCATCAATGAGGTCTGTGGAACCAAAGATGATGTGGTTGCCGCGCTTTCCCCTGGCCAATCCGTGACGATCAGTGGCTTCGGCACCGATCTTGGCCTGTTCGTCCAGACGGTAAAGCCGGGCGGACCCTAGTCAGCCCTTTTCGCCGGTCCTTGGCATATCCCAGTTCTCGCCCATCGCCACGATGCAGGACTGTCCGTTGGCGTGGCTCTGCACCAGTGTCCAGCGGCCCTTGGGCGAAGTCCAGATCTCCAGCAGGGTTTCGGGATCGCGGACGCCGGTCGCCGCGCGCGAGGCGCCGAAGCGAATGGCCAGACGCTGCTCCATCTCGGCCTTGGGGGCGCAAACCAACTCGGCGATGGGGCTTTCCGCGAGGGCGGGAAGCCCCATCAGCGCAAGCAGGCACAGGATGAGTCGGGCAATCATGCAGCAAACTGTAACACGGCGATGACGGAATGTGCGCCCGTGTCGGTGCCTTTTGTGCAGCGCCGCCACAGGTGATTCCCCAACATCTTGAGCGCGACCTTTCCGCTACCCAAACTGTTGCGGCCCGCCTATAGTCTTCGCGGAAGGCCCGACAGAGGCAACGAGGGGGAGGGGCGATGCGCTGCCCGTTTTGCGGAAACATCGACACGCAGGTGAAGGATTCACGTCCGGCCGAGGATCATGTCTCGATCCGGCGGCGGCGGTTCTGTCCGGCCTGCGGCGGGCGTTTCACGACCTATGAGCGGGTACAGCTGCGCGACCTCGTCGTCATCAAGACCAGCGGCAAGCGCGAGGATTTCGACCGTTCCAAGCTGGAACGCTCGATCCGCATCGCCATGCAGAAGCGCCCGATCGAGCCGGAACGCATCGACCAGATGATCTCGGGCATCGTGCGGCGTCTGGAAAGCCTGGGCGAAACCGACATCCCCTCGAAGGTCATCGGCGAGATCGTGATGGAGACGCTGGCACGGATCGACACGGTCGCCTATGTGCGCTTTGCGAGCGTTTACAAGAACTTCCAGGCGGCGGACGATTTCGACAAGTTCGTCTCCGAACTCCGCCCGCATCCCTCCGCCGACGAGTGAGCGCCGAGGACGACCGCCGCCACATGCGCCACGCGCTGGCCCTCGCACAGCGGGGGCTGGGCAATGTCTGGCCGAACCCGGCCGTCGGCTGCGTGATCGTCAAGGACGGCCGGATCGTCGGACGCGGCTGGACCCAACCGGGCGGGCGGCCCCATGCCGAGGTCGTTGCTCTGGTCCAGGCGGGTGCGGCCGCGCGCGGGGCCACGGCCTATGTCACGCTTGAACCCTGCGCCCATCATGGCAAGACGCCACCTTGCGCCGAGGCGCTGGTGGCAGCGGGCGTCGCGCGGGTGGTCAGCGCGTTGACCGACCCGGATCCGCGGGTTGCGGGGCGGGGACATGCGATCCTGCGGTCGGCGGGCATCGCGGTCGACGAAGCGGTCGAGGCGCGGGCGGCGGAACGGATCAACGCGGGCTTCCTGCGCCGGGTGACGCGCGGCCTGCCACTGGTGACGCTGAAACTCGCCTCTACCCTGGATGGACGCATCGCGACGGCGGCCGGCGAAAGTCGCTGGATCACCGGCCCGGCGGCTCGGCGCATGGTTCATGCCCTGCGCCTGTCCCATGACGCGGTGCTGGTCGGGTCTGGCACGGCGCGGGCTGACGATCCGGACCTGACTGTGCGCGATCTGGGGGCGGTGCGTCAGCCGGTGCGCCTGGTCTTCGACAGCCGGCTTTCGCTGTCACCGGACAGCCGCCTTGGCCGGTCGACGCGCGAGGTGCCGGTCTGGCTGTGTCACGGGGCCTCAGCGCCCGAAGCTGCCCGGGCGGCCTGGCAGGCGACCGGAGCGCGGCTGCTCCCCTGTAGGGAAAGCGGGGGGCATCTCGACCCGGGCGCAGCCCTGGCGGCGCTGGCGGCCGAAGGCCTGACGCGGGTCTTTTGCGAGGGCGGCGGGCAACTGGCGGCGGCGCTTCTTGGCGCGGATCTGGTGACGGATCTGGTCGCCTTCACGGCAGGCAAGGTCATCGGCGCCGAGGGTGTTCCGGCGGTCGGTGAAATGTCGCTGGCCCATCTGGCCGAGGCGAAGGGCTTTGATCTGGTCGGGACAGCGACCGTGGGCAACGATGTGGTCACACGTTGGCAGAACCGCCGGATTGTCTGAATCTTGTAATTCCTGGCGGCAGTCTGGTCCAGAATCCCTGATGAAATGTTCGATTTCGTCAGGCGCCACCAATCCGTCTCGCCTGGATCACGAGGATCGGCAGCAGCACCATCAGCACGACGGTCAGCAGCAGGAGCAGTCCAAAGTTGTCCGGCGAGAAGTTATGCGCGGCCACGGCCTGATAGACGTGGCCGGTGGCCACGCCGAAATAGAAGAGCGCCGTGTAAAGCACGATCGCCGCCTTGAACTCCAGGCTTCGCCAGAACGCGACCACCGCGACCACCCCTGATGCGGCGTCGGCAATGCCGATCTCGGTCTCGAACGGGCTTGGTGCCCAGCCGATCTGGGCAGAGGCCACGGCGGGGAAGAAGATGTGGAAGACGCCCGCCCAGATCCCGACGAAGCCGACGGGAAGGAGCAGAAGCCAGTTCAGATAGCGCAATGGCGCGTTGGGCTCGGAACGGTTGAGCGTCGCGATTGCAAGAGCCAGCACGAACAGGAGCGCCGGCAGGTTCTTCAGAACGAACTCAATGGCAGCGGCAATCATCAGACAGACCTTCATCAGACATCGGGTCAGCATATCTTCTTATTGAATGAATGTCCAACAAGGTTATCGCCAGAGATGCGCGTAACTGGCCAGCAGCGACTGCAGCCGCGACAATCCGCGCAGGCCGGCGCTTCCTCTTCCCGACCGCCCCTCAAGCAGGCGGTCGACGATCACTTCGGGCGGGCAGGGTCGGCCGGTGACCGGATCGACATGGCGCGGATAGGCGACCAGCGCGGCATGGGCGAGCGCCATCAGGTTGGGACGCCCGCGCCGCCACGGCGGGGCGGACAGGGCATCGCGCGTCAGGCCCCAGCCCGCGTAGAACGGCAGGCCGAGGCAGGTCACGGGCACGCCGCGCAAGAGCGCCTCGAACCCCAAAAGCGAGGTCAACGTCCATACCTCCTGCACCAGGGGCAGCAGGCCAGCGGGGTCGCGGTCGCGCAGGACCATGTCGGCGAGGCCAGCCAGGTCCGCCTCTGGGATGCGCCCGGGGCGCAGGCCGGCCTCCACGTCGGGGTGTGGCTTGTAGAGGATCATCGCAGCGGGGTTTTCCGCCCGGACATGGCGCAGCAGGTCAAGATTGGTGCGCAGGCCCGGCGCCCCGAGGCGGATCGAGGCGTCATCTTCGACCTGCCCCGGAACAAGGATGCGATGGCCCTCCGGCAAGTCGGACACAGCTTGGCCCAGGTTGTACTTCGACAGGCCTCCCGCAACGATCCGCTCCACCAGCCGCGCCGCACGTGCCTCGCCACCGGCGATGACGGGGCCCGAGATCAGACGGTCCAGCCGGCTTTCCCGCGTGGGGTCGTAGTAGATCCCAAGATCATCGGCGACGAGCGACAGTGGCGGCACCAGCTTCGCGCCCAGCCCGCGCGAGCGGAGGAACCCGTCCTCGACCCGGCGGAAGGGAAGGGGAAGTGTATCCGGCGCCTTTCCGGCCCAGACCAGCAGCCCGCGCCCCTCATCCGTGGCAAGTGCAACGGCCTTGGCCGGATCCTCGACAAAGCGCAGGGCACGCGTCCGCCCGAAGAAGCGCTGGAGCGTCGGGCGTTTCCACAGGCGCATCCCCATGGCCACATGGCCATGACGGTCCTCGCGGAAGGGGCGCAGTTCGGCCTCGAGCTGATCCACCACCTCTTCAAAGCTGGCGAGCCGGTCGCGGCATGGGTCGTACCAGGTCGGCGCAAGCAGCATCGCACCGGCGAAGAGCTGGACCTTGGTCAGCTTGCGACGGCGGCGGGGAAAACCGGCCTCGTCCTCGCTGAGCCCCCAGCCCGCATAGAATGGCTGGCCGAAGACATGGGGGCGATGTCCGGCCAGGATCGCCTCGAACCCCAGTTGCGACGAGCCGACATAAACGGCGATCGCCCCCTCGAGGAGTCTCCACGGCGAGACATTTTCGGTCAGGAGCGTCACGCGATCCGAGGCGTCCGCGGGGCCGTAATGGCCCGGACGCAGGCCGAGTACCGTTTCGGGATGGAGCTTGACCACCACCCGCCGGCCGGGATGGTCCTCCTGTGCGCGGACGAGCATCTCGCGGAAACTTTGCGGCGTGAGGCCGCCGTGCCGGACCGAGGCATCGCCCACCAGTTGGTCCACGACCAGCACATAGCCCGCTGGCGGCAGGGCGGCATCGGGGTCGTGGCCGCTGTATTTCGAGATGTCGAGGGCCTGCAGACGGGCCATGCCGTCGCGGGCGCGCGCGATCAGCGCGTGATCCTCGAAACGCTCGGTCGACAGGATGTGCTCGAGGTCGCTCGGGGCGGAGGCGTCGAAATGGACGCCGCGCCGGTCGAGGATCAGCCCCATCGTCGGATCGCCGCTGCGTCCGGGGCGGAGGGAGCGCAGGAAGGCATCCTCGATCCGCAGAAGCGCCGCGCCGCTGCGGGCCGCCATCGCCTCGCCTCGAGCCGCATAGGGGCTGCGGCCCCAGACGGCGATCAGGTCGTCCCGTCCCGGACGGCCCAGATGCGGCGGCAGTCCCGCGAGCGTCAGGATGCGCCGCACCCGGCCGGGCCTGAGAATGCCGGCGTTGAAGGCGTAAAGCCGCGACTGGCGCTGCGCGCCGGGCGTGTCGGTCAGAGTCACGCTGGCCCGAGTGTCACGGCCCGCCCGCGAGATTCGCCGTTGAGTCGACCGCCGTCGCCGTGCCGTTGAAGGCTGCCAGCGTCTTGGTCCACTGCACGAAGGGCGCCTCGGTCACATAGATCGTATCGCCGTCACGGATGACGAAATCGCGGGCCAGGAACACGCCGTTCGGTTCGGTCAGGTTCAGGACATAGGCGAAGCGCTGCGTCCCCCGCAGGTCGTTTCGCCCAAGGACGGCGTTGGCGATCTCCTGCGGCTCGTTGCGGAACACGAAGATACCCGTCGGATCGGCAAGCGCAGTGTTCAGGCCGCCGACCTGGGCCAGTGCCTCGATCGCCGAAACCGTCTGCGTGTCGAAGGGGATGCGGCTTTGCGATCCGGTCGCCCCAAGAGCCACGAAGGAGCGGCGGTCGCGTTCGACCACGATGCGGTCACCGGGGCGGAGCGCAATATCGAGCTTCGGGTTGTCATAAAGGTCCTGCAGCCAGACCTTGCCGGTCTTGCCGTTGCGGGTCACAGTCACCAGCGCCGCCTGCGGCTCGATGGTGACGCCCCCCGCCTTGGCCAGCATCGCCATCAGCGTCCGTGTCGGACGTTCGATCGGGAACACGCCCTGACCGGCGACGCTGCCCGAGACTGAAACGGTCGAGCCATCGCCGGCGGCGCGCGTCACGCTGATTTGCGGGTCGGGGGTCTGCGGATCGAGCTTCGAGGTGATGAGGTCGCGGAGCGCCTCGGGCGTCATGCCAGCTGCCTTCAGCCGGCCGGCATAGGGCACGAAGATGAAGCCTTCGCCATCCACCTGCACGTCGGTCAGGGGCGTTACGCGCTGGCCGGTATTGCCGAGCAGCGGGTCATCCTTGACGTTCTCGAAGACGGTGATCGACAGGAGGTCCCCCGGCGCGATCAGGTCCGAGGCAAGGACCGCCTGCTTCTCGAAGCCCGCGCCAAAACCATAGGAGGGGACGACAGACGTCGCCCGCGTCACGCGGTCATTGACGGTAACGATGAACGCGTCGCCCTGTTTCTCGACAGATCCGGCGAAGATCTCGGATTTGGTCGGACCCGTGCGCGGCAACCCGCAGGAAGCGGTCGCGGCCACAACGGCAAGAAGGACCAGTTTGCTGGCCCCTCGGGACTTTATTGACGGCACTGCTCGGGCTCCTCTGTCGGAAGCTTGCGTATATTTTGGGCCGAAACTACAGAAAGCCCGGTGAAATTGCCAGCTTGACGGCAATTCCTCAGGTAACGAGCCGCAACTGTTGCCGTGGAGTCGCTGTTCCCATCGTCAGCGCATCATAGGGATCTTCCGCCGCCAGCATCATGTCGACGACCTGACGCAGCAAGGCGCGCCGACCGCGCTTCGAGTAGAAGCCGCCCGGAACCTGGCTGGTTTCCAGCAGATAGCGGCGGAAATCGCGATAGGCGCGGCTGTCAGGCCGGGAGGGCTGTGCGAAGAATTCGGCGATCGGCTGGGATGAGACGAATTCCGGTTTGCCGTAGACCGCCCGACCAAAGATCTTCAACGGCAGACCGCGCCACAGGACCTGCTGGGCGGCGGTGGAGTTCACCGTCACCGCGCCCCGTGCATCATTGAGAAGCCGTGCGAGTTTGCCGCCCCGGACGAAATGCACACGGTCGCCGATCCCGGCTTCCCTGGCCAGCCGGCGGATCTCGCGCGACAGCGGCGCGCGGCCGTCTTCCAGCGGATGAGCCTTGAAGACCAGATGATGATGTGGCGCCGCACCCTTGGCGAAACCGTCGATGCAGAGTGCGGCAAAGTCCACCTGGCTGGCAAAGGGACCGTGGCTGCGGAAGCTCGCGTCATGTTCCAGTTGCAGCAGTGCCAGGAAGTACGGGAAGCCGCCGCGGCGGATACGGCCCGTGGCGATGACCCGCTCCAGCCGGTGCCAGGGCATCAACGCCAGCCTTTGCAGGTAAAGGCGAAACTCGGCCCAGCCGGAGACGTCGCGGTGCGAGCGGAACGCCGGATAGCGCCGGCCACCGGCCAGCACGAGGCCGTGGTAGAGTGCGCCGTAGAAGACGTGTTCCCGCATGTCGCCCCACCGCGCCGGGGCATCGGGCAACTCGGCGTCGCGGTCGGCCAGCGCCTCGGTCATCTCCGGCAGGGTCAGGTCGACCAGCCGCGAATGGCCGTTCGAGCCGCCGCGTTCATAGGTGATCCAGTGCGGGCGCAGATAACCTTCCTCGAAGACATGAACGGTAATGCCGGCCTTTCGCGCCTGCTCGACCGCCATCGCGTGGACGGGCCGCGTATCGCCATAAAGCACGATATCGGTGACGCCCTTTTCGGCAAAGATCCGGGCCAGTTCGGCTGGCCAATCATCTGCCGCGCCATGCCAGGGGATATAGCGGTCCCGGTCGGGCCAGAAGAATTCGTCGCCAAGGTTGAAGCCGATGCGCCAGACTTCGGCGCCCGAGCGGGCGATCATCCGGCTGAGCAGCTTGAACCAGGGTCCGTGGGGACCCTGAAGGAAGAGAAAGACTTTGCCCTTGCCCGTAATGCCCATGCTCGTCCCGAAGTGACCTGTCTTCCGTTCTGGCGCGGAACCTCTGATCCTTGGTAAACAGTTATTCTCCAGCTTGGCGAAATTACAGCAGCTTCACGCCAAATCGCGGGCTTGAATGGGCGGATTGGCGGGGATACGTCGTTTCATCAGCCCAAAGAGAGGAGGGGATCTGTGTTCACCGGGATCATCAGCGACGTCGGACATGTCCTTTCGGTTGAGCAGCGCGGCGATCTGCGCGTCAGGATTGCCACCCGTTACGATGTCGAGAGAATCGATCTGGGCGCTTCGATCGCCTGCGACGGTGTATGCCTGACGGTGGTCGCCACGGGCTCGCAGCCGCAGAACTGGTTCGATGTCGACGTTTCCGCCGAGACACTGTCGAAGACCACGCTTGGCAGCTGGGTCGCGGGGCATCGGGTGAACCTTGAACGCGCGCTGAAGGTGGGCGACGAATTGGGCGGGCATATCGTCTCGGGCCATGTCGACGGCATGGCGCAGGTCGTGTCTGTCATGCCTGAGGGGGATAGCCTGCGCGTCACCTTCCGCGCGCCGCTGCAGCTTGCGGGCTTCATCGCTCAAAAGGGTTCGATCGCGCTGAACGGCACTTCGCTGACGGTGAACGAGGTCAACGGCGCGGATTTCGGCGTGAACTTCATCCCCCATACCCAGACCCACACCACCTGGGGCACGGTGCATGAAGGGCAGGTCGTCAACCTCGAGGTCGATACGATGGCGCGCTATGTCGCGCGCCTGCGTGAGTGGAATGCATGAGCGGCCCGGGCCATAATGGCGGCCCGACGATGGAGGGCGGCGAAGGGTGGCGGCGGCACTGCTGGCGCCAGGCCCGCGAGAACCTTCTGCCGCATCTGCCGATCGAGGTCGTGCGCCTTCGGGTCAAGCGCGCGGGAGAGCTGGGCCTCGACTACCGCACCTATGCCCCGGTGCGGGCGGCCAGCGGGCATGACGTGGTAGCCTTTCTGTTTTCGTCGAACGCGCTGCGGCTGATGCCACCGGCGCCTGCATTGCCCGAGGATCGCCATGACCGGCTGGCCTCGCTGATCGGTTGCGGGCGCATCTCGGTTGTCCAGGGCCGTCTGAGCCCCGAAGCGGCGCTGCAGGCGGGGCAGGGGGTGCTGGATCGGGCCCATCCGGCGCCCTATCCGCTGGCGTCCTTTCCTGCCCTGCGCGAGGCAATCGCCGCCGCCCACAGGGGCTTCCCCCGCGATGGCGTCGTGCTGGTCGGGGACATGTCGCTGGAGCGGGACTGGAGCGTCGCTGGCAGGCTTGCCGGCTATCTGCCGGCCGAGCGTTACTTTGCCCCGATCTCGGCGGGGCGCTGAACAGGACCTGTGCAGTCCCGCACCCGGTTCCTCTGGCCTTTGACGCAGCACCGGGATATTCGGACGCCCAAATCCTTGGGGGAAACCATGACGGCCAAGACTGATAGCGAATTTTCCGGTGCGATTTCCTCCATCGAGGAAATCATCGAGGATGCCCGCAACGGCAGGATGTACATCCTTGTCGACCATGAGGATCGCGAAAACGAAGGTGACCTCATCATCCCGGCGCAGATGTGCACGCCCGCGGACATCAACTTCATGGCGACGCATGGCCGTGGGCTGATCTGTCTGGCGCTTCCCGGCGAGCGGATCGACGCGCTCGGCCTGCCGCTGATGAGCCCGAAGAATTCCAGCCGTCACGAAACCGCCTTCACGCTGTCGATCGAGGCCCGCGAAGGCGTTTCGACCGGCATTTCAGCCGCCGACCGCGCCCGCACCGTCGCCGTCGCCATCGACCCGACGAAGGGCCCCGCGGACATCGCTTCGCCCGGCCATGTGTTTCCGTTGCGCGCCCGCGACGGAGGGGTGCTCATGCGGGCCGGCCATACCGAGGCAGCCGTGGACGTCTCGCGCCTGGCGGGGCTGAACCCCTCGGGCGTGATCTGCGAGGTGATGAACGACGACGGCACCATGGCGCGGCTTCCCGACCTGATTGCCTTCGGCCAGAAGCACAACATCAAGATCGGCACGATTTCCGACCTGATTGCCTACCGCCGCCGCAACGACAACCTCGTGGCGGAGACCAAAGTGAAACCGGTGCGCTCGATCCACGGCGGCGACTGGCTGATGCGGGTCTTTTCGGACCAGATCCAGGGCGCAGAGCATATCGTGCTGACCAAGGGTGACATCTCCACCGCGGAGCCGGTGCTGGTGCGGATGCACGCGCTGAACCCGCTTGAGGATGTGCTGGGCATCGGCGACACCACGACCCACGACTTGCACGGCGCCATGCGCACCATCGCCGCGGAAGGCCGCGGCGTGATCGTACTGCTGCGCGACGTGACGATGAAGCTGGTGACCGATGGTACGGCATCGCCGCAGACGCTCCGCCAGTATGGGGTCGGGGCGCAGATCCTGACCTCGCTCGGGCTGGCCGACATCACGCTGCTGACCAATTCGCAGGCCCCCAAGGTGATCGGCCTTGAAGGCTATGGCCTGAACATCACGGGCACCCGCCCGATTCCGGAGGTGTAAGCGATGGCGGGTTCAGAAAGCCACTACACCCTGCCCCTGCCGAGCTTTGACAAGCCGGTGAAGCTGCTGATCATTGTTGCGCCATACTACCGCGACATCGCGGACAACCTGATCGCCGGGGCGCGCGCCACGGCGGCCAAGGCAGGGGCTGAGGTCGACCTGGTCGAGGTGCCGGGGGCGCTCGAGGTGCCGACAGCGGTCGCGATGGCCGAACGGCTGGCTAAGTATGACGGCTATGTCGCCCTCGGTTGCGTGATCCGCGGCGAGACGACCCATTACGACACCGTCTGCAACGACAGCTCGCGCGCCCTGTCCCTGCTGGGCCTTCAGGGCGCCTGCATCGGCAACGGCATCCTGACGGTCGAGAACCGGACCCAGGCCGAGGTTCGCGCCGATCCGAACGGTCAGGACAAGGGCGGCGGCGCAGCAGCCGCGGCGCTGCACCTGATCGCTCTCGCCCGCAAATGGTCCGGCACCACAAAAGGGATCGGCTTCCGCGCGTCGGGGGCGGCGCAATGACCAAGCCCGACCGCCGCCAGATGAAATCCGCGGCCCGGCTCTACGCCGTGCAGGCGCTGTTCCAGATGGAAGCCTCAGGCCAGACAGTCGAGGCGGTCACCCGCGAATTCGAAACGCATCGCTTTGGTGCCGTCTACGAAGAAGATGAGATGGTCGAGGGCGATGTCGACCACTTCCGCAAGCTCGTCGACGAGGCTGTGAACTGGCAGGCGAAGATCGACCAGATGACCGACCGGGCGCTGGTGGCGAAATGGCCGATCGACCGCATCGATCCCGTGCTGCGGGCCCTGTTCCGTGCCGCCGGCGGCGAGATGCTGGATGGAGGCACGCCACCGAAGGTCGTCATCAGCGAATTCGTCGATATCGCGAAAGCCTTCTTCCCCGACGGGAAGGAGCCGAAATTTGTCAACGCCGTGCTTGACCACATGGCCCGCGAAGCGCGGCCCGAGGCGTTCTGACAGGGGATTTGCCCGAAAAACCTGCAGATCAGAGCGCCGCAGCAAGAAATTTCTGCGGCGCAATCATCTTCCCGATCCGTCCCGTATGACGGAATCCCATTGAAATCATGAACCTTATCCGACAGGGTAATAAAATGTCGTGAAGATGTTGCCCAACATGCGACAAATTGTGATGCTCTTTGCACTGGTAACATGCCAAAGCGAGAGTATGTTTGTCGTGTTGAGAGGAGCCGCCTGAATGCCCAAGCTGATCCGCCTGTATATCGTCAACGTCGCCATCGGCTTTGCCCTTGCCTTGGGCTTTGTCTCGGCGCTGGTATGGTTCAACGTTGCGAATATCGGTCATCTGGTGCTTGAGACCGAAATGGGCTGGCTTGCGTTCCTGATGATGTTCATCTCGAACGGGATCGTCTTCGCGGGCGTTCAGTTCGCCATCGCGATCATGCAGATGGCCGAGAAGGACGACGGCCCTCGCGGTGGCCGACCGATGCGTGCGTCTGTTCCTGCGCCGGTGCGCGTTACGGCCGAGGCGAAGTCGGCCCGCACGATGCTGATGCGCAAGCGCTGAGCGTTCTGCCTGCCAACGATATCCATCGGGCCCGCTTAGGCGGGCCTTTTCATTTGTGGCGGCGGAAAGTGGCGGGATCCGCGGCAGCCGTGGAGACGTGTGTTTTCCCGAGAGCCTGGTTGACCAGGTGGGCGCCAGATACCAGGACCAGGATCCTGGCAGAGCCAGCTCCCTCGGAAGTGCTTATCGGCCACTGGAAAATGTGCCTCGCACGTGAGGGGCAGAACCCGCCGTTCCAAGACATAGGCCGCGCCCCGGCATCGCGCAAGTCTTGCGCGATGTTCATCTTTCGTTCATATCTTGCCGCATGACCCTTGCGCCCGACCTCGCCCCGCGCCTGATGCCCGGCCAGCTTCTGGCCCGGGGTGTCTGTCGCCATCTCCTCAGCCATGATTTCGTGACGCTGGAAGAGGTTGTGCCAACGCCCGGCCTCCGGGTCGACGTCATGGCGCTTGGACCGAAGGGCGAGGTCTGGGTGATCGAGTGCAAGTCGAGCCGGGCCGATTTCATGACCGACCGGAAATGGCAGGGCTATCTTGACTGGTGCGACCGCTTCTTCTGGGCGGTCGATGCCGATTTCCCGACCGAGCTGCTGCCTGATGGCACCGGCCTGATCCTTGCCGACGGCTACGATGCCGAAATCCTTCGCATTGGGCCTGAGACACCTTTGGCCGGCGCGCGGCGGAAGATGCTGGTGCAGAAGTTTGCCCGTCACGCCGCTCTGCGCCTGCAGGCGCTGCGCGATCCCGGCCTTAGCCCTTCCGGCCTTTCGGGGCTTTAGGCTTGCCGCCCTGGGCCTGCTGGCTCATCATCCGCGCCCGTTCGGCGGCGGCGCGCAGTTCCTCGGCGATTTCCTCGGCTTCTTCGGGATCGAAATCGAGCGGCAGTTCCACGCCCTCGGCCTCGATATAGATGCGCACCATGCCAAGGCTGGTCGGGCCGATCTGAAGATTCGCCGCGATGTCGCTTTGCTTGTCGATGCCCATGGTCGTCCTCCGCCGCTAATTCTTCCTGCGCCTAGACTCTTGCCGAGCGCGACGCAAGTCTGGAACACTTGACGGAATCAACTAAATCACCAATCGTCAATGGGGAAGGGGGCACCATGGACGAAATCGACCGCATCCGCGCCTTCAGCCGGTGCTTCACGGGCCAGATGGGCCTCTTGTCGCGCAGCTATCTCGGCTCCGGTCTGGGGATGACCGAAGTCCGGATCCTGCACGACCTTGACGCCCCTGACCCTGTCACCGCCCGACAGGTGGCGCAGAGCCTCGGCATCGACGAGGGCTATCTGAGCCGGGTCCTCGCGGGTTTCGCGCGACGCGGCTGGATCGAGCGCAGGCGCGGCCAGACCGATGGGCGCGAGCAGCCGATCGTGCTGACCCCGGTGGGGCGGGCGGAGCTGGAAACCCTGCGCCAGGCCTCGCGCGCCGCGGTGGGCGAGCGCCTTTCCGCACTCGATCGGGCGCAGCGGGTGACTCTCGCGGAAACGCTTGATCGCGCCCGACGCATTCTCCAACCTGATGCAGCCGAAATCCGGCTGCGCGACCTTGGTCCCGGCGATGCCGGCTGGGTCGTCAGCCGCCACGCCGCGCTTTACGCCAGCGACGAGGGATTCGACTCCAGCTTCGAGGCTCTGGTGGCCGAAATCGTCGCAGCCTTCCTGCGCGGTCACGACCCGGCGCGCGAGCGTGGCTGGATTGCCGAAGGACCGGCGGCGGAGCGGCTGGGAAGCATCTTCTGCGTGGCTGGGGATCCGGCTGATCCCGCGCTGGCCAAGCTGCGGCTGTTTCTTGTCGAACCCGAGGCGCGTGGCACGGGACTGGCGCAACGGCTTCTCGACGCCTGCCTCGACTTCGCCCGCGGCGCCGGCTACCGCCACATGCGGCTCTGGACCCATGAAAGCCACCGGGCGGCAGGCCGCCTCTATGCGCGCAACGGCTTCCGGCTGACCGCAAGCGCGCCCGCGCGGTCCTTCGGTCAGGACGTGATCGAACAGACTTGGGAGCGGCCGCTGGACTGACGGGCGGAAGGTGAAAGCAAGGCTTGCATTCCCCGCGCACCGGGGCTAAATCGCCGCCCAGTGCAGCCTTAGCTCAGTTGGTTAGAGCACCAGATTGTGGATCTGGGGGTCCCCCGTTCGAGCCGGGGAGGCTGTACCACTTCAGCGCTTTGCGGATTGTCATCTGTCCTCGCGCAATCTGCGGTGCTTGACCCATGCCCGAGCAATGCGTAAGCCGGAGCCGAGCTTCGGGCCTGTAGCTCAATGGTTAGAGCAGGGCGCTCATAACGCCTTGGTTGGGGGTTCGAGTCCCTCCGGGCCTACCAATCTCCCCAATCCGTAGAGTCGTTGCTCGACTGGCCGATTCCCGCGATCTTGCGTGCGGTGCATGCGTTGCGCCGGGCGGCCTGATCGTCTATGCGGGCGGCGGCAGATCGGCAACGGGGGTAGGCCATGACGACTTCGGGCAAGGGGCTGACCTATGCGCAGGCGGGGGTCGATATCGACGCCGGCAACACGCTGGTCGAGCGGATCAAGCCGGCTGCAAAGCGCACCGAACGGCCCGGCACCATGGCGGGCCTCGGCGGCTTTGGCGCGCTCTTCGACCTGAAGGCGGCGGGCTATACCGACCCGATCCTTGTCGCGGCAACCGATGGCGTCGGCACCAAGCTGAAGATCGCGATCGATACCGGGCTCGTGGACACGATCGGGATCGACCTTGTCGCCATGTGCGTCAACGACCTCGTCTGCCAGGGGGCGGAGCCGCTGTTCTTCCTCGACTATTTCGCCACCGGCAAGCTCGATGTCGATCAGGGCGTGCGCATCATCGACGGCATCGCCCGGGCCTGCGCAGCGACGGGTTGCGCGCTGGTTGGCGGCGAGACTGCCGAGATGCCGGGGATGTATCACGGCGGCGATTTTGACCTGGCCGGCTTCTCGGTCGGCGCGATGGAGCGCGGGACGGACCTTCCGCGCGGCGTTGTCGCGGGCGATGTGCTGCTCGGCCTCGCCTCGGACGGGGTCCATTCAAACGGCTATTCCTTCGTCCGCAAGGTGGTCGAGCTGTCGGGCCTTGGCTGGGATGCGGCCTCGCCCTTCTCGACGGGCTCGCTCGGCGAGGCGCTGCTCGCGCCCACCCGGCTGTACGTCAAGCCCGCACTGGCCGCGATCCGCGCGGGCGGGGTTCATGCGCTTGCCCATATCACCGGCGGCGGCCTGACCGAGAACCTGCCGCGCATCCTGCCCGAAGGGATGGGCGCCAAGATCGACCTCTCGGCCTGGCAGCTGCCGCCGGTCTTCCGCTGGCTCGCCGGGCAATCGGGGATCAGCGAGCCGGAACTGCTCAAGACCTTCAACTGCGGCATCGGGATGATCGCGGTTGTCGCCGCCGACCGAGCCGAGGCGCTGGCCGGACTGTTGCGCCAGGCGGGCGAGACGGTTGCGGTCCTCGGCCATGTCCAGCCCGGGCAGGGAGTCTCCTACACAGGCAAGCTCCTGTGAAGCGCGTTGCCATCCTGATTTCCGGGGGTGGCTCGAACATGCTGGCGCTGGTGCGGGACATGGCCCAGCCGGGCCACGCTGCGAAGCCGGTCCTCGTGCTGTCGAACGACCCGGCTGCGGCGGGACTTGAGCGGGCGGCCGCCCTTGGCGTCCCGGTCGCCGCGATCGACCATCGCCCGTTCGGCAAGGATCGGGACGCCTTCGAGGCCGAGCTGCTCCGCCCGCTTCTGGCCGCGAAACCCGATATCATCTGCCTTGCCGGCTTCATGCGGGTGCTGACGCCGGGCTTCGTCCATCGCTTCTCGGGGCGGATGCTGAACATCCATCCCTCGCTCCTGCCGAAGTATCCCGGCCTGCACACCCATCAGCGGGCGCTGGACGCGGGTGATGCCGAAGCGGGCTGCACGGTGCACGAGGTGACGCCAGTCCTCGATGACGGCCCGATCCTTGGACAGGCGCGGGTGCCGGTTGAACCCGGCGACACCGCCGACACGCTGGCCGCCCGTGTCCTGCGCGAGGAACACCGGCTTTATCCGGCGGTCCTGCGGCGCTACGCAGCGGGCGACCGGACGCCGGTGTGGCTTCCCTGAACCGCTCTGCCCACAATCGGTGCGGCACACTTTCTTTTTGCCGGACCGCAATCTATAGGGGGCAGGCGGGATGCCCCCGTGACCCCTAGTAGCGACACCATGAGAACCATAACAACGACCGACGCGCTTGCCGCCTTCTGCGCGGAAGCCAAGTCCGGCCCCTACGTCACCATCGACACGGAATTCCTGCGCGAGCGGACCTACTGGTCCAAGCTCTGCCTGATCCAGATGGCGCTTCCCGGCAAGACCGGCGAAGCGGTCCTCGTCGACCCGATCGAGGGCGAGGACATGTCGCTGGAACCGCTCTACGACCTGTTCCGCCACGAGGCGACGGTCAAGGTGTTCCACGCCGCCCGGCAGGACCTGGAGATCTTCTTCGTCGAGGGCCATGTCTTTCCCAACCCGCTGTTCGACACCCAGGTCGCGGCCATGGTCTGCGGCTTTGGCGAACAGGTGGGCTACGAGACGCTGGTCAAGAAGATCGCGCGCGAGCCGCTGGACAAGACCTCGCGCTTCACCGACTGGTCACGCCGGCCCCTGAGCGAGGCGCAGAAGGAATATGCGCTGGCCGATGTGACTCATCTGCGGGTTATCTACGAATTCCTGTCGGCGCAGATTGCCAAGACCGGACGGCAGAAATGGGTCGAAGAGGAACTGGCGATCCTGACCGATCCCGCGACCTATACCGTCCATCCGGAAGAGGCCTGGGAACGGGTGAAGACGCGCACCACCTCTGGCCGCTTCCTGGCGATGGTCAAGGAACTGGCCCGCTTCCGCGAGGATTATGCGCAAAGCCATAACGTGCCGCGGAGCCGCGTGTTCAAGGACGACGCGCTGCTGGAGCTCGCCTCGACCCGACCGACCAACCACGAGGAACTGGGACGCTCGCGGCTTTTGCTGCGCGAGGGACGGCGCGGCGACATTGCCGACGGCATTCTTGCCGCGGTCAAGGCGGGGATGGACACACCAAACGACCAGTTGCCCAAGGCCGATCAGGACCGGGACCAGCTTCAGGTCAACCCGGCGCTGGCGGACCTGCTGCGGGTCTTGCTCAAGGCGAAATCCGAGGAACTGGGGGTTGCGGCTAAGCTGATCGCCTCGGCCTCGGACCTCGATGCCATTGCCGCCGGCGAGCGCGATCTGGATGCATTGAAGGGCTGGCGCCGCGAGGCCTTTGGCGAGGACGCGCTTCGGCTCTGCCGGGGCGAGATCGCGCTGTCAGCCAAGGGCAGCGCCGTCAAGGTCATCAAGCTCTGAACCCGGCCATTTGCGGGCCGGAGCCGTTCAGCGCCGCGACGAACGGGCGTTGTTCGCGCCTTGGACGACGATCTCGCGCACATCCTGCAGCTCGATATTGCCGATGAAGGCCCCGACTGTGACTTCGCGCGACCGTTCGGTCGAGACGCGTTTGGGTTGGGGCGGCGGAACCAGAACGAAGCGGTAGGTGATCTTGCCGTCCACCGGGCCGTCGGTCAGCAGCGCGCCGTTCCAGTAGCCCTGCGTGGCCGGCAGCCCCGTCGCCCGCACGATCACACCCTCGGTCGTGGATTCGACCGCCATCGACGTGACCTGAGCCACAAGCGGGCGCGGATCGTCGGCGGCAGTCGGCATGGTGCCTGTCGCCTCGACTTCCGTCGAATTGCCCCACCAGCTGAACGGATTGTACCAGTGTTTCTGGGACGAGCCGCAGGCCGCGACAGCCAGCATCAGCGCAAGGGGGGCAAGGCGGGCACGGATCATCGGGGCATCCTTCCAGTTTCCTCTCGGTTACCGCAGCCCGGACGATTTGAAAAGCGCCGCCGCTCTGGACCTTTGATCCCGGCAGGCTTACCTCGGGGGCGTTGCACAGGAGCACGCCATGGCCGCGCCCGCCTTTGAAGAGATCGCCGACACCTTCGAATTCCTCGACGACTGGGAGGACCGCTATCGCCATGTGATCGAACTGGGCCGGGCGATGCCGGAGCTGGACGAGTCGCTTCGGGTGCCAGCCACCAAGGTCCAGGGCTGCGCCAGCCAGGTCTGGATCGTGCCGCGCATTGACGGGCAGGGGCCCACCGCGCGTTTCGATTTCCAGGGTGACAGCGACGCGATGATCGTGCGCGGGCTGATTGCCGTGTTGCATGCGCTTTATTCCGGGCTGACCGTGCAAGAGGTCGGCCGCGTCGATGCGCCGGCGGAACTGGCGCGGCTGGGGCTTGACCAGCACCTGTCCTCGCAGCGGTCGAACGGGCTGAAGGCGATGGTCGGGCGTATCCGGGCGACAGCGGCGGAAGCGGCCGCCTGAACGATTTTTCTGCGAAAAATCAGTGCGCTCCGGAAATTTTCGCAGAAAATTCGCCCTGTGCGGCTTTTGCCAGGGCGGGTTCCAGATCGCCATAGCCGGTGAAGCGCCGCTCATAGGCCAGGCCCAGACGCTCCGCGCAGTCGCGCGCTTTCGCATCGAGCGCCGGATCGTCGAGCTGGGCCTGATAGACCAGCTTGCGGTAGTTGCCGAACAGCATGTCCCGCAATTCCGGATGCCGGTCGAGACCCATCGGCCGCCAGACGAAGGCATCGAACTGGCGGACAAGGAAATCGGTCAGGTAGAAGGCGTCGAACTCGGTCTCCGCCCTGTCAAGAAAGGCGGAGACCCCTTCGAAAAAGGCATAGCAGTGCGGGCCCTCGACCATCTCGACCCCGAGCGCCTCGCACCGCGCCTGCAACAGCCCGCCGGTTCCGCAATCGGCATAGACGATGAAAATCGACTCATACTGGTCGCGATGTTCGGTCACCGCCGCCTCGACCGCGTCGGGGATGCGATCCGGCCAGAGATGCAGATTCGCCGGAAGACATTGCAGATCAAGATGATCCCAGCCGTTCCTTCGCTTGAGCGCGAGGATTTCATGCGCCAGCGCGCCGCAGGCGATCAACAGAACGCGACCGGCCGCCTCGGGCGGCAGCCCCCGTTCGGCAAGGACGCTGTCATCGGGGAGGGTGGTGGTCATGCCCGCGCCCTCAGGTGCAGGGCAGCGGCCCCGGCAACCGCCAGAACAGACAGGACAGCCCAGGGCAACGAAAGCGCCTGCGCGGCGAAGACAGTCACGGCCGCGGCCAGAAGGACGGCGAGCAGAAGCAGGGCATAGGTCCGTGGCGGCATGTCTTGACCTTTCCTCGTCGAGATGGGGGCGCGACGGATCGCTGGCAAGGGAGCGGTTCGGAAAGCAAAAGCCCCGGACCATGCCCGGGGCTATGTCGCAGGCAGGGTCCGGGACCCTGTCAGCCGTTCATCTGGTTGTGCTTGCGGGCCACGAACTGCTTGGCCGTCTCGACCGCCACCGCAGCGTCGCGGCAATAGGCGTCAGCGCCGATGGCCTTGCCGAATTCCTCATTCAGCGGGGCGCCGCCGACCAAAACGATGTAGTCGTCGCGCAGGCCCTTTTCCTTCATCGTGTCGATCACGACCTTCATGTAGGGCATCGTGGTCGTCAGAAGGGCGGACATGCCGAGGATGTCGGGCTGCTCTTTTTCCAGCGCCTCAAGGTATTTCTCGACCGAGTTGTTGATGCCGAGGTCCAGCACCTCGAAACCGGCGCCTTCCATCATCATCGCGACAAGGTTCTTGCCGATGTCGTGAATGTCGCCCTTGACGGTGCCGATCACCATCTTGCCCATGCGCGGCGCGCCGGTTTCGGCCAGAAGCGGCTTCAGGATGGCCATGCCGGCCTTCATCGCGTTGGCGGCCAGAAGCACTTCCGGAACGAACAGGATGCCGTCACGGAAGTCGGCGCCGACGATGGTCATACCGGCGACGAGCGCCTTGGTGAGCACGTCATAGGGCGCCCATCCGCGCTCGAGAAGGATGTTGACGCCTTCCTCAATCTCTTCCTTCAGGCCGTCATAAAGGTCGTCGTGCATCTGCAGGACGAGTTCGTCGTCGGAAAGCTCGGAAAGGATGATGTCTTCTTCGTCGGCCATGACTGCCCTCGTCTGCTCGCGCGCCCCTATCGGGCCATGCTGCCTGAATGCGACCAAAGGGCAAGCACGACTTTCCGGATTACGACATGGGCCAAGCGAAAGCCGACAGGCCGAAGGCGGGGCAGGGGCGGCATCTGAAGCGGATTGGCAAATGTTCATGTAATGTTCTATATCTTGTCCTCATGACACAGGGTGAAGGACTTCTTCCGGGACAACGGCTTCGGGCGCGGGGCGCGGAATCGAACCGCACGGGCCGGTTCGAGATGCACGACCGCGAGGCGGTCGATGACGGCTGGGACATCGCCGAGACCGACAGGCTGGTCCGGACCGAGGTGCGGCTGGAGGAGCCACGCTCGGCGCTGACCTACAACCGCTCGCCCGATCTGCCCTTCGACCGTTCGGTCAATCCCTATCGCGGCTGCGAGCATGGCTGCATCTACTGCTTTGCGCGGCCGTCGCACGCTTTTCTCAACCTCTCGCCCGGGCTCGACTTCGAGACCCGTCTCATCGCCCGGCCGGGGATCGGCGCAGTGCTGGCGCAGGAACTGGCGGCGCGCAAATACAAGGTGGCGACCATCGCACTTGGGACGAATACCGACCCCTATCAACCGATCGAGGCAGACTACCGGGTGATGCGCGAGGTGCTTGAGGTGCTTGCCGCCCATCGCCATCCGGTCGGCATCGTGACCAAGGGCACGTTGATCGAACGCGACCTCGACCTGCTCGGGCCATTGGCGGCCGAGGGGTTGGTGCGGGTGGGCATATCCGTCACCACCCTTGATCCTGACCTGTCGCGCCGCATGGAGCCGCGCGCTCCGCTGCCCGCCCGGCGGCTGGAGACGATCCGGCGCTTGGCGGCGGCGGGGGTTCCGGTCCGGGTAATGATGGCGCCTGTCGTGCCGGGGCTGACCGACCCCGAGATCGACCCTCTG
>JAYRKT010000055.1:0-20961 GCA_041905595.1 Rhodobacter sp.
CATCGCCGGTGGCGGGCAGTTCCCGGCCGGTTCAAGGACTACATCAGCCAGCCGAAGTCCAACGGCTACCGGTCGATCCATACCTCGGTCTCTGGGCGCGACGGCAAGCGGGTGGAGGTGCAGATCCGCACCCGCCAGATGCACGAAGTGGCCGAGGCCGGCGTCGCTGCCCACTGGGCCTATCGCGACGGCGTGCGCACCAAGAACCCCTTCGCAGTCGATCCGACCAAGTGGATCGCCTCGATGACCGAGCGGATGGACGAGGACGACCACGACGAGTTTCTCGAGAACGTCAAACTCGAGATGTATTCCGACCAGGTGTTCTGCTTCACGCCCAAGGGGGATGTCGTGCAGCTGCCGCGCGGGGCCACGCCGCTCGACTTCGCCTATGCGATCCATACCCGCATCGGCAACTCCTGCGTCTCGGCCAAGGTTGATGGCATCCGGGTGCCGCTCTGGACGCGGCTGAAGAACGGCCAGTCGGTGGAGATCATCACCGCTGAAGGGCAGTTGCCGCAGGCGAGCTGGATCGACATCGTCACCACCGGCCGCGCCAAGGCGGCGATCCGGAAATCCCTGCGGGAAGAGGATCGTGGCCGGTTCGTGAAGCTCGGCCAGGAACTCGCCCGCGCCGCTTTCGACCATGTTGGGAAGAAGGCCACCGACAAGGCACTCCGCACCGCTGCCAAGCAGCTGGGGCTGGCCGACGAACAGGATCTTCTGGCCCGACTGGGCAGCGCAGAGCTTACGGCGCGGCGCGTGGTCGAGACGCTCTACCCGGAACTGACCCTGGCGACGACCGAGGAAGTCGATGCGCAACGCCCGGTCGTGGGGTTGGGCGCGGACCAGACCTTCCGCCGCGCCCGCTGCTGCCAGCCGGTGCCAGGGGAACGGATCGTCGGCATCACCTATCGCGGCGCGGGCGTCGTCATCCATGCCATCGACTGTCCGGCGCTGGTGGAATTCGAGGAACAGCCGGCGCGGTGGGTTGACCTCAACTGGCAGCCAGGTCGGCACAAAGCGGTCTATACCGTCAGCCTTGAGCTCACGATCTCGAACGATGCCGGCGTTCTGGGCCGGATCTGCACGATCATCGGCGAGCAGAAGGCGAACATCTCGGATCTGCGCTTCACCGACCGCAAGCCCGACTACTACAAGCTCATCATTGACGTGGACCTGCGCGACGTCGAGCATCTGCACATGGTCATGACCGCGCTCGAGGCAGAAACCGACGTGGCACAGATTGCCCGACACCGCGACCTAAGCCTCAAGCCGTAGCCGAGGGGGCCTACGGAAATGGTGTTTCGCCGGCGCACGCCCCGGACAATGCTTGCCAATCTGCGCGAGTCGCTCTGGCCGCGGCGCGGTTTTGTCCGGGCGGGCACGTACATCATTCACCGCCTGCGCCGCTTGCCGGATCAGCCCCACCGGATCGCGCGTGGCATATTCGCCGGCGTCTTCATCTCGTTCACGCCCTTCTTCGGGGGCCATCTCGGGCTGGGACTTGCGCTGGCCTGGCTGATGCGGGGAAATCTGATTGCCTCGGCGATCGGGACCGTCATCGGCAACCCGCTGACCTTCCCCATCATTGCCCCGGCAGCGGTCGGCCTTGGCCAATGGCTGACCGGAGTGGATGCGCCCCTGAGCGCGCTTTACCTTGTCGTGTCCTTCTCCGAGGCAAGCGAAGAGGCATGGGCGAATATTGTCGCGATGTTCACTCACGATCCAGTCGACTGGCACCGGCTGGCCAACTTTTACCAGACGATCTATCGCCCCTACATGGTCGGCGGGGTCATCCTGGGGTTGGCGGTAGGACTTGCGTGTTATGCGCTGACAATTCCCTTGATACACACCTACCAACGGCTCCGGCTTCACCGGCTGCGTCAGCGACACGCTAGAAAGAAGGAACCGCGTCGACACGACGTCGATGCCCCGCCAACCGAACCCGGTGCACACTGACGCGACTTTCCTTCGCCGCGATGCCGCTCTAGCTTGCGGCCAGCCGGAGACGGCGGGACGGGCAGGGAGACGGAAGATGAAACCATCGGGCAAGCTTCGGCTGGGCGTGAACATCGACCATGTGGCGACCGTGCGGAACGCGCGCGGGACCGCATATCCTGACCCATTGCGGGCCGCCCTGCTGGCCGAGGCGGCCGGTGCGGACGGTATCACCGCGCACCTGCGCGAGGACCGGCGACATATCCGCGACGAGGATATCGCCGCCCTTGCTGCCGGGCTGCGGGTGCCGCTCAATTTCGAATGTGCGGCAACGGACGAGATGCAGGCGATCGGTCTGCGTCACCGGCCCCACGCCATGTGTCTGGTCCCCGAAAAGCGAGAGGAACGCACGACCGAAGGCGGCCTTGACGTAGCGGCAGACGAAGCGCGCCTGACGGCGTTCGTCGCCCCGCTCCGCGCGGCTGGTATACGGGTGTCGATGTTCATCGGCCACGATCCCCGGCAGATCGAGGCCTCGGCCCGGATCGGCGCGGCGGTGGTCGAGCTGCATACCGGCCATTACTGCGATCTCCACCACGAAGGCCGCTTCGCCGAGCGTGATGCCGAACTCGAAGGTCTGCGCCGTGGGGCAAAGCTCGCACATTCGCTCGGGCTCGAGGTACATGCTGGCCATGGCCTGACCTACGAGACGGTCGGTCCGATCGCGGCGATGCCCGAGATCATGGAGCTGAACATCGGCCATTTCCTGATCGCCGAGGCGATCTTCCTCGGGCTTGGTCCCGCGATCGAGGAGATGCGGCGGCGGATGGACGAGGAACGGCGGGCATGAGCCAAGACTTTTCGAAAAGCCTTGGCAAAATCCTTCAAAGGATTTTGCTGACTGCGCTCAGACCGGGCCGCCTTGCACGTCCCTGCGCATCGGGACACTGCCCCAGATGATCCTCGGTATCGGCACCGACCTGTGCAACATCGAGCGGATCGAAGCGACCCTCGCCCGCTTTGGCGACCGCTTTCGCGACCGCGTCTTTACACCGGTCGAGCAGTCCAAGGCAGAACGGCGCAAGGACGTGGCCGGAACCTATGCCAAACGATGGGCGGCAAAGGAGGCCTGCTCGAAGGCGCTTGGAACAGGCCTGCGCATGGGCATTTCCTGGAAGGACATGGCGGTGACCAACCTGCGGTCTGGTCAGCCAGTGATGCACCTGACCGGCTGGGCGGCTGAACGGCTGGCACAGATGACTCCGCCCGGGCATCAGGCGATCGTCCACGTCACGCTGACCGACGACCACCCCTGGGCCCAGGCCTTTGTCGTCATCGAGGCACGACCCGTCATGCCGGAGACGTGACTTTTCCCTTCAACTTGACTCTGCGAAGTGCGGCGCGCATGTAGCCGCAAACCCAGAAAAGGCAGGACTTCATGGCGAGCACCGCGAAATCCCAGGGCGGGATCATGGAAACGGTCAAGACGATCGTCTACGCACTTCTGATCGCGATGGTCTTCCGGACCTTGTTCTTCCAGCCGTTCTGGATTCCCTCGGGCAGCATGAAGGACACGTTGCTGGTCGGTGACTTCCTCTTCGTCAACAAGATGGCCTACGGCTATTCGCGCTATTCCTGCCCGATGGCCATCTGCCCGATCTCTGGCCGTATCCTTGGTGGCGAGCCGCAACGCGGCGATGTGGTCGTGTTCCGTCATCCTGTGAACGGGCAGGACTTCATCAAGCGGTTGATCGGACTTCCGGGCGACACTGTTCAGGTCAAGAACGGCGTCCTTTTCCTGAACGGCCAGGAAGTTCCCCAGGCGCCCGATGGTGTCTTCGAGGAAATCTATGAGCCGCAAGGACCGCTTGGCCAGCCGCCACGTTGCGAGAACAGTCCTGTCGGCGAAGGCGGCGTCTGCAAGGCCTCGCGCTTCATCGAGACGCTGCCGCCGACCGAGCGCTATCCCGAGGGGCGCAAGCACCATATTCTGAACATCGACCAGAACGGGTTTGCCGACAACACCGACGTGTTCACCGTGCCACCCGACCATTACTTCTTCATGGGCGACAACCGCGACAACAGCCAGGACAGCCGCTTCCCGCAATCGGTGGGCGGCGTGGGCTTCGTGCCCAAGGAAAACCTCATCGGCCGCGCGGATCGGGTGATCTTCTCATCGGCGGGCCGGTCGATGCTGTTCTTCTGGACCTGGCGGCCTGACCGCTTCCTGAAGGCGGTCGAGTGAGGCTGGCGGCGGATCTTCAGGCCTTTGCGGCCCGGATCGGGCACGACTTCTCGCGGCCCGAACTGCTGATCCGTGCAGTCACCCATTCCTCGATTTCCAGTCCTTCGCGGCCGGACAACCAACGCCTTGAATTCCTGGGCGACCGGGTTCTTGGCCTCGTCATGGCCGAGGCCCTGCTGAAGGCCGACAAGGGGGCCAGCGAGGGCCAGCTTGCTCCGCGCTTCAATGCCCTCGTGCGCAAGGAAACTTGCGCAGAGGTCGCGCGCGAGATGGGGCTGGGCGAGGTCCTGAAACTCGGCCGGTCCGAGATGATGTCCGGCGGCAGACGCAAGGAAGCGCTTCTGGGCGATGCGATGGAGGCCGTGATCGCAGCCGTCTATTCCGACGCCGGATTCGAGGCCGCGCGCCAAGTGGTGTTGCGGCTTTGGGGCGAGCGCATCGACATGGTCGATGCAGACGCCCGCGACCCCAAGACTGCGCTGCAGGAATGGGCACAGGCGCGCGGCATGGCCCCGCCCACCTATCTGGAACGTGGCCGCGAGGGCCCCGATCACCAGCCCGTCTTCACCGTCGAGGTCTGCCTTGCCAACGGCGAGAGCGAGGCTGCCTCGGCCGGAACGAAACGCCAGGCCGAACAGGCCGCGGCCCGGGCGCTTCTGGCCCGGATGGAGATCCAGCCATGACCGATACACGTGCAGGCTTTGTTGCCCTGATCGGCGAGCCGAATGCCGGCAAGTCCACGCTCCTGAACCGGATGGTGGGGGCGAAGGTGTCGATCGTCACCCACAAGGTACAGACGACCCGGACCCGCATTCGCGGTGTCTGCATGGAGGGGCAGAGCCAGATCGTGTTTGTCGACACGCCCGGCCTCTTCACGCCGCGTCGGCGGCTGGACCGGGCGATGGTCGCGGCGGCCTGGGGCGGGGCGGCGGATGCAGATATCATCGTGCTCCTGATCGAGGCGCATCGCGGTCTGACCGAGGGTGTCGAGCGCATCATCGAGACCCTGCGCGACCGCATCCCGCAAGGTCAGCCGATCGCGCTCGCCATCAACAAGATCGACCGGGTCAAGGCCGAGGTGCTGCTGGCGCTGGCCGAAAAGATGAACGAGGCCTTCCCCTTCGTGAAGACCTTCATGATTTCGGCCGAGAGGGGCTATGGCGTGGACGATCTGCGCGAGTGGCTGGCCGGCGAGGTGCCGGAAGGACCCTGGCTGTACCCCGAGGACCAGATCGCCGACCTGCCCATGCGGATGATCGCCGCCGAGATCACGCGCGAGAAACTGACGCTGCGGCTGCACGAGGAGCTGCCCTACCAGATGACGGTCGAGACCGAAAACTGGGAGGAAAAGGAGGACGGTTCCGCCCGTATCGACCAGATCATCTACGTCGCCCGCGACGGCCACAAGGGCATCGTGCTGGGTCACAAGGGCGAGACGATCAAGGCTATCGGGCAGGCCTCACGCAAGGAACTGATGGAGTTCCTGGACCGGCCCGTCCACCTGTTCTTGCAGGTCAAGGTCCGTCCGAACTGGCTTGAGGAAAAAGAGCGGTTCGACGAGATGGGGCTTGATTTCAAGGATGGCGACGCGCCGAGATGACGCCGCGCCTAACCGCCGAGTTCTGGGTACAGGCCTATCTTGCGCGGCTGCGGCTGGCAGACATTCCGGCATTTCTGACGAAGAAGGGCGACGCCACAGCGGGGGCGGTCCTGGTCAAGGTGGCGACACTTGACGGCCGTGCCACGGTTTACCAGCGCAGCTTCGACCTGATGACAGGCGAACGAGCCTGGGTGGTATTGGCCGAGGGCGAAGAAGCCGCCGTGGATGCCTCGATCGCGCGGCAGCGCGGATTCGATCCGGACCTTTGGGTGGTCGAGATCGAGGATCGGCAGGGGCGAAGCTTGCTGGACGAAGAAGGTCTGGCCTGATCGCTTGCTCGTCTGCGGCGCCGCGCTGATAGTGTCAGCATGGAATGGCGCGATCAGGGGGCGCTCATCTCGGTGCGGCGGCACGGGGAAAGCGCGGCGATCATCGAGGTTTTCACGAAAGCGCACGGCCGGCACGCCGGGGTGGTGCGCGGCGGTGCGTCGCGACGGGTTGCGCCGCTGCTGCAACCAGGTGCGCAGCTGGATGTCAGCTGGCACGCCCGGCTGGACGAACATCTGGGTGCCTTCACTGTCGAGCCGTTGCAAAGCCGAGCCGGAGTGCTTTCGGATCGGGTCGCGCTGGCCGGGCTGAATGCGATCTGCGCGCTGCTGGCGCGGGCCCTGCCCGAGCGCGAGCCGCACCCGACGCTTTATTCCGCAACGGTTCCGCTTCTCGACCGCTTGGAAACGGGTGGATGGGAATGGGACTATCTGCGGTGGGAATTGCGCCTGCTTGAAGAGCTTGGCTTCGGCCTTGACCTTGATTCCTGCGCGGTAACCGGCGCGCGAGAAGGACTGGCCTATGTTTCCCCGCGCACAGGGCGTGCCGTGAGCAATGCCGGAGCCGGAGAATGGGCGGACCGGCTACTGGTCCTGCCTGCAGGGCTGATCGGAGGCAGGGAAAATCTCGACGGCCTTGAGCAGGGACTTCGGCTGACCGGGCACTTCCTTGACCGGGAATTGACCCATGGCGGCGAACGGCCGCTGCCTGAGGCGCGCGCCCGGCTCGTCAGGTTGTTGCTCCGTCCGGTCGAGTGACGGCGAAAACCTGCGACCGGCTGTCGCGGCTGGATCAGAAAAATCCTTCCCCCGATGCGCCTATGACGGGGAGGAGATTTCATGGCCACCCGTTACGTTCCGCTGTTGCTGCGGCATTCGCCGACGCCCAACGTGCGATCCTTTGCGCTTTTGTCAGGGCTGGAGGCCGGTGTGCGCGGGATCCTGATCTCGGTCATGCCGCTCGTGCTCTACCAATCCACGGTCGATCCGGCGACCGGTCAGGGCAATGCAAGCCTCGTATCGCGGATCTATTTCGCCATCGGGCTGTGTTCGCTTGTCTGGGGGCTGATGGTGCCTTGGGCGACGCGGCATGTACCCAGACGGTGGGTCTACACCTCGGGCACGATCCTGTACCTTTGCGGCATGGGATTGGCGCTGATCGGGGGGACCGTCGCTGTCGCTCTGGCGATCCTGGTCAACGCTCTTGCGACGGTGACGCTGTTCGTCTGTTTGAATGCCTATGTGCTCGATTATATCCAGCGGGCGGAGCTTGGGCGGTCGACCTCGACGCAGATGTTGTACGCCGCGATCTTCTGGGCAGTTGGCCCGATGACAGGGGTCTGGCTGAGAACGCTGTGGGCGCCGGCGCCATTTGTCGTGGCCGCCTTCTTCTCTGTCGCTCTGCTGGTCACCTTCTGGATCCTGCGGCTGGGGAACGGCAAGCAGATCCAGAAGGCGAAGGGACCGGCCCTCAATCCGCTTTCCTATCTGGCGCGGTTCTTTGCCCAGCCGCGCCTGATTGCCGGCTGGCTGTTCGCCGTGGTTCGGTCCTGCGGGTGGTGGGTCTATGTCGTCTATGTGCCGATCTTCTGCGTGCAGTCGGGGCTGGGGGACAAGGTCGGCGGCTTTGCCCTTTCGGTCACCAATGCCTTCCTGTTCACCACACCTTTCCTTCTTCGGCTGGCGCGGTGGTTGACCGTGAGGCGGGTTGTCACCCTCGCTTTTGCCTGGGGAGCTGCGTTTTTCGTGCTGGCTGGCGCAGTTTCGCCGCTGCCATGGGTCGCGGTCGCCGCGATCTTTACCGGTTCGGTCGCGCTGGTGATGCTGGACGTGGCAGGCGGCCTGCCATTCCTCATGGCGGTCAAGCCGTCCGAGCGGACGGAAATGGCGGCCGTCTATTCCAGCTTCCGCGACGTGTCAGGGATCATGACGCCTGGAGTCGCGTGGCTTGTGCTGCTGGTCGCACCAGTTGCAGGTGTCTTCGTGGCGGCTGGGGCCGGCATGGCCGTGATGGCGACCATAGCCGCCCGACTGCATCCCCGGCTCGGCACGCCACGCCCGTCGCGCGGCCTGCCCCTGCCGGGGGAATAGGTCAGTCGAGCAGCCGGCGCGCGATCACCTGGGCCTGGATCTCGGCAGCGCCCTCGAAAATGTTCAGGATGCGCGCATCGCAAAGGATGCGGCTGATCCGGTACTCCAGCGCGAAGCCATTTCCGCCGTGGATCTGCAGAGCGTTGTCTGCCGCCGCCCAGGCGACGCGGGCGCCCAGAAGCTTGGCCATCCCCGCCTCGAGGTCGCAGCGCTTGTCGTGGTCCTTCTGCCAGGCGGAATAGTAGGTCAGCTGGCGGGCCACCATGATCTCGACCGCCATCATCGCCAGCTTGCCGGCGACGCGCGGGAACTCGATCAGCGGCTTGCCAAACTGCTTGCGCTCCTCGGCATATTGCATCCCCGTTTCCAGCGCCGATTGCGCCACGCCCACGGCACGGGCGGCGGTCTGGATGCGGGCGGACTCAAACGTCTGCATAAGCTGCTTGAACCCCTGTCCCTCGACCCCGCCGAGAAGGTTCTCGCCCTTCACCTTGAAGCCGTCGAAGGCCAGCTCGTATTCCTTCATGCCGCGGTAGCCGAGCACCTCGATCTCGCCGCCGGTCATGCCGGGGGTCGGGAAGGGGGCCTCGTCGGTGCCCGGGGTTTTCTCGGCCAGGAACATCGACAGGCCACGATAATCGATCGTGTCGGGATCGGTGCGCGCGAGCAGTGTCATCACATGGGTGCGCGCGGCATGGGTGATCCAGGTCTTGTTGCCGGTTACTTCCCAGTCAGCGCCCACTTTCACCGCGCGGGTGCGCAGCGAGCCGAGGTCAGAGCCGGTGTTGGGCTCGGTGAAGACGGCCGTTGGCAGGATCTCTCCGCTGGCAAGCTTCGGCAGCCAATGCGCCTTCTGCTCGGGCGTGCCGCCGCAAAGGATCAGCTCCGCCGCGATCTCGCTGCGGGTGCCAAGGGAACCCACGCCGATGTAGCCGCGCGAGAGTTCTTCCGACACGACCACCATCGAGGCTTTCGACAGGCCGAACCCGCCAAACTCCTCGGGGATGGTCAGACCGAATACGCCCATCTCGGCCAGCGCCGAGATGATCTCCATCGGGATCAGTTCGTCCTTCAGGTGCCAGTCATGGGCATTGGGAATGACCTGCTCGTCGGCGAAGCGGCGGAACTGCTCGCGGATCATCTCGAGTTCGTCGTCGAGGCCGGTCGCGCCGAAGGTTGCACGTCCATGGTTATCGCGCATCAGCGCCACCAGCCGCGCCCGTGCCGCTGCCGTGTTGCCTTCGGCCGCGAGCGTCTGCCATTCGGTGCCCGGGGTCACGTCGATGCCGAATTCAGACAGGCGAGCAATCTCGCCCTGGCTCATCGGAATTCCGCCGGTGATCTGGCTGAGGTATTCGCCGTAGGCGATCTGCAGGAGCAGCGCCTCCATCTCGCCGAACGTGCCGGCCTCTTCCAGGCGCTGAGCCCAGGCCAGCATCTGCCGCAGTGCTTCGACATAGGTCGCAAGCCAGGACAGGGCGTGGGCCGTGAACTGTTCCTGCTCCAGTGCCGTCGCCGAGATCCTGCCGCCAACCGTTACCCTGCTGCGCACCGCCTCGCGCGCGGTGTCGAAAAGCGCCTCAGCCTCGGGCAGTGCACCGCCGGCAAGACCAAGCAGGCCTTGCAGAATGGGGCTCTGGGTCGCAGTTTGACCATCATGCGGCATGGCGTACCTCCATCAGGCAATGGGTGAGTCCGAGTGTCGGGATTGACTAGTTCTTTCGCAGTTGCAGCGCAACAAAAATTCGCAGGAAGGAAACGAGGCGCACAAAAGTGTCGCGCCGGATTCGCTCGAATTGCGCCGGTATCTGCATTCCCTGATTGAAAACATGCTCAGGAGACGGGTCGCAGGCCCGCAGGGGAAGACTCCCCCGTCGACAATTGCCAATCAGCGTATGTGTCAAAAAAAGCGCCGCTCCGGCGCAGAGTCGCCGGGGGACGGTGCCCCCCGGCGGCGGGCGGGCGATCAGCCGATCGCCGCAGCCTTCACGTCGTCGTCGATATGGGCGAGATACTGGCCGAAGTTGTCGGCGAACATGCCAACCAGTTTCTTCGCCTGCGCGTCATAAGCCGCGGCATCTTTCCAAGTCGAGCGCGGGTCGAGCAGCCCGGCTTCCACGCCCGGTACCGAAACCGGAACCTCGAACCCGAAGTTCGGATCCTTGCGGAAGGTCGCGCCATTCAGCGAACCGTCAAGCGCGGCCTTGAGCAGCGCCCGGGTCGCCTTGATCGGCATGCGTTTACCGGTGCCATAGGCGCCGCCGGTCCAGCCGGTGTTCACCAGCCAGCACGAGGCGCCGAACTTGGCGATCTTGGCCTGCAGGAGCTTGCCGTATTCTTCCGGCCGACGCGGCATGAAGGGCGCGCCGAAGCAGGTCGAGAAGGTCGGGATCGGCTCGACCACGCCCACCTCGGTGCCCGGGGTCTTCGAGGTGAAGCCGGACAGGAAGTGATACATCGCCTGCGCCGGGTTCAGCCGCGCGATCGGCGGCAGGACGCCATAGGCATCGCAGGTCAGCATGATCACGTTCTTCGGATGGCCGCCCAGGCCGCTTTCCGACGCATTCGAGATATAGTCGAGCGGATAGGCGCAGCGCATGTTCTGCGTGATGCTCGAATCCTCGAAGTCGAGAACCAGCGTCTCGGGATCGTAGACCATGTTTTCGACCACGGTGCCGAATTTAGACGTGGTAGCGTAGATCTCGGGCTCGGCCTCGGCCGACAGGCTGATGGTCTTGGCGTAGCAACCGCCTTCGAAGTTGAAGGTGCCCCGTTCGGACCAGCCGTGCTCGTCGTCGCCGATCAGAACCCGGCTCGGGTCGGCCGACAGCGTGGTCTTGCCGGTGCCGGACAGGCCAAAGAAGATCGCCGTGTCGACCGGGTTGCCCGGCGCGTGGTTGGCCGAGCAGTGCATCGGCATCACGCCTTTTTCAGGAAGCAAGTAGTTCAGCAGCGTGAACACCGACTTCTTGTTCTCGCCCGCATAGGCGGTGTTGGCGATCAGGATCAGCTTCTTGTCGAAGTTCATCGAGATGATCGTCGCCGAGCGGCAGCCGTGACGCTCCGGATCCGCCTTGAAGGTCGGGCAGTTGATGATGGTCCAGTCGGGCGTGAAGCCGGCCAGTTCCGAGGCTTCGGGACGACGCAGCATGTGTCGGATGAACAGGCCATGCCATGCCAGTTCCGTGACCACCCGCACATCAAGACGATGGGCAGGATCAGCCCCCGCATAAAGATCCTGCACGAAATAATCGCGACCCTTCATGTGCTGCAGCATGTCGGCGTAGAGGCGGTCGAACGCCTCGGGCGACTGCGCGGCGTTGTTCTCCCACCAGATCGTCTTCTCGACCGAGGGGGTGCGAACGATATGCTTGTCCTTGGGCGAGCGCCCCGTATGGGCGCCGGTGCAGCAAAGGAAGGCACCACCAAGGCCAAGATGGCCCTCGCCACGCTGCAGGGCGGCCTCGATCAGGGCCGGTTCAAGCAGGTTGTAGTGGACCTTACCCAGTCCGGTGATGCCTTGATCTTCCAGCTTGTGCGCCGGATTCACGCGTCCGATGGTCATTTCTGCAAGCTCTCCCGCTGCCGGTCACGCGGCAGGTTCCTCAGATAAAAATAGGGGCAGACACCCTGGGCCAGAAGGTGCCGGCGCAGCGTCGGATCGGCCGCGCAATTTTCGTATAACACGGGAGACGGCACAGAACAGCATACAATCAAGGCGTTAGCGCAACCAAACTGTGATCGATGAAACAAACTTCCGCGAGTGAGGCAAATTAGCCATTCCTGAGCAATTTATGCATCTGCTGAGGGTCGCCGGATGGGGTGATTCGCAGTTATCTGTTGATCAAGTGGGGGCGAATGACCGATCATGTCGAAAAAATCGGCAGGACCGGTAGAACAGGAAAGAGCAGATGTCACGGATCGCCCTAGTGGACGACGACAGGAACATCCTGACGTCCGTCGCCATGACTCTCGAAGCCGAGGGCTTCGAGGTGGAAACCTACAACGATGGCCAGTCGGCGCTTGACGCCTTCAACCGGCGCATGCCGGACATGGCGGTTCTCGATATAAAGATGCCGCGGATGGATGGAATGGACCTGCTGCAGCGGCTGCGGCAGAAGACATCGATGCCCGTGATCTTCCTCACCTCCAAGGACGACGAGATCGACGAGGTCCTTGGCCTGCGGATGGGCGCCGACGATTACGTCAAGAAGCCCTTCTCGCAGCGTCTTCTGGTCGAGCGGATCCGCGCGCTGTTGCGCCGGCAGGAGGCGATTGCTTCGGGCGAAGTCGCGGTCACCGAAGAGACCAAGATCATGGAGCGTGGGCATCTGCGGATGGACCCGTTGCGCCACTCCGTCAGCTGGAAGGGCAAGGACGTCGCCCTGACGGTGACCGAGTTCCTGCTTCTTCAGGCGCTGGCGCAACGGCCTGGCTTCGTGAAAAGCCGCGATCAGCTGATGGACGTGGCTTATGACGATCAGGTCTATGTTGACGACCGCACGATCGACAGCCACATCAAGCGCCTGCGGAAGAAGATGCGCACGGTCGACGACGATTTCTCGGCCATCGAAACCCTTTACGGTATCGGTTACCGTTACAACGAAGAATGACAACGCTGCCGCGCCTTGGTTCCGGCCAGAAGAGCAATGCCAAACCCGCAAATGTGCGGGATGGGGACGTGCTGCTGGGCGAGGACTGGGTTTCGCCTGAAACCCTGACCGACGAAGCCCTTCGGGCTGATCGGCACCGGCGCGGCATTGTCTCGCTCAATCGCTCTCCGCTGGCGCGCAAGATCATCGTTTTCAACCTTCTTGCGCTCGTAATCCTCGTGTCTGGCGTGTTGTTCATGAACCCGTTCCGCGACAGCCTCGTGCTGCAGCGCGAAGAAGGGCTTGTGACCGAAGCCAAGCTGATCGCGAACGTGTTTGAAGCGCAGATCCCGGGAACCGGGGCGGTGAACATGGCGTCCGGCGACGGTATCGATGTTCCTGGCACTCTGGATGCAATTGAACTTGCATCGGGGGTCGAGGTCTTTGTGTTCGATCCCACCGGGCAGCTTGTCAGTCGGGCCGTCGGTGCCGCTCGGCCGCGGCCGGAGCTGGGCGAAAAGGACCGCTCCACAATCATTACCGATTTTCTGAACCTGGTCTGGCAGGGCGTCTCCGGCCTGTTCACCATTGGCGCTCCCGAGCCCGAGAAGGCGGATGCGCTGGCACAGGCCATCGGGGTGCAGCGCGTGGCGCAGGGGGGCGAGACCCAGGCTGTGACCGGCCACGACCAGAAGACAGGCGCTGCGATCTTTTCGGTTGCAACCCCGATCAAGCGCAATGACGAGGTTCTGGGTGTCGTCGCCCTGACCAGCGCCGCTGGCGAGATCGACCGGCTGGTGCGTTACGAACGCGAGCAGGTCTTGCAGATGTTCATCATCGCCCTGCTCGTCTCGATCGGTCTCAGCCTTGTGCTGGCCTCGACCATCGCCAATCCGCTTGCCGATCTGGCCGCGGCAGCGGAACTGGGCCGAGACCGCAATGCCCGCAAGATGGCGCCAGGTCGAGTGCGTATCCCTGACCTGGCCGCGCGACCTGACGAGATCGGGCGGCTTTCGGTGGCGATGCGCGGCATGGTGGCGGCATTGTATGACCGCATAGACGCCAACGAACAATTTGCCGCCGACGTCGCGCACGAGATCAAGAACCCGCTGGCCAGCTTGCGTTCGGCGGTGGGCACGATGCGCGTGGCCAAGCGCGACGACCAGCGCGAAAAGCTGCTGGACGTCATCGAGCATGATGTCCGCCGTCTCGACCGTCTGGTCAGCGACATCTCGAACGCCTCGCGTCTGGACAGTGAACTGGTCAAGGAAGAGGAGACCTCCTTCGATCTGCTGAAGACGCTGTCCAACCTCAGCGAATACCTGTCGAAGCAGGCGGGCGAGAAGGGCGTGGACTTCATCACCGACCTGCCGCCTGAGCCGATCGTGATCCAGGGGCTCGAGGCGCGGCTGGCGCAGGTCTTCGTGAACCTCATCACCAATGCGATCTCGTTCTGCGAAGATGGGGATGCGGTGCGGGTCTGGGCGCGTCAGCGCGAGAACCGGGTTCTGGTCGTTGTCGAGGATACAGGGCCCGGCATTCCGGAACAGGCGCTGACAAAGATCTTCAAGCGCTTCTATTCCGAGCGGCCTTCAGGCGATTTCGGCAACCATTCCGGACTCGGTCTGGCCATTTCGAAACAGATCGTGGAGGCGCATGGTGGCGTCATCTGGGCCGAGAACATCCGCCCGACCAATGCCGATGTGACGTCCGAGCCGCTTGGTGCCCGCTTCGTGGTGGGCCTGCCGGTGTGACCGGCGCCGCGCCGCTTCTGCTGCACGCATCCTGCGTGGCGGTGCAGCGGCGCGGTCTGCTGATCCTAGGCCCTTCCGGATCCGGAAAATCCTCGCTTGCCCTTCAGTTGATTGGGCTTGGTGCGAGCCTGGTTGCAGATGACGCCGTCGAATTGGCGCTTGTCGGGGATGCGGTCGTCGCCCGCTGTCCTTCTGCGATCGCAAATCTGATCGAGGCGCGCCAGGTTGGGTTGCTGTCGGTCCCGACCCTGCGCGAGGCCCGGATTGTTCTGGCGGTTGATCTTGGGCAGGAAGAGGACAAGCGGCTACCGGAAAGGCACGAGATCGTGTTGCACGGACAGCGCATCGATCTTGTGAAAGCAGCGCGTGTCCCCCATTTTCCAGCGTCTCTGCTGCTTTATCTGCAGCATGGGCGCAGCGCGTAGGGCCAGGGCGACGGAGAGAACCAATGGACGGCCAGCAAGAGACAGGGACCGGGCAGAAGCTCGTTCTTGTCACGGGTCCGTCCGGGGCAGGCCGATCGACCGCCATCCATGCGCTGGAGGACATGGGATATGAAGTCATCGACAACCTGCCCCTGTCACTGGTGCCGCGACTGATCGACGGGCCTCCGCTGACACGACCGGTTGCGCTTGGCCTCGATGTCCGCAATCGGGATTTCAACGTCACCGCACTGATCGAACTGATAGACAGCCTGAGCCGTGATGAGCGTGTGACGGCGGAAGTTCTCTATCTCGATTGCGCCGCCGACGAATTGGTTCGCCGCTTCAACCAGACCAAGCGCCGCCATCCGCTGGCCCCGGCCGAAACCCCGGCCCAAGGTGTGGATCGAGAGGTCGATCTGCTTGCCCCGATTCGGGTGCGTGCCGATCATCTGGTCGATACGACGGAAATGTCGCCTCATGACCTGAAGGCCGAGATCAGTCGCTGGTTCGGCCGGGCGCCAAAGGGACGGATGGCGGTTTCAGTCCAGTCCTTTTCCTACAAGCGCGGTCTGCCGCGTGGGGTCGACATGATTTTCGACTGCCGCTTCCTACGCAATCCCTACTGGGCGCCGGATTTGCGCGATCTTGACGGGCGCAACGGCCTCGTCCTCGCTCATATCGCCGCCGATCCGAAGTTCGCCCCCTATTTTGAGAAACTCACCGACCTCATCGAACTTTTGCTTCCGGCTCATGTCGAAGAAGGCAAGTCGCACCTGACAATTGCTTTCGGATGCACAGGCGGACAGCATCGCTCTGTTGCAGTTGCAGAAAAACTCGGCAAAGTGCTGTCAGACGCTGGCTGGCCCGTGGCAATCCGCCACCGCGAGCTGGAACGCCGGGCGGCTGCAACGTCCGGCAAGGAACTGGGGTAAACTGAAGATGGTCCGCGCTTGATCGGGATCGTAATCGTCGCACATGGCGGTCTGGCACGGGAATACCTGTCCGCCGTCGAACATGTCGTGGGCCACCAGGAAGGGGTTCGCGCAATCTCGATCGAGGATGACCACGATCGGGCGGCCAAGCAACGCGAGATCTGCGGCGCGGCAGATGATGTCGATACCGGAGATGGTGTGGTTGTGGTGACCGACATGTTCGGGGGATCGCCCTCCAACCTGAGCCTGCGCGCCTGTGTCGCAACTGACCGGCGCATCATCTACGGTGCCAATCTCCCGTTGCTCATCAAACTTGCCAAGTCCCGCACACTCAGCGTACCCGTGGCAGTAGAGGCGGCGCTCGAAGCGGGCCGCAAGTACATCAATAGCATGGACCTCAACAACGGATACGACGCTCAATGACGGAACGGCGGCTGCATATCATAAACGAAAAGGGCCTTCATGCCCGCGCATCCGCAAAGTTCGTCGAAGTGGTCGAAAGCCACGATGCAAGTGCCACTGTCAGCAAGGACGGCATGTCGGTCTCGGGCGATTCCATCATGGGTCTTTTGATGTTGGCAGCATCGCGCGGAACCTCTATTGAGGTTCGGACCAGCGGGGCAGAGGCGGAGAAGCTTGCCGCCGCGCTGGAAGCGCTCGTTGCGGACCGTTTCGGAGAATCCTTCTGAACCTGGGCGCCAATGGGCGTGCGCCACGGTGGAGGACATGAAGCCTTTGTCAGAAGATGTCGACCAGGCGGGCCGCCAGATCGGTGATCCCGATTACCGGCCGTATGACAAGCGGCGGCTGTCCTATGCCGGCACATTCGACGATCCAACCAAGGCCGGTATCATCCGCACGATCGAGTGGCTCAGCGGCAAGCTGACGCTGCTGCGCCTGATCCGCCGCTTCGAGGCGCTCGGCCCGGCGCAAGGGCTGGAGTTCTGGCAGCGTGCTCTCGACATCATGAGGATCGAGGTCACGACCCCGCCTGACCAGGTCGCGCTGATTCCCAAGACTGGGCCGGTGGTGGTTGTCGCCAATCACCCGCACGGGCTAGTCGATGGCCTGGTGATGGCGCGACTGGTCATGCAGGTTCGGGGGGACTTCAAGATCCTTACCCGGTCGCTGCTGACCGGGATCGAGGAAATCGCCTATCACATGGTCCCGGTCCCCTTCCCACACGAGGCTGACGCCCAGGAAAAGGGTCTCGAGATGCGGCGCATCTCGATGGATCACCTGGCGAATGGTGGCGTGGTCATCCTGTTCCCGGCAGGCAAGGTCGCGACCTCGACCGGCTGGTGGGACGATGCCATCGAAGCCGAATGGAACGTCTTCACAGCGAAGATGGTGCAGAAAAGCCGGGCGACCGTCCTGCCGATCTTCTTTCCGGGCCAGAACTCGCGCATCTATCATATCGCCGACAAGATCTCGCCGACCTTCCGGCAAGGTCTTCTGCTGCACGAGATCAAGCACGCCTTGAACAAACCGCAGGCACCGGTCATAGGTCAGCCGATTCCGCCGGAAGAATGTGCCAAATGGGCCTCAAATCCGCGCGGCTTCTGTGCTTACCTTCGCGAAACGACGCTGGCCCTCGGTCAATCCTGACCTTTGGTCGGGATTGGAAGAAGGCATGTGACGAGCACAATTCAACCGACCTCCAACAGTGGTGCGCTCAGCCTGCCGGGCTGGGATTTGTTGCGCATCCTGGCCGCATGGTCTTTCCCTTCCTGGCGGCCTACCCGACTCTCTGGTTTGGGGAGCGGAAATGGGCCGTGCTGCCGCGCCTGTCCGCGTTCGGTGACCCGTCTGATGGCATCTACCTCTGGGGGTGGCCGCTCCAGCAGGTCGTGCGCGCAGCGATGGATCTGCAATTTTGCCCTTTCTTCTGGCGGTAATCTCGAACCCCATCGCAGTAATCTTCAACTACGTCTCCTGGCATCTGCTTGAAAAACGATGCTGCAGAGAAAGCAGCCTTCTGGCCCTGTTGCGGCCCCACAGGGAGAGCTTCTGGGCTTCAATGCCGCGCGCATCATCGCTGCGGCCAGTGTTATCTTCTCTCATTCTTACCTGATCGTATCCCGGACCGAAGTGGGGGAGCCGTTCAAGGCCGCAACAGGCTGGATCCTTGGGCTTTACGGTGTCCTGATCTTCTTCGTGATCAGCGGTTACCTGGTCAGCCTCAGCGCCCAAAGGTCGCGCAATGCGGGCGATTATCTGGTAAGGCGGGTGCGCCGGATCATGCCCGGCTTCTGGCTCTGCAATATCCTCGTAGTGGTTCTGCTGTGCCCGCTTTTCGCACTTGATGGGCCGCGAGCCTTTCTGTTGTCGCGTGACGCGTGGGAGGAACTGGCGCGCGTCCTGACGTTCCGCAATTCGTCCCGATGGCTTCCCTCGGTTTCGTTCGGCGAAGCGGTCGGGCCGACCGATCTGGTCCCTCAGGTTGCCAACGGCGTTCTCTGGACAATCCGGCAAGAGTTCACTTGGTACCTCTTCGTTGGCGTCATGCTGCTGGTTCGGATGCCGGCGCTGGCTGCTGCCGGTCTGGCAGTCATTGTCGCGGTGTTGCCGACGCTTTTCGTCAGCCTGCAAGTCACGGAATTTCTGGGTAGCTTTGCCTTCAGCGCGCCGAGCTTTGCAGCAGGGATGACGCTGTTTGCTTTGGGTCATCGCCATTCTGCCCGGGGCAGCCTTGCCCTGGCCTGCCTGTTGCCGCTGGTCGCATTGGCCTTTGGCTGGGATGGATGGCACCGGTACGGTCAGGTGCTGTTCCCTGCGCTGATTGCCTATCCTCTGCTTTGGTTCGCACAAAGGGGGTGGCCGATCCTGCACCGGATTTCCAGACTAGGGGATCCGTCCTACGGCATTTACCTTTGGGGCTGGCCCATTCAGATCACGCTGTTTGCGGTGCTTCAGCCGAACCTTTCGCCGACCAAGCTCACTCTGCTGTCGCTGCCTTTGGCGCTGGCGTTCGGGTACGCATCCTGGCACCTGTTCGAGCGTCGGTTCCTCGGTCGGTCGAAATCAGCCAGTCTGCCGGATCAGCGCGTCGGAACCGGAACCTCGCCGCGATAGTCGTAGAAGCCGCGTTGGGATTTCCGGCCCAGCCAGCCGGCCTCGACATATTTCGTCAGCAGCGGGCAGGGGCGATATTTGGTGTCGGCGAGCCCGTCGTAAAGGACGTTCATGATCGCCAGGCAGGTGTCGAGCCCAATGAAATCGGCCAGCTCCAGCGGCCCCATCGGATGGTTCGCTCCCAGCCTCAACGCCTCGTCGATGGACTTCACCGTCCCGACACCTTCGTAAAGCGTATAGACCGCCTCGTTGATCATCGGAATCAGGATGCGGTTGACGATGAAGGCCGGGAAATCCTCGGCGCTGGCGGCGGTCTTGCCCAGCTTCGCGACGACGGCGAGCATGGTTTCGTAGGTTTCCTGATCGGTGGCGATGCCGCGGATCAGCTCGACCAGTTGCATGACCGGCACGGGGTTCATGAAGTGGAAGCCCATGAATTTCTCGGGCCGATCCGTGCGGCTCGCCAGTCGGGTGATCGAGATCGACGACGTGTTCGAGGTCAGGATCGTCGTCGGTTTCAGATGTGGCAGCAGGTCCTCGAAGATCGCCTGCTTGACTGTCTCGCGCTCGGTGGCCGCCTCGATGATGAGGTCGGTCTGGCCTAGGTCGGTCAGCGTCATCGTCGTTTTGATCCGGGCCATGGCCGCAGCCTTGTCCTCGGCGGAAATCTTGCCGCGGGACACCTGGCGTTCCAGGTTTCGGTCGATGATCGCAATGGCCTTTTGCAGCCCTTCTTCGCTGATGTCGTTCAGAAGGACGTCATAGCCCGCCACGGCAAAGACATGCGCAATGCCGTTTCCCATCTGGCCCGCGCCAACGATGCCCACCGTGCGGATGTCCATTCTGCCCACTCCTTTGCGATCGCAGAAACCATATGCCTCGGCGCTGGCCGGAGGCAAGCTGCTAGGCATCATAGAATGCGCGGAAAATGTGAAGGTTAGGGGAATGGAAAGCCAGATGCTTCAGCCTGAGTCGCGGGTGAAGACAAATCAGGTGGGTGGAATGGCTTATGTGTTTCCCGGCGGAACGCCGGTGGATTATGCGCCGTGTCGCTATGGCGGCTCGCGCCTCGAATTTCGCGGACCTTTCAGGCCGCTCCAGCGCGGCTACATGGTTGCACTCGGCGGTTCCGAGACATTTGGTCGCGATCAGAAGCTCCCTTGGCCGGTGCTTCTGGAGCAGTCGATTGGGCAGATGGTGGTCAACCTCGGCTTGCCAAATGCGGGGCCGGACGTCTATTTGCGCGACCCAGCCATACAGGACATTGCGGCTGGTGCCAGCCTGGCCATCATCCAGCTGCCCGGGGCCGTCAACCTTTCGAACCGGTTCTACAGCGTCCATCCGCGCAGAAACGACCGTGTCCTTCGGATCACGCCGGAGCTGCACGAGCTTTATCCGGAGATGGACTTCATCGAGTTCAATTTCACCAACCACCTCGTCTCGCGGTTGCGCGACGCCGATTCAGACCGCTTTGAGCTGCTCCATAAGGAGTTGCGCGCGGTGTGGGTCGCGCGGATGTCGGAGCTTCTGGCGCGATTGCCGGCGCGGACTGTCCTGGTCTGGCTGGCTACGGCGCAGTTGCGCGAGGCAGGTGTTCTCGGGTCCGGTCCGACCCCGACCCCGGCCCTGGTCGATCGGGCGATGGTGGCGGCGGTCGCGGGGGGAAAACCCGTGCTGGAAATCGTGGTCGATCCGGCCGGGTTCGACTTTGGTCAGGCGGGTTCGCCCGCGGCTTCGATGCTGACACATCGGCAGATCGCCGACGCTGTGCTCCCCCTCGTGGATGCGGCTGTCGGAAGCGAAACGGGCGCCCGAAGGCGCCCGTGAAGCTCTGGGACCGTGACCCGTCTCAGAGTTTATCGATCAGTTCCGGGACGACGGAGAAGAGGTCTCCGACGAGGCCGTAGTCGGCGACCTGGAAGATCGGGGCCTCTTCGTCCTTGTTGATGGCGACGATGACCTTGCTGTCCTTCATGCCGGCAA
>JAYRKT010000094.1:0-3378 GCA_041905595.1 Rhodobacter sp.
CTGGGCGACCCGATGGATCGTCGTCCCGATCAACGCATGGTCGGATGCAATCATCATTTGACCTCCAAGGATCTGTTGGCCGTCGCGAAGCTCCATCAGACGCCGCTAGAGATTGAAATGCTAGCATAAATTATGCCTGCGTGGTATCCTTGTGAGCCTAGAATTGAAAAGGTTTCGGGATCGGTATCTCTTGCCGTGGCGATCGAACTGCGAAAGCAGTGTTTTCCTGCACGACGTCGTTGAGCCACAGGAGACCAGCAATGCTCTATCCAACATATCTGCGCCGCAGCGACCCCTTTGCGCTGATGCGCTCCATGATGCGCGATCTCGACCGCGGTTTCTGGCCGTCGCCGTCTCGTGCGGCATTCCCGGCAGTGAATGTCTGGCAGGATGCGGAAGCCGTCGCCGTTACTACCGAACTTCCTGGCATCGAGCCGGGCGATATCGAGATCGCGGTCAAGGACAACGTCCTGACGATTTCGGGCGAACGAACGGCGCCCGAGGTGTCCGAGGCCGCGCGCTGGCACCGCAGAGAGCGCGGGTATGGCAAGTTTTCTCGCGCGATCCGTCCGCCATTCGCGGCCTCGGATGACAAGGTCGAGGCGAAGATGGCGAACGGCGTACTGCGGATCGTCATCTTCCGGCCTGAGGAGGAGAAGCCGAAGAGAATTGAGATCAGGGCAGCCTGAGGAGCTGGAACGATGAGCACCGACATCACGCCAGCCACCGAAAAGACGCCGACTGACGCGCCTGAAACCGCCGGCGGCGGCCGCATCTACCACCCGCTGACCGATATCGTTGAGACCGATCAGTGTGTCTCCATGATGGTCGAAATGCCTGGTGTCGCCGCCGATGCGGTCGAAATCACGTTTGAAAACCCCGCGCTGACGATCCGCGGCAAGGTTGAGCCGATGCGGCCAGAAAACCTGGAACTTGCCTATGCCGAATATGGCGAGGGCGATTTCGAGCGTGCCTTCACGCTGTCCGAGGACTTCGACCCCGACCGGATCGAAGCCGAGATGCGTGGAGGTGTCCTCACTTTGACGCTCCCCCGAGCCCCTGAAGCACAGCCGAAGAGGATCGCCGTCAAGGGCGCCTGAAAAAGCGAAGGAGACCATATCATGCAGATCAAAGACCTCATTCCCTGGGCTCGCAAGGACGGCGCCCCAGACGCCAAGAGCAGCGAAGACAACCCGATCGCGACGCTCCAGCGCGAAATGAACCATGTGTTCGAAAACTTCTGGAACCGCATCGGCCATCTCGACTGGCCCTGGAGCAGTGGCGAGGCGAAATCCGACGTGGTCGAGACCGACAATGCGATCGAAATCTCGATCGAGCTCCCGGGCATGGAGATGAAGGACATCGAGGTGACGGTCAGCGACGACATGCTGACCGTGAAGGGCGAGAAGCGCATCGAGCGGCAGGAGGAGAAGAAGGGCTACTACCTATCCGAACGCAGCTACGGCGCGATCTACCGGACAATTCCGCTCCCTCCCGGTGTGGATGGCGAAAAGGCGCAGGCATCCTTCAAGAACGGGGTTCTGACGATCAGGCTGCCACAGACCCCCGAGGCCCAGGCCAGGGTCAAGCGCATCGAGGTCAAGAACGGCTGATTCGCCATATCCGGCATCGCCGGTTTGCGGCCTCCCTTCCGCTCCGTGTGATATCGCGTAATCTGGTGAAGCCCCGGGCAGCTTGTCTCCCCGGGGCGGCTTTCGAGGGGCAATGATGAAAGACTTGAAGCGATCCGGGCTGACCCGTGAACAATGGTCGGCGATGACGGTCTACGAGAAGTTCGAACAGATCGTCATCTTCGTCCTGAGCGCCATCATCGCGGTTATTGTCGTGGCGTCGGTCTGGGCGCTGATGCGTGAAGTCATGAGCCGCCTGGTCCTGGGGGCATTCGACACACTTGATTTCGCTACCTTCCAGGTGGTCTTCGGCATGATCTTCACCGTGGTGATTGCCCTTGAGTTCAAGCGCTCGCTTCTTGTTGCGACCGAACGCAGCTTCGGCATCCTTCAGGTCCGCACGATCGTGCTGATCGCGCTGCTGGCTATCGCACGAAAGTTCATCATCCTCGACCTCGGCGAGACGGAGCCGGCCAAGATTGCCGCACTCGCGGGCGCGGCGCTTGCGCTCGGCGTTGTCCATTGGCTCGTGCGCGATCAGGACCGACGCGAACCGGGAGGCCAGGAGACGCGATGACTGCAGCCTCCGCCCGCCACCGTCTGCTCAATCTCATGCAATCGGCGCTGCTGCTCGGGCTCATGGCGGCGCTCGCCTGGGTTTCGGTCACGGTGATCCTGGGGCCCGGAACGGGGCTGCTCGTCGCGCTCGGCATGGTCGCCGGCCTGTTTCTGGCCCCCGACCTGTCGCGGCGGATGCTGCTGTCGGCCTATCGCGCCCAGCGTCTCACGGGGCGCGAGGCCCCCGGTCTCGTCGCAGCACTTGCCGAGCTCGCGCGCCGCGCCGGCCTGCCGCGCACCCCGGCGCTGTATCGCGTCCCGAGCCGGCTGCCGAACGCCTTTGCCATGGGCAGCCCCGAGGACAGCACGATCTGCGTCACCGACGGGCTGTTCGAGATCCTCGACGGCCGCGAACTTGCCAGCGTCCTCGCGCACGAGATCGGCCACATCGCCCATCGCGACCTCTGGATCATGGGGCTCGCAGATGTGATGTCGCGGCTGGTGTCGTTGGCCAGCTGGGTAGGGCAATTCCTGCTGCTTCTGAACCTGCCGCTCGTGATGGCGGGCATGGTCCATGTGCCCTGGTCGGTCGTGGTGCTCCTGATCTTCGCGCCCACGCTGATGGCGCTTGTCCAGCTCGGCCTGTCGCGGACGCGCGAGTACGACGCCGACCGCGCCGCCGCAGAGCTGACCGGCGATCCGGAGGGGCTCGTGCGCGCGCTCGTCAAGCTCGAACGCCGGGTCGGTCGGTTCTGGGAGGAGATCCTTCTGCCCGGCCGCCGCATTCCGGAGCCCTCGTTGCTCAGGACACATCCCCCGACCGAAAGCCGAATCCGCCGCCTCCGGGACCTGGTCACGGGTCGCACGACCCCGATCCCCGCCCTTGTCGGCTACCCGACCGCAAGGATACCGCTGGGAGGGACACCGCCTCGGTTCCATCGCCTTGGGCTCTACTGGTAGGCCTGCAGGGAAGCTGGATCGCCCAGGAGAACGGCGACCTGTCAGAAGGCAGGTCTTTCAGAGAAGGTTGGATATCAGGCCCATCCCCTCCGCCACTCGCCTTGGTTGTGTCGCGAATGTGGTGGAAATTGCCGAACAGCGGGCTCCGGGCATGTAACGTTGGCTCCAGTCAGGCCGCGAGGTCAAGGGACATCGGCACGAGAGGCTGAGAGAGGGTTTCCCAGCCATC
>JAYRKT010000056.1:0-19840 GCA_041905595.1 Rhodobacter sp.
ACGCGATGAAATCCATCCTTTACCCGCTCGCGCTGGCCGCCCTGACTGCGCTGCCGGCCCTGGCGCAGGACGTGCGCCCCGATACGACGGGCTGGTTCGAGAACCCGTCGAAGCTGACACAGACCGACGGTAAGGTGATCTATGACGCCCTTTGCGCGGCCTGCCACATGCCGGAAGGACAGGGGGCCATCGGCGCGGGCATGTATCCCGCCTTGGCCGGGAACGAGAACCTGATGGCGGCGGATTACCCGATCTATGTCGTTACTCACGGCCAGAAGGCGATGCCGCCCTTGGGCGATCTTCTGGATGACGCTCAGGTCGCGGCCGTGGTGAACTATATCCGCACTAGCTTCGGCAACGACTATGCCGAAGACCCGGCGACCCCTGAAAGCGTCGCCGCCGCGCGCTGATCCTGTGGGCGGGCGTTCGCGCCCGTCCCTTCTGACCTCAAGCAAGGACAAGACCATGACGTTCCTGAAGACCGCCGCCGCCCTTACCGTTCTGTCCCTGACCGCAATGCCGGTCCTAGGCCAAGACATCACCCGCCACCCGATCCCCAATTCGGATTTCCCTATCCTGCAGGCGGTCGAGGTTCCCGCGGGCAAGACCACCGTTTATCTCAGCGGTACGGTGCCGGCGGTCATCAACGAGGGCGCGGAAAAGACCAGCGTCGAGGCCTATGGCACGACCGAGCAGCAGACAGTCTCGGTCATGAACCGCATCAAGACGCAACTGGAAGGCATGGGCATGTCGGTGGGCGACATCATCAAGATGCAGGCCTTCCTGGTCGCCCCGGAAGGCGAGACGGTGGATTTTGAAGGCTTCATGAAGGGCTATTCGCAGTTTTTCGGGACCGAGGAGCAGCCGAACCTACCCGTCCGCTCGGCCATGGTGGTCGATGCACTGGTCAATCCCGGCTGGCTGGTCGAGTTGGAAGTGACGGCCGTACGGCCCTAACCATTGGCAGGCCGGGCGCGTTTCGTGCCCGGTCTTTATCCATCCGCCATCAGAACGAAGCTTTCGGGCAAACTCGGTCAGCATGCTTTGCACGCTCATTGCTGATCCATCGGCTGAGGAATTTGACGTCGCTTTCGCAGATCATCCAAGATCAGCAGAACAACAAGCGGCACGATAGATCGAATGAGTCAGGCGCAGACAAGTAGCCAACGCTCAAGCGCATGCTGTCACAGAACATGACGGAAAACGAGGTCCGTTGGATCCTGTCGTTCCGCCTGATCGTCGAGAACCGCACCTAGACGTTCGGCCAATGTCAGCCGACGACATCCTCACCCGTGAACAACGCGCGCTCGACGCACATGGGATGCAGGACGAAGCGGACGTTCGCCGCGCCTGCCAAATGAATTTGTCAGCATTGGCAATCCACACACTTAATGCGGCATCCCGTTTGCCTTGGCAGCGCTGATAATGCGGTACCTTGACCTAACCCCGACGCTCTGCTCGGTTTTTTTCTATACAGTTCAGTCACTTGATGAATGCCACGGACTGCCGGAACTGCGGGTTGCCGGCGCTCTGCAGCCATTCAAAGACCACCATCTCGGTCGTGACGATCTCGGCGCCGTGGCGCTCCATACGGCGCAGAGCAGTCTCCTTATTCTCGGGATGGCGCGAGCCAAGCGCGTCGCGCACCACCCAGGTCTTCCGTGAGGCCGCGAGCAAGCCCAGCACCGTCTGTAGAGCACAGACATGTGCCTCGCATCCGAGGACGACGACATGGGCGTCTGCGGGGATGCGAGCGAGAAAGCCCTCCTCGCGGCAGGCATCGAAGAACTGCTTGTGAACCAGTCGATCCTGCGGGACCATAAGATCGTCGACTGTCGGGCCCAGACCCTTGGCGTTCTGTTCGGTGAAGAGGCACGGGATGCCCATCAGCGCTGCAGCGTCGGTCAGCCGCCGCGCATTGCGGACCGCCAGCTCGCCCTCATGGATCGCAGGCATCAGGCGCACTTGGAAGTCGATGACGAGAAGTAGGGAGCGTGCGGGATCAATGGTCATCATGGTCCTGTCCTTCCACAAGCCGCTCGACGCGCTCATTGACGTAAGCCTCCATCAACTCGAGCGCCGAGGCTCCGAACATGCGGATGCGGCCGGTATGGAGCAGCAGCAGAAGCCCCGTCGCATGGGCGAAGCAATCCACCATCAGCAGATTGGCGCGCTCCGCTGAGGCACCAAGTGCCAAAGCGGCCTCGGCAATTGGCCGCAGGGCGGCTTCGAGCGCTGCGTTCAGCCGCTCGTCACGCTCGCGTCCCAGTCCTGCCGGCTTCATGCCGCCGCGAAACAGGTAGAAGCCCAGGTCCAGATCCCGCGGGTTCTCGGCATAGAACCGGAAGAAGGCCATCGCAGCGGCCTTTAGGTGCTGCTGCGGAGTCTTCGTCCCGGCGACGCTTCCCTCGACCGCGGCACCCAGGGACACTAGCGAGCCATGCAGCACCTCGGCATACATCGCCTCCTTGGAGTCGAAGTGAAAATAGAGCGCAGCGGGCGTGTATCCGGCCCTGACCGCGATGGCCCGCAGGCTCGCCCCGTCCAGCCCCTCTTCGGCAAAGACCTGGCGCGCGGCTTCGAGGATCAACGCGCGCTTGTGTTCGCTAACCGCTGTCCGCCGGGTTTGACGCTCCGCCACCATGCCCTCCTATCATCCTTGACAGATATTCTAACACTGTTCATTAATCTAACAGCGTTCGATATTTTAAACAATCCGGAGGGAATCATCATGCTGATGTCAGCTGCCGACTACCGGGACTCGCTCCGGGCCTACAAACCCCGCGTCTTCGTCAGCGGTCAGGCCGTTGAAAGCGTCGCCGATGAGCCGCTGCTGGCGCCCGGCATCGCCGGTGTGGGTGTCACCTACGACTTCGCCCTACAGGAACAGCACGCGCGCATCATGACGGCCCGGCAGGGCACCTCCGGCAAGACCGTCAACCGGATGCTGCACATCAACGAGACCTCGCAGGACCTGCTCGACAAGCTTGAGGCCGTGCGGCTGGTCTGCAGGACTTCCGGCTGCGCGCAGCGCTACCTTACGCATGATGCGCTGAACGGACTCTGGCAGGCAACGCACCTGATCGATGCCAACCATGGCACCGACTACGGCCAGCGGTTCCTGGCCTATCTTCACGACATTCAGGACCGCGACCTGACGCTAGGGGTCGCGATGACTGACGCCAAGGGCGACCGGTCCCTGCGTCCGGGCAAGCAGGTGAACCCGGATGTCTATGTCCACATCACGGAGCGCCGGAAGGATGGCATCGTCATCCGGGGCACCAAGGCCATCGTGACAGGCGCGCCCTACATGCACGAATTCCTCGTCATGCCATGTCGCACGCACATGCCGGAGGACAGCGCCTTTGCCGTCTGCTGCGCCGTTCCCTGTGACGCGCCGGGCGTGACGATCATCTCGCGGCCGGCGGGCCAGCCAGGCAACGCGGCGGCAAAGTTCTCGGCGAAATATGGCCAGGCCGTGGCGATGGTGGTCTTCGATGACGTCTTCGTGCCCCATGACCGCGTGTTTCTCGCGGGCGAGACCGAGGAGGGCGGCTTCCTGACGACCTCCTATGCAACCCATCACCGCCATTCCTGCATTGGTGCGAGAGCGGGCTTCGGCGATCTGCTGATCGGGGCCGGGGCGCTGATGATCGAGGCCAACGGACTCGACGCGGACCGTCACGGGCATATCCGCGATCAGATGGTGGAACTGATCACCATTACCGAAAGCTTCTATGCCTGCGGGGTGGCGTCTTCGGTTTATTGCACCAAGGATGCGGCCGGGTCGGTCATGCCGGATGCGGTGTTTTCCAACATTGGCAAGCTGCTGCTGGCCACGAAGATCTACGACATGCACCGCGTCGCCCATTATGTTTCGGGGGGGCTGATCGTCGCGCTGCCAGGACCGGACGAGGACCACAACCCCGAGACCGCCGCCTCGATCGCCGCGGTGATGGGTGGACGCGCCGACATCCCCTTCGAGCAGCGCGTAGAGGTTGCCCGTTTTATCGAGGATCTGACGGTTTCGCACGAGGCAGGCTGGTATTCGGTGATCTCGCTCCATGGCGGCGGCTCGCCCGAGGCAATGAAACGCGAGATCTGGCGCAACTATCCGGTGATGGAGAAGGTGGAACTGGTCGAGAGCCTGCTCGACCGTGGCCTCCTCAACGACGGGCGGCGTGTGAGCAAGCAGCCGGGCAGATGCTGCACAATAGGATGCGAAACGCCTGAACTGACACCGCCTTCAGGGACGGCCGCCTCTTCCTTGGCAATGGAAAGGTCTGTCTGATCTCTGGTGAGATTGGTCCCTGGCAATGATGAATGCACGATGAGGACGCCGTCGTGCGGCGCGCAACCAAGTATGAACGGGCAGCTTAGGGCTCCTCGCATCGATCCTGCCACCTTACCTGATCGGGGGCTTTCAGTTGCGGCTTTAAGCAAGGTCGCTGACAAATAGCGCCAGCAGAACCGTGCCATTTAGCGTAGAAATCCACAGCCTTTAACGGGCCGGTTCGGGGGCAACCTGGCCGTCCCTTCAACGATCCCCTTTCGGACGCTGCCACATCAGCCGGCTCAGGTTGGCGAGCCCATGTCATGAACGACATTGCCTGCGATTGGCACGGCCGGAAAGGGCGTCAGCCGGCATCACACTAACCTCAGGGGACATTCCTTTTCGTAAGCTGCCTGCAAGGTTGATCGCGCAGTCCCGTGGGTGACTCCAATGAACCTGAAGGACAGCGATGCAGTGTTGTAAAACTTTGAGTAACTGGCTGATCTTGCGTCAGCGCAGGGTGCCGGAATGACCCGGTATCTGTTGCGCCTTTCGGTGTTGATAATCCTGCTGATGGCTTTGGCCGCAGGATGGGCTGCATGGTTGCAGGCAAACGGAAACTTCCATGCAGTGATCGCGGGTGAGCTTTATCGATCTGCCCAGCCGGATGCGGCGCATCTGGAGAAATGGGTCGCAGACCATCAGATTCGCAGCGTGGTTAATCTGCGCGGTGGATCCGAGGCCGAATGGTATCGCGTGGAACGACAAACCTCAGCGCAGCTTTCGCTCATCCATGTCGATTACGCGATGCGCGACAGCGAGATGATTTCGGAAGTGCAGGCGCAGGAACTTGTAGCCCTGCTGGACAGCCTGCCGAAGCCGATCCTGATCCATTGCAAGGCCGGATCGGATCGAACCGGACTGGCAGCGGCACTCTATCTCGCCAGCCACGGCTATGGTGAGGCCATGGCAGAACGGCAGATATCTTTTCGCTATGGCCATGTCAGCCTGCCTTTCACCGCGGCTTGGCCGATGGATCTCAGCTGGGAGGCGCTGGAGGCGGGGCTGGGCTATGCCAGCTGATGCTTTTCCGGATCAGGTGAGGCATCGAACCTGAGAATGACCTGGGCAAAGCCATTATTCAGGGCAAAGTCGAGCGCGACCCCCTCCTTGCTTGCGATCTTGTGGACAATGCTCAGTCCCAAGCCGCTGCCACCACTTTCGGTGGATTTCTCGAAGGCTCTGTGTTGAAACGCGGCATCGGCGCGCGCCGGGTTGCTGATCGTCAGGATCGGGCCCTCGTGCAACGTCACCCGAACGCGGCCCGTGCCATGATCCCGCGCATTTCGCAGCAGGTTTCCAAGGATTAGCGCCAGCGCTTCCGGGTGGATCGGAACAATCGCGCTTTCGACATCCCCGTCGTCAAAGGTGACATCGCCGCGCAGATCGGCCATGACCAGTCGGGTGATTTGCACCAGATCGCAGGTCGCTAGACCCGTGTCGGCGGCTTCCGCCCGTGACAGTTGCAGCAGTCGATCCACCAATTCGCCAAGGCGGCGCAGTGCTTCGACAATCCGGTGAGCTGCATCGGGATCGGCAACGCTTGCCGCGATGGCCTGGGCCTGAGCCGAGGCGGCAGCGACAGGCGTGCGCAATTCATGCGCGGCATGGACCGCGAATTGCCGCTCGGCCTCGACATGGGTCCGGATGCGATGGAGGTAGAAGTTCATTGAGTCGCGGATGGGGGCCAGTTCCCGTGGCAGGCGGGGTGCGTCTATCGGCGTCAAATCCCCCGGCTTGCGCGCCTGGAGGTTCAGGGCAAAGCGATCGGCCGGGCGCAAGGCCGAGGCGACCGCCCGGCTGACCGCAAAGAGCGCGACCACAAGAACCGGCAGCATGATCGCGATCAGCCATGCCACGCTTTCCGTCAGCTCTTCGCGGCGCCAGTCGTTGCTTTGCCCGACCTCGACGCTAATGCCCTCGTCAGGGTTGGAAAGGCGGACAACACGCCAGCCCGGCACATCATGCCCGCCGTCCTGTCCCAAGGGTGGCCAAGCCGCATTGTCGATCTCCTGACCCTGCCGCGTGATCCTGAAGGCGATGTCAGCCGGTTGCTGCGGCAGTCGGACCGCGCCCGCCTCGCGATAGAGCGACAGCACGACCTTGGCAGTGGCCTTCAGGCTTTCATCGACAAGTTCGCCCATCTCGTGGTTCAGCGCGCCGACAGCCAAGGAGAGGCCCAGACCCCAGCTGAGGCTGATCCCCAAAAGAACGCGGCGCAGCAGGCGACCGCGCAAGGACCATGGGCGGCTCATTCGATCAGGTATCCCAATCCGCGCCTTGTCTGAATGATGCCTGCCCCGAGCTTGCCGCGCAGGCGCGAGATATAGACTTCGACAGCATTGCCTGCGATCTCGTCTTCAAAGGTATAAAGTCGATCCTCCAGCACCCGGCGCGACAGAACCCGGCCGCGCGCGGCCAGCAGCGCGTCGAACACGGCCCATTCCCGGGATGTCAGGCGGATTTCGGCTCCGTCCCGGAACAGCCGGGCCCCTGCACGGTCGATCCGCAATTCGCCCTTCAGTATGGTCTCGGATGAGGGATCGCCGCCGGCGCGCCGGCTGTGAGCACGCAGGCGTGCCTCTACCTCGCCCAAGTCATAGGGCTTGACCACATAGTCATCCGCTCCCGCGTCAAGGCCTGCGATCCGGTCGGATATCTGGTCTCGTGCGGTTGCGATGATGACCGGCACACGGTTTCCACCCCGGCGTTCGCGACGCAGCAGGTCAAGCCCGACACCATCCGGCAGGGCAAGATCCAGCAGGATCGCATCGAACTCGGCAACGGCGAGAGCCGCGTCGGCATCGGCCAGATCGGCCGCAACATCGACAGCATGGCCCTGTCCCTGCAGGAAGCGCTGCAGCGCATCGGCAATATCGGTCTCGTCCTCAACCACCAGGATCCGCATGGGCCGGCTCCGTTGAACTTGCCCTTCTACATGCCGGGCCCGCCCGTTCGGTGCAATCAAACATTTTTTGGCGCTGTAAGCTTAATGCAAGCTTCGCCTGAACAACGTCGCCGCAACGATTTCGATGAGGCGGAAAGCAGTATGTCCGAACAGATGTTCTGGATCGGTCTCGGCCTTCTGGGCCAGGCGCTTTTCAGCGCACGATTTGTAGTCCAGTGGCTGGCAAGCGAGCGGGTGCGGCGGAGCATTGTCCCGACCGCCTTCTGGTGGCTGTCCCTTGCAGGCGGGGCGACGCTGCTGACCTACGCCATCTGGCGGCGCGATCCGGTCTTCATTCTCGGGCAGGGGGCGGGGTTGTTCGTCTATGTCCGCAACCTGATGCTGATCCGCCAGAACAAGGACCGGATCGCGAACGGACGCGCTGCATGAAACTGTCTGTGTTGTCAGTGACTCTACTGTTCGCCGTGACTGTGTTGCTGCTGATCCTGCTGCGCCCGCTGATGCCCATCGACGAGACCCGCTACATGGCCGCCGCATGGGAGATGCATCAAGGAGGATCGAGGCTTGTCCCGCATCTGAATGGCCAGATCTACGGCCACAAGCCGCCACTGCTGTTCTGGCTGATCAATCTGGTCTGGCTGCTCTCGGGGGTCAGTGAGATTGCCGCGCGTCTGGTCGCGCCCGCCTTTGCCGTCGCCAGCGTGGCGCTGACGGGGATCCTGTCGCGGCGGCTGTGGCCTGAACTTCCACAGCGCGCAGGGATCGCGGCACTGATCCTCGCGACGTCGCCGCTTTTTCTTCTCTTTGGATCGACCACCATGTTCGACGCCATGCTGTGTCTTGCCACGCTGCTGGCAATGCTGGCGACGTGGCGGGCCGCACGGCAGCACAGGGCTTCGAACTGGTTCGCCCTTGGCGCCGCAATGGCCCTTGGTGTCTATGCCAAGGGGCCGGTGATCCTGCTGCACGTCCTGCCGGTTGCCCTGACGATGCCGATCTGGGGCCGAACTCCTCGCATTGCAGCACGTGACTGGTACCGAGGGGTCGGGCTGGCCCTTCTGGTGGCGTTGGGGCTGGTTGCGCTATGGCTGGTTCCAGCCCTGATCCTCGGTGGCGAACCCTATCGCGTCGAGGTTCTGTGGCGGCAAAGTGCCGGACGGATGACCGCCTCTTTCGCGCATCAGCGGCCTGCCTGGTTCTTCCTGGCGCTTGTCCCTGTGTTGCTGTGGCCCTTCGGCTGGACGATGGCTGGGTTGCGTAGCTTGTCGCTCCGGCGTCTCTGGGGGGAACCCGCAACCCGCTTCCTGTCGATTTGGTGTCTCGGGGCCTTGCTTGGCTTTTCCGCGATCAGCGGCAAGCAGACGCATTATCTGTTGCCGGAACTGCCCGCGCTGGCCTTGCTTTTGTCGGGCGGTGTCACCCGGCAGGCGTGGCGCAAGCGCGATCTGTGGCTGGCCTTGCCCCTTGCCGTACTGCTTCTTGTGCTGCTCGTCGCAGCGGCGGGCAAGCTACCAGCCTTGGATCGCATGCATTATCGTCTGCCGCTTTGGGCCATCGGCGTGGCTGTCGGTTGCCTTCTGATGGGTGCGATCGGCTTTCTGCGCCTGCAGTCCGGGGTAATCGCGCTGACGGCCTTACCCCTTACGCTGTTGATCGGGGTGCATGTCGCCGTCAGCCCGATGCTGTTTGCCCGCTATGATCTCACGCTGATCGGCCAGGCCCTTGCTCCCTTTCGCGACAAGGGCATCGCCATCACTGATGGCACCTATCACGCCCAGCTGAATTTCGCGGCGCGGCTGCGGGAACCCGTCTTTCAGACCATCGGACCCGACGCCGTCGCAGCCTGGGCGAAATCGCATCCCGAAGGCGTCCTTCTGGATCAGTCCGGCTCCGCCATGCCCGGCATGCGCCCCGTCGCCCGCCTCCCTTATCGCGGCGGACAATACACGTTCTTTCAGCCTCAGGAGGTCGCGCCATGACGTTCGACATTTCCATCGTCCTTCCGGCCAAGGACGAGGCCGACAATATAATGGCGCTGCTGCTCGACATCCAGCGGGTCATGGCCGGTCGGGAATACGAGATCATTGTCGTGGATGATGCGTCGACCGATCGCACACGCGAGGTTCTGGGGCGGATGCGGCGGCGCATGCCGCAGCTGCGGGTGATCTGCCATGACCGGTCGTGCGGACAATCCGCCGCCATCCGCAGCGGCATTCTGGCGGCCCGCGGCCGCATCGTGGCCACCCTGGACGCTGATGGCCAGAACCCGCCGGAAAACCTGCCCACGCTGCTGCAGCCCTTGCTGGAAACGCCACAACACTCGCGCATCGGTCTGGTTCAAGGACAGCGCATCCATCGCCACGATACCCGCTCCAAGCAATTGGCTTCGCATCTGGCCAATCGCATCCGCAACACCCTGCTGCGGGACGGGGTCACCGACAGCGGCTGCGGACTGAAGGCTTTTCCCCGCGAGGTCTATCTGAGCCTTGCCTATTTCGACCATATTCATCGCTTCATGCCCGCCGTGGTCCGCCGCGAAGGTTGGGAGGTCGTGACCGTGCCGGTGACCCATGCCGCCCGGCTGTCCGGCCAGTCGAAATACAACAATCTTCAACGCGCCAAGGTCGGCGCCGTCGACCTGCTTGGTGTGGCCTGGCTGACCCGTCGCCGCAAGCTGCCGGTCGCGCACGATTTGCCCCTGGCGGTCACCACCGAGCCTGACGCTTGCGCCAGTCACGGATCAAATCCCGCAGCGATCTTCGAGGGCGCGGCATGAAGGTCCTGATCACGGGCACGGCGGGCTTTATCGGGTTTCACCTTGCGCAGCGATTTCTGCACGAAGGATGCGAGGTGATCGGCATCGACGATCACAACGACTATTACGATCCGGCCCTCAAGGCGGCACGCGAGAAGCAGTTGCTGCGGCAGTCCCGCTATCTACCCATTCGCGGCAAGATCGAAACTCCGGGTCTGCTGCAGGATCTGTTTGCCAAGCACCGTCCCCAGTTCGTCGTGCATCTGGCCGCGCAGGCCGGCGTGCGCCATTCGATCACCCACCCCGACGCCTATCTGACTTCCAATCTCATCGGCAGCTACCACGTGCTGGAAGCCGCGCGGGCCTTTCCCCCGCGCCATATGCTGATGGCGTCCAGCAGCTCGGTCTATGGTGGCAACAGCAGAATGCCCTATCGCGAAACCGACAAAGCCGATCTGCCCCTGTCGCTCTATGGCGCGACAAAGAAATCTGGCGAGATGATAGCGCATGCCTATTCAGGGCTTTTTGATCTGCCGATCACCATGTTCCGGTTCTTCACGGTCTATGGTCCCTGGGGTCGGCCGGACATGGCGCCGCATCTGTTCGCATCGGCCTTGTTCAAAGAGCGCCCGATCCGTTTGTTCAACCACGGCCGCATGATGCGGGACTTCACTTACATCGACGACCTGATCGCGGCGATCCTTGCCTTGCTGGATGTCATTCCGCCTGCTCCGGGGAACGGCCCGGTGGCGGAATGGGACAGCCTGTCGCCCGCAGCCCCCTGGCGTGTTGTCAATATCGGCAACGGCAGCCCTGTTTCCCTTCTGCGCTTTGTCCGTGCGCTGGAGCAAGCATCGGGGCGAGAGGCACGTTTCGATCTTCTGCCGATGCAGGCCGGCGATGTCGAGGCCACCTGGGCGGATACAACCCTTCTGACCCGCCTGACGGGTTTGCATCGTCAGACCGACATCGAGGGTGGTGTGCAACACTTCATCGAGTGGTTCCGTGGCTACTATGAAGTCGGCAGGGAAGGTCATCCCAGACTGCAGAAGACGGGCTAAACCGCGTTGCCGCACCTCGACTATAAGGACAGGCATTGCGGTCCTGTGCGCGTACGAAACTCATTCTTGTAAGTAAAAGATCAACCTGAACCAGCGAGGCGATGGGATGTTTGACTGGATCACGGGCATGGTGGAGCAGACAGGCTACATTGGGATCGCTGTTCTGATGCTGCTGGAGAACGTATTTCCGCCCATTCCATCGGAGCTTATCATGCCCTTGGCCGGCTTCACGGCGGCCCGCGGCCACCTCAACATCGGGATGGTGCTTGTCGCAGGCACCATCGGCTCGGTAGGCGGAGCGCTGTTCTGGTACTCCATTGGCCGCTGGCTCGGCTGCGAATACCTGAAGCGGTTGGCTGCCCGGCATGGCCGCTGGCTGACGGTGGCGCCAAAGGAGATCGACGACACGGTCAAGTGGTTCCAGCGGCACTCCGGAAAATCGGTCTTCTTCGGCCGCCTCATTCCGGCGGTGCGCACGCTGATCTCGGTTCCCGCAGGGATTGCCCGGATGTCGCTGGGCCGGTTCCTCGTCTATTCCACGATCGGCACGGCGATCTGGAGCGGTTTTCTCGCCGGGGCCGGATACGTGCTCGAGGAGCAGTACGAGACGGTCTCTGCCTGGGTGAACCCCGTGTCGAACGTCATCATCGGCCTGATCGTGATCTTGTACATCTACCGCGTGATCACCTTCCGACCGCACGAGGCACGGTGATGATGCTGACACTCGGTTCCAAATCTCAGGCGGTGATTGACCGCTGGCTGCGACTGGCGCGCCAGGAGGTCTGGCCGCTGGCGAGCCTTGGTCTCGTTGCCGGAGGCGTGCTGGCCTTTGGCCTGCTGGCCGAGGAGGTTGGTGAGGGCGACACGCGCGCTTTCGATCGGGCGGTTCTGCTCGCCCTGCGCAACCCGGTGGACCTATCGGACCCAATCGGGCCGGGATGGGTCGAGGAGATGGCTCGCGACATCACCAGTCTCGGCAGTCACGCCATTCTGATACTGATCACCCTCGTGGTGATTGGTTACCTGTTGATCGTCCGCAAGCGCGGAGCCGCCGTGCTGGTCTGCGCGTCCATCGGCGGCGGCATGGTTCTGAGCGCGGTGCTCAAGACCGTTTTCGAGCGCTCCCGGCCCGACCTCGTTCCCCACGCCGTCCAGGTCTATACGGCCTCCTTCCCAAGCGGCCACGCGATGCTGTCTGCAGTTACATACCTGACGCTTGGTGCCTTGCTGATGCGTGTGCAGCCGGGTCGTCGGGGCAAGGTATACCTGCTGAGCGTCGCCATTATCGTCACTGTGCTGGTGGGGGCGAGCCGGGTTTATCTCGGCGTTCATTGGCCAACCGACGTCCTGGCCGGATGGTGTGTCGGGGCAACCTGGGCAATGCTCTGCTGGTTGGTGGCTCTGTGGCTTCAGCGCCGAGGGAAGGTGGAGAAGGAAGTTCAGCAGACGGCGAAAGGGCCTATCAGGCATGAGCCGTATGGCTGACTTCTGAGGGGCCGGTCCGGTTCCGATCCCGATGCTGGCGATGGCCTGAAGGACACGCAATCGGCCATTTGTTTTATTCCTTCTGCGTTGTCGTGGGCACCTCGTGGGCACCTCGTCGCATTCATGCTTGCACCTGACGCTGTCTTGCCGCCCTTGCGCGTTCGCTGATCGACATGCCCTGATTACCTTCGTGGAAGGTGAAGATGATCAGTGGCTTGCGAACACATTCCCAGCATCCACAGGCTCATGCCGACCATGATGAGGTTCTCGCTGAGCGAGATCGCCCCCAAGGGCACGTTCGAGTTGTCGCCGTGCTGCCCGAACCGGGGCACGACGAGGATGCGATCCTGCGCCTTGCCGCCTCGCTCGAACGCGGGTCTGAGCATCCGCTGGCCGAGGCGATCGTGCGCGGCGCCGAAATGGTCGAGGCCAGGGATTTCGAGGCCGTGACCGGCCAGGGCGTGCGCGGCACCGTGGACGGGCGGCCCGTGGCGCGCGGCAATCTCCGGCTGCTGTCGGACATGCGGCTTGATGTCGGCGCCCTGACCGCGCGTGCCGATGCGCGGCGCGACCAGGGCGAGACGGTGATGTTCGTCGTGGTGGATGGCGCTATTGCCGGCATGGTCGCGGTCGCTGACCCGGTCAAGGAAACGACGCCCGCGGCGCTGAGATCGCTGCACGCGCTTGGCTTCCGCATCATCATGGCGACGGGCGACAACGAGCGCACGGCACGTGCCGTGGCGGCGCGCCTCGGCACCGACGAGATCCGCGCCGACGTGCTGCCCCAGGACAAGGCGCGCATCATCGCCGAGCTGCAGACCGCCGGGCGCAAGGTGGCGATGGCGGGGGACGGCGTGAACGACGCGCCGGCGCTGGCGCAGGCCGATGTCGGCATCGCCATGGGCACCGGGGCCGACGTGGCGATCGAAAGCGCCGGGATCACGCTGGTCAGGGGCAACCTCGACAGCATCGTCCGGCGCGGCGGCTGGCACAGGCCACGATGCAGAACATCCGCCAGAACCTGTTCTTCGCCCTGATTTACAACGCCGCAGGCGTTCCGGTGGCAGCCGGGCTGCTGTTTCCGTTCTTCGGCATCCTCATTAGCCCGATATTCGCGGCCTTCGCCATGAGCGCGTCCTCGATCTCGGTCGTGCTGAACGCCCTGCGATTGAGAACAGTGCGGGTGTAACAGAGCATTGCGCAACATGCCCCAGCCTTCCTTTGAGAGGCTGGCTGGGCCGCTTGGCCTCCGGCGATACTCCGGCAGAACTTGGTTCAAAGCTTGTTTCATTCGGCGCTGCTCACTTCGACCGGTTCAGCTAGCCATCAGGTCATCTGACTATTCCAGAAGGGCAGTCCTCAATTTTACCAAATGGTCAATAAACGGACTTATGGAACAGTTTGCCGTCGGACATTAGCTAGACGTCGGCGGCGAGAGCCGAGCCCCAAGAGACCAATCGCCGCCGCCAGAAAGCCGAACGACGCTGGCACAGGAACAGGCGCAATGGAAATCCGCTCCTGCACGGTGTCTGCAATCTCCCGGTGCGCCGCCGTTGTTGGATGCACGAGGTCGAAGAACAGCTTGCCGGCCGCCTCGTCGGCCGAACAGGCCGTTTCAGGCGGCAGCCCGGGGATGGTGCAAGGGTTGGTCGCATCGCTCAGGCCGAAGAGACCCGGATTGGCGACGGCCTGCGTGAGAATGCTGTCCATGTCCAGCAGCGACACGTTCAGATCGTCGCCCAGGCCGTCAAGGACCGCCATCAGCGACGCGTTGAACGTGTCTGCCCCAAGTCCGGCCAGAGGTGCCGCGGCAGGAATGCCGACAGGGCCTGGAAGCGCAAAGCGCGGCGTCAGGTCGAGCGGCGGAAGGTTGAAGACCAGGAAATCCCTCACGCCTGCCTCGGCGATGTCCCGGATACCCTCTCCCACCGCAACGGCCGCATTGACGGCCGTGCCGATCACGGCTGCCGGGTTCGGCGCGCCGCTGAGCAGTTGCTCTTCGATCGCAGCAAAGAGATCGTTGGCGCCAAACCACAAGGCAGCAAGGGGGCGGTCGCCCAGCTGACTAGATGGCTGCATCTCGAAGGTGTCGATCTGCTGCGGAAGGTCCGGGATCTGCCAGGGGAACGGATCGATGTTGGCAACGGCCCGGGCATATCCATGGGCGAAGTTCCCGGCAGGCAGATTGGCATCCGTGAAGCCTTGGGCGACATACTCTGCCCAGACCGGGCCATCCGAAAACCGCTGTTCATAAGGGGGCGGGGGCACGGCACCGCCGCTCAGGCTGTAAAGATTGCCCGGATCGGTCAGGCTGTCGCCAAAGGCCCAGAAGCTGGTATATCCGGCTGTGGCGGCCTGGGCAGGAGAGCCGATGGAAGATCCCGCCATGATCGCGGCCGCGACCGCAAGAGATCGAACCGACATTCTCACCTCCGAAAACGCTTCCCTGCGCATGGGTCCACGGTCAGCGGGAAAAGGGCTTGGCGCAACTGTTTTGGAAGGCCGGAAAGCTGTTCGCTGTAGCCGAATGAACGGTAAGCGCCATGCAAGGGGATTCGAACTGTCATGTTTGCAAGCCTCGGCCACATCGGACTGGAACCCGTCTGCAAACGCGTCGGCAGGCCACCGGGCGCGCTTTTCCTGCGCCCGCGTAGCGGTTCTGCGCATTAGCACAGGACACCACGGCATGCCCTCGTTCCGCAAGGAGGAGAAACATCATGACAGCCTCCGTCTTTCGAAACGCCGCCCCTTTCCCACCGCCATTCGCGCGTTGCGCTTGATCCCTGGGCACGCCACCTCCACCTTTCTGTGACAGCCTCCCGCCACGGAGTGCCCCCATGATCGACCGGCCGCAGTCCGATCCCGTCAAGGTGCCGCTGGCCCCAAAGCCCCTGAGCCTATGGGCCACGGCCATGACCGTGCGGCGCAACGTGCTGGAAGTGATCCCGATAGCTGCCACCCGAGAGCCGATCCTCTCCGGCACGTCCGGCGTGCGCTGGCACATGGTCATGGACCCGGCCGCCCTGCGGCACATCCTCAAGGACCGGGTGGAGGACTACCCCAAGTCCATCAACACCCGGCTGATCCTGTACCCGGCCATCGGCAACAGCCTGCTCCTGGCCGAGGGCGCGCACTGGCGCTGGCAGCGTCGTGCCGCCGCACCTGCCTTCGCGCAGCGCCATGTCGAGGCGCTCGGGCCGCTGATGACCGCTGCCGCCGAGGCGTCGTGCCGCCGTCTCGCGGCTGCGCAGGGGCCGGTGAACCTGGTCGAGGAAACGGTCGCCGCGACCTTCGAGGTGATCTCGCAAGTCACCTTCCCGGGCGGCGGGATGTTCGACCCCGAAGCGGTGCATCAGGCGCTCGATGCCTATATCGCGAAAACGGCCAAGCTGTCGCTGATGGACGTGATGGGCCTGCCCGCGTGGTTGCCGCGTCCGGGACGGCTGTTCTCCGGACCGGGGCTGAGGCGCATGAAGACAATGGCGGACCAGGCCATCACCGAGCGCGCGCAGGCTGCCGGCCCAAAGGAACCGTCCGACTTTCTGGACCTGCTGCTGGACGCGCAGGACCCGGAAACGGGCCGCGCCATGACCCTTGAGGAGCTGCGCGACAACCTGCTGACCTTCATCCTGGCCGGACACGAGACGACGGCGCTGGCGCTGGCCTGGGCGCTTTACCTGTGTGCCTTCGATCCCCTCGTGCAGGAACGCGCGGCGGACGAGGCGCGGGCTGCTTTGGGCGGTCGCGCCGCCACCGCCGCCGACCTGGGCGCTCTGCCCCAAACCATGCGCATCGTCAACGAGGCGCTGCGTCTGTACCCGCCAGCGGCCTTTCTGTCGCGGGCGGCGCGGGCGTCCGACACGCTCTGCGGCCGCGAGGTGCGTCCCGGGGACACCGTGATGCTGCCCATCTACGCCCTGCACCGCCACCACCTGCTGTGGGAGCACCCCGATGCCTTTGACCCCGACGGGTTTCTGACCACGCCCGAGCGTTATGCCTTTCTGCCCTTCGGCGGCGGCCCGCGCATCTGCATCGGCGCCAGCTTTGCCCTGCAAGAGGCGGCGATCATCCTGTCTACCCTGCTGGCCCGGTTCCGCTTTGACCGCGTTCCGGGGCGCGAGCCGCAGCCGCGCATGATCCTGACCCTCCGCTCTCAAGGCGGTGTCTGGCTGACAATGCGCTCGCGAGACTAAACGGGATTGTGGCTGAGTTCGGGTGACGCGGCACACTCACCAACCGCACGCCGATGGCTTTGGCTGCTTCGCAGGTCCGGACCGCGCCAGCCCGCAATTTGCGGATGGTGACGTCAAGCGCCTCGATGCCCAGGAGAGCGGCAGTGGCGAACAGTTCCTTGCCCGAAGAAGCGCCGCGCAGGAAGAAGAACGCCGAGGTCATCGCGGTTCTGGGCGAGGCGAGAGCGGTGTCGCCGGGTTATGTCCATGCGGCGAGGACGGGATCAGCAGCGGGACGTTTCATGTCCATCGATGGCTCTGCCTGTGCTAACGTTTCCCTAGCGGCAGCTTCCAGACGTTGACGTGGTGATACCTGAGCTTTGAAGCGAGGCTTTCATGAAGACCGCCTCTATCGGCGCAGCCGCCTGGCTCCTTTGCAGCACGATCGTTCATGCGGGCGGTCTCGAGCGCAGCAACCAGTTCCTCGATCCTTTGTTCGAGCCGGGCAACTATCTCGAACTGAGCTATGGCCATGTCTCGCCCCGCATCACCGGAACAGACCTGCCGCTTGGCCCCTACCCCGGCGGTGAGCGCACGGGCAATGTCGCGTCTTCCTACACCAACGCAGGCTTCGCCTATAAGCACCAGTTCAACGAGCTCTGGTCGGTAGCCGTCATCGTGGATCAACCGTTCGGGGCCGACATACGGTATCCCACCAGCGGCTCCATCAATCTCGGCGGAACCGGCGTGACCGTCAACAACACCGATCTGACCGGCATTGTCCGCTTTGCTGTTCCGGAGAGCGGCTTCGGGGTTCACGCGGGTCTCCGGGCCGCGCGCACGGATGGACACGTGACCTTGGGCGGCGCGTCGTTCGGCCCCATCAGCGGCTACCGTGTCGATGTGGACCGGGATACCGCGTACGGGTGGCTCGCCGGGGTGTCGTGGGAAAGACCCGAGATCGCCGCCCGGGTGTCCCTGACCTATAATGCGGTGATCGAGCATGATTTCGACATCACCGAACGCGGCCCTCTTGTGGACCCCGATGGACCTGGCCCCGCCCCGGCCTTGCCGCTTCTGGACGGGCAATCCAGGCTGACGGTCAAGACGCCTAAGTCCTGGAACCTGGAATTCCAGACCGGCATCGATCCCGAGACGCTTGTCTTCGGGTCGATCCGCTGGGTGGATTGGTCAGGCTTCCGCGTGGTCCCTGAAAGGCTCCTTCAGGTGACGGGGAGCGGCTTGGTCGATCTGGGTGACACCACCACGTTCACCATCGGCATCGGTCGCAGGTTCACCCAGGCCTGGTCCGGCGCGGCAAGCTTCACTTATGAAAAATCCGGAAAGGACCTTGTCTCGCCGCTGGCGCCGGTCAACGGCCAGAAGGGCGTCAGTCTGGCGGCGATCTATACCCGGGACAGGATCAGGATCACGACCGGGATCAGTTATGTCAGGCTGGGCAATGCCCGGCCCGAGACCGGCACGCCCGACACGGCCCGCGCCGAAGTGGAAGGCAGCCACGCATGGGGCGTCGGCGTAAGGATCGGCTACAGCTTCTGAGGACCACGGGTTGCAGATTTGACGCCCGTTCGGACAGGAAAGCCTTTATTCCTCCCCAGCAGGTTTGGAGGAGCCCGGCCTGAGCTCTGGGGAGGATTGTGGACGCGTTATCAGCAACAGCGCCATCATGGGACGTGTCTGGTCCAGGCAATTGATCTTTCCAAAGACGGGTGCCCAGCCTTCTCGTCCGCTTGGAACGCGACCTTATTCCAGACCAAGCTTGGCTTTCAGCGCATCGATGCGTTTCGACGCTTCAGCTTTGCTGATCGAGTCGTCAAAGGCGTCGGGCTCATTGGCCTGTTCGCTCAGCGTCTTGAGATAGGACGCCTGCGCGCCGGTCATGGGATCGTCGCCGCTGACCCAGGTGTCGGGATCTTTCTCGGCATTGTCGGCCGGGTGGGACTTCGGGTCTTCATCGGCCATGGGGAACCGCCTTCTGCAAGATGTCCAGAGAGAAACCTGCACTGGACGTTCTGGTTCCGTTCGCGGCCTTTCGATGAAGCAACCGGAGGGCGAAGCCGATCACTGTCGTTCCAGGAGCTGCCCTCTTGGTCAGACAGAGGCCGATCTCTTAAAGCGTTTCGGTAAAAACGTGAATCGTGGTGGGATTCCCACAAGGCCCGATCTGTGCTCCTCTTGTTCGGGGAGGATGGATCATGTCAGCACCTTTGCCGAATGCACTCCGGACGCGGTTTCAGCGGTATATCGAAGAGGGCCTGAGCGGCCGTGCCGCAGCCATGCGCCTGAAGCTGTCAGCTGCGACAGGCGCACGGTGGGCACGCCTGATCCGGACATGTGGCCACGCTCATCCCGCGCCTCAGGGGCGCCCTCTTGGGCGAGGCAAGCTCGCGCCCTTCCAGGCGTTTTTCGAGGAACTGGTCACCCAGGATCCTGACATCACGCGCTTCGAACTGCGCGACGCCCTGGCGACGGCGGAAGGTGTCGAAGTTCACCATTCCTCTATTGCCGCGCTGCTGTCACGGCTCGGCTTCACCTATAAAAAAAATCGCTGGTGGCCAGCGAACGGGGCCGCGCAAGGGTAAGGCAGGCCCGGCACGATTGGTTGACGCGCCGCTTGCCTGCAATGCGGCGTCAGCCGGAACGGCTCGTGTTCATTGACGAGACGTCCATCAAGACGAACCTTACCCGCCTGCGTGGTCGCGCTCCCTGCGGTGAGCGGCTCGCCATGGACGCGCCCTTCGGACACTGGAACAGCCAGACCTTCATCGCGGGATTGACCCAGAACGGCCTGATTGCCCCATGGGTCATCAAGGGGGCAATGGACGGGCCTGCCTTTGCCGCCTACGTCGAAAAGGTTCTGGTGCCGGAACTGATACCCGGCAGTGTTGTCATCCTGGACAACCTCGCGACACACCGGAACGTCGAGGCAGCCAAGGCCATCAAGCAGGCTGGCTGCTGGTTTCTCTACCTGCCGCCATACTCCCCAGACCTGAACCCCATCGAGCAGGCGTTCTCGAAGCTCAAAGCGCATCTGCGCAAGGTCGGCGCACGCACCTTTACCGAACTGTTCAACGCGCTCCGAGACATCTGCGGAATGTTCACGCC
>JAYRKT010000057.1:0-14641 GCA_041905595.1 Rhodobacter sp.
TCAGAAATTGCGACCTTCACCCGCTCCCCCAGTCCTCTCGGCGCAAACAGGATGATCGCAGCTCCAACCAGGCCGATCGCGGTGCCGGTCAGACCCAGGTGTCTGGCGTTGTCCTTCGACCGTCCAAAGCCTGATCGGCAAGGCGGCGATGCAGACGCCCCATAGGCTGCGTAGGCCCGCCGCGCGGAGGCTGATGGGGCAAGGGCCAGGAACCAGGCGACGATCGCAAGGCTGATCAGCGCGGGAGAAGCGCAGGGTGCTCGCCCCCCGCCGCATCCAGGCCCAGACGGCGAAGCAGCCCGCGATTTCGGCCAGCGCCGCACCGGCATGAATGGAGAGGGCTCCGGGCCCGGTCATGGCGTTGTCTCGGAGCCTGAATGGCGATGGTCAGCCGCGCAGAGCGAATGGTCGCCCAGAACTTCGATCACCCGGCATTCGGCGATCCGGCCGCCCGCGCATTGCACGAGCATGCGTTCGAGTTCCGCCTTGAGGGCCGTCAGCCGCGCGAGGCGGCTTTCGACTTCGGCGAGTTGCGCCCTGGCGATGGCATCGGCTGCGGCACAGGACCGGTCGGGCTCATCCGACAGGCTGAGCAGATCGCGGATCGCTTCCAGTGTGAAGCCCAGGTCGCGCGCATGGCGAATGAAGGCCAGTCTTTCGAGTGCCTTGCGGCTGTAGAGCCGCTGGTTGCCTGCACTGCGCTCTGCCTCCGGCAGAAGGCCGATCTGTTCGTAATAGCGGATGGTCGGCACCTTCACCCCGGCCGACGCCCCGAGCTTTCCGATGGTCAGCATCAGATCCCCCTTGCATCTATAGTTGCTAGAGACATTAGGTTTCCGACTCGATGAAGACAACTGCCTGACCCAGGCGGAGGGAAGATGATGACGGGAGCGGTCTCGGACGGGGGAACCACTTGCGACTGGACGGTCTCGGGCATGGATTGCGGGTCCTGCGCGACGAAAATCAAGAACGCTGTGGCGCGCCTTCCGGGCGTATCCGGGGTTGATGTCGCGATCATGTCCGAGCGGTTGCGCCTGACGCTGGACGAAAGCCAGACGGATCGTGATCGGGTCGAAAAGACGGTTCGCGCCCTTGGCTACGGGATCGCACCCCGTACAGCCGCGACGAAGGACTTCGTGATGCCCGGCGACGCGCCGCACCAAGACCACGCGGACCACGATCACCGCCCGAGGGCAGGCGCCACTGCGACACGCGACGACTCCGGCCACGGCAGCCCCGGCCATGTCCCCGGCCATGTCCCCGGCCATGTCCACGACGACCCCGCCGATCAGGGCAGGCGCTGGTATCAGACCGGCAAGGGCAAGCTGGTGATCTTCACCGCGCTGCTGCTTGGTGCGGCCTGGGGGGTGCAACTGATCGCGCCGCAGATCGGCACTTGGGCCTTTGCCGCCGCTTGTCTGATCGGGGTTGCCCCGGTGGCGCGGCGCGCCTTCGCCGCGCTCAGGATGGGCCAGCCCTTCACCATCGAAAGCCTGATGACGATTGCCGCCATCGGCGCGCTGCTCATCGACGCGGCGGAGGAAGCGGCGCTGGTGGTCTTCCTCTTCGCCGTGGGCGAGGTACTGGAAGGCGTGGCGGCGGGCAAGGCGCGGGACGGCATCCGCGCACTCGCCAACCTGGTTCCCAAGACGGCGCTTCTGGAAGTGAACGGTGCGACCCGAGAGGTTCCGGCCGCCAGCCTGACCATCGGCCAGACCGTGCTGGTCCGTCCCGGCGACCGCATCCCGGCAGATGGCGAGATCGCCGAGGGCACAAGCGGAATCGACGAAAGCCCGGTGACCGGGGAAAGCGTGCCCAGGACGCGCGGACCGGGCGAGACGGTCTTTGCAGGCTCGATCAACACCGAGGCCGCGCTGCGGATCACGGTGACCAAAGCCGCCGAGGACAACACCATCGCCCGCATCATCCGCCTGGTTGAGGAAGCCGAGGAGGCGCGGGCCCCCACCGAGCGGTTCATCGATCGGTTCAGCCGCTGGTACATGCCCGCCATCGTCGCCGTCGCGGCGCTGGTGGTGCTGGTGCCGCCGCTGGCCTTTGGTCAGCCGTGGGAGACCTGGGTTTATCGCGGGCTGGCACTGCTGCTGATCGGTTGCCCCTGCGCATTGGTGATCTCGGTCCCGGCCTCCATCGCTTCGGCCTTGTCGACGGGCGCGCGGCGCGGGCTCTTGATGAAGGGCGGCGCGGTCATCGAAGCGGCGGCGAAGGTTTCCCGCGTCGCCTTCGACAAGACCGGCACGCTGACCCACGGGCGGCCGATGGTGACGGATGTGGTTCCCTTTGGTGCCACCACCGCGACCGAATTGCTGGCAGTGGCGGCGGGCGTGGAAGCCGGATCGAGCCATCCGCTGGCCATTGCCATTCTGAACAAGGCCAAGGATGCGGGCGTCGTGGCCTTGGCCGCGCGTGACGCAAAGGCCCTCATGGGCAAGGGCATGGTCGCGACCGTGGGCGACGCTCCGGCCTGGGTCGCCTCGCCCCGCTACGCCTCGGAGAATGGCGGGCTCGACGGCCTTGGCCTGCGGCAGGCGCGGATCCTCGAGGAAGACGGCAAGACCGTCGTCGCGGTGTTCGGTGAAAAGAACCCGCTCGGGCTGATCGGGATGCGCGACGAACCGCGCGCCGATGCGGCAGAAGCCGTCCGCCAGCTGAAGGACATGGGCGTCACATCCGTCATCCTGACCGGAGACAATCCGCGCACGGCAGCCGCGATCGCCGGAAGCCTCGGCATGGAGTTCCAAGCCGACATGATGCCCGAGGACAAGCTCAAGGCTATCCGCGACATGGGCGAACACGGTGGCGTGATGATGATCGGCGACGGGATCAACGACGCGCCCGCCCTGAAGCAGGCCAGCGTCGGTGTGGCGATGGGATCGGGCACCGATGTGGCGCTGGAAACCGCCGATGCGGCGATCCTGCGCGACAGGGTGACTGACATCCCGGCGAAGATCCGGCTTGCCCGCGGGGCAATGGCCAACATCCGCCAGAACGTGACCATCGCGCTCGGCCTGAAGGGTGTGTTCCTTGTCACTTCGGTTCTGGGCCTGACCGGGCTCTGGATCGCGATCCTGGCCGACACCGGGGCGACGGTTCTGGTCACGCTGAACGCGCTGCGGCTGTTGCGCTTCGATCCGGAACGCGGGGCCTGACACATGATTGACGGTTTCGGCTGGGCCGCACTGGCCCTTCTCTTCGGCTATCTCGCACTGTTCTTCTGGGGCAGCGCCATAGCCGCAAAGGCTTCGGGACGCCCGGTCTGGCTCTTCGGGCGGGCGACCGGACGCGACCGCTGGGCGGCATTCGGCTTTCGCGCGGCCTTCAGCCTCGCCTTCTTCGGGCCGCACCTCTGGCTGGTCTGGCCGGTCCTGCAATTGGCCGATCCCTTCTGGACCGTGGGAACGGCGGTGGCGCTTGGCATGATCGGCGTCTTCATCGCTGGCGTCGGCGCGATGGTGGCCTTTGCCGCCCAGATGTCGATGGGCACATCCTGGCGCGTCGGTGTCGTGACGGGTGCGACGGGCGATCTCGTTTCCGGCGGGCTCTACCGGTTCAGCCGCAACCCGACGTTTGTCGGACAGGCCGCGCTGCTTGCAGGCGTCGCGCTCGCGATCCCCGCGGTCCCGACGATCCTTGCGCCGCTGCTCTTCCTCTGGTCGGCCGCCACGCAGGTCCGGTCGGAAGAAGCTGCTCTCAGGCAGGCGTTGGGGGCGGACTATGAACGCTATGCCGCCTCGGTCCCGCGCTGGATCGGACTGCGCCGGAGAGGAACGTCATGAACGCGGCTGATCGTTGTCCTCGTCGGCGTCACTGCGCTGGCCGATCAGCCGACGAAAGCCGCAGCGCTGGCGCTGCTCTCTGCGGGCGAGACAGTTCCCATGCTTCCCGGCTTCAACCTGACGCTTGGTTTGAACGAGGGATCGAGCTTTGCCATGATGTCGGGCGTCAGGCCGGGCACGCCGCTGCTCATCGCGACGCTGACCGGGCGCGTTGACTTTGCCTTCGCCATCGTGGCCTTCCGTGGACGCCATCCTGCCGACCGGCAAGGTCTGGCACTGGTTGTCGGCGGTGCGTGGCAACATCGCCGATAGACTGCGGCAGGGCGCCGTGACCGATTTTCTGGACCTGTACTGGCGCGACTGGCGCTGGCCCAGGTTCAACCTCTCGGATATTGCCATCACTTTGGGCGCTTTGTGCATCCTGATCGCTTCTCTCCCGACACGTCGCCGCAAGGAGCCTGTTCTTGACCAACCCTGACCCTCAGGCCCTGTCGCGCGACGACCTGCCCCTGATGGCCGCGTTCCTCATCGCGCTGGCCGCAACGCTCGGCGCGCTCTTCCTCGGCGAGGTGCTGGGGAAGATGCCCTGCACCCTCTGCTGGTATCAGCGCATCGCGATGTTTCCGCTGGTGCCGGTTCTCGGGCTGTCGCTTTGGCGCGGTGACGGCATGGGCGGCGTCTGTGGTCTGCCATTCGCGCTTACCGGTCTGGTGCTGGCCGGATGGCACTCCGGCCTCTACGCGGGATGGATCCCGCAAGCCATCGCACCCTGCACGAAGGATGGCCCGTCCTGCACCGATCAGGCGCAAACCATCCTCGGACTCCCCATTCCCTACCTCTCGCTGATCGCCTTCGCCGCGATCCTCGCCTGCCTTCTTCTGCCGCAAGGAAAACGCGCATGAACCGCCGCACGCTTCTGATCGGGGCTTCGGCCCTTGGCCTGGCCGCATTCGGGGGCGGTGCCTTCGTCCTGAACCGTCGCCGCCAGACTGAGGCCGATGCCGCCGCCGCCGCGGCCCCGGCCGTGGATCCGACGCTTCTTGTCCGCAGCTACTCCCCCAGTTTCGGGCCCGTGGATGCACCGGTCACGCTGGTCGAATTCTTCGACCCGTCCTGCGAGGCCTGCCGGGCCTTCCATCCGGTGGTTCAGGAAATCCGTCGACAGTTCCCGACGCAGGTCCGCGTGGTCATGCGCTACACGGTGTTCCACGAGGGTTCGGACGAAGCCGTGCGCATCCTCGAGACCGCGCGGATGCAGGACAAGTTCGAGCCCGTGCTCGATGCGCTTCTGGAACAGCAGCCGGGTTGGGCCGTGCATGGCGCTCCGCAGCTGGATATAGCCTGGGAGATTGCCGGTGCGGTCGGCCTCGACCTCGACAAGGCCGAGGGCGACATGCTGTTTCCAGGGATCACCGGCATTCTCAACCAGGACATGGCCGATGTCGAAGCCCTGGACATCCGCCAGACGCCGACCTTCTTCCTGAACGGCAGGCGTCTCGAGAATTTCTCGGCCGAAAGCCTGATCGCCGATGTTCGGTTCGCCGTCGAGAATTCCTGAAAGGCCGGATCACGCGCGGTCGGCAAAAGCCGCGAACAGCGCGAGCGTGCGCTCACTCACATGGTGCTCGATCCCTTCGGCATCACGTTCGGCCGTCTCGGGATCAAGCCCCAGGCGGAGCAAGAACCGCAACACGATCTCATGCCGATGTCGGCATTCCCTGGCCAGCGCCCTGCCTTCTTCCGTCAGGAAGACCGAGCGATACTTCGCGCGGGTGATCAGGCCATCCCGGGCCAGGCGGTCAAGCGCCTTGGCGACCGTGGGTGCAGTGACACCCATCCTGGTCGCGATGTCGACGGGACGCGCCTCGCCCTGCATGTGGATCAATTCGGCGATCAGCTCGACATAGTCTTCGGCCAATTCGCTGCGCCGCGCCTCGCGGGCGACCTGAAATGCCTCCGCTCGGCTATCGGCAGGGCGCGCCTCGGTCTCGAAGGCCTGTGTTTCAGGGTCGCCTTTCATCATCTCGCTAGTCTTGCACAAACCGGATTGACAGGTAAAGCCGCAGAGCTAATTGTTAGCCGTGTCTAACTTTTGGCGCCAAGACTTTGTCGTGCGCCCGCCCGCTAGGAAGGCCTGAACCATGCCCGCCGACGACGCAACATCGGTTAACCCGTCGCGCCGGGCATTGCTGGTCGGTGGACTTGTCGCCGCTGGCGGCGCTGCCATGGCAACCAGCGGCGCGCGGCCGCAGCCCGCGCCTGATCCCATGGCGGGTCACGACATGTCCGCCATGCCGGCCGGTTCCCATGCGGCGCCCATGTCTGGAATGGCGCATGGCAACATGACGACTGTCGGCCTGGTTGACCACGCCAGGAACGGCTTCGATCCGACGCGAATGCTGACGGACTGGGAGACGGGCCGAACCGAACGCCTGCCTGATGGCCGAACGCTGCGCATCTTCGAAGTCGACGCCATCGACAGGGAAATCGAGATTGCGCCCGGTATCTTCTTTCCAGCCTGGACCTTCAATGGCCGCGTCCCTGGCCCGGCGCTGAGGGCAAAGGAAGGCGAGCGGCTGCGGATCATCTTCCGAAACACCGGTTCGCACCCGCATTCGATGCACTTCCACGGCATCCATTCGGCGCGGATGGACGGTGTTCCCGGCGCCGGACTGATCGGTCCCGGCGAAGAGTTCGTCTACGAATTCGACGCCAAACCCTTTGGCTGCCACCTTTATCACTGCCACGCCCTGCCGCTGAAGCGGCACATGCACAAGGGCATGTACGGCCTGTTCGTGATCGATCCCGATCCCGCCCGGCACCCCGAGCATGCGGCCGTCGCGGCATCGCGCGTGCTCGGCAGCCCCGAGAATGCCGAATGGCAGGAACTCGCGATGGTGATGAACGCCTTCGACACCAATTTCGACGGCGGCAACGAGGTCTATGCCTGCAACACCGTGGGCCAAGCCTACATGAACGCCCCGATCCGCATCGACAAGTCGCGGCCCGTGCGCCTCTATCTGGTGAACGTGACCGAGTTCGATCCGATCAACTCGTTCCACCTGCACGCAAATTTCTTCGACTATTTCGACACCGGCACCACGCTGACGCCGACCCTGCGCACGGTCGACCTGATCGTGCAGTGCCAGGCGCAGCGCGGCATCCTCGAGTTCAGCTTCGCCGAACACGAGACTGGACTGTACATGTTCCATGCGCACCAGTCGGAGTTCACCGAACTCGGCTGGGTTGGCATGTTCGACGTGCAGGAGCCCACCGCATGAGTGACTACACGCAGCCGAACCGCCCCGCGCTGACCCGGCTGTTCCTGGTGCTTTTGCCGCTGGCGGCAATGCTCGCCGCCTTCGTCTGGATCGCCTCGCTCGATCCCTTGCGCAGTTTCAACAACGGTGCTCCGCCGGTCGAGGCGCTGACGGTCGAGCGGACCGTGCTCGACCAAACCGGCATTCGGATGTTGGTGCGTGCAGGCGGCTCGGAGGCGATGCAAATCGCCCAGGTCGCGGTGGACGACGCCTACTGGACCTTTACGCAGGATCCGCCCGGGACCATCGTGCGCGGCAATGCCGTCTGGGTCCGCATCCCCTATCCCTGGGTGCTGGGCGAGGCGCACAATGTGGCGTTGCTGTCCAACACCGGCACCGTGTTCGAGCACGAGATTGCCGTGGCAGTGCCGACCCCGCAGGCCACCGCGGGGCAGTTCCGGATGCAGGCGCTGGTCGGTGCGATTGTCGGCTTGCTGCCGGTGGCACTCGGGCTGATGTTCTATCCCGCCATGCGCGGCCTCGGCCGGACGGGCATGAACCTCGTCCTCGCGCTGACCGTGGGGATGCTGGCCTTCCTGCTTCTCGACATGATGGCCGAGGCGATGGAACTTTCGGCCGCGGCGGCAGCAGTGTTCCAGGGGTCCGCAATGGTCTGGCTGGCGGCCCTGGCGAGCTTCCTGTTGCTGATGGCCCTCGGTCACTGGCGCGGACAGCCCGACGGGCTGGCCCTCGCCTTCCACATCGCCTTCGGGATCGGGCTGCACAACTTCGGCGAGGGGCTGGCGATCGGCGGCGCCTTTGCCGCCGGATCGGCCGGGCTTGGTACGTTCCTCGTTCTCGGCTTTGCCCTGCACAACGTTACCGAAGGCATCGGCATCGCCGCACCGATCCTGCGCATCCGCCCGCCGCTCTGGACCTTCGCCGCATTGACGCTTCTGGCCGGCGGTCCGGCCGTATTGGGCATGTGGACCGGCAGCCTCGCCTTTGCCCCGCAATGGTCGGCACTCGCGCTGGCCGTCGGCGCGGGCGCCATCCTGCAGGTCATGGTCGAGGTCGGCGCATACCTGACGCGCCAGAACAGCGACCGGCAGGCAGTGCTGTTCTCTCCGGCCGTTCTTGGCGGTTTTCTCGGAGGAATCGCCTTCATGTATGTCACCGCAGCCCTGATCAAGGTGTGAGCGGCCCCGGACCGGGTGACTGGCTGCCATCCTTTCCGACCTTCAATCGGGATTCTGATCCATGAAATGCCTGATCCTGACCACTGCTCTGATCCTTGCCGCACCGGCGACCTTCGCCTGCGAGACCGTCACTGCCGGCAACCTGACCATCGAACATGCCTGGTCGAAGGCCACCATCGGTGCCGCACGCCCGGCTGTCTTCTATGTCGAGATCAACAACAACGGCGGCACGGACGACGCCCTTGTCGGCATCGCGACGCCGGCAGCAGACATGCCGATGCTGCACGAGACTGTGGTCACCGACGGTGTCGCCTCGATGCCGCACGCGATGTCGGTTTCCGTTCCGGCAGGGCAGACGGTCGAGCTTGCGCCTGGCGGCTATCACGGGATGCTGATGGGCCTGACCTCCGCGCTCAAGGAAGGCGACAGCTTTCCAGTGACACTGACCTTCGAGAAGTCTGGTGAGGTGACAGTGAATGTCGACGTGCTGCCCATGCGTGCGGAGGGGCCGGAGTGCGAAGACGTCGGGCAGTGATCCTTGGCCTCGGCGGGGCGGTGGATCACCGGCCTGACCGGCCCCTTGCCCGAGATCGAACGCGCAGCCGCGGGGTTTCGCGCCACGTTCGAGAAGATGCCCCGTGACGGAGACTACACCATGAACCACACTGCAGGTGTGTTCCTGTTCCGCGCCGACGGGCGTTTCGGCGGGATTTTCGACTATCACGAGGACCGCCGCTTCGCCCTGCCCAAGATCCGGAGGACGCTGGAATGATGGGGAAGCCCGGCCTTGCTGTTCATCACCGGAAGCAGAACGCACCCGATCAGGAAGAAACGACCATGAAGCACCCGTCCAACATGTCCCGCCGTACGGCAATGCTCTCCGGGCTTTCGCTCGCGGCAGTCGTCGTAGGGCCCGGGCACGCCCGGGAGGTCGCCATCCATGTGGTGAAGGGCAGCGGCTGCGAATGCTGCGATGCCTGGGTCGCTTATCTGCGGGGCGAGGGCTTTGCAGTGACCGACGAGGAACGCTACGGCACGCTGCTGATGTCCTACAAGACCGAGGTCGGCGTGCCGCAGCGGATGATGTCCTGCCACACCGGCATGGCGGACGGGTATGTGCTCGAAGGCCACGTACCAGCCGCCGACATCCGCCGCCTTCTCGTCGAACGCCCGGACGCGGTCGGACTGGCCGTGCCCGGCATGCCCTACGGCTCCCCCGGCATGGGACCGGAGGAGGAACGCGAGGCCTACGAGGTGTTCCTGATCCGCCGCGACGGCGCGACCGAGGTCTTTGCACGGTATGAACAGACGCGGTGACATGCCATGCCGCGAAGGTCTTAACGGCCGGTTCCGGCGCGTACACTATGCAGCCTGACCATTCGCAATGGGCCGTGTGTGTGTCGCGCGCACCAGACGGATGAAACTCCGTGCCCAAAGCGATCATTGCAGGCCGGAGCCCCCCCGCGCGCGGCTACTCGGCCAGGCATATCGCCTGATTGGCCTGAGCACGGCGCGGCTCTGGGGCAGTTCCCCGCCATCCGAAGGCGATCTTCCGCTGCCCTGAGTCACCTTGGTCCGCCGGTCAGAGTCGGTTCCGATGCCCCCACCACCTTCCCGAACGCCTATTTCGGCCTCGACATGATGTACTTCACCAGCGCGGCGATCGCGACGACGATGAAAATAATCACCAGCCAGCCGACAAGGCCCATGCCCCACATTCCCTGCATGCCGTCCATCATCGCCATTCTCCTTCGTCAGAACGCCAGAACCTTGTCCGCCGCAGCGGTCGCGGCGGCGAGTTCGTCCATCGTGCTGCGCCTCGCTCCCTCGACGACCTCATCCTCCCGCAGACCGCGCGCGTCCATGCAGGTCCCGCACAGGAGCACCGTGCCATGCCCGGCAAGCACGCGCTTCAGCATCCGCTCGATGTTGTAGTGGCCGTCCGGCGTCTGCTGACCCTGCCGGGCGCCAGCGACGGCATCCGCCAGCAGGAAGACAGTGATCTCGGCGCCCGCCTTCCCCATCGCCAGCGCGAGACGCAGGGCATTGTAGGCGCGCTCGGTTCCGTAGGGCGGATCGTTGACGATGAAGAGCGTCTTCATGGCTGGCCTCCTTTGACCACGATGGTTGGGGGATCGGCCGGATTGAGGCGCGGGTGGGTCTCTTCGCCCCAGCACCAGAGCAGGCCGCCGGACATAAACATCGAAACCGCAACGAACCAGAAGGCGGCATCGAGGGCGCCGGCGACGCTGGCGGCGAGCCCGAGCCCGAGCGCGCCGATGGCGTAGCCGAGGTCACGCCAGAACCGGTAGATGCCGATCGCCGAACCGCGCCAGGCGGGCGGGGAGATGTCGGCCACCGCCGCCGAGAGATTGGGATAGAGCAGCGCCATGCCAAAGCCCGCGACGCCGGCAGCAAGCGACCACCAGAACACGCCCTCGCCCAGAAGAACGAGCGCGATCCCACCGCCGCAGATCCACATGCCGAGAACGTTCGGCCAGTACCGGCCGACATGGTCGGACAGCCGCCCGGTGAACAGCTGCGACCCACCCCAGACGAAGCCATAGACTCCGACGATCCAGCCGATGTTCGGCAGGCTCACGCCCCGCTGGTGGAGAAACACAGGGAAAATGACCCAGACGAGCGCATCGACGAATTTCTCGACGAGGCCTGCCTGACAGACCGCAGCGAACCGCCGGTCCTGCCAGGACATCAGCGTGAAGACCTCCCAGGTCGTCGGGTTCTCCGGGACGCCGCGCGGATAGCGCGCGCGGAACGCGCCGGGCGCCGCCCGCGCGTGCCTGGCGGCCTCGGCCCGGGCCCAGGGCAGCGTGTCCCGCACCCAGACCTGCGTGAGGACGAGTCCGAGAGCGACGACGGCCAGGCCGAAGACCAGGAGCCCGAGCCGGGGCCCGAGCGCCGTTGCGGCGTAGCCGGTGATGATGCCGGCGAGCGCGACGCCGACATAGCCCGAAAACTCGTTGAGGCCGATCGTGAGGCCGCGCTGGTCGGGACGGGTGATGTCGAGCTTCGCCGTCTGGGTCATCGACCAGCAGAGCCCCTGGTTGATCCCGAGAAGCACGGTAGCGGCAACGATCCAGCCCCAGCTCGGGGCGACGTAGATCATGACCGGGATCGGCACGGCGAAGAACCAGCCGAGGAGCAGAACCCGCTTGCGGCCGATCCGCTCCGACAGGCGCCCGGCGGCGAAGTTCTGCGCGCCCTTCACCACGCCGAATGCCACCACGAAGGCGGTGAGCAGCAGGAACGAGCCGCGGGCGACGCCGAACTCGGTCTCGGCGAGCGCGGGAACCACGGTGCGCATCATGCCGATGGCGAAGCCGACGAGCAGCACCTGCAGGAGCTGGTGCAGGAACTGCGCGAGGTTCTCGCGGATGCCGTGGCTGAGCGTCTCGACGCTCTCCCCCTCGAACGCCGCCGGGGCAGTCATGCAACAGCCACCGCCCGGCCAGCGTTGAGGGCCCGAATCCGTGCCGCCTCGGGCGGCGCCGGCGGAATGTCGGCGATCATCATCCGGATGAACTCGGCTTCGTCCTCGATCCGGAAGGCGCGATTGTTCAGCCTTTCGAAGCCGATCGTCGAGGTTGGCTTCCCGCTCAGGCTGCGGCCGCAGAGCGACCCGGAATAGGCGCCGGGCAGCACCTCGAGATGATCGGGCAACGCCTTCAATTTCTGTGCGCTACGGAAGAGCGCGCGAGCCCCGTCTTCGGCGCTGGTCGCAAGCTCGGTGCGGCCGAGATCGCCAACCATCAGCGTGTGCCCGGTGAGCACGAACCACGGTTCGGCCGAGCGTGTCCGGTCGGTGACCACCAACGAGATGTGTTCAGGCGTGTGGCCGGGCGTGTGCAGCACCTTCACCACCACATTCCCCAGCTCAAGCTCGTCGCCGTCGCGCACGCCCTTGAACGGGAACGACGCCTCGGCCGCGGCAGAAAGGACATACTCTGCGCCCGCAGTTTCGGCGAGCGCGCGTCCGGCGGAGACATGGTCGGCATGGAGGTGCGTATCGATCACGTAGAGGATCTGCATGCGCATCGCTTCCGCTGCCGCGAGATACGCCTCAACGTCGCCGACAGGATCGACGACGGCGCCGGCGGACTGGCCGCCGCACCCAAAAAGATAGGAGGCCGCCACGGGCTCGGTATGCAGGAACTGGCGTAGAATCATCGGTCGCTCCCGGAATCCGGCGACCGGGACACGCTTGCGTTTCCGGCCGTCGCGATCTACATTCAAGCGATCTATTGATAGAAGTATCGTTGGGGTATGGCGGATGTCAACAGGGCCCAAGCAGGCGATCCTTGCCGAGTTCGCCGGAGTGGCTCGCGCGATCGGCCACGCGCACCGGCTGGAGCTTCTGGAGCATCTTGGGCAAGGCGAGCGGAGCGTCGAGGCGCTGGCGGACCGCGTCGGCCTTTCCTTCGCCAATGCGTCCCAACATCTGCAGCAGCTTCGCCGCGCCGGGCTCGTTGCGAACCGCCGCGAGGGCAAGTTCGTCCAGTACAGGCTGGCTGATGACGGGGTGGTCGGCCTTCTGACCGCACTGCGCCAGCAGGCCGAGCGAAACCTGGCGGAGGTGGATCGCATCCGCCGCAGCTATTATGCCGAGCGGGACAGTCTCGAACCGGTCTCGCGCCAGGAGTTGCTGGACCGGGTCGGGGCCGGACTGGTGACCGTGCTCGACGTCCGCCCGGCGGACGAGTTCGCGCACGGGCATCTCCCCGGCGCCGTGAACATCCCGCTGGGCGAGTTGCAGCACCGGCTTGCCGAACTCGATCCGGACCGCGAGGTGATCGCCTACTGCCGCGGGGCGTACTGCATCTTCGCCTTCGAGGCGGTGGCCGCTCTGCGGGCAGGCGGGCGCCCGGCGCGTCGCCTGGTCGACGGTTTTCCGGAATGGAAGGCAGCGGGTTTTCCCGTCTCGATCCCGTCTCGAGGACCAGAGCCGGTCGAATGAAAGCAGCAGATGTGTCTGTCCGTTCCCGTGCTCCGTGCCGACCTCCTGGCTGGCTGAGGGGGTCAGTTCCTCATGTCGTCAGGGGGGGCCAGTTTGCCGTGACGCCTGACAGGAAAAATGACCCCTGGCCACCGACGCGCGGGATCGGCTAACCTATGGAATTGAAACGAACACCCGACAATGACTGAACTACTTGGGGTATCGGGATATGCACCCGTCGGAGCGGACGGCCGACGGATGATGATAGGGGCCGCGCCGTGAGCCACGAGCTCACATTATCGGACCGATTTTACTGGTTGATCACGGCTCCGCCCGGGCCGGCCAGTCGTTTCAGGTCCGCCTCGTCCGCGTCAGATGCCCTAATCTCGGGCAAGTTAGATGACGATCCGGGCCTTTGGCCCGCTGCCTGCGGCGCCTCAGACCGGGGCCCCAGCCAGGATATCCCTCGGGAAGGACATGCAGGTCCTTGAGCATTGGCTGCGGACCAAGGCCTCGGGTAGAGATTGGGCTAATCGGGATTCTGGCCGCAGCATTTGAGGACGCTCCGCTTGATGGACGGCGACATGCACGACCCGCTTCGGCGACTCCGGGACCGGCTGATGCGGGAACTGCGTCGTGCCGCGGCCGAGGAGGGCGTATCCGATGCAGACCTGCTTGCATTGCTTGCCTTCGAGACCGGCGCCCTTCTGGCCTGCCAGGACCCTGGTGTCCTGATGCCCGAAGAAGGTGTCGACCTTGTCTGGCGCAACATCGCCGCCGGGAATCTCGCCGCGCTGGCGATCATGTCTTCCGAGCGCCATCGCCGGAACTGACCACCGGAGCGATCGCGCGGGGGCTCAGCGCCCTCTCCGTGCCGGCACTTGGACGGTCCGACCTCCGGCCCCGGTACAGCGTCCTCGGCGGCGAGAGCCCGATCCGGGTGGACCGGCGCAACCCGGTGCAGCCAGACCCGGTGGGGCCGTCCCTGCCCTGATTTCAGATTGACCGGGACGGGCGCGCTCCGCGGCAGCGCGTTCCCCGCCCAGCGGCACCCCTGCTTCCGGTCTGCTGGCTGCCGGACTGCCGCCACCAGAGACCATTTGCCCTGTGTCCCGGGCCTCGGCTGCTGCCGTGGAGGGCCGCGATGCTGGGGCCTGCCGGGGCGCGCGACTCAGGGTGTCAGCATCTGCTGGTATTCGCCGCGGGTGCGGAGGGTGACGGTCACCGGCGCCTCGGTCCGGTTGCGCCAGAACCAGCCGTGGTTGCCGGCGAAGGCCGCGGTCAGCGTGCCGTCAAGGCCGGGGACGGCGCGGCCCTGCTCGTAACTGACTTCCTGCCCGCCGCCGTCGCCATGGGTTGAGCTACTCCCCAACTCTTGGACAGTTTCCGGGTTGATTTAAGCTACTGCCTGCACCTGCTGATCGGTTTGGGTTG
>JAYRKT010000057.1:14651-19194 GCA_041905595.1 Rhodobacter sp.
CCCGCCGCCGTCGCCATGGGTGTCGTGGTTCAGCACGCCGCCATTCGCGGTCCATTCGAACTCGGCGACGGCACCCTTCTCCATCACCAGCTTGGCCTCGACGCCCTGGCCTGGGTCGAGGGTATAGCTCCATTCGTCGCGCCATGCGACGGCGGCCGGGGCGGCGGCTGGGGCTGCTGGCGCCACTGCGCCCGGGGCGCGCGCGGCCTCGGCGCCCACCACCGCCGCGATCACCGCCAGTTGTGCATCGATCCGGTCGATCCGGTCCAGGAGGGTGGGATCGGTGCCGGCAGCGGCGGCCGCGACCGGCAATTGCACGGCGCTGGCTGCATCGTCGATCGCCGCTTCGGCGTAGAGTTGCTGCTTGATCTCGCCCATCTCCGTCAGCCCGAGGCGCCGGCCAAGCCCGGTCGGGTCGATGCCGTATTCGGCCGGCAGCCAGAAAACGGTCAGGATCACGCCCGCCACCGCGGCCGCGCCGAGGGTCGCGCCCAGGAGCCCGCCCGGGCTCGCCCCGACGCCGTCGACATGGCCCGTTGCCGACAAATGCGGCGGGTGGCACGGTTCGGCGCGCAGGTCCGGAAAGGGGGCGCCGCGGAAATCGGGTCGTTGTGGCATCGTTGGTCTCCGAAGGCTCACGCGAGGGCGAAGCCGGCGATCTGGATGCCCATCAGGGCAAAGCCGGCGGTCATCATCAGGACATTGGCGGCATAGGCCTGCCGGGCAAAGGCGGGGGTGGCGCGCCAGCGCGTCATCACCACGAGGATCAGGCCGAGCGCCAGCAACTGGCCGAGCTCGACGCCGACATTGAAGGCCAGAAGGTTTGCCAGCAGCCCGTCCGGCGAGATGTCGTAGTCGATGATCTTCGACGCGAGGCCGAAGCCGTGCAGGAAGCCGAAGATCAGGACCGCCGCCCGGGTCGAAGGCTGGACGCCGAACCAGAGCGGAAAGGCGCCCAGGTTGTCGAGCGCCTTGTAGACCACCGAGAAGCCGATGATCGCGTCGATGATGTAGCTGTTGATGCCGACGTCGAACCAGACCCCGGCCAGCATCGTGGTGGAATGGCCGATGGCGAAAAGCGACACATAGGTGCCGATCTGCTTCAGCCCGTAGAGGAAGAAGATCACCCCGAAGAGGAACAGCAGGTGGTCATATCCGGTCACCATGTGCTTGGCGCCGAGATAGAGGAAGGGGATCAGCTGCACCCCGGTGATCTGCTGGATATAGCCCTTGTCGCCCAGCGTGACGGCATGGGCGAGGGCGGCATCGGCAGAAAGAAGCGCCGCGGCGGCGAGGACGACAGCCAGAAGCGCCGGCTGGCGCCCCACCGTCCTGGCGCCACGCCTGCCCGGGAAATGGGTCATGCAAGGAACCTTTCGTCAGAACCGTTGGATGCGCGGCTGGCCGGCCGCGTCGGGCACCGGTCAGACGCGCGTCGGCGGACGCTGCGGAGCTTCCGGGATCAGCCGGGCAAAGGACAGCCCGACGATGGTCCGATGGAAGCCCGGGGTCCGTGTCGGTCGTTCCGCGGCCGGAGCAGGCGGCAGATCGACGAGGTGATCGTGATCCGGCGCGCACTGGCCGGGAAGGGTGGACCCGCCCGCCCCGCCGCAACCGGGATCTTGCACGTCGGACCCTGCGGCCGAGGCAGTCGCCGCGGGCGCGTCGGGGAGGCTCGCGATCACCGGCAGGAGCGCCAGCGCCACGATCGCCAGAAGGGCGCTCAGGGACGGAAGCCACCGCCCGAAGATGCCTCGATCGCTGCCCGCCAGCGGCCTGTCCTGCCGGTCCGCCATCTGTGTGCGGCCTTGCCCAATCCCCCCTGGGGGGATAGGGACTCCCCATGACGGAAACACCGATCCATGCCAGCCATCCCGACCTGGTGAAGCGCCTGAAGCGCGCCGAGGGGCATCTGCGCCATGTGATCGGGATGATCGAGGCCGGGCGCCCCTGCACCGAGATCGCGCTGCAGCTTCAGGCGGTGGAACGCGCCATCACCACAGCCAAGCGCACGCTCATCCATGACCATATCGACCACTGCCTCGGCCAGGGCGGCGACGGCGATCTCGCCGAACTGCGCGAGATGGCGAAGTACCTCTGAAGGGCAGGACATGCTTCAAGATGTCAGACAGTGGCTGGGCATCGGCACGAGGCGGCGCGCCACGCCCGGCCAGGGACATGACCACGGCACGGACGGACACGGCCACACCCATGGCGTGATCGACCCGACGATCGCTTCCACCGCGCGCGGTATCTGGGCAATCAAGTGGTCCTTCGTGGTGCTTGCCCTGACCGCCGCGATGCAACTGGTCATCGTGTTGCTCTCGGGGAGCGTCGCGCTGCTCGCCGACACGATCCACAATGTCGGCGATGCCGTTACCGCGATCCCGCTCTGGGTCGCCTTCATCCTCGCGCGCCGACGCCCCTCGCGAACCTTCACCTACGGGCTCGGCCGGGTCGAGGACATCGCCGGGGTCTTCATTGTCGCCATCATCCTCTTCTCGGCGCTCGTCGCCGGCAATCAGGCGATCCAGCGCCTGATCGATCCGCAGCCGATCAGCCATCTCGGCTGGGTCATCGCCGCGGGGGTGGTCGGGTTCCTCGGCAACGAGGCCGTGGCCGTCTTCCGCATCCGCGTGGGGCGCGAGATCAGCAGTGCCGCGCTCGTCGCCGATGGCTACCACGCGCGCACCGACGGCTTCACCAGTCTCGTCGTCGTGCTGGGCGCGCTCGGGGTCTGGGCCGGCTTCCCGCTGGCCGACCCGATCATCGGGCTTCTGATCACGCTCGCCATCTTCGGGATCGTCTGGCAATCGGCCCGGGCGGTGCTGATGCGGATGCTCGACGGGGTTGAGCCCGAACATCTGGACGAGATCGCGCATGCGGCCGGGCATGTTCCGGGCGTCCTTCGGGCACACGGCATCCAGGCGCGCTGGCTCGGCCACCGGCTCCATGCCGAGATGGCGGTCGAGATCGACGACCGGATCCCGCTTTCCGAGGCGCAAGCGATCGTCGCCGCCGTGCGCGAGGAACTGTTTGCGCATCTGCCGGTATTGTCGCAGGTCTCGATCCGGATCGGGGCACCCGAGATTGCCGCCGACGCCGCGCCACGAGCGCGCGGGCACGAGACTGGCCACGGCCATACCCACACGCCCTGACCTGCCACTGCTTCTTTCCTCCACGTCGAGCTGGAGCCTGGCCTGAAGAGGGGCAGACAGATGAAGCGGGCACGGTTCACAGAAGAGCAAATCATCGGTGTGCTGAAGGGGCACGAGGCAGGTAGCACGGCGGCCGACCTCGCCCGGAAGCACGGGAAATGGACGTCTCCGAGGCCAAGCGCCTGAAGGCGCTGGAGGACAAGAATGCGAAGCTGAAGAAGCTCCTGGCGGAGTCGATGCTCGACGCAGCCTCGCTTCGCGAGCTCCTTGTAAAAAAAATGGTATGGCCCGCCGCCAGGCGCGAAGCGGTCGCGCGTCTGAGGGCCGTGCTCGATCTGTCGGAGCGGCGGGCCTGCACCATCGTCTCGGCCGATCGGACCATGATCCGCTACCGCTCTCTCCGCCCGGCGGACTCGGCGCTGCGCGACCGCTCGGGGACGTTGGCGAACGAACGGCGTCGATTTGGATATCGCCGTCTATGCGGCCAAGCTCACCGCAACGGCCGATCGGCTGCGCAACCCCGACCAGCTCCGCCAATCGGCCATTGCTCCACCTGCGCCAGACCGCGCACACTCCGCAGTGACTCTAGGCGCCGCTGGATGAAGGTTCAGCGGCAGGTCAGCCCAAACCGGTCGAGATCCAGACGGAAGACAAGAAGGCAACCTGATCTGTGGCATAGGTGCGCTGGTTCCCGAAATCAGGACAGTCGGCCAAGCCCGCCGCCAACGAGAACGAGAACGGTGATGGATGTGAGGGAAGATTTGATGCGTCTCACGATCCTTATCCGGACATTCGCGATCACCCGTCCACTAGCCGATCAGTTGCCGTTTCCGGGCATTTTCATTCCCTTCTGGTGGTCAATCTCATGGCGGCGCTGTCCAACGTCATGACTGTCGCCGCCGAGACACCGCGATGATTCAAGTCGACACGACATCAATAGAGAAAAATCCCGAAGGCCCTCCTTTTGGTTTCAGCCGCCAGTTCGGCGGCGGAATAAGCTAAACGGCTTAACAAATACCCTGTAGGCAGCGGCTGAAAGTGCTATCAATACAGTGAGAATTGCCAGCACCTCAAAGCGCTGAAGAATGGCGTTTTGCGGTAGTCGCAGGAGTACTATAGCGACGCAACAAGCCAGAAATCCAAGGGCCAACAAGCAGGAAATTCCTACAAAGCGGGTCCAATGCCTGCCCTCCACGCGCAATGTCGAGCCATCCCATGTTAAGGCACCCAATCGATATAGCGCCTTAACCTCATCACTCGTTAGGTCGTACCTGTCGATAACATCGAACAGCGCAATTCTGCCGCGCCTCCCCAACGTAAAGCCGAAACGTTTCTTAAATTCTTTTTCGCTTTCGAGCGCCATAATATCGTCCGAGCAAAGCTCA